>NZ_CP097263.1:4800000-5427500 GCF_028622115.1 Kutzneria chonburiensis
TGGCCACGATCAAGGTCACGGTCAACGGCGTCTCCGGCACTGCGGTGATCGTCGTCGGGCACTCGCTGACGCTGTCCATCCCGCCGATCGTCAAGGCGGGCAACAGCATCACCGCCACGACGACGTTCGCCAACGGCGGCAGCTCGGCCATCAGCAACGTGACGATGTCGATCACCGCGCCGGCCGGCTGGACGGCGACGGCGACCTCTCCGGCCACGTTCCCGTCAGTCGCCGGCGGCCAGACCGTGAAGACGACCTGGCAGATCACCGCCCCCGCTGACGCCGCGGCTGCCACTTATCCGTTCAGTGCCACGGCGACCACCAGTGCCGGCACCAGAACGGATGTCGGCCAGACCTCGGTGCCGTACCCGTCGCTTTCCGCCGCGTACAACAACGTCGGCATCAGCGACGACCACAACACCGGCGCCGCCAACCTGGACGGCGGCGGCCTGAGCTACTCGGCCCAGGCGCTGGCCGCGGCCGGGCTCGCCTCCGGCGGCGCCGTGCAGCACGACGGCCTGACCTTCACCTGGCCGACTTCCGGCGGCGGGCAGCTGGACAACGTGCTCACCGGCGGGCAATCGGTGCTGCTCAACGGGTCCGGCAGCAAGCTGGGCTTCATCGGCACCGGTGATTCGGGCACGCCGTCGGGCGGTGGCACCATCGTCTACACCGACGGCACCACGCAGCAGTTCGCGTTGGGCTTCAACGACTGGTGGCAGTCGCCGTCGATCCCCGGCGAGGACGTGGTGGCCGCGCTGCCGTACCTGAACAACGGTGGCGGGCAGCAGACGCAGAAGGTCAACATGTACTACTCGTCGGTCCCGCTCCAGGCCGGCAAGACGATCTCCGTGGTGACGCTGCCCAACGTCACCTCGGTCGCCACGCAGGGCCAGCCCAAGCTGCACGTGTTCGCCATCGCCGTCGGCTGACGGCCGTCGAGACCGCCCCGCCCGGTCAGCGTCGACCGGGCGGGGCACCCGCATGCCCGCACCGCTTCCCCGCACGTCCAGAGTCATTCGTGTCAGTATTTTGCGTTAGCCAGTCGCTCTCTTGCGGCTTTCCGTTCAGATGCCTATGGTCGGTGCACATCCGTGTCACCCCGGCTTCCGAATGGACCCTGCCATGCGAAGCTTGCGAAGCCTGATCGCGGTCGTGGCCCTGCTGCTCGGCGCCCTGGTCGCCGTGCACACCCCGGCGGCGCTCGCCCGCAATTCGGCCGGACTGTCCGACAAGGTCCAGCTGTTCTACTACCCCTGGTACGGCAGCCCGACCGTGAACGGCAGCTACCGGCACTGGGACCAGGGCGGGCACACCCCGCCCGACGACATCGGCGCCAACTTCTACCCCTCGCTCGGGCCGTACGACTCCGGCGACTTCGCCGGCGCGGTCGACCAGCAGATGACCTGGATCGCACGCTCCGGCGCGGGCGTGATCATCTACAGCTGGTGGGGCCAGGGGTCCTATGAGGACGGTCTGGCCGCCGGCGTACTGGCGGCCGCCGCCCGCCACGGCATCCGCGTCGCCTGGCACATCGAGCCGTACGGCAACCGCACCGGGGCCTCGGTGGCGTCGGACGTCAACTACCTCAACGCCCACTACGGTTCCAGCCCGGCGTTCTACCGGGATCCCTTGCACGGCAACAAACCAGCGTTCTACATCTTCGACAGCCTGAACATCACCGACTGGTCCGCACTGGACTCGGTGACCGGCAACAACATCGTGCTCGCGCAGACCACCGACACCACCAAGGTCGCTCACTTCAACGGCATGTACACCTATGACGGCATCGCCGCCGCGACCGCGCCCGGCTGGGCCAACGCCGGGGCGTACTGCCACCAGCACGGCATGGTGTGGGCACCTTCCGTTGCCCCTGGCTACCTCGACGACCGCGCGGTGCCCGGCAACACCACGCCGACCGTCAACCGGGACAACGGGGCCGAGTACGACAAGACGTGGAACAACGCGTTGAGCCCGAACATAGGCGGCAACCCGGACTGGGTGTCGGTGACCTCGTTCAACGAGTGGCACGAGGGCTCCCAGATCGAGCCGGCCAGCTCGAATCCCCTGCGGGGCAAGGATATCTCACCTACGACGGCGCATACGGCCAGACCGGCACCGCCTCGTCGACGGCGTACCTGGACCGGACCAAGTACTGGGTGGACAGGTTCGATCCGGCCGTGACGGTCCCGAACGACGTGAACCTGGCGCTGGGCAAGGCAATGACCGCCAGCGGGTCGCAAGGCGGCTTCCCACCGGGCAATGCCAACGACAACAACACCAACAGCTACTGGGAAAGCGTGAACAACGCGTTCCCGCAATGGCTTCAGGTCGATCTCGGCGCTGGCAGCCCGCTCAATTCGATCACCCTCACGCTGCCGCCGTCCACCGCGTGGGGCGCCCGCACGCAGACCCTGACCGTGAGCGGCAGCAGTGACGGCACCAACTTCTCCACCTTGGTGGCCAGCAAGGGTTACGGCTTCGATCCGGCGACCGGCAACAAGGTCACGATCTCGCTGCCCGGCAGCACGCAGCGGTACGTGCGACTGACGTTCACCGCCAACACCGGCTGGCCGGCCGGGCAGGTGTCGGAGTTCCAGGTCTACGGCACGCCGTCCGCGCCGCCGCCGACCGGCTCGCCGGAGCAGCGGGCGGATGCGCTGCTGGCCCAGATGACCACCGACGAGAAGCTGACCATGATGCACGGCGGGGCGTCCTGCGGCTACGGCGCCTGCGTAGATCCCATTGCCCGCCTTGGGATTCCCGGCCTGCACCTCCAGGACGGCCCGGCCGGTGTCGCCGACGGCGCGGTCGGCGTCACCCAACTCCCGGCGCCCGTGGCCGGCGCCGCAACCTGGGACAGCGCGCTGATGAAGCAGTACGGCGGCGTGATCGGGGCCGAGGAGTGGGGCAAGGGCGCGAACCTCGTCCTTGGTCCAACGATCAACATCGTTCGGGATCCACGTTGGGGCCGGGCTTTCGAGTCGTTGGGCGAGGACCCGTACCTGGCCGGCCAGCTCGGGGCGGCTGACCTGCAAGGGATTCGCACGCAGGGGCCGATGACACAGGTCAAGCACTACGCCGTCTACAACCAGGAGACGTACCGGAACACCGCCCAGGACAACGCGATCGTCTCCGACCGGACCGAGCAGGAGATCTATCTGCCGGCGTTCCAGGCGGCCGTGCAGCAGGGCCAGACCGACTCCGTGATGTGCTCGTACGCGGAGATCAACGGCACCTTCGCCTGCGAGAACGGCCAGCTGCTGAACACGATTCTCCGGCAACAGCTGGGTTTCTCGGGTTTCGTCACCTCGGACTGGGGCGGCACCCACTCCACGGTTCCGTCCGTGACCAACGGCATGGACATGGAGATGGACGGCAGCCAGTACTACGGCGCGCCGCTCACCCAGGCCGTGGCCAGCGGGCAGGTTTCCGTTGCTACCATTGACAGCCATGTGCGGGCCATCCTCGTGGCCATGTTCCGCGCCGGGCTGTTCGACCACTCCCCGACCGGCACGATCAACTCCGTGGTGACGTCCGACGCCCATGCCGCCGTCGCCCGTCAGGTGGCGCAGGAGGGCGCGGTCCTGCTGAAGAACAGCAACTCCGCGCTGCCACTGGGTTCCGGCTCCATCGCCGTGATCGGTGACGACGCCGGTCAGAACGCCCTGACCGCCGGCGGCGGCTCCGCGCACGTCAACGCCCCGCACGTCGTCACTCCGTACCAGGGCATCAAATCCCGCGCTTCGGGCTCTACCGTCACCTATTCCCAAGGCGTCGCCGCGCCGAACGGCGAGATCGTCGACCCGTCGGCCTTCGGCAACGGCCTCACCGCCACCTTCTACAGCGGCACCGGCCTGTCCGGGCCGCCGCTGCTGACCAGGACCGATCCGAACGTCGACTTCATCTGGGGCACCCAGTCGCCCACCGCCGGCGTGCCCGCCACCAACTGGTCGGCCAAGTGGACCGGCACACTCACCCCACCCACCACCGGCACCTACACGTTCTCGCTGACCAGTGACGACGGCAGCCGGCTGTTCGTCAACGGGCAGCAGGTGATCAGCAACTGGGCCGACCAGCCGCCGACCACCAAGACCGGCACCATCTCGCTGACCGCCGGGCAGGCCGTCAGCATCGAGGTCGACTACTTCCAGGACGGCGGCGGCAGCCAGCTCAACCTCGGGTGGCAGATCCCCAACCAGGACCTGTTGGGCCAGGCCGTTTCCGCCGCCCGCGCCGCCTCCACCGCCGTCGTCTTCGTCAGCAACGCCGGCTCCGAGGGCGGCGATCTCCCGAACATCGACCTTTCCGCCGACCAGAACACCCTGGTCAGCCAGGTCGCCGCGGCCAACCCCAACACCATCGTCGTCGTCAACTCCGGCTCCGCCGTCACCATGCCGTGGGCCGGTTCCGTGCGCGGCATCGTCGAGAACTGGTTTCCCGGTCAGGAGGACGGCACCGCCATCGCCTCACTTCTGTTCGGCGACACCAACTTCTCCGGCAAGCTCCCCGTCACCTTCCCCACGTCACTGGCCGACGTTCCCGCCCACACCACCGCCCAGTGGCCCGGCGCCAACGGCACCGTCCAGTATTCCGAGGGCCTCAACGTCGGCTACCGCTACTACGACAGCCAGCACGTGACCCCCATGTTCCCCTTCGGCTTCGGCCTTTCCTACACCAGCTACGCCTATTCCGGCCTCACACTGTCCACTCCGGACTCAGCGGGCAACGTCACGGTCGCCTTCGACGTCACCAACACCGGTTCACGCGCCGGCACCGAGGTCGCCCAGGTCTACGTCGGCCAACCCTCGTCCGTCGGCGAGCCGCCCAACAACCTGCGCGGCTTCACGCGCGTCACCCTCAACCCCGGCCAGTCCCAGCACGTTTCGCTGACCCTGGACGCCCGCAGCTTCCAGTACTGGGCCAACGGCTGGACCAAGGCCACCGGCGCCAACACCATCCGTGTCGGCGGCTCTTCCCGCTCTCTCCCCTGTCCGGCACGGTCACGATCTCGTGACCCCGCGCGGTGGCCGGCCGGTTCCCTTGTCCCGGCCGGCCACCGCTCAGCGGCGTTTGGGCAGCGGAATCGTCGCCAGGTCGACGGCCAGGTGGATCTCGCCCTTGAACTCCTGGGCGGCTTCGTCGCGGAAGCGTTCGGCCTCGTCGTACGGGTAGCGCTGGGAGAAGTGGGTCAGCACCAGCTCGCGGGCGCCGGCCTCAGTGGCGAGGCGGCCGGCCTCGCGGGAGGTGAGGTGGTAGTAGGTGTGGGCCAACTCGCGGTCGTCGTCGAGGAAGGTGGACTCGGCGACGAGCAGGTCGGCGTCCTGGGCCAGAGTCACAGCGCCCGGGCAGAGGCGGGTGTCCATGACGAAGGCGAAAACCTGGCCGGGCCGGGGGACGCTGACCTCGTCCAGGGAGATCGTGCGGCCGTCGACGGCGATGGTGCCGGCGCGTTGGAGCTGGCTGACGAGGGGGCCGCGAATGCCAAGGGCGGCAAGGCGATCGGGCAGCATGCGGCGGCCGTCGGGCTCGGCGAAGCGGTAGCCGTAGCAGTCGATGCGGTGCTCCAGCGCGGCGACGGAGAGCTGGTCGTCGACCGGACCGTCCACATGCAACGGATGAGTGACCAGCGTTGCCCGCTCGTGGAAGGAGGTCGAGTGCCGGAGGCGGTCGAAGTACACCTGCCCGGATGCCGGGTAGTAGCAGTGCACCGGGTGCCGCACGTCGTCGAGTGACAGCCGCTGGATGGTGCCGGCGAGGCCGAGGCTGTGGTCGCCATGGAAATGGGTGACGCAGATGCGGGTGATCTCGCTGGCCGCGCGCCCGGCCTGGATCATCTGCCGCTGCGTGCCCTCGCCGGGGTCGAAGAGGATGCCCTCGGCGTCGAAGCGCAGCAGGTAGCCGTTGTGGTTGCGGTTCCGGGTCGGCGTCTGGCTGGCCGAGCCGAGCACCACGAGTTCACGCTGGGACACCCGTCCATCCTGGCCAATCAGCAGCAGTCGTCGCCACGCCAATTCTCGATGCCTTCACGGACGGCGAGGCCGGCCACGAGCAGCGCCACCGCCAGGTCCAGCCACCAGAGGCCGAACAGGGCGTTGCCGAGCAGGCCCAGCAGCACCGCCCCGGCCAGGTACGCACACAGCAGGTTCTGCGTCCCTTCCCCGGCCGTCGCCCCCGAGCCCAGCCGCGCGCCCAGCCGTTTCTTGGCCACGCCCAGCAGCGGCATCACGATCAGGCTCGCCACCGCCAGGCCGATGCCGACCCAGCTCGGCTCCGGCCGTCCCGACAGCAGCACGTCGATCACGATGTACGGCGCGAGCAGGAAGAACGTCACCGCCACCGCCTTGCGCGCCCGCCCCTCCGCCTCCTCGGAGAACGTCCTGGCCCCGCTGAACCGCCAGATGACAATCATGCTGGCCAGGCCCTCGATCACCGAGTCCAGCCCAAACCCCAGCAGCGCCGCCGAATCCGCTTTCGCGCCCGCCCACAGCGCCACTGTCCCCTCGACCGCCATGTAGGCCAGCGAGATCCAGGACAGCAGCCGGGCCCGGGCCGCCAGCTTCAGTCGCAGGTCGGACACAGCGCCACCGCGTTGCCCGTCGCCGCCAACACCGACTCCGCCGCCGCCAGCAGCTCCACCACCGAGGGCTGCGTCAGCCGGAACACCGACGCCCGCCCCACCGGCTCCGAGTCCACCAGTTGGCAGCCGCGGAGGCAGGCCAGATGCTTCGACACCGTCGACTGCGCCAGGCCGAGCGCCGCCACCAGGTCCGTCACCCTCGCCGGCCCCACCGCCAGCCTTCGCAGGATCGCCAGCCTGGCCGGATCCCCCAGCGACCGAAACAACGCCGCCGCCGGCAGCAGCCCCTCCCGCTCAGCCTCGGGCGATTCCGCTTGCAGCGATATCATCGTCACTGAGCGATGCTAACACCGTCACATGCGGTCCGCAGGTGCCGCAGAGAGGCAAGTACGACGCGTATGTGACATTTGCTAGTGCGAGCTGAGGGGGTGTTTGCGCGGGAAAACAGCGCTGGACCTCCAGCGGACTTGAGGTTCTACCGTGGAGACATGGCCGTCGAACTGAACCACACCATCGTCCCCGCTTCCGACCCCCACAAGTCCGCGACGTTCCTGGCCGAGCTGCTCGGGGTGGCCGAGCCGGTGACGTTCGGGCCGTTCCAGGTGGTCACGCTGGACAACGGCGTGAGCCTCGACTTCATGCGCGCGGAGGGGGAGATCGGCTCGCTGCACTACGCCTTCAAGGTGGCGGACGAGCAGTTTCAGCCGATCTTCGACCGGATCCGGGCGGCGGGGCTGCCGTACTGGGCGGACCCGCACCGGCAGCAGCCGAACGAGATCAACACCAATGACGGGGGCCAGGGCGTCTACTTCCCGGACCCCGACGGGCACAACCTGGAGATCCTGACCCGCGACTACGGCAGCGGCGCCTGAGGAACGGCTCGCCGGACCCCGGTTCTGGGGGTCCGGGCCCGGCGAGCCGAGAGCCGCGGGGCGCGTCCCCTCCCCCAAGGACGCGATGCCCGTGACCGACGAGATCCATCCTGCCTGGCCGCGGTTGCCCGGACCAGGTCACCGACCGGTCATAAATGGCCGGTCGGGTGAGCTGGGCGAACCAGGGCGTTCAAGATCGACCGGAGCTGAGCCGCCCCCGAACCGAGCCAACCAGATCAACCTGGCAACGCCGGCCGAGTGGCGGTGCGCCGAGCTCGGCCGGGAGGGGTTCCCAGGTTGGGCCGGTAGAATGGATTCGGGGGCTGCTCAAATCGATCAAGCCGGCTCGCCGATACGGGCCCGCAGCTGCCGGGTCTCCCGGGGCAGGTTCCAGCCGACGACACCGGTCACCCGACCGTCGGCCACGTACACCGCCGCGAAACGGCCGGTGCCGACATCGCCGGCGGCGACGGAGGGCACGGCGTCGACCGGGAACGTGCCGTAGGCCTGGATCTTGACGTCGTACTGGTCGGTCCAGAAGTACGGGATCGGCGAATACGGCGACCCCTTGCCCAACAGCGTCCGAGCGGCGGCCATGCCCTGCTCGGTGGCGTTCATCCGATGCTCGACCCGAATCCGCCGTCCCTGCACTGGATGTGTCCACGAGGCGACATCGCCGCAGGCCACGACGTTGGGCGCGGCCCGGCAGAGGGAATCGCAGTCGACGCCATCGGTCAACGAAAGACCGCTGCCAGCAAGCCACGAGGTGTTCGGCACGGAACCAATGGCCACCAGCACCACGTCGGCCGGCAACGACGTGCCGTCGGCCAACTCCACCGCGGAAACCCGGCCGGAACCGACAAGCCCGGAAACGCCGACGCCCAAACGCATCCGTACGCCATGGTCGGCATGCAGCTTGGCGACAAGATCGCCGAGCCACGGCCCGAACTGACGGATCATGGGCGCTGCCAAGGGATCGACGACGGTGACGTCAGCCCCCAGCGACGACGCCACCGCGGCGACCTCGGAGCCCATGAAGCCGGCGCCGACGATCACCACCGACCGAGCGGCGGCCAGCTCCTCCTTGAACGCCAAGGCATCGTCCAAGGTCCGCAAGGTGTGCACGCCGGCCAACGAGGAGGGCAGCCGACGCGGCGAGACCCCGGTGGCGACGACGAGCTTGTCGTAGTCCAGAGAGTCCCCTGTGGACAGTGCGAGCCGACGACCCCCGACATCCAAACCGACGGCTCGCACGCCCAGCTTCCAGTCCACATCCTCCACAGTGGACGGCAACGACACCTTCGACGGTTCCCAAACGCCGGAGAGAACCTGCTTGGACAGCGGCGGACGGTCGTACGGCATGTGCTGCTCGTCGCCGATGACCGTCAACGGCCCCGTATATCCCTCACGGCGGAGCGTCTGGGCCGCGGTGAGGCCCGCGGCCGACGCCCCGACAACAGCGATCACTGCTCGTCCAGCTCGATGGCCAGCGCCGGACACACCCGGGCGGCCTGCCGGACGTCGTCGTGCAGCTCCGCAGGAGGAAACTCCTGCAACAGCACGACAACGCCGTCCTCGTCCCGCTGGTCGAACACGTCCGGGGCGAGCAGCACGCACTGCCCGGCGCCGACGCACTTGTCCTGATCGACGACAACCTTCATGACAGAAGTCCTTACCAGGTAACGGGAAGCGAGTGGACGCCGTACACGAACGCGTCGTGCTTGAACTGGATCTCCTCGAACGGGACGGCCAGTTCCAGCGTGGGAATGCGGCGGTACAACGTGCTGTAGACGACCTGCAACTCCATCCGCGCCAACGGCTGCCCGAGGCACTGGTGCACGCCGAAGCCGAAAGCGACGTGGTGGCGGGCCTGCCGGTGGATGTCCAGCCGGTCGGGCTCCGGAAAGGCGTCCTGGTTGCGGTTGCCGGCGTCGTTGGCCAGGATGACGCCCTCGCCGGCCCGAACGAGCTGCCCGGCGATCTCGACGTCCTCGGTGGCGACGCGACGACGCCCGCCGTGCACGATCGTCAGGTACCGCAACAACTCCTCGACCGCATTGGCGATCAGCCTGGGGTCGTCGGTGCCCCGCAGCTCGGCCAACTGGGCCGGGTGCTCCAGCAACGCGAGCGTGCCGAGGGCGATCATGTTGGCGGTGGTCTCGTGCCCGGCGATGAGCATCAGCGAGGCCATGCCGACGACCTCGTCACGGGTCAGCTCGCCGTTGGCCAGCTGGTCGGCGACCAGCCGCCCGATCATGTCGTCGGTCGGCTCCTTCTCCTTGGCCAGCACCAGGTCCATCAGGTACGAGCGCAGCTCCTCGGTGGCCTGGACGGCGTCCTCGACGGTCGTGCTGCGGCTGACGATCTTCTTGCTGCGGGCCTGGAAGAAGTCGTGGTCGGCGTAGGGCACGCCGAGCAGCTCGCAGATCACCAGCGACGGCACCGGCAGCGCGAAGTCGGCCACCAGGTCGGCCGGCTGGTCGCCGGCCAGCATGTCGTCGATCAGGCCGTCCACGATCTCCTGCACGCGCGGCCGCATGGCCTCGACCCGCTTGATCATGAAGTTGCGGGTGAGCATCTTGCGGTGCCGGTCGTGCTCCGGGTCGTCCATCGAGATGAACGCACGGCCGCGTTCGCGCCGGGCCCGCACCGCGGCCGACACGACGGGAAAGCCGTCCTTGCGGCTGTCGGCGCTGAACCGCTGGTCACCGAGCACGGAGCGTTGCGTCTCGTAGTCGGTGATCAGCCACGGCGTGCTGCCGTCCCAGATCCGCACCCGGCTGATCGGCTCGGCCGCCAGCAGCTGGGGCGGCGGGTCGAACGGGCAGCCGGCCGCCCGGGCCATGGGATAGGCGGGCAGGGTTTCGGTCCCAGCAGAAGTCATCGTGACCCCCAGTCACCAAACGATCGTTCACTGACTTGGCCAGCATAGCGTCATTTGGTTGCACTATCCAACTATGAGTGGGTGACCGGGGTCACTCCGTGACGAGCGAGATCAGCTCGTCGACGAACTCCAGGACCAGGTTCTCCTGGGCCGGGTCCTCGGAGGCGTGCCAGAGGGCGACCCGGCCGTGGGTGGCCACGAACACCACGACCGCGGCCCGCCGCGGCGGCACCCGCAGCCGCACCCCGGCCTGCTCGCAGCGCTCGAAGGCCGCGATCATCTGCTTCACCACGTCGACCAGCGGCCCGGTGCGGGTGGCCGGCCGGTTGTTGACCATCAGCCGGTAGTGGCCGGGGCTGTCCAGCGCGAACCGGCAGTACGCCTTCATCTGCGCCCGTACCCGGTCCAGCGCCGCATCGGCCGGGCACCGCTCCTCGGCCGCGGCCATGGCCGCCGTCAACTGCTGGTAGTCGTACTCGATCAAGCCCTTGACCAGCGCGGCCTTGTCGGCGAAGTGCTGGTAGATACTGGCCGGCGCGATGCCGGCGGCGCGGGCGACGCCCCGGATCGTCAGCCCCTCCTCGCCGCCCAGCTCGGACAGCAGGCGCGCGGCGGCCTCGAGGATCTCCAGGCGCAGCCGCTCACCCTGGCCCCAGGGATTGCGCACACGCTGCGAGGTCACGAGGCACTGTAACCGTTACGGCCGGATCTGTCGGACGATCAGCGCGGCCTGCACGCGGTTGCGCACACCGAGCTTGCCCAGCAGCGTCGACACGTAGCTCTTCACGGTCGCCTCGGTCAGCCCCAGCTCGACGGCGATGTCCCCGTTCGACCGGCCACCGGCGATCAGGTCCAGCACCTGACGCTCGCGTGTGGACAGACCAAAGTCGTTGTCCGGCAACGGATTCGTCCGCAGCGAAGGCAACAGCGAGACCACCACCCGCGGGTCGAAGACGGCACCGCCGGCGGCCAGGTCGAGCACCGCCCGGACCAGGCTCTCCGGTTCGGCGTCGGCCAGCAGGAAGCCCAACGCGCCGAGATCGATGGCCCGCCGCACGTCATCGTCCACAAGCGACGACACGAGCACCGCCGCCGGCGGGCCGCCGGCCAGCCCGCGCAGCGCCGACACGGCGTCGACCAGCACCACATCCGGCCGCTGCGTGCGGACCAGGGCCGGCAGTCCCGGCCCCGGCGAAGCCTCGACGACCTCGACCCGGCCACCGGCCTCCAGCAGCAGCCGCAGGCCGGCCCGCAGCGCGGGATCGCCCTCGGCCAGCAGCACCCGAACGGCCATGCGCTACCCCTTGCGCGGCTTCTTCTCCCGCACTCGCACCGAGATCTGGATGGGTGTGCCGACAAAACCGAACTGCTCGCGCAGCTTGCGCTCGATGAACCGGCGGTAGCCGGCCTCGAGGAAGCCGGACGTGAACAGCACGATCGTCGGCGGGCGGGTCTGGGCCTGGGTGGCGAACAGCACCTTGGGCTGCTTGCCGCCACGCACCGGCGGCGGCGTCGCGGCGATCAGGTCGGACAGCCACGAGTTCAGCGTTCCGGTCGGGATCCGGGAGTCCCACGAGGTCAGCGCCGTGCGCAGGGCCGGGGCCAGCTTGCGCACCGACCGCCCGGTGGCGGCCGAGACGTTGATCCGCTGCGCCCACGGCACCCGGACCAGGCCCCGCTCCAGCTCCTTCTCCAGCTGGTAGCGGCGGCCCTCGTCGACCAGGTCCCACTTGTTCATGGCCAGCACCAGCGCCTTGCCGGCCTCCACGACCATGGTGACCACGCGCAGGTCCTGCTCGGCGATCGGCTCGCTGGCGTCCAGCAGCACGATGGCCACCTCGGCCGCGTCGATGGCCGCCTTGGTGCGCAGCGAGGCGTAGTACTCGGTGCCGCTGGCGAAGTTGACCCGCTTGCGCAGGCCGGCGGTGTCGACGAAGCGCCACACCTCGTCGTCCAGCTCGACCAGCGAGTCGACCGGGTCGACGGTGGTGCCGGCGACCGAGTCGACCACCGCGCGCTGCTCGCCGGACAGCCGGTTGAGCAGGCTGGACTTGCCCACGTTGGGCTTGCCGATCAGCGCCACCCGGCGCGGGCCGCCGATGCGCTCGACGAAGTCGTCCCGCGGCGTCTCGGGCAGCGCCGCCAGGATGGCGTCCAGCAGGTCGCCGGAGCCACGGCCGTGCAGGCCGCTGACCGGGTACGGCTGGCCGAGGCCGAGCGACCACAGCGAGGCCACGTCGGCCATCAGCCGGTCGTCGTCGACCTTGTTGGCCACCAGCAGCACCGGCTGCTTGGACCGGCGCAGCACCTTGGCCACGGCCTCGTCGGTCGCGGTCGCGCCGACCGACGCGTCCACCACGACCATGATCGTGTCGGCGGTGCGCATGGCCATCTCGGCCTGCTGGGCCACCGAGGCCTGTAGGCCGGCCGCGTCGGGCTCCCAGCCGCCGGTGTCGACGACCGTGAACTTGCGGCCGCTCCACAGCGCGTCGTACGCGACCCGGTCCCTGGTCACGCCGGGCGTGTCCTGCACGACCGCCTCCCGGCGGCCGAGGATCCGGTTGACCAGCGTCGACTTGCCCACGTTGGGCCGGCCGACGACGGCCAGCACCGGCTGCGGGACCGCGCCCGCGTCGCCGTCGCCCTGCTCCGCACCGCCGTCGACGGCGGCCCACTCGGCCTCGTCGCTCCAGGTGCCGTCCAACTCACTCACGCCTCGTGCTCCTTGCTTGTGCTCGCCGGCGGGCGACCTGCCCGGCGGCGATCCAGTTCGGCCACGAGGTCGGCCAGCTCGACCCGGACCCGCTCGGTGGCGGCGGTCAGCGCGGCACGGCCCTTGTCAGCCGGAAGTTCGAACGGTTGGCCCACGAGCACGTCCACCGCGGGCCGGAAACGGCGCCTGCGCAGGCCGGCCGGGCGCAGCGTGCCGCGGCAGGCCACCGGCAGCACGACCGCGCCGGCCGTGCGGGCCAGCCAGGCGGCGCCGTTGTGCGCGGCGTCGACGTCGCCGGCGCCGCGGGTGCCCTCGGGGAAGATGCCGACCATGCCGCCGGCCTTGAGCAGGCGGACGGCGGTCATCAGCGGCTCACGGTCCGGCTCGCCGCGCTTGATGGCGATCTGGCCGATCCGGGGCAGCAGGAAACCCAAGGGGCCTTTGAACATCTCCTGCTTGATCAGGAAGACCGGCCGGCGCGGCGAGGTCGCGAACAGCACCGGGCCGTCGACCATCGTGCTGTGGTTGGCGATCATCAGCACCGGGCCGGTGGCCGGCACGTTCTCGCGGCCGTGCACCCGCAGCCGGTAGAACGGCACGAAGATGAAGGTGCCGAGCCAACGGGCGAACTCGTGCAGCCAGGGCCAGGAGCCGGCCGGTAGTTCAGTGTTCACGTGCGCTCCCGGTCGGGACCGCTCGCAGGCCGCGGTCCTCGACCATCGCCATGAGCTCGGCGAGCACGCCGGCGAGGTCGAGGTGCGTGGTGTCCAGCTCGACGGCGTCCTCGGCGGCCTTGGCCGGCGACACCGCGCGGGTCGAGTCGTACGTGTCGCGGCGGCGCACGTCGGCCAGCGTCGCGTCCACCGTCGCCTGCCGGCCGGCGGCCGCGTCCTGCCTGGTCCGGCGCTCGGCCCGGGCCTGCGCGTCGGCCGTCAGGTACACCTTGAGCGCGGCGTCCGGGACCACCACGGTGCCGATGTCGCGGCCTTCGACGACGATGCCGCCGACCTCGGCCAGCGCCTTGGCGATGATGGAGCGCTGCTGGGCCACCAGCTGGGCCCGGACCTCGGCCACCGCCGACACCGGGGAGACCGCGGTCGTGACCTCCTGGCTGCGGATCTCCGCGCTGACGTCGGTGCCGTCCAGCGTGGTCGCCTGGGCCCGCGGGTCGGTCGTGACCTTCAGGTCGGCGTGGGCGACGGCGTAGCGGACCCGGTCGGCGTCGGCCGGGTCGACGCCCGCGCGCAGCACCGCGACCGTGGCCGCGCGGTACATCGCGCCGGTGTCGAGGTAGCGCGCGCCCAGCTGCATCGCGAGCTTGCGGGCGACGGTGGACTTGCCGGTGCCGGAGGGCCCGTCCAGGGCCACCACACCACGCAGCTCGCCGCGTTCCACCGTAAGCCTCCTGAAGTCGCCGACCGTTCAAGCACCATTCTGCCTGGTGCCCCCGCTCAAGAACGAATCAGGCCGATACCGGCAACGTCAGGAAGGGCCCCTTACTGACGTTGAACGTCAGTAAGGGGCCCTTCCTGACGTTCAACGCGAGGATCGGTCCCTTGATCTTGGCTCAGTGCGGGAGGTCGGTACGGAGGGCGGCGGCGCCGCGGAGGTAGGCGTGCTTGATCTCCGCGCGGGTGAGATCGGTCTCCACGTGGGCCAGCAGCCGGATGACCCGGGGCATGGCGCCGGTCACGTCGATCTCGGTGGCCGACAGCAGCGGCACGTCGGCCAGGCCGGCGATCCGCGCGGCGTAGGCCGGGAACTCGCAGGTGATGTCCGGAGTGGCCGTCAGCACCACGCTGATCAGGTCGTCCGGCACCAGCCCGTTGCGCTTGAGCACCTCCTCGACCAGCTCCGCGGTCGCCTCGAGCAACTGCTCCCTCTCGTCGGCGTCGATCTGCGTCGCGCCCCGAACTGCCCGCACTGCCATGCCCCGACCCTAACGGAAGTCCCCGTCACAACGCCGCGAGCAACAGCCCGCTGCGACACTTCGGCGTGAAATACGTTGCCTTTCGAGGCATGCGGCGGCCTTCGGCGTGCACGGCCAGCACGTCGGCGAACGGCACCGGGGCCAGCTGGATGAGGATCCCGTCCGGCACGGGCCGACCGGCCGGCAGGATGCGAAGCGAGGAACCGTCGGGATCGATGCCGAGCGCCTCACGGACCAGCACCTGCTCGACCACACCGTGATCGATCTGCGGCTTGTCCCCGCCCAGGTCGGGCAGCACGACCCGGAGCCGCTCGTCGCCGGCCACCGCGACCACGACCCCGGGCCGCGGCGTGGGATCACCGCCACGGGTGACCGCGAGCCCGATGTCCCGCCACCGTCGATACAGCGTGTCCAGGGAGAGGCCGGTGCCGACCAGCACCCGGTGGATCGCCCCGATGTGCAGCGACGGACCGGCGGTGATCAGCGCCAGCAGGGACGGGCCGGCCGCGGCGACCCGGTGGTTGCCGTCGGCCACCAGCAGCGACTGCTCCTGGAGCAGCTCCAGCAGCTCGGTCTGCCGGGATCCTTTGCCCAGCAGCCACATCTGATGCCGCCGGCCGGCCGTGTCCACAACGGACACCGCCGGTTCGGCCAGTTCCGCGCACACGTCCACGAGCAGCGAGGTGAGGACCGCTCCGTCCGAGACCGGCACGAGCATGGCGGCGCTGGTGGCGCAGCCCAGCCCGGACAGCACGGCCGAGCGTTCGGCGACGACGTCCGGGAACACCTCCTCGGTGTGCCGGACTCGTCCCACTTCGGCCGGATCGACCAGGCACAGCACGCCGTGCGCGGACCCGTCCGGACCGTCCACCCGGTACGGCGCGACGACGTCGTGCACCTCGCGGTAGTGGTTGTCGCGCAAGTGATCCAGGGCCTCACGGGCGATCGGCAGCGCGTCGGTGAGGCTCAGCCCACGGGCTCGTGCGGCCGGCGTGCGGTGCGGGTGCTGCACGGCCAGCAGCGTGCCGAGGGTCGCGCCGGGCCGGGCCAGTTCGGCGGTGATCTGCTCCGGTTCGGCGAATTCGTCCACGTCCGGGCCGGGCACGAAGTCGCGCACCACCCACCCGGTTTTCACTGGACGCACCCAACCGTTCATGACCACCATGATGACCGGCACCGAGCGACCACTGGAGGCGAGGGCGTGAAGCCGTTTCGAATTTCGGTCCCCACCCGTGACCTGGACGACCTGCGCGAACGGCTGGCCCGCACCAGATTCGCGCCGGCGCTGTCCGAGGACTGGACGCACGGCACGCCGCCGGGCTACCTGGCCGAGCTGGTCGAGTACTGGCGGACGAAGTTCGACTGGGCCGCGGCCGAGTCGAGGCTGAACGAGCTGGCCCAGTTCACCGCGACCGTCCAGGACGCCGAGCTGCACTTCGTGCACGTCGAGGGCAAAGGCCCGAATCCGTTACCGCTGCTGTTCAGCCACGGCTGGCCCGGCTCGTTCTGGGAGGTCAGCAAGATCATCGGCCCGCTGACCGACCCGGCCGCGCACGGCGGCGACCCGGCCGACGCGTTCACCGTCGTCGCGCCCAGCCTGCCCGGCTACGGCTTCTCCCAGCATCCCGGCACGCCCGGCATCAGCCCGCTGGCCATCGCCGAGCGCTTCCACGAGCTGATGACCGGTGTCCTGGGCTACCAGCGCTACGCGGCGCAGGGCGGCGACTGGGGCTCGATCATCACGACCTGCCTCGGCCGGGACCACGTCGAGTCGCTGGCCGGCATCCACGTGAACATGATGGCCGCTCGGCCGATCGTCGGGGAGCACTCCGAGCCGCTGACCGAGGCCGAGCAGTCCTACCTCGACGGGCAGGCCGCGTGGCGCAACACCGAAGGCGCCTACGCCCAGATCCAGAGCTCCAAGCCGTCGACGCTCGGCGCCGGCCTGTCGGACTCGCCGGCCGGCCTTGCCGCGTGGATCGTGGAGAAGTTCCGCACGTGGAGCGACTGCGACGGCGACGTGGAGTCGGTGTTCAGCAAGGACGACCTGCTCACCAACATCAGCATCTACTGGCTGACCAACTCCATCGCCACCTCGACCCGCCTGTACTACGAGGCGTGGCGGGACCAGGCGACGCCGATCCTCAGCCCCGGCTACATCGACACGCCGACCGCGTACGCCAGCTTCCCGCACGAGATCTCGCGGCCACCGCGGGAATGGGTGGCCCGGGCGTACAACCTGAAGCGGTACACGGAATTCGAGCGCGGCGGGCACTTCGCCGCCATGGAGCAGCCGGCGGCGCTGGTCGAGGACATCCGGGCGTTCTTCCGCGACCTGCGCTGATCAACCGCGGCCGGCCCGCCGTTCCCGGCGACCCCTCACGCCAGGACCGGCGGGCCGGCTGTCGGCTAGTCTGCCCAATGGGGCGTCCGCAAACGTTGGATTCGGCTTGAATCCGCAGGTCATGGGGGTTGTCGTGGTGGTCGAGATCCGCCTGTTGGGCGGCGTCGATGCCACGGTCGACGGTCGCGCCGCGGCAATCGGGCATATCCGGCAGCAGCATGTGTTCGCCGCGCTGGCGATCGACGTGAACACCGTGGTCCCGGTGGACGAGCTGGTGGACCGGGTGTGGGGCGAGCGGCCGCCGCAGCGGGCCACCGGCACGTTGCAGAGCTACCTGACCCGGTTGCGGGCCGCCGGGCTGACGATCGTGCGCCGGTCCGGCGGCTACGTGCTGACAGTTGACGACCCGCTCGCCGTGGACGTGCTGCTGTTCGAGCACCTGGTCGAGCGGGCCCGGCAGGCGAGCGAGCCGGCGCGGGCCGTCGAGCTGTTCGAGCAGGCCATCGGGCTGTGGCGGGGTTCAGAGGCGTTGGCCGGTCTCGACTCGCCGTGGGCCGTCGCGACCCGTGAGCTGCTGGGCCGGCAGCTGTTGGCCGCCGAGCTGGACGTCGCCGACCTGCGGCTCCAGCTCGGCCGGCACGCCGCGCTCGTGCCGGAGCTGGTCGAGCGGGCCGCGGCCCATCCACTGGACGAACGGGCCGCCGGGCAGCTGATGCTGGCCCTGTACCGGAACGGGCGGCAGGCCGAGGCCCTGTCCCACTACGAGGCGTTGCGCACCCGGCTGGCCGTGGAGCTGGGCGCGGATCCCGGCGTTCAGCTGCGGCAGCTGCACCAGCGGATCCTCACCGCCAACCCGGTGCTGGCCGTGCCGGCGCGACAGTCGGACCAGGTCGTGCCCCGTCAGCTGCCGGCCCCGCCGATCGCGTTCGCCGGCCGTACCGCCGAGCTGGCGGCTTTGAGCGAAGCGCTGGGCGACACCGCCGGCGTGCCGATCGCGATGATCATCGGCAGTGGCGGTATCGGCAAGACCTCGTTGGCCCTGCGCTGGGCGCATCTGCGGACCGAGGACTTCCCGGACGGCCAGCTGCACGTCAACCTGCGCGGTTTCGACCCGTCCGCGCCGCCCGTGTCGCCTTCCGTGGCCGTGCGGGGCTTCCTCGGCGCGCTGGGCGTCGATCCCCGGGCCGTGCCGGCCGACCCCGACGCACAGGCCGCCCTCTACCGCAGCCGCGTCGCCGGGCGGCGGTTGCTGGTCGTGCTGGACAACGCCGCCGACGTCGCCCAGGTCGAGCCCCTGCTGCCCGGCAGCCCCGGCTGCGCCGTGATCGTGACCAGCCGCAACCGCCTGGCCGGGCTCGTCACCAAGCACGGCGCCCGCCCGCTCATCACCGACACCATGGCCGACTCCGAGGCGCGGACCTTGCTGGCCAACCGCGTCGGTGCGCAGCGACTGACCGCCGAGCCCGCCGCCGTCGCCGAGATCTTGGCTCTGTGCGGCGGTTTCCCGTTGGCCTTGAGCATCGCCGCCGGCCGCGCCCAGATCCGCCCCGGCCTGCCGTTGTCGCAGCTGGCCGCCGAACTCCGCGACGCCTCCACCCGCCTCGGCGTGCTGGACGAGGACGACCCCGGCTCCGGGGTCACCGCCGTGCTGGCCAGCTCGTTCGCCACGCTGACCGCCGACCAGGCCCAGGTCTTCACCCGGCTCGGCCTGGCCCCTGGCGACGACATCGACCTGCACGCCGCCGCCTCCCTGGCCGGCCTGCCCGCCGGCCGCACCGCGCAGGCCCTGCGTGATCTGGAACAGCGCAGCCTCGTGACGCAGGACAGCCCGGGCCGCTGGCGCATGCACGACCTGATCCGCCTGTACGCCGCCAACCGGGCCGAGGACCCCGAGGCGGCATTGACCCGGGTCGTCGTCTTCTACGCGAACAGCGCGGACGCCGGCAACCGAGCACTGGACCCCAGCTTCCCGTTCAGCGACGAGGAACTGGAGAACCCGCCCGGCTGCCAGCCGCTGGTGCCGGCCGAGCCGATGGCGTGGTTCGACGCGGAACGGCGCTGCCTGCTCGCCGCGCAGCGCGTCGCCATGGAGCGAGAGTGGTACGCGCCGGCGTTCCGGCTGGCTGAGGCGCAGGTCACCTACTACTACCGACGCGGCCGCCACCACGACAACCTCGCGCTCTGGCAGGTCGGGGCGGCCGCCGCCGAACACCTGGGCCTTGGCGCGCAAGGGGTCGCGCATCGTCAGCTCGGACGGGCCCACTCGCGGCTGCACCAGCTGCCCGAGGCCATCGACGAGCTCAACCAGGCGCTCGAGCTGTTCGAGCGGTCCGGCGATCGCGGCCAGCTGGCCCGCACCCACCAGGCCATGGCCCTGGTGCTGGAACGGCGCGGCGACGACCTGGCCTCCCTCGAACACGCCAGCAAGGCGCTCGACCTGGCGCTGTCGATCGGCCACCGGCTCTGGGTGGGCGAGATGCGCAATCTCGTCTCCTGGTACCTGGCCCGGCTGGGCAAGCTCGACGTCGCCCACGAGGAGGCCGAGCAGGCGCTGGCGGTGTTCCGGGAGCTCGGCGACCGGCCCGGCGAGGCCGATGTGCTCGATGCCCTCGGCTTCATCGCCGACCGCGACGGCCGGCACGCCGACGCAGTCGAGCACTTCCGGCAGTCCATCGAGTTGTACCGCGAGCTCGGCAATGTCACCGTCGTCGCCGCCCTGCACGACCGGCTGGGCCGGGCGCTGCTCGGACTCGGCGACCGACCGGCGGCCCGGCAGGCGTGGCAATACGCGCTGGAGCAGTTCCAGATCCAGCGCCGGGACACCGACTCCGAACGCATGCGCAACCAGCTGGCCGAGCTGGAACAGTGAGCGGTCACGCCGCGGCCGCGGATCCCCCTGGAGCCCTGGACGCGGCGTGACCTGGCCACATCGTGCGCCACCCGATGGCCGCGTTTCTTGCATTTCGCTTGAATCCGCAGGCCAGAGGCACTAAGCACGGAGTGTGACTGCGCGGTTTGCCCTGTTGGGCGGGATCGAGGTGACGGTCGGCGGGCAGCCGGTCGACATCGGGCACGCGCGGCAGCAGTGCGTGCTGGCCGCCCTGCTCATCGACGTCAACACGGTGGTGTCGGTCGACGAGCTGGTGGACCGGGTGTGGGGCGACCGGCCGCCGCAACGGGCCACCGGCACCCTGCACAGCTACCTGACCCGGCTGCGCCGGGTCGACGGCGTGACGATCGTGCGGCGGACCGGCGGCTACTCGATGGTCGTCGAGGATCCGTTGGACATCGACCTGAACCTGTTCCGCAGCCTGATCGCGCAGGCCCGCCGGGGCGAGGACCCGGCGCTGTTCGAGCGGGCGTTCGGACTGTGGCGGGGTGAGGCGCTGGCCGGGCTGGACTCGGACTGGGCCGTCGAGGAACGCGAGCAGCTGGCGCAGGAGCGGCTGGCCGCCGAGTTGGACCACACCGACCTGCGGCTACGGCTCGGGCAACACGCGGCGCTGGTGCCGGAACTGCTGGCCCGGGCCGCGGAACAGCCGCTGGACGAGCGCGTCGCCGGGCAGCTGATGCTCGCCCTGTACCGGACCGGGCGGCAGGCCGAAGCGCTGAGCCGGTACCAGGCCGTACGGCTGAAGCTGGCCGACGAGCTTGGCACCGATCCCGGCCCTGAGCTGCGGAAACTGCACCAGCGCATGCTCACCGCCGACCCGGCGCTCACGGTTGCCGCGCCGCGGCGGCCGGCCGTCGTGCCGCGCCAGCTGCCGGCGCCGCCGGCCTGGTTCTCCGGGCGGTCGCCGGAGCTGGCGGCGCTGTCGCAGGCGCTGGAGTTCCGCGACGGCACCATGCCCGTCGCCACGCTGTGGGGCAACGGCGGCATCGGCAAGACGGCGCTGGCGCTGCGCTGGGCCCACCAGCACGCCGACGAGTTCCCCGACGGGCAGTTGCACGTGAACCTGCGCGGCTTCGACCCGCTGGCCGAGCCCGTGCCGACTTCCGTTGCGGTACGGGCGTTTCTGGGCGCGCTGGGCGTCGCCGCCTCGGCCGTGCCGACCGATCTGGACGGGCAGGCGGCGCTGTACCGGAGCCTGCTCTCGGATCGGCGGATGCTGGTGGTGCTGGACAACGCCGCCGACTCCGCGCAGGTCGGCCCGCTGCTGCCGGGCAGCCCCAGGTGCGCGGTGATCGTGACGAGTCGGGACCGGCTGGCCGGGCTGGTGGCCAACCAGGGCGCCCGGCCGCTGCCCGTCGGCCTGCTCGACGACGCCGCCGCCGGGCTGCTGCTGGGAAACCGCATCGGCGACGCCCGGTTGGCCGCCGATCCCGGGGCCGTGCGCGAGTTGTTGACCCTGTGCGCCGGTTTTCCGCTGGCGCTGAGCCTGGTCGCCGGCCGGGCGCAGACCCGTCCGGGCTTTCCGTTGTCCGCCTTGGCTTCCGAGCTCCGTGATGCGCAGACCCGGCTCGGCGTGCTCGACGAGGACGATCCCGGCGCCGGCATCAGTGCCGTGCTTTCCTGCTCCCACAAGGCGTTGACCGTCGAGCAGGCCCAGGTTTTCGCGCTGCTCGGCCTGTCCCCCGGGCCGGACATCAGCCTCGGCGCAGCCGCCGCGCTGGCCGGCATGCCGCCGGCCCGGGTCAGCCGGGTGCTGCGCGCGTTGGAGCGGCTTTCCCTGCTGCACCAGGATGTTCCCGGCCGGTGGCGGATGCACGACCTGGTCCGGTTGTTCGCCGTCGAGCAGGTCGTGGACGCCGAGCCGGCCCTGCGGCGGCTGGTGGCGTTCTACGTGCACTCCAGCCTGCGGGCCGACCTGACCTTCGGCGTGCTGGCGCAGGACGTCGAATTCGTTGCCCTGCCGCCGGCTTGTCAGCCCGACGCGCCGACCGACGGCCTGCGCTGGTTCGACGCCGAACTCGGCTGCCTGCTGGCTGTGCAGCAGCTCGCCCTCGAACACGGCTGGCACGACGCCGTGTGGCAGATCGCGTGGAACGCCGTGACCCACGGCTATCGACGGGGCCTGCACATCGACAACCTGGCCTTCTGGGAGGCCGCGCTGGCCGTTGTGTCCCATGTGGACAATGTGACCGCGTCGGTGATCCACCGGATGGTCGGCCGGGCCTATTCCCGCGTGCAGCGGCTGCCCGACTCCCTCGACCAGCTCCAGTTGGCACTGTCGCTGATCGACCGGGAGCACGACGTCGTCAACCTGTGCCGCACCGAGCAGGCCATCGCCTTGGTGTACAAGCGACTTCGCGAATGGCCGGCCGCGCTGGACCACCAGCTGGCCGCCCTCGAGGCGGCCCGCCGCACCGGCGAGGAGATCTGGATCGGCGAGTCGCTGACCCTGGTCGGCACCTTCGCCACCCGCCTCGGCCGGCACGACTGGGCCCGCCAGTGCGGCGAGGAGGCGCTTTCCCTGTTCCGGCGGCACAACGACGTGGAGAACGAGGCCGACGTCACCGACGTGCTCGGCATCATCGCCGCCAACACCGGCGACCACGCCGCCGCCGTGCGCCACCACCAGCGGGCCCTCGACCTCTACCGCCAGATCGGGAACAGCACGGTCATCGGCGCCACCCTGGCCGACCTCGGCCGGGCCCACCGCGCGCTCGGCCATCTCGACGAGGCCCGCGACGCCTTCCGCGAGTCCATCGCCGTGTACGCGCGCCAGTCCCGCGACGCCGAGGCCGAGGACGTCCGGACCGAGCTGGCCGCCCTGCTGGTACCGATGCCGCGCTGTTAGGCGTCAGCCGGCCTGGCAGGACGCCCAGTTGTCCGCCGAGTTCGGGTCGCGGGGGTTGATCGGCTCCTTCACCGCGCCGTCACGCCAGGTGTTGTAGATCTTGAAGAAGCGGGTCTGGCCGCTCTGGTGGTCGAAGACCGCGTCCACGTCCTCGCCCAGCGGGTAGTTGTCGGGGTGGTAGAAGTAATGCGTGCCCATGCACCTGCCGCCGGGGAACGGGTACGGGTAGGCGTTGGCCACCCCCGCCGTCACCACCAGTGCCGCCGCGCTGGTCGCCAGCACCAGTGCCGCGCCGGTCAGCCGCTGATACATCTGTTTCCTCCCTTGACCGAGTACGACTGAAATTGAACCATGCTCGGTTGTGCCCCGTCCTGCGAACGACCTTGCCGAACGGTGAGCCGTGTGCGAAGTGCTGGCAGGCGTCACGGGACTCGGCGAAGGGGAAGACACGGTCGATCACCGGGACCAGCACCTCCATCGACTGCGTGATCCCGCCGCCGGCCGGTCCGTGCGGGCCACGTTCGCTCTGCTCGACACCGAGGCCTCCGAGGGCGGCATCGGGGCCGAGCTCATCGCCGGCCGGCTCGCGAGGGCGTCTCCCCTGGCGCGTGGCGCAGAGCCCGCCGGCACCCGGCCGCCGCTTGATCAGGCCGCCGTCTCAGGCTTTCTTGCGGCACAGGGGAACCACCGCCGCAACAAGGAGCAGCAGGCTGATCACCGAGATCACCATGGCCAGCACATGCAGGCCGGAGTCGGTGGCGTGGTCGCCAAGGCCCAACCCGACCAACGCCGCCGCGAGGTTGGCGCCGATGTACTGGGACGTCCGGTACAGGCCCGAAGCGGTGCCGACCTGCTCGGCGGGGGCGGCGGCGTACATGGCGGTCTGGTTCCAGTGACCTTGTGTATGGCATCCACTGGAGCCAAGACGGCCCCGCCCGGTGCTGGACACACCGAAACGGGGCCTCGACGGACGTAGGAGGTCCGCCGTGGCCAACGATCTTGCCACCTTGAACGCGCCCGCTGAGCGTATTCCCTTTGACATCAACCAGTTGACCCCCGCCCAGACTGACGGCCTGTCCTGTGTGGTCTGCGGTACCGACTACCTGACCGTGGCCGTGCCGCACCGCCCGGTTGGCCGCTCGGCGACCGGCGCCCAGGTGTTCGCCTGCTCCTGGACGTGTGCGGGCGGCCGGCCGTGAGCATCGAACCGATCTCGTGGGCGTTGAACAGCGCCCCGATCCCCCGCGACCGGCACGACGCGTTCCCCGCCGTGTCGACGCTGGTGCGGTACACGCGCCTGTCGGAGCGGTCCGTGCAGTACGCGTTGCGGTCGCTGGAAGTCCTGGACCTGATCTGCCCGTCCGACCCGGACATCGTCGCCGCCTACGTGAAGCGGGTCGACCGGCGGCCGAAAGGCTGGGACCTCGCCATCCACAGCGGGGTGCAGAGTGTGCGCCCCGCTGACCTGGACGGGGTGCAAACCCAGCGCCACGGGGTGCAGACAACGACGTCACAGGATGCAATGGTTGCACCCGATCCTTCCCCGTCGGACCAGAACGTTCCGCGTGACCTGGCGGCGGTCACGTCGAACCGGGAGTGTTTCGCGATCGGCGACAAGACCCGCAATAACTTCGTGTTGGGCGACAAGGCGCACGAGAACGGCATCTCCGCGTTGGGGTTGAAGCCGAAGACGAGGGCGCGTTGAACGACGTCGGCACGTTCGTGGGTGTCTGGGTTCCTGGACGTCGGACCCGGCACGGTGCGGACGTACTTCGTCAGCCCGGTGCAGCAGTGGCGCGTCACGAACATCACGAAGCAAGCGGACGGGTTCCGCCAGTTCGACGCGGTCAACGTCGACACGGGCGCGGGTGGCTACCTGTCCGGCCCGGGCGACCAGAAGCGCGAGGTCCGCTGATGTGCCGCACATTGCCACCCGCACCAGCGAGTTCAGGCCGTTCAAGTGGATCGGGGCCGCCGCCATGGCCTGCGCGGTCGCGTTCGTGCTGGGGCTCGGGTACGGCCAGCACGACGCGAACCAGGCCGGATCGAAAACGACCGCCGCGCCGGCCTGGCGTTCGGGGGCGCTGTCCGAGCCGTTCGACCAGTTCGTGCGTGACGGCTCGGCCCCGGGGAGCGTCTTGTACACGGAGTACCGGGCGGAGCTGGCCGGGATGCAGGGCTATGGCGTGCAAGGGCCTGTGGATCAGGGTGCGGTCCTGCTTGCGTTGGCGTTGCGCTGCTACTGACCGAACAGCACGGCCCCGTCCACTATGGACGGGCCGTGTGTGCAGACAGGATCCGGGCGGCCCTGAAGTCGCTGTGGCGACTGACAGAGGGTTCTGACCATGGACGAAACGGCGGGAGCCCGAAAGGGCAATCTCTCGGGTACCCATGGCGCTCACCGCACGTAACGGTCTCTCCATGAGCGACGACTGTCAGCACACCAGTCAGAGGAGACCAAGGTGGATACCACTGAGCTTGCGTTGATCGTCGCGGCCATCACGGGCGGCTCCGCGGTGGTGCAAGGAATCGTCCAGGGGGCGTTGACCGCTCGCAGCGCTCGTGTGGCAGCCCGCCAACAAGCCGTACGAGCCAATATCGAATTGCTCCAACGTCTTCAAGTCCAACTCGCCGAGTTGGGTCAAGCGGCGAACGTTTACATGATTGGCGTCGTCTTTGAGGCCGACTTCTTCACCGCAGAAGGATGGAATTCTAAGCGGCGACAGCCGGCCGAACGACTCCAAGAGGCTCACGGCAACACATACGCCTCCATTCACGCACTACCAGTGAAGTCGCCAGCCAGGGGCGCCGCTTTAGATGCAACCAACCTGATAGAAACAATCATGATACACGGCGATCCGAAAGATCTTAATTCCGAATGGAAACAAGGAAATCGCAAGATCGCCACCGCACTAGAAGCTGTCGGGTTAGCCCTGCGCGAACAGTACAAGGAACTACAAGAGGTTACCCATGGACCGGCGACACGAAGCGCAAGGTGGGCATTAAATCGATTGCAAAACCTATTCAGACCTAACACGGGAGAGGAAGTTAAGAATTCGATCGAAGTAAGCCCCGAAACATTTCAGGTCACCGGCAGCGAAAGCTTTATGCTGCCAACACCGGACACCAACGCCCGTACCGAATACCACGACTAGTCGGCGCCGCTTAAGAAGTCACTATGGACGGGTCAACGATTGTTGCCATCATCGCCGCAGTCATCGCGCTCGTGGCCGCCGGCTTCGCCTGGTGGCAAGCGCTCTCCGCGAAGCGCCAAGCCGTTGCTGCTGAAGAGAGCACCCAAGCCGCCAAGCGTCAGGCCGAAGCTGCCGAACGTTCCCTTGAGCTCGCACAAGAGCAGTGGGACGACGAGAAGCGCGACCGTGCAGCACTGGGACTCGCACAAGCCCGCATGATGCACGTGGAGATCGACAACTTCGGGGCGCTACGGGTCACGGTCACCAACTACGGCGAACACCCCGTGTTCTGCGTGGAGCTGGACAACATCGTCGCCGAGGACGCCCCGACGCTGCCGTGGAAGTTCAACAGCCGAACCATCGGCGCGGACACGGTCCGATCCGTTGTCGAACCAAACGACAAGGCAGAGTTCTGGATCGAGTTCCAGAACCCGGACGGCTCCCTGAACCGCTCGCCCGGCGAGCGATACGACATTACGGTCAGGTACACGGACTGGCTTGGCCAGCGATGGCAGCGAGACGGCAACGGCAATCCTGAACGTGTCGACGACCTCGCCAGCTCCTGCTGACCCTCGCAATCAGCCCTTGCCGACCGCACCCGCGTCCGCGTCCAACTTCACCAAGTCCTGCTCCACCTTCGCCGCCAACGCGCCCAACTCCGCCTGCGCCTTGTTCCGGACCTGGTAGTCCGCCGCCGCCGCCGACACCCAGTCGTTCAAGTCGAACGTCATCGGCGTTAGGTCGGTGCGCCAGTCCAGGATCGCTTGCGGCTCGGTCGTGGCCGTGAAATGCCATCCGCCTGGCCGAACGCGTCGTCACAGCTCAAATCCCGCTCCGGCCCCGGGTTCTGCCAGTAGTCCCGGAACCGGGCGGCCGCCGAGTTCGGGTCGTCCATCGCCGCCAGCCCAGCGAAGGCGTCCGCGTACTGGGTGTGGCCGATGATCGCCTGCCCCTGGTGGAACATGTCCCGGTAGTGCTGGGCGTTGGCGGTGAGGATCGCGACGGCCGCCGCGCGGTCCTGAGCGGAGGCGACCGGCGGTGCCGCCGACGTCGCAGTGGTCGTGGTCGGCCGGGCGCTCGATGACGATGCCGTGGTCGTTGTCGGCGGTGCCCTCGTGGTTGTTGTCGGTGCCGCCTTCGTACTCGTCGGCGCGGGCGTGTGTGTGCGGAACGCCGCCGGGTTCGACATGACCTCGGCCAGCGCCACCCAGAACATGACCGACAGCCCGAGGACCGGCACGGCCACGGCGACGATCGTGATCTTCTTCCACCGCGCCATCGGCCGTCTCGGCGGCCGAGGCGGGGAGACAACCACCTGCTCCATCGGCACCTGGACGGTCGGCTCCTGGCCGGGCTCGTCCGCGCTCACGTCCTGCACTCCTCACATGTCGTTGGCTGCCCGAACCGTCTGCCGAAGTCGATCAACCGTTACTCGCGCCCCCCGACCGGACGCGCACGGGCCGCACCGGGCAGCGGAGCCGGCCACCACCGGACTGCGCCGGTCACGGCTCCATCGGCGTGTGCGTGTGCACGGAGATCATGTCCATTACCGAGCTGTACATCTCGTCCCCGTCCCGGGACCGGACGTCCTTCAAGTAGTCGTCCGCGCTGCGCACGTCACCGACGGACAAGAACGCCATCGTGAAGTGGAAGTGCACCAATGCCCGGTTCGCGCGCTGCTGCTGCTCAGTCTGCTCACCGGTCGTCATCGCCGGCTCCCGGCGGTCGTGTGAAGCCCGGTCGACGCAGCGGCCGGGGTCTCGGTGTGGGAGTGCTGGTTCACCGTGCGGCCTCACGTAGTGGGACGAAACCAGCCGGAATGCGCCATGCGGGCCGAGGCCGAACCAAAGCGCGGCACACCATCCGGTGCCCGGCGAAAGCACGCCGGCCGTGCAGGAAGCGCCGGTTGTTCACGACGTAACCGGCACCAGCCGGCAACGGGAAGCTGACCGCGCAGTGGTCGATCGTGCGCCGCAGCAACGGAATCCACCGCTGCGCCTGCGGCGCGAACCGCGCAAGCTCGTCGAGCCGAAGACGCACACCGACAAAACCATCAGCGCTCGGCTCGAACACCGCCGCCAGCAACCCGGACGAACCGCCGAACAGCGCGCTTCTCGGTGCAGACAAGTCCACCAACGCGTCCGGCGCGGCGGCGGCGAGCTCGGCGTACACGGCCTGCCCGTCCACGATCACGCACTCGCCGCCCTGCTGACCGGCCCGGACGCAGGTCATGATGACCAACTCGGCCGGGTGCTGCTGGTCCGAGCAGTCCGTGTGCGGAATGAGGGCCTGGGCGGTGAAGCCTGCGTGCCCTGGTCGCCCCGTCGGCTGGCCACGGTCGGCGATCACCGTGACGCCGGAGGAGCCGCTGTCTCGGTGCCGCACGACCTGGCCCAGGCGTCCAGCGAGCTGGAGCAGCGCATCCTCACCGGGGACACCGTCGAATGTGGCGAAGCCGTGCATGGCCAGCACGGCGGCCAGCTCGCCGACGCCGCCAGCGGCGCGGAGTTCGACGTGGCGGTCGGAGAGCGGAGTGGCCGCGAGCATGGGATCCCCTCTCGACGGGTGCGGGTCGCAATGATCAGGAGATCGCACCAGGTCAGCGGGCGTCCACTGACAGATTGTCAACGTCGCCGGCCGGGGTGGCGGCTGCGTCCGCTGCTACCGTGCGGTCACTGGCCCACACGGAGAGGCAGATCATGACCAAGCCCGCCTACCCGGTGTCGGTGAAGGGCGTTCTCGTCCGGGACTGCCGCGTCCTGCTCGTCCGCAACGAGCGCCAGGAGTGGGAGCTGCCCGGCGGCCGCATCGAAGCCGGCGAGACGCCGGAGCAGTGCGTGGCCCGCGAGATCGCTGAGGAGTCCGGGCTGCCGGTGCAGGTGGTGGAGATCCTGGACGCCTGGATGTACCACATCACCGTCGCCGCCAAGGACGTGTTCATCGTGACCTACGGCTGCCGCTCCGACTCGGACGCGCCCCCGGTGGTCAGCCACGAGCACAACCGGATCGGCGAGTTCACCGAGGACGAGGTGCCCGGCCTGACGATGCCGGACGGCTACAAGCGGTCGATCGCCACGTGGTTCGACCGGCTCCGTGTCCTTCAGGCGGCAAGGTAGTCCAGGGCTATGGCGGCCAGGTGCGAACGCTGCGGGACGGCCCTGAGCCGCTACGCCGCGACCTCGGCGTGCCCGACATGCCGCGCCACCCTCGCCGCGCTGCCGGCACCGCCGCCACGGCTGGCACCCGCCGTGTGGATGTGGTCCGACCCGAACGCCGCCGCCGCGCTGTCCACTCGGGACCTGGCGTTGATCATGCGGGCCTACAGGCGGTCCAACCACCTGTCACAGGCCGCCGTCGCCCAGATCCTCGGCTACGACCCGTCGTACATCGCGATGATCGAGAAGCGGAAACGCGAACCCGGTGACGTCGCCGGCCGCCGGCACATCGCCCGCCGGCTCGGCCTGCCCTACCACCTGCTCGGCGTCACCGACCCCAACGACGGCGACTTCACGGCGATGGTGCAGTTCGGCGACAGCGTCATCCGGCTCGCCGAGATCGCCCGCCAGTCCGGCCGCGCCGTGGAGGCGGTCAACGAGCTGTGGCCGCTCGCCGCCCGGTTGGAGGCCCGCGCCGCCGAGGGCCGCTTGGAGCCGGACACGGTGCTGTTGCTCGCCTCGGCCCGGCTCGCGCTCGGGGTGTCGCTGGGCACCGTGCTGCCGGAGGAGCGGCTCAACGGCGCGGCCGTGTGGACCGGCAAGGCGCTCATGGTCGCCCGGCACGTCGAGGACGGCGCGTTTCTCGCGCACACGCTGCGGATGCACGGCAACGAGCTGCGGAAGGCGAACCGGTCGCGGGCGGCGGTTGCTCGGCTCGAACAGGCTGTTGCCGTGTCGGCCGACCCGACCGGGCGCGGCTCAGCGCTGACCCTGCTGGCGCGTGCCGCTGGGGAAGCTGGCCGTGGCGACGAGTTCTCCGCCGCCATCGAGGAGTGTCGGAGGCTGCTGGACGCCGGCACCGAGCACGGCATCCTGTTGAACCCGTTCACCGTCCGCGAGGTGCACGCCCGCGGACTGCTGGCGCTTGGCCAGCCACGGGAAGCGCTCCGTGTGCTCGACGGGGATCGTGTTGGTGAGCCGGCCGCGCCGCAGTGGCAGGTGATCGAGCGGGTGACGGCGGGCGAGGTGCTGGCCGCCAGCGGCGACCGCGACCGTGCCAGCGAAGCGCTGCTGAACGCGGTCGCCATGGCCGAGTACCGGCGGCTTCCGCACCAGCTTCAACGTGCGATCCGCGCGGCGGAACGCGGCGGCCTGGCCGCCGCCGTAGACGCCGGCAAAGCAGCCCTCCGGCGACTTCGTGGGCTCCTTGCGCCAGCTGTGTGAGGACATACCGGCCGCGATCGATGACCGCATCACCGGCGCCGCCTTGGGCCCTTCCTTCGCCGAGATGTTCGAGCAGGGCACCCGCATGTCTATCCCTGCCGCGGTCTCATCCTTCGAAGCCGCGCAGTAGGCCGAAACACCGCCGTCGCCAACAACCCCGCGCTGATCACGGAGATCACCACGGCCAGCACGTGCAGGCCGGAGTCGGTGGCGTGGTCCCCGAGGCCCAACCCGACCAACGCCGCCGCGAGGTTGGCCCCGATGTACTGCGACGTCCGGTACAGGCCCGAAGCGGTGCCGACCTGCTCGGCGGGGGCGGCGGCGTACATGGCGGTCTGGTTGCCGAGGCTGTTGAAACCGTTGGGAATGCCGAGGATGGCGGAGACGAGGACGAGGAGGACGACGGGGGTGGAGGCGCCGATGAGGAGCAGGGCGAGGGAGCCGACGAGGAGGCCGAAGGAGCCGATGACGAGGAGGGGTAGGCGGGGGTGGCGGGTGGCGACGACGGTGGCGACAATGCCCATGCCGGCGATGGGAAGCACGACGAAGCCGGCCTCGGCGCTGGAGAGCAGGCGGCCCTGTTCGAGCCACTGGGGAACGCCGTAGAAGATCGTGTAGAAGACGACGTAGGTGACGGCGACGCGGGTGTAGGTGCGGCTGAGGGCACGGTTGGCCCAGAGCATGCGGACGTCGATGAACGGGCGGGAAACGCGGAGTTCCCACCACAGGAGGACGGCGGCGAGGACGACAAAGGTGGCCAGGAAAAGCCATTGGAACTCAAGGAGAAACACCAACAGCCCGACCATCGCAGCGGCGAAAAGCAGGATTCCCAACGGGTCAAGGCCGACCGAAGTGGACTGACGGGGCCGGTCGCGCGGTATCCAGAGGAGGACGAGGATCATGGACAGGGCGGCGATCGGGAGGTTGACCCAGAAGATCGACCGCCAGCCGGCGAGCAGCACCAGCAGGCCGCCCAACGGCGGCCCGAGCGCGACGGCGACCTGGCCGGCGGCGGAGATGGCGCCGAGGGCTCCGGTGGCCTCGCCGCCGATTCCCCGGCGTATCAAGGAGATCCCCGACGGATACGCCGCGGAGGTGCCGATGCCGAGCAGGACGCGGGCGGCGACGAGCCAACCGAGACCGGGCGCGAACGGCGCGCCGATCGCGGCGGCCATGACGATCACCAGGCCCCAGCAGAACACCCGTCGCGCGCCGAACCGATCAGCCAAGCGGCCCATGGTCGGCTGAGCGACGGCGGTGGCCAGATACAGCCCGGACACCAGCCACACGACCTCGGCCCCGGCGTGGAACTCACGCTGGATGTCGACCAGCGCCACCGCGATCATCGACGAGTTCACGGCGTTGAGCAGCGTCCCGAGCACCACGGGCAGCACCAGCCGCAGCCCGGTGGAGCGCGAGAGCACGGTCATCGCGCCAGCACCTCGAGCAGTTTCGCCGAGGCCCGCAGGAATTCCCGCTCCGCCGGCGTGAGCCGCTGGGCGATCACCTCGGCCAGCCACGCGTCCCGACGCGAGCGGTCCTCGTCCAGCACGGCCCGCCCGGCCTCGGTGATGCTGATGACCGTCTGCCGACGGTCGGTGGGGTGTGGTTCACGGGCGACCAGGCCGCGTTCAACCAGGGTGGCCAGCGCCCGGGTCATGGACTGGGGTTGCACGTTCTCGGCGGCGGCCAGCGCCGACGGGCCGGCCGGGCCGAGCCGGTAGAGCCGCGACAGCACGGACAGCGAGGTCAGTCCCAGCTCGTGCGGCGGCCGCTCCTGGCGCAGCCGGCGGGCCAGCCGGGACACGGCCTCCCGAACCTCGACGGCCAGCTCGTTGTCGTCCACAAGTATTAAGCCTAGCTGATGACTTTCGCGGCACACTGCACCCCGACGCGGCGAAAGTCATCAGCTAGGGGAAGGAAGTTACCGCGGCACCGGCCACGGCTTGGGAGCCGGGTTCGAAGGTTCGCTCACGTGTTCGATTCTACCATCTCGACCATGAAAACAGGGGTCTTTCCGTGAAGGAAAGACCCCTGTGGGACAAGATCATTAGCCCGGCGACGACACCGCTCCCGGACGCTCATTTTCAGTTGTCGCTGAAGCGGTAGTGGTTACATACCCACGGCCGAGTAGAGCTGGCCGACCTCGGCCCGGGTGAGACGGCGCAGCGAACCGGGCCGCTGGTTGCCCAGCTGCACGCCGGCGATCTCGGTGCGCACCAGCCGCTGCACCGGGTAGCCGACCTCGTCCAGCAGGCGCCGCACGATGTGCTTGCGGCCCTCGTGCAGCACGACCTCGACCATCGCCTTGCCGGGCATGGAGTCGACCAGCCGGAAGGCGTCCACCTTGATCGGCCCGTCCTCCAGCACGATGCCGGACTTCAGCCGCTTGCCCACGTCCTTGGCCACCGGACCCGGCACCTCGGCCAGGTAGGTCTTCAGCACCCGGTACGACGGGTGCATCAGCCGATGGGCCAGCTCGCCGTCGTTGGTCAGCAGCAGCAGGCCCTCGGTGTCCACGTCCAGCCGCCCGACGTGGAACAGCCGGGCGCCTCCCGACTCGGCCCGTTCACGCACGTAGTCGCCGACGCAGGGCCGCCCCATCTCGTCGGACATGGTCGAGTGCACGCCCTTGGGCTTGTTCAGGGCGAAGTGCAGCACGTCCTCGCGGACGATGACCCGGCTGCCGTCCACGTGGATGACCGCGTTGTCCGGGTCGACGCGGCGGCCCATCTCGCGCACGACCTTGCCGTCCACGCTGACGCGGCCCTCGGCGATCAGCTCCTCGGCCGCGCGCCGCGAGGCCACGCCCGCCTGGGAGAGCACCTTCTGCAGGCGCACACCGTCATCAGAGTTCTTAGCCGACATCGTCGATCGCATCCACTTCGGGCAGCAGCGGAGCGATCGGCGGCAGGTCCTTCAGCGAGGACAGCCCCAACCGCTCCAGGAAAAGTTCGGTGGTCCGGTACAGGATGCCACCCGTGTCCGGGTCGTTGCCCGTCTCCTCGATCAGGCCCCGCGTCACCAGGGTCCGAATCACCCCGTCGACGTTCACGCCGCGCACCGCCGCGACCCTCGACCGGGTGACCGGCTGCCGGTAGGCGATCACCGCCAGCGTCTCCAGCGCGGCCCTGGTCAGCTTGGCCCGCTGGCCGTCGAGCAGCAGCTTCTCCACGTACGGGGCGTAGGTGTCGCGGGTGTGCATCCGCCAGCCGTCGCCGACCCGGCGCAGGTCGATGCCGCTGCCCGACTCGGTGTACCGGGCCGACAGCGCCTCCATCGCCTGCCGGATCCGCTTCACCGGCTGCTCCAGCGTGGACGCCAGCAGCTCGTCCTCGGCCGGCGAGTCCACGACCAGCAGCAGCGACTCCAGGGCGGCGTACAGCGTGGCGTCGTCGGAGAGATCGGGCAGGCCGGAGCCGACCAGCACCTCGTCGCCGGCTTCGTCCTCGGGGGTCTCGGCCTGGTAGGCGGCGGCCTCGTCCAGGATCGAACCCATCACCGCCGCGACGTCCACGACCTCGCCGTCCTCGGACGCGCCGTCCTCGGACGGCTCGGCCTCGGGCTCGGGCGCGGCGGTCTCGCTCGGCTCCGCGGTCTCGCTCGACTCCGCGGCCTCGCTCGGCTCCTCGGCCTCCACCGGCTCGACCTCGGCCGGCGCGGGCCTGGCCGCGCCACCGCCCGCCGGTCCCTCGAACTGCTGCTCGCCGCTGTCGTCCTCGGGTTCGGTCACCCGTACTCCTCCTCGTCGGCGAACGCCCGATCCACCTCGGCCGCCGCCCGTGCCTCCTCAAGGCTGCCGCCGGCCCAGCGCAGCGTCAGCTCCCCAAGCGCCTCGTCCTGCTCGAACAGCACGACGGTCTCGCGGTACAGCTCCAGCAGCGCGAGGAACCGCGCCACCACCTCGATCGTGTTGTCGCAGTCGGCCACGAGCTCGCCGAACGTGGCGACGCCGGCCTCGGCCAGCCGCACCCGCAGCACGGCCGCGTGCGCACGGACCGAGACGGCCCCCATGTGCAGGTGGGCCAGTGACACCGTCGGCGGCGGCTTCGGCCGGAACACCGTGGCCGCGAGCTCGGCGAACCGCTGCGGGCTCATGCCGATCATGACCTCGGGCAGCAGCGCGGTGTAGCGCTCCTCCAGCGACACCGACCGCGGGTACCGACGCAGCGCGCCCGCCTCCAGCTCGCCGAACAGCGCCGCGACCTGCTTGTACGCCCGGTACTGCAACAGCCGCGCGAACAGCAGGTCGCGGGCCTCCAGCAGGGCCAGGTCGTCCTCGTCCTCGACGTCGCCGGCCGGCAGCAGCCGGGCCGCCTTCAGGTCGAGCAGGGTCGCGGCGATCACCAGGAACTCGGTGGTCTCGTCCAGGTCCCACTGCTCGCCCATGGTCTTGAGGTGGGCGATGAAGTCGTCGGTGACCCGGCTCAGCGCCACCTCGGTGACGTCCATCTGGTGCTGCGAGATCAGCTGCAGCAGCAGGTCGAACGGGCCCTCGAAGTTGGTCAGCCGGACGGTGAACTTCCCGTTGGCCGGTGGGGACCCGGGGTCCACATCAGTCATCCCCGATGATGCCCTTGACCAGCTGCGAGTCGGCGCCGTGACGGCTGAAGTCGGCCAGCAGCGCGGCGATGGCGGCGCGCACCACCCGGCCGCGGTCCACGGCGATGCCGTGCGCGGCGCGCAGCGCCAGCCGAGCGTGTTCCAACGCCAGCAGCTCCTCGTCGGACAGGTAGACCGTGATCTTCGCCTCGTGCTTGCGGCGACCGGTTCCCGCCGAGGATACGGGCTCCTCGACCACAGGTAGTTCTCTGGGCACGCTGGTGGACCGGAACAACTCGGCCGCACCCGGAAGCTGGACGCGACGAGTCACCTGGCGATCACCTCGCGGGCCAGCGCGCGGTAGGCCTTGGCGCCGGAGGAGCGCGGCGCCCACGTGGTGATCGGCTCGCCGGCGACCGTGGTCTCCGGGAAGCGCACCGTCCGGTTGATCACGGTGTCGAAGACGGTCTCGCCGAAGGCCTCGACGACGCGCGCCATCACCTCCCGCGAGTGCAGCGTCCGCGGGTCGTACATGGTGGCGAGGATGCCCGTGATCTCAAGCTTGGGGTTCAACCGTTCCTTGACCTTCTCGATGGTGTCGATCAGCAGCGCGACCCCGCGCAGGCTGAAGAACTCGCACTCCAGTGGGATTAACACGCCGTCGGCCGCGGCCAGCGCGTTGACCGTGAGCAGCCCCAGCGAGGGCTGGCAGTCCACGAGCACGTAGTCGTAGTGGTCCATCACGGGTCGCAGCGTGCGCACCAGGGTGTGCTCGCGGCCGACCTCCGACACCAGCTGCACCTCGGCAGCGGACAGGTCGATGTTGCTGGGCAGCAGGTCCATCTCGGGGACGCAGGTCTGCATCACGACGTCCTCGATGCCGACCGTGCGCTCCATCAGCACGTTGTAGATGGTGCGGTCCAGTTGGTGCGGCTGGATGCCCAGCCCCACCGACAGGGCGCCCTGTGGGTCGAAGTCCACCAGCAGCACGCGGCGGCCGTACTCGGTCAGCGCCGCGCCGAGGTTGATGGTCGAGGTGGTCTTGCCGACGCCGCCCTTCTGGTTGCACACGGCCAGAATCGTGGCCGGGCCGTGGCTGGCGATCAGCGCCGGTTCCGGGACGTGGCGCACCGGGCGGCCGGTCGGGCCGATCTGGCCGTCGCGGGCGACGTCGGGCTCGTCGTTCTCGGGACGGGCGTGCGGCGCCAGGCTGAGTTCGACGGAGGGACCACGCACGAGCCGCTCCCCGGTTTCCCCGGAAGGCTGCGGTGTCGACATGGCTCCAGTCTCCTCGTGGCCTGACTCTCCCTGAGCCGCAGCGTAAGGCGCTACGGGTACCTCGGCAACGCGCCTCGCCGTGGCGTGTCGCGCGCGTTTGAGCTGCGGCGATTGATCTGAACGGCCTAAGTCAGGCCAGGGCCCTGGGGTGAGCGGTGGCGTAGACCTCGCGCAACGTGGTCACCGTGACCAATGTGTACACCTGGGTCGTGGTCACCGAGGCGTGGCCGAGCAGCTCCTGCACCACCCGTACGTCAGCCCCGCCTTCCAGCAGGTGGGTGGCGAAGGAGTGGCGCAGGGTGTGGGGCGAGACCTCCACGTCGATGGACGCCCGATCGGCCGCGTTCTTCAGCGCCTGCCACGCGCTCTGCCGCGACAGGCGGCCACCGCGGGAGTTCAGGAACACCGCTGGCGTACCTCGACCGTGGCGAGCCAGATCCGGGCGGGCGCGGACCAGGTACGCGTCGACCGCCGCCAGTGCCGGTCGCCCGATCGGGACCAGGCGCTGCTTGCCGCCCTTGCCGTCCAGCAGGACCGTGCGCTCGGCGCGGTCGATGTCGTCCAGATCCAGGCCCACGGCCTCGGAGATGCGTGCCCCCGTGGAGTACAGCAGTTCCAGCAGCGCCCGGTTGCGCAGCGATCGGGGATCTTCGCCGGTGGCCGTGTCCAGCAGGCGCAGCACTTCGTGCACCGGCAACGCTTTCGGCAGCCTTCGCGGCGGCACCGGCGGATGCACCTCCCGGGCCGGATCTTGCTGCGCGATGCCCTCGCGGAACGCGAACTTGTGCAGGCCGCGCACCGCCACCACCGCCCTCGCCGCCGACGAGGCCGCCAGCGGCGGGTGGTCCGGGTCCCCTTCGCGCAGCGCCGCCAGGAACTCCGTCACGTGCAGCTCCGCCACCTCGGCCAGTGAGGTCACGCCCTTCGACGCCAGGTGTTCGCCGTACCGACGTAGATCGCGGGCGTAGGAGTCGAGCGTGTTGCGCGCCGTCCCCCGCTCGACGGCCAGGTGGTCCAGGTAGCCCGCGGTGGCATCGCGGAGTGCCACGGGCAGCTCGGTGACGTGCGGCGCGCTCAGCGGGAGTTCACCTCATTCCGGGCCGGCTCACGCCGTAGCCTAGCCCCGCGATCAAGCCCCGGCCCGGCTAACGAACCGCAGGTGGCCGCCGACAACACGGGTGAGATCGACACTTATCGACGGCCACCGGGTCGGGGAGTGCTCAGCTGTCACGGTTGCTCATGGCGGCCGCACCTCCCCTCGCTGATCCATCCAGGTCACGGTGGCTGACCTGGCTCGCTCGGTGTGATTGGCTGACCGGGTCAGCGTCAGTCGCCGCAGGGAGTGCCGGAGCACGATTATGGACGACACGAGGCCGGTAGCCGGTGCCTCGCTGCACGTCCGTGACCTCCTGGTCACTCCCCGTCGCTGGACCCTGTGGCGGCAGCGGCCGCGGCTGATCGTCTTCTGTCTGGTGACCGAGGCCGTCGCGATCGGGAGTACGGCGCTGGCCGCCGGGTGGGTTCATCCGAGTGGCAAAGACGTGCTGGTGATGCTGGCCCTGGCGGTGCTCGGTGTCACGCAGGCGGAGCTGGGCCGGCAGGTGGAGCGGGTCCGTCGCCGGGTGAACGGCACGCCGCACATCAACATGACCTCGGTGTGGACGTTCGCCGGTGTGCTGCTGCTGCCGCCGGCACTGGTGGCCGCGCTGGTCGCGATCCTGTACGCCCACCTGGCGCTGCGCAGCTGGTACCGGCTCCAGCGGGTGCCGGCGTTCCGCAGCGTGATCAACGGGTCCGTGGTGGTGCTGACCTGCTACGTGGCCCGCCTGGTGCTGGAACTGTTCGGCGTGCACGGCATCGAGGGCGCCTTACTGGACGGCTGGCTCGGCGTGGGGGCGATCGCCGGCACCGTGGCGGCGTACTTCGTGGCCAACGCGCTGCTGATCCTGGGCGCGCTGAACATGACGTACCGCTCCATCCGCGAGCTGTTCGGCGGCTGGGCCGACAACCTCGTCGAGCTGGCCACGCTATGCCTGGGCACGCTGACCGCGCTGGCCATCACCACGCAGCCCGTGCTGGTCGTGATGGTCGTGCCGCCGCTGCTGGTGTTGCACCGCGGCGTGCTGGTCAAGCAGCTGGAAGTGGCCGCCACCAAGGACGAGAAGACCGGCCTGTTCAACACCCTCGGTTGGCACAACCTCGCCACCAGCGAGCTCGCCCGGGCCGGCCGCAGCAACGAGACCACCGGCGTGCTGATGGTCGACCTCGACCACTTCAAGCAGGTCAACGACACCTACGGGCACCTGGCCGGCGACCTGGCGTTGAAGGCCGTCGCCGACACCATCACCGCCCAGGTCCGTTCCTACGACTCCGTCGGCCGCTTCGGCGGCGAGGAGTTCGTCGTGCTGCTGCCCGGCGTCGGCGAGGAGCACGTGGTGACCGTCGCCGAGCGCATCCGCCACGCCGTCAGCGAGCTCGTCGTCCCCGTCGACTTCGCCGACGACGGCCGCGTCATCCGCGACCTCTCCGTCTCCATCGGCGTCGCCATGTACCCCAACGCCGGCACCGTCGTCGACCGCCTCCTGCACGCCGCCGACACCGCCTTGTACAGCGCCAAGAACACCGGCCGCAACAAGGTCGTCAGCTTCTAGGCGCTGCGCTCCCGAGCGGCCGCCGTCACGATGCGGCTGGCCATCACCGTGCGGTTGCGGCCCTGGCGCTTGGCCTGGAACAGCGCGCCGTCGACGGCCAGCAGCAGGTCGCTGAGCTCAGCCCCGGAAGCCGGATAGACGCCGGCGCCGATCGACACCGTCAAGTCGTTCACGGTGACGTCCTGGCCCTCGAGGTCGTGGATGTCGACGGTGAGGGCCTGCACGGCGGCGCGGACGCGTTCGGCGGCGGCGGTGAGCTCGTCGACGCCGACGGCGGGCACGAGCACGGCGAATTCCTCGCCGCCCCACCGCCCGACGAGGTCGAGGGACCGCACGGAGTGCCGCACGGTCTCGGCGACGGCAGTCAGCACCTGGTCGCCGGCGAGGTGCCCGTAGCAGTCGTTGACCTCTTTGAAGTGGTCGAGGTCGATCATCAGCACCCCGACGGTCCGAGCGAGCCGCCGGGCCCGGTCGAGCTGGTCGGCGGCCCGGTCGGACCACCACGCGGCGTCCACGAGCCCGGTCTTGGAGTCGGTGTGCGCGGCGATCCGGAACTGCGGCAGCAGCAGACCCATGTGCAGCGCGAGCACGGTGACGAGCAGGATCGGCATCGACCACGGCCGGTCCACGGTGAACACGCCGACGGCATAGCCGAGCCCGACACTGGCGGCGATGATCAGCTGGTCGGAGGCGTGCCCGAGGGCCTTGCGGGCCGGCTGCTCGGGATTGGAGGCGACGATGGCGCCGACCACCAGGGCGTAGTTGACCAGCCGGTACGCCAGCCCGGCGACGATCACGGCGACTGCGCCGAGCGGACCGTCGAGCTGGGCGGCGTACGGCGGCCCGTCGGACGGGAAGAACGCGGCGAACGCCAGCTGGCCGGCCCCGACAGCCAGCACCACGGTGGCGGCGGAGAAGACCTTCCGGTACGCGATCGCCTGCCCGCGGAACACCCGGAACCACTCATGGGTGAACGACAAAACGATCAACAACGCCAGCAGCGGCAGCGGCAACAACAGCACGCCGGCGAAATACCAGACGCTCTGCATATGCGTGTAAGGGCTGCCCTCAGCGGAGACTTCGCGAATACGTTCGATTCCCTGGGCGGCCTCGAGATGAATCACGGAAGCGCCGAGCAGCAGACCGAACCAGAGCCAGGACGAGGACGTAATCGGGGTCAGTGTTGCCGTCGCGACCAGCATGAGTACGGTCGCCAACTCCACCATGAGGACGTACGCGAGTAGTCCACGTGGGAGGGACCATAGACGCCAGCGGCGTGGGTCGACCCGATTCACGACGCGGCACCCCCGTCCCGGAAAACAGTCACTGTAATCAGGGATCGACACAGTGTCGTGCTCCGCTCGGGGGAAACGAAAATCACGTTCCACCCCCACACGGAGGCACATCATGATCAAGCGCAGCGAATCCCCCGCACCGGCCGTCCCTCCGAGTGGCGCCGCGTCGGCCGTCCCAGCGAATGGCGCTGACGGCTTAACCGGGGGCGGGCGTCGGCCGTGTCGAGGGCACGGCCGACGCGCCACCGGCCCCTCGCCAGAGCAGGCTGACGCCGACGGCCGCCGCCACTCCGACCACGCCGGCCAGCGCAACCGTGCCGTGCGCGGACAGCGCCTCGGCGACGACACCGGCCAGCCCCACCCCGATGCCCTGGGACACCTTCAACGCCGTCACGGCCAGCCCGAACGCCTGCCCACGGCGGTCGTCGGGCACGCTCCGCATGAACGTCGTGCTCGCCGTGACCTGGTAGCCGCTGGCGACGCCGCTGAACACGAACAGCAGCACCACGATCGGCGCCGGCGGGTCAATCAGGCACACGACCAGCGGCAGGCACGAGCCGATCGCCAGCAGCGGCAGCGCCCGTAGCTGCGTCGGCCCCGACAGCCGGGTCAGCACGAGCATGCCGGCGACCGCGCCTGCGGCGAAGCCGGCGAACAGCAGGCCGACCAGCGTCGGGCCGCCGCCCAGCTCGGCCGCGTACGGGGCGGCCAGCGCCTCCCCCGCGATGTAGATCCCGGAGATGCAGGCGAACGCGATCAGCGCGCGGAGCCGGGGCGTCCTCGCCACCAGCCGTGCGCCCGCGACCAGGTCACTCCCCCAGCCGCGCTTGACGATCTCGGTGGTCTTGGCCGACGCCTCGCGGGGGCGGATTCCGAGCAGCACGAGCGCCATGGATGCGCCAAACGTCGCGGCATCCGCCACCAGAACGCCGCTCGTGCCAATCGCCACCACGAGTGCCCCGCCGCCCGCGAAGCCCGCGACCTGGGCCGCCTGCCCCGCCGAGGACAGCCCGGCCTGCCCCGCCGGATAGTCGTCGTCGCCGAGGATCTGCGGCAGTAGCGCCCCGCGAGCCGCGTTGGCCGGCGCCCCGGCCAGCTGCACGACCACCAGCAGCACCGCGATCACCGGGAACGACGTGCCCGGTATCGCCATGACCGCCACCAGCACCGCCCGCAGCCCGTCCGCCGTGATCATCACGGTCGGCCGCGGGCACCGGTCCGCGATCCCCGCCAGCAGCGGCCCGCCGACCAGGTCGGGCAGGAAGGTCAGCGCGTAGGTCAGCGCCGTCAGGGCCGGCGACCGGGTCCGCTCGAAGATCAGCACCGACAGCGCCACCCGCGCGAACTGGTCACCGGCCATGGAGACCGTGTACGCGGACAACAGCGCGCGGTACTCGCGGCTGGCGAACACGGCCATGCACCCACCCCCAGGTGACCCACCGCAGCAAGGATGTGACGCAAGGTACACCGAACGGGCCATACGCCGACCCCGCCGATGGGGTGCATCCACGATCGCGGGAAATCCCGCCGGCCGGGGATGGATCTGGCCACCACGGTCGTTCCACCGCACATGAGCGACTTCAACACGCAGGTCATCGAGGAGTTCCGGGCCAACAACGGCAAGGTCGGCGGCAACTTCGCCGGCGCCAACATGGTGCTCATGACCACGGTCGGCGCCAAGAGCGGCGCCGAGCGGACCAACCCGGTCGTCTACTTCAACGATGGCGACCGCATCTACGTGATCGCGTCGGCCGGCGGCTCGACGAAGCACCCGGCCTGGTACCACAACCTGGCGGCGCACCCGGAGCTGACGGTGGAGGTCGGCGCGGAGACCTACCGCGCCAAGGCCAACCCGGTCACCGACGACGGCGAGCGGGACCGGCTCTACGCCGACGCCGTGGCGCAGATGCCGGGCTTCGGCGAGTACGAGAAGACGGCCAACCGCCGCATCCCGGTAGTGCACCTCGACCGAATCTAGGGACCGGGTCTAAGCGTCGTCGCGGTCGAAGCGCAGCCGCCCTTCGATCACGTCCTCGGCGACGTCGGCGAGGCCCCGCCCGGTGAGAAAGGCGTGGCCTCGCAAGCGAAGGAACGCCTCGCTCAGGCCGCTGCTGAGCTGCACGGAGATCACGCCGGTGGCCTGGTGCACCACGTCCCAGCGGTTGCCGAAGCCACCGGCGAACAGGTCCTCCTCCTGCCGGCTCGGCTCGTCGTCGACGTGCTCCAGCAGCAGCGCCATGGCCGCGTCGGAGTACAGCAGCGCGTCGCGGTACTCGACGGTCGTCAGGTCGCCGGGCACGGAGCGGTAGATCTCGAGCACGCCCACCGCGATCGAGCCCATCTGCAGCGGGAAAGCGAACACTGCTCGCACGCCGGCGCCGACGGCCGCCTGCGCGAACACCGGCCAGCGCGACGGCGCGGTCAGATCCGTGGTCACCATGGGGCGTTCCTCGGCCAGCGTGTCGACCGCCGGCCCCTCGCCCAGCGTCACCTGGAGTTCGGCGATCTGCTCGGCCGCCAGATCCGTGGCGTACACCGGCTCGCCCTGCCCGAGATCCGACACCACGTACTGGACGACACCGACCGCGCGCATCCGTTCGGCGCAGGCCCGGCACACATGACGAACGGCGACCGGCACCCCCTCGTCCTGCGCCATCTTGTTGATGGACGCAGTGACCTCACGCGCCCGGCCGTCCTCCACACGCCACCGTCCCCGGCCTTCGGGCCCCCCGCGTGCAGCGGTACCACGTGGTGCGCCAGGCTGGGAGGGCATTTCGTCCTCGGTCGACGCCACCGTAACAGCGGCCACTACAAAGCCCGTGTGAGCGTAGGTATCGTCGAAGCGCGTCGAGTCCCCGCGCGCTGGGTAACCCTGTTCGGCGGAAGGGGACACGATGCTCACCGGCGAGCCAACTGGCATCAGAGCGGTGCTGGCTCGTGCGTGCGCGGACGTCGGTCTCGACGACACCGGCGCGCGGGTTCTGCGCTGTGTCAACAACGCCGTGTACCGGCTGGATCGCCATCCGATCATCGTGCGGATAGCGCTCACGCCCGGCCTTCGCCGCCGCGCCTTCGCCGCCGTGGAGGCCGCTCGGCTGCTGGACCGGCACCGTGTTCCCGTCGTGCAGCCCGCGCGGGGCGTGCCACAGATCGTGCACGTCGAGGGACACGTCGTGACTTTTTGGCTGCGCGCCGCCGATACCGGTCGCACGCCGACCATTGTCGAGCTGGCCCGGCTGTTGCGGCGGCTGCACCGCGTGCCGTCAGCCGGGGCCGCACTGCCGCAGTGGGATCCCGTCACCGATCTGCGGATCCGGATCCACGACGCACGCCTGCGGGGTTGGCCCGACGCCGACCTGGACCTGTTGGCCCGTCGATGCGACGCCATCGAGGAGGCGTTGTCGACCGTTCGCTATCAGCTGCCCGAGAGCGTCATCCACGGCGACGCCCAGGTTGACAATCTGATCGCCACTCCCGGCGGCGCCATCTGGTGCGACCTCGACACCGCGTGCGTCGGACCCCGTGAGTGGGATCTCGTGCCCGTCGCCGTGCGGCAGCTGCGTTTCCGGCACCGCACCGATCAGCACCGCCAGTTGGCCGACGCCTACGGTTTCGACGTCATCCGCTGGCCCGGATTCCCCGTGCTGCGCGAACTTCGCGAGCTGAAGCTGGCCGCCGTCGGCATGCCCATCGCGCGCGATGTCCAGTCCCGCACCGAGTTGCGCCGCCGCCTGCACTCCATCCGCACCGGCGACACCACCACCCAGTGGACCCCCTACCGCTGAGCCCCCGCGAGTCCCGCCCACAGTCACACCGAACTGCTGAATCCGTTTCACACATTCGTTGTGACGCTAGGCGGGACTCGCGGGGGTGGGGATCAGCGGGCGGCGAAGCGGGTGGGGCGGTCGGTCCACGGGGTCTCGGCCGGGCGGGCTTCCGCCGCGCCGGACAGGACGGCGTGGGCGGCGAGGATGCCGCCGACCGACGCGCCGTTGACGATCTCGCCGGCCAGGGCCATCCGGACGGCCTCCGACAGCGGGAACTTCCGGGCCACGAGGTCGGTTTCCTCGTCGCCGTCGGGAATCTCGCGGCCGACCGACGAAAGCTCACGAGCCAGGAAGACCCGCACGACCTCGTCGGTGAAGCCGGGAGAAGCGGCGACATCCACCAGCGTCACCCACGACGCGGCGGCGAGACCGGTCTCCTCGGCCAGCTCACGCTGGGCGGCGAGCACGGGCTCCTCGCCGACGACGTCGAGCAGACCCGCCGGCAGCTCCCAGATCCGACGCCCCAGCGGATGCCGGTACTGATGGATCAAGGTCACCTGACCGTCGTCGTCCAGAGCAAGGACGGCGACGGCGCCGAGGTGCTCGACGACCTCACGGGTCGCCACCCCACCACCGGGCATCACCACGGAATCGGCCCGCAGGGCGATGACCCGACCCTGATAGATGTCCTTGGTAGCAGCGACATCGAAGACATGCGTCTGTTCCGGCGAGCTGGCAGTGCTGGATGGTTCGCTCGCAAGCTCGCTCACGCGTTCACCTCGGCCAGCTCGACGGGCAGCCGCTCGGCGGCGACGTAGTCCAGGGCCGCCCGGATGAACGCGGCGAACAGCGGATGCGGCCGGGTCGGCCGGGACTTGAGCTCGGGATGGGCCTGGGTGCCGACGAAGAACGGGTGCACCTTGGCCGGCAGCTCGACGAACTCGACCAGCCGCCCGTCCGGCGACGTGCCGGAGAACACCAGACCGGCCTTGCTCAACCGGTCCCGGTAGGCGTTGTTGACCTCGTAACGGTGCCGGTGCCGCTCGGACACCTCGGTCGTCCCGTACGCCTTGGCCGCCTGCGAACCGGCCAGCAGCTTGGCCGGGTACGCCCCCAGCCGCATGGTGCCGCCCATGTCCCGCTCGCCGGCGACGACGTCGGTCTGGTCGGCCATGGTGGAGATCACCGGGTTCTTGGTCGGCTCGCCGAACTCGTCGGAGTTGGCGTCGGCGATGCCGGCCAGCCCCCGCGCGGCGTCGATGACCATGCACTGCAAGCCCAGGCACAGGCCCAGCGTGGGAATGCCGCGGGTACGGGCGTACCGGATGGCGCCGATCTTGCCCTCGATGCCGCGCACGCCGAAGCCGCCGGGCACCAGCACACCGTCCACACCGGACAGTGCGTGGGCCGCGCCGGCCTCGGTCTGGCACTCGTCGGACGGGACCCAGCGGATCTCGACCTTGGCCCGGTGGGCGAAACCGCCTGCGCGCAACGCCTCGGTCACCGACAGGTAGGCGTCGGGCAGGTCGACGTACTTGCCGACCAACGCGATCCGCGCGGTGTCACCGGGGTTGTGCACCCGGTCGAGCAGGTCGCCCCACACGGTCCACGACACGTCGCGGAACGGCAGGCCGAGCCGCCGCACCACGTACGCGTCGAGGCCCTCGGCGTGCAGCACCTTGGGAATGTCGTAGATCGACGGCGCGTCCGGCGCGGCCACCACGGCGTCGGTGTCCACGTCGCACATCAGCGCGATCTTGCGCTTGAGGCCGTCCGGGATCTCCCGGTCGGCCCGGCACACGATGGCGTCGGGCTGGATGCCGATGTTGCGCAGCGCGGCCACCGAGTGCTGGGTGGGCTTGGTCTTGAGCTCCCCGGACGGCGCCAGGTACGGCACCAGCGACACGTGCAGGAAGAAGCAGTTGTCCCGGCCGACGTCGTGCCGGACCTGACGGGCGGCCTCGAGGAACGGCAGCGACTCGATGTCGCCGACGGTGCCGCCGACCTCGGTGATCACCACGTCCGGCGCCGCGCCGGACTCGTCCGGCTCGGCCATCGCCCGGATCCGCGACTTGATCTCGTCGGTGATGTGCGGGATGACCTGCACGGTGTCGCCCAGGTACTCGCCGCGGCGCTCCTTGGCGATCACCGCCGAGTACACCTGGCCGGTGGTGACGTTGGCCGACCCGGACAGGTCACGGTCCAGGAAGCGCTCGTAGTGGCCGATGTCCAGGTCGGTCTCGGCGCCGTCCTCGGTGACGAAGACCTCGCCGTGCTGGAACGGGTTCATCGTGCCCGGGTCGACGTTGAGGTACGGGTCCAGCTTCTGCATGGTGACCCGCAGGCCCCGCGCGGTGAGCAGCTGGCCGAGGCTGGAGGCGGTGAGCCCCTTGCCCAGCGAGGAGGCCACACCTCCCGTCACGAAGACGTGTTTGGTCATACGTGCCTGTGACAAGAGTGGCTCCCGTGGTGACTGGTCCGTACGTAGGCGATCGGCTGGGCCGACCGGCCTGTCCACGGGATTTCACAGTAGCAGCTCACCCGGTCCGCGACTCATCCAGTCTGCTGAGCGGGTGCCGGTGCCTGCGCGTTGCCGGCCGTCCCGTAGTTGCCGGACTTGCCGGCGGCCGCGTCGCGCAGCGCCAGCACCGTGACGACCTGACCGGCGGCGTTGTCGACGTCGTCCACGGTCGACAGCACCGACGTGCTCGCGCCGTCGGCCCGCACAACCGCCAGCGGCCCGAAGTTGTCGGCCGAGCCGGTACGGCCGGCCAGCACGGTGCCGCCGCCGGAGCGCTGAACCTGCGTCGCGAAGCGGGCGATCACCGCCGCCCGGTCGGCGGCCGAGTTGCCGGCGACGGAACCGCCGGTCAGTACGAGCGCCAGCTGGGCGGCGTGCAGGCCCTGGCCTTGCCGGACGTAGCCGCCGCTGGCCAGGCCGGTCAGCGCGGCGGCGGTCTCGTCCGGCGAGGCCTGCGGCTTGCCGGAGGACTTGTCGAGCAGCAGCAGGGGGCCGATCAGGCCGCCGGCCAGGGTGCCCGGATCGGACGCCGTCGGCAGCTGCACGCCGGCCGGCAGCAGCCGGGTGACCAGCGACCGCAGCTGGTCGGACTTGGTCGGGTCGGTGAACGCGTCGGTGAGCTGGAGCTCGCCGGTCACGGTCGCGCCGGCCGCACGGAGCAGGGCGGCGACGCCGTCCCGGTCGGTGGTCTTGGCGTCGGCGGTGGTGATCAGCACGACCGACTTGCCGTCCAGCGCGCCCTTCACCGCCAGCGGACCGGTGGCCAGCGCGTACCGGTCGGCGTCGGTGAGCCGGCCGGACAGGTCGGTCTGCCGGGACTGCAGGTCGGACACCTGTTTGCCGAGGTTGGCCCGGTCGTCGGCCAGCCCGCCGAGCACCCGGTTGCTCAGCGAGGTGGAGCCGAGCACCACGCCGACGGCGAGCGCGAGGAACACCGCGGCGATGGAGATGACGTGATTGCGCAACGAGATCACTGGAAGAGGCCCCCAAGCCAGCTGACGAAGTTCTGCCACGCGCCGGCCAGCAGCGCCGGGTAGACGCTGCCGACGTCGGACACCAGCAGCGCGACCGCGACCACCGCGGCCACGGCGAGCACCAGCAGCAGCACGGTGCCCGCGGACACCCGCGACCGGTGCAGCTCGGCGACCGCGTGCGAGTCGACCAGCTTGCTGCCCAGCTTCAGACGGGTGAGGAAGGTGGACGGGATGGACCCGCCGGTGCCGCGGTCGAGGAACTCCCGCAGCGTGGCCTGGAAGCCGACGGTGACGACCAGGCTGGCGCCGTGCGCCTCGGCCAGCAGCAGCGCCAGGTCCTCGGCGTTGCAGGAGGCCGGAAAGGTCACCGCGCCGATGCCGAGGTCCTGGATCCGCTCCAGGCCCTGCGCGTGCCCGTCGGGCTGCGCCGGCAGCACCACCTCGGACGCCGCGCGCAGCGCCTCGGTGCTGATGCCGTCCGGATCGCCGACGATCACGTCCGGGTTCAGTCCGACGTCCAGCAGCGTGTCCGCGCCGGCGTCCACGCCGAGCAGCACCGGCCGGAACTCCTTGATGTAGCGGCGCAGCCGGCGCAGGTCCTCGACGTGGCCGTAGCCCGGGGCGACCACGAGCACCTGCCGGCCGCGCATCGGCACGTACAGCTCGGGCACGCCGTGGCCGTCCAGCACCAGGCCGCGCTCGCGGCGCAGGAACTCGATCGTGTTGGCGGAGAACGCCTCCAGCTGCGCCGACATGCCGGCCTTGGCCTCGATCAGCTGGTCGGCGACGGATTCCGGGGTCTGTTCGACGCCGCGGGCCAGTTCCCGCTCGTTGTGGAAGACGACGCCGTCGTGCAGACGCAGCTTGGTGCCGTCCTTGATCGCGGTCAGCACGCCGGAGCCGACGTCGTCGATCAGCGGGATGCCGGCGTGCAGCAGCGCTTCGGGGCCGAGGTTGGGGAACCGCCCGGAGATCGAGGGCGACGAGTTGACCACGCCGACCACCTCGGCGGCGATCAGCGCCTCCGCGGTGCGGCGGTCGAGGTCGAGCGCGTCGAGCACGGCGATGTCGCCGGGCCCGATCCTGCGCAGCAGGTCGTCGGTGCGTCGGTCCACCCTGGCGACACCGGTGACGCCTGGCAGCACTTCCTGTGTCCGCGACAGCAGTCCGGTGAGCTTCATGTCCTCGATGGTCACTCAGCCCAACGGGTTGACCCGTTCGCCACGCCGCACTGGTGCCGGCAGGTCAACCGGTACGGGTGAGTTTTCACCGGGACCGCACGCAAGTTGCACTGACGGCAACGGACACCGCCTGACACAACCGACACCGGGAGAACACTCACATTCGGCCAGACCACCGGTCAGCCACAGTGGACTAATTGGCCGTTTCATGATCACTCTTTCCAGCGGTACCAGAGTGGACGGTCGGCGATAGCGTGTTTCCCGTGGTCATCGGGACGCCGTTCGTGGGCCGTCGGCACGAACTGGATCTGTTGCGGGGCAAGCTGTTCGCCCCCGGCCTCGGTACCGCGCGCTTCGTCGGGGTCACCGGAGAGCCCGGCATGGGCAAGACCCGGCTGCTGGCCGAGTTCGCCGACCTCGCCGCCGACGCCGGGGTGCTGGTGGTGGCCGGCCGGGCCGGCGAGTTCGAGCGCCACGTTCCTTTTGGCGTACTTTCGGGCGACACTTTGTCCACCGTGGACATCCACGGCGCGATCGATGTCGAGCGCTACCAACTGCACCGTGCAATCCGCACCCGGCTGGTCGAACTGGCCGCCCCGGCCGGGCTGGTGCTGCTGCTCGACGACGTGCACTGGGCCGACGACGCGTCCCTTGAGCTGCTCGACCACCTGGTCCGGCACCCGCCGCGGGCCCGCGTGGTGATCGTCGCGGCGTACCGGCCGCGGCAGGCGCCGCCGCGCCTGTCGGCCGCACTTTCCGACGGTGTCGAGGAGATCCGGCTGAGCGCGCTCACCTTCGCCGAGGCACAGGAGCTCGTCGGCGACGATCTCGACCGGGCCCGCTACGAGGCCGCCGGCGGCAACCCCCTGTATCTGGAAGCGCTTACCCGTCACCCGGACGCGGAAGGCAACGGTGCGCTGGCCGCCGAACTGGCCACGCTCGGCCACATCGACCTTCAGGTGGCACGGGCCGTCGCGGTCGTCGGCGAGGTCGCCGAGCCGACGCTGGTCGCCGCGGCGGCCGATCTCCCGCTGCCGGAAACGCTTGCGGCGCTTGATCGCCTGACCGAGCGCGACCTGCTTCGTCCACTGGGGACCTCGGGCGGCGTGCGCTACCGGCACCCGCTGCTGCGAAGCGTGGTATACCAAGGAATCGGCAGCGGCTGGCGGTTCGCCGCGCACGGCCGCACCGCCGCCGCGCTGGCCGCGAGCAAGGCCCCTGCCACGATTCAGGCCCACCACGTCGAGCAATCCGCCGTGCACGGCGACCAAGCCGCCATCGACGTCCTTGTAGAAGCTGCTGTCGCGTATATGAACACTGCTCCGTCCACGGCGGCGCACTGGCTGCGGACCGCGCTGCGGCTGCTGCCGGCCGACCCTGGGCAGGAGCCGACGCGCCTGATACTGCTGGGAATGCTGGCCAAGGCCCTCGGCGTGACCGGCGAGTTCGAGAGCAGCCGCGAGGCGCTGCACGAGGTGCTGACGCTCATGCCGGCCGAGCCGGCCGTTCCGCGGGCCCAGGTCGTCGGCTTCTGCGCGCAGATCGAGCGGCTGCTCGGCCGACACGCCGAGGCGCATGCGTTGGTACTCGGTGAGCTGAATGGACTGTCCGATCCGGACAGCGCCGCCGCCGCGGTGCTCAAGCTGGAGCTGGCCGCCGGCACGCTCGTCGGCGGCAACTTCGCCGACGCCAGGGACTGGGCCCGCGAGGCGCTGGCCACCGCGCGCCGCGTCTGCGACGCCCCGCTGCTGGCCGCGACCATCGGGGCCAGCGTGCAGCACTCGTACATCAAGGGCATGGTCGACGACGAGGTGCTCGGCCTGCTGGACGAGTCGACCACGATGGTGGACTCGTTGCTGGACAACGATCTCGCCCGGCACCCGGAGGCCGTGGTCCTGCTCGGCTGGAACGAGCTCCTGTACGAGCGGCTCGACGGCGCCCTGCGCCACCTCGCCCGCGGCCTGCACCTCGCGCGGACCACCGGCCAGAACCATCTCGTCACGTATCTGCGGATCGGGCAGGGCACCTCGTACGGGCTGCTCGGCCAGCTGCACGAAGCCGCCGCGTGTTTCGAGGACGCCGCCGAGGCCGCCGTGCTCACCCGCAGCGACGAGCTCCGCACCATGGCGCTCGCGCAGCAGTCGTGGATCGTCACCTGGCTGGGTGATCCCGCGGAGGGTGTCCGGCTCGGCGCCGAGGCCGTGCGGCTGGCCGGGCCGGTGCGCGACTGGTTCTCCGGGGTGGCGCACGGCATGCTCGCCCAGGCCAAGATGTACGCCGGCGATCCGGCCGGTGCCGTCGAGCTGCTGCGACGGGCCGGCGGCGACGCCGAGCTGTCCGGCTTCGAGCCCGTCACCCGGGTGAGTTACCTGGAGTTGTTGGCCGCCGCCGAAGCCGAATGCCAGCGTCCCGACGCGGCCTTGGCCTGTGCCGACCTCGCCCAGAAGGTCGCGGAGTCCGTCGGCCGGCAGCTCCCGCTGGCTTTCGCCGCGCTGGCCCGGGCCCACGCACTACGGACCGGGTCACCGTTGGAGGCGGCCGAGCACGCCCTCGCCGCCGCCGAGAGGTTCACCCGCATGGGTGACCGCGTCGACGCCGGGCGGGCCCGGCTCGTCGCCGCCGGCGCGCTGTGCGCGGCCGGCCGGGCCAAGGCCGCCCAGGTCGAGGGCGAACTGGCCAACTCACTGTTCCGTGCCTGCGGCGCGGCGCTGTTCGAACGCATCGCGGGCCGGTTGCAGCCCGCCGTGCAGGTCCTGCTGACGCCGCGCGAGCTCACCGTGCTCGCGCTGGCCGCCGAGTCGCTCACCGCCGAGGCCATCGCCCGGCGGCTGGGCATCGCGACCGGGACCGTGCAGAAGCACCTGGAGAACTCGTACCGGAAGCTCGGCACCGGCGACCGGCTCACCAGCGTGTTGCGAGCCCAGGCGCTCGGCTTGGTGCCGCGCGCTGAGGCCCAAACCCATTGACTCTGACGTTACGTCAACTTCTACCGTGGTTTTCACACCGAACGAGATCAGGAGGGCAGCGGTGGAGTGGTCGATCCAGGACATCGCCCGCTCGGCCGGCACCACCAGCCGGACCCTGCGCCACTACGGCGAGATCGGGTTGCTACAGCCCAGTCGCGTCGGCAGCAACGGCTACCGCTACTACGACCAGGACGCCCTTGTCCGGTTGCAGCGGATCCTGCTCCTGCGGGAGCTGGGGTTGGGGCTGCCCGCCATCGCCGAGGTGCTCGAGGGGCAGCGGGACACCGCGGCCGCCCTGCGCACCCATCTCGACCTGCTCGAGCAGGAGCGGCAGCGGATCACCCGCCAGATCGCTTCGGTGCGGACCACGTTGGAGAAGACGGAAGGGGGCCAGCAGCTGATGGCCGAGGAGGTATTCGACGGGTTCGACCACACCCAGTACAAGGAGGAGGTGGTCGAGCGCTGGGGGAAGGACGCCTACGACAAGGGCGACCAGTGGTGGACGTCGCTGAGCGAGGAGGACAAGCGGGCCCATCAGCAGCGGCAGCTCGACATCGCCGCCGACTTCGGCCGGGCCCACCAGGCCGGTCTCGGCGCCGACAGCGAGGCCGTGCAGGCCATCACCAAGCGCCTGCACGAGTGGATCGGCGCGGCCGCGACCGTGACCAAGCCGTACTTCATCGGCCTTGGTGAGATGTACGTGGCCGACCCCCGGTTCACGCAGAACTACGACCGACACGGGGCCGGCACCGCCGAGCTCGTGCGCGACGCCATGAAGGTCTACGCCGACCGCAACCTGTAGTCGGCCAGCGCCTTCTTGTCGACCTTGCCGGCGGCGGTGAGCGGCAGCTCCGGCAGCACCGTCACGGTCGCCAGTTGCGGGCCCCGGGCCACCTTCGTGTGGACCAGGGCCCGCAACTCGTCCGCCGTGACGTCACCGCGCAGCACCACAAAGGCGTGGATCGATTCGCCCGTGCCCGGATCCGGCAGCCCGACCACGGCCGCATCGGCCACGGTGGGGTGGGTCGCCAGGCAGTCCTCGATCGGCGCGGCGTAGTGGTTCACGCCGTCGACGATGACCATGTCCTTCACCCGTCCCACGAGCTGGAGACAGCCGTCGGCGGTCATGCGCCCGAGATCGCCGGTGCGGACGAAGCCGTCCCGCACGACCTCGGCGGTGAGGTCGGGGCGACGCCAGTAGCCCGTCATCGCCGCGGCGCTGCGCACCCACACCTCGCCGACCTCGCCGCCGCGCACCTCGACCGTGACACCGGGCAGGGGCCGCCCCACCGTGGCCAGCAGCTCCGGTCGTGACGTGACGGCCAGCGCGTGGTCTTCCGGCCCGAGCGCGGCGATGGCCGGCGCCTCGGTGCTCGCGTACGTCTGGAGCATGCCCGGCCCGAACTCGGCTATCGCCTGCCGCAGCCGTTCCGGCAGGATCGGCGCGCTGCCGTAGATCAGGAACTTCAGGCTCTCCAGGTGCTCGCCGGTGGCTTCGAGGTGGTCGAGCAGGCGGTAGATCCACGACGGGTACAGGTACGTCATGGCCAACGGCGCCCGGCGCACCGCTTCGGCGAACCCGGCCGGGTCGAAGCCGTCCAGCAGCTCCACGGTGCCGCCGGCCCGCAACACGTTGAGCGCGATGTCGCCGGACCCCGCGGCGAACGGCGAAGCCAGCACCATCCGCATCCCCGGCGGCAACGCCCCGCCCGCCTCCCAGGCCCGTGTCGCGTCACCGAGACCGCGATAGGTCGTCGGCACTCCCTTGGGCCGCCCGGTCGTGCCGCTGGTGTACAGCACACGGCACACGTCGTCCTCCCGCGCCGCCGACAGCATCGCTTCGGCGACCTCGTTGCGGGACAGGGCCATCAGCTCGTCGAGTTGGAAGACCACTCGGATGTCCGCGGCCACGGCGACCTCGCTCACCAGTGCCGCGGCGTCCACATCGGCCAGGATGTCCTTGGCGGTCAACGGGTTCTCGACGACTTCGGGCAGCAGCGGCGTCACCCGCAGCCCGAGCAGGCCCGCCGCGAGACGGACGGTCACGGCCTCCGGGCGGTTGCCGGACACCACGACAAGGCCGTCGCCGCGCGCCAGCCCGGCTCGGCGCAGGCAGCGGGCGACGCGGTACGCGTCGTCGCGCAGATCCTCGTAGCTGACGTGCTTCCCGTTGTGCAGCAGGGCAATGTTTCCCGCGTGCGCGGTCAGCCGCGCGAAGGTGCTTTCGACGTACCAGGACATGATGGAAGTTCCTCTCTCAGTTGGCCGCGACGGCGTGCGGCCGGTGGGTGCGCATCGCCGCGGCGGCCAGCGCGCCGAGCAGCAGGACTGCCACCGGCAGCAGCAGGCTCACGCGCACGGCGTCAGCCATCGAGCCGCCCGAGGCTTGCAGCAGCATTCCGACGGCGGCGGTGCCCAGCACCCCGCCGGCCTGCCGGACCGTGCTGAAGACGCCGGACGCGGTCGGAATCAGACGGGGATCGAGCGTGCTCATGGTCACCGTGCTCATCGGGGCGAAGACGCAGCCGATCCCGATGCCGGACAACAACAACGCCGGCTGCATCGCCCACGGGTCCGCGCCCGGGCGGAGCTGCCAGGCGGTGAGGGCCAGCCCGGCCGCGAACGCCAGCAGGCCGCCGACCACGAATCGCTGACCGGACATCCGCCCGGTGAGCCGGCCGACCAGCGGTCCCAGTGCCCCGGCGAGCAATGCCGACGGGGCGTTGAGCAGACCCGCCTCGGTGGGGCTGAGCCCCAGCGTCACCTGGAAATAGAGCACCAGCGGCAGCACCATGCCGGCCATGGCGAAGGCGAGCGCGCCGCCCATGAAGGTGCCGGCCGAGAAGTTGCGGTCGGCGAACACGCCGAGCGGAACGAGCGGCTGCCGGCGGTTGTGCCGCTGCCACACCACGAACGCCACCAGCAGGGCGACGCCGGCACCGAGAACCAGCCCCGGCGCGAGCCCGAACACCCGACCGCCCTGGAGCCCGCAGACGAGACCGGCCAGGCCGGCCGACGAGAGCACGATGCCCGGGATGTCGAAGCCCGTGGTCCGCCCCGGCCGCCAGTCCGGCACGAACAGCACGTTCAGCCCGACCGCCAGCACCCCGACCGGGACGTTGACGAAGAAGATCCACCGCCACCCGGCCCCGTCGACCAGCAGGCCCCCGATCACCGGGCCGGCCACCGTCGCGAGGGCGGCGACCCCGGTCCAGACGCCCCTCGCCGGGCCGCGCCGGGCCGGCGGGAACAGGTGGCTGATGAAGGCGAAGGTCTGCGGGGTCATCAGTGCCGCGGCCAGTCCCTGGACCGCACGGGCCGCGATCAGCAGGGCCGCCGAGCCGGCCAGGCCGCAGCCCGCCGACGCGGCGACGAACAGGACCAGCCCGGTCAGGTACACCCGCTTCGGCCCGAACCGGTCGCCGAGTCGGCTGCTGAGCAGCATCGGGGCGGTGTAGGCGAGCAGGTACGCGGTCAGCGTCCACACCAGCGGGTCAAGGCCCGACCCGAGCGATGTGCCGATCGCCGGCAGCGCGACCGCCACGATCGTGCTGTCGAGCAACAACATGAAGAAGCCGAGGCAGAGCGCGCAGAGGGCGGCCCAGGGACGGCTCACGGCGCCGGCACCCCTTCGACGCGGCGCCGCGCTTCGCCGGCTTTCCTTCCGTACCAGGCAGTCCAGCTCATCAGCGCGGCCAGCACGACAGCGGTCAGCACCGGTGACAGCGCGGCCGCGTAGGCCACCGGGAACCCGCCGTAGACGACCGCGATCCGCGTGACCGCCTCGACCAGCAGGCCGACGCCCCAGACCACGGTCATCGTGCGCATGCCGCGCCGAAACAGCGGCGACACCCAGGCGGCGTTCCACTCCGCGACCTTGGCCGGGTCGCCGTCCTCGGTCGCGAACGGCCGGATCAGGGCGAACATCAGCGGCCGCCGTGCGGCCAGGCTCACCAGCATGGCCAGCCCGAACACCGCGGTGTAGAGCGAGTCCTTGGCCACCCCGAACCGCGCGTCGCCGCTGATCCCGGTCAGCACCGCGCCCACCACCAGGCCGGCGACGACGCAGACCGCCGCCGCGTTGACCTTGCGGGTGGCCAGCAACTGGCCGATCGTCCACAGCGCGCCGACGCCGACCGAGACCAGCAGCGACGCCGCCGTGCTGGCGCCGGCCACCCCGGACATCAGGAAGAAGGCCAGCGGCGACACGCCGATGTCCAGGGTCAGCCGCACCGGCCATGGCAGGCCGCGGCGGTTCCTCGTGGGGCTCATGTCCGCTCCTCGCTCCCGGAAACTGAGACTCAAGTATCTACAGATATCTCAATCTCACAAGAGTGTCCCGTCTCACTCAAACTGAGACTCGGGTGTCAGATGACTCGGTCCGCGGGGTAGGCTGCCGGCCATGCCGAGCACCGCCGATTCCGACCCGCAGCCCCGGCCGGGCCTCCGGGAACGCAAGAAGCTCATGGCCAAGCAAGCCCTGCGCACCGCCGCACTGGAGCTGTTCGCCGGCCAGGGCTTCGAGGCCACCACGGTCGACGACATCGCCGATCGCGCCGAGGTGTCGCGGGCCAGCTTCTTCCGGTACTTCAGCGCGAAGGAGGACGTGCTCACCGTCGACGACGAGGAGCGCCGCCGGGCGTTCATGGCCGTGCTGGCGCGGCAGCGGGTCAAGTCGCCGGCCCGGGCGCTGCGCGAGGCCGTGCTGGCCCACGCCGCCGGGATGGACGAGGCCGACCGCGAGCGGACCATGGCCTACACCAGGATCATGCTCAGTTCCCGGGTCGTGCTGGGCCAGGCCTACGAGAACCGCATCAAGTGGCTGCGCGACATCGAGCAGTTCGTCCGGGAGCGCCTGGCCGGCGAGGACGACGCCGACCTGGTCGCCCCGCTGCTGGCCGACGCCGCGCTGGGTGTGCTGGAGACCGCCACCCGTCTCACCGCCGAGAACCCCTCGCGTTCCTTCGAGGAGGTCGTGGACCGCGGCTTCCGCATGATCCGGCTCTAGGTCCCGCGATAGAGGTCCCGCAGCAGGGCGGCCTCGGCCCCGTGATGAATCAGCTCGTCAAGGACGTGCAGCACGAAGGCCCGCCGGGTGTCCTTGGCGAAGAACCCGCCGCACGGCCCGATCGGTCCCCACGGCTACGACTTGGCGGCCTTCTTCCGGGTCTTCCGCACGGGCTCGTCGGCCTTCTTGTCGCTGCGGGCGGCGTCGAGCAGCTCCTCGGCGTGGGCCCGGCCGGTGTAGGTGAAGTCGAGGCCGGCGAGCATGCGGGCGAGCTCGACGACCCGCTCGGACTCGTCGAGGACCTTCACACCGCTGCTGGTGAGACCGCCCTCGGCGACCTTGTTGACGACCATGTGCCGGTCGGCGTAGGCGGCGACCTGAGGCAGGTGGGTGACGACGATGACCTGGTGGCTCCGGGCAAGGCGGGCCAGACGGCGGCCTACCTCCACGGCAGCACGCCCGCCGACGCCGGCGTCGACCTCGTCGAAGACGAGGGTCGGCACGGGATCGGCGTGGGAGAGCACGACTTCCAGGGCCAGCATGACGCGGGAGAGCTCGCCGCCGGAAGCGCCCTTGTTCACGGGCAGCGCGGGCGAGCCGGGATGCGGCATCAGGCGCAGCTCGACATCGTCGACGCCCTCACGGCCGGCGTGCAGGCGCTGCCCGTCGACCAGGAGCGCCACGGGATCGTCGGCCTCGGCGACCCGCGCCAGCACGGCAACCTCGACGGTGGCCTGGGCCATCGCCAACCCGGCCAGCTCCTCGGTGACAGCCTTGCCCAGGTCCTCGGCGGCGGCCACGCGCTCGGCGCTGACCTCCACGGCCGCCTCGGCCAGCTGGCCGGCGAGCTCGTCGCGACGGCGGGCCAGCTCGGCCAGCGCCTCCTCGGACGTGTCCAGCCCGGCCAGCCGCTCCTGCGACACCCGCGCCCACTCCAGCACGCCATCGATGTCGGCGGCGTACTTCCGGGTCAGCTGCTTGAGTTCCTGCTGCCGCGCCAACACCTGCTCCAGCCGGGCCGGGTCGGCGTCCAGCGACTCGAGATAGCCGACCAGCTCGGTCGCCACGTCGGTCAGCAGCACGGACGCCTCGGCCAGCCGGGGCTCCAGGTCACGCAGCTTCGGGTCCTCGGTCGACGAGAACCGCCGCCGCGCCTCGGCGATCATGCCCAGCGCGCCGACAGCCTCAACTTCGGCGTCGGCGGCGCCGCTCAAGGAGTACTGGGCGCCGGAGGCGACCTCGCGGAGCTGGTCCACGTCGGCGAGGCGACGGGCCTCGGCGTGCAGCTCCTCGTCCTCGCCCGGCTTCGGGTCGACGGCCTCGATCTCGGCCAACCCGTGCTTGAGCAGGTCGGCCTCGCGGGCCATCTCACGCGACTTCTCGGTGCGCTCGATCAGCTCGGTGCAGACCTGGACCCATTCCTCACGCAGCGCGCGATAGCGGCCCAGCGGCTCGGCGACGGCCTCGCCGGCGAACCGGTCCAGCACGGCGCGCTGCTCGGCCGGCCGCGTCAGCCGCAGCTGGTCGTTCTGCCCGTGCACGGCGATCAGCTGCTCGGACAGCTCCGCCAGCACCCCGACCGGCACCGACCGGCCGCCGAGGTGCGCGCGGGACCGGCCATCGGTGCTCACGGTCCGCACCGCGATCAGGCTGCCGTCCTCATCCGGGTCGGCGCCCGCATTGGCCGCGACCTCCGCGGCCGGGCTGCCCGGTGGCGTGTGGAAGCGCCCCTCGACCACGGCGCGCTCCACCCCGGTACGCACACGCGAGGCCTCGGCCCGCCCCCCGCTCAGCAGGTGCAGGCCCGTGACCACCATCGTCTTGCCGGCGCCGGTCTCGCCCGTGACCACCGTCAAACCCCGGTGGAGTTCGATGCTGGCCTCATCGATCACGCCCAGACCCTGGATACGCATCTCGATCAGCACAGGTCGAACACTAGTGCCAACCCCTGACGTTCCACGACCGGGGCGGGCCAAACCGGTCAGCGCCGCCAGCCCGAACGGGCTGGTCAGTCGAGAACGGGACCGCGCCATCCCTGCACCGGCAGGGCGAACTTGTTCACGAGGCGGTCCGAGAAAAGATCTTGCTTGAGCCGCACCAGCTTGACCGGCGTGCTGGAGTGGGCCACCTCGACACGGGTGCCGGCGGGCAGCTCGACCAGCCGGCGGCCGTCGCAGCACAGCACCGCCGGATGCCCGTGCGGGTCGATCTCGAAGGCCACCACCGAGTTCGGCGACACCACGAACGGCCGGGCGAACAGGGCGTGCGCGTTGCTCGGCACGACCAGCAGCGCGTCCAGATCCGGCCACACCACCGGGCCGCCGGCCGAGAACGCGTACGCCGTCGAGCCGCTCGGTGTGGCGCACAACACACCGTCGCAGCCGTAGGCCGACACCGGCCGGGCGTCGACCTCGACGACCACGTCCAGCACCCGCTCCCGGCTGCTCTTCTCCACGCTGGCCTCGTTGAGCGCCCAGGTGTGGGCGATGACCTCGCCCTGCACGGTGGCGGCCACGTCCAGCGTCATCCGCTCCTCGACGTGGTAGCTGCGGTCGATGACCCGCTGCACGGCCTCGTCCAGGTCGTCCATGTCGGCCTCGACCAGGAAGCCGACCCGGCCCAGGTTCACGCCGAGCACCGGCGTGCCGTACGGGCGGGCCAGCTCGGCCGCCCGCAGCAGCGTGCCGTCGCCGCCGAGCGCGAACACCAGCTCGGTGCCGACGGCGGCGGTGCTGGCCGGGGCCACTTCGGCGTAGCAGGAGCGGTCCAGGTCGGCGGCCTCGTCCTCGACCACCCGCAGCCGGATGCCGGCCTCGGCGAACCGGCCGGCGACCTTCTCGGCCAGCCGCAGGTTGGTCTGCCGGCCGGTCTTCACGACCAGCAGGATCTCGCGGTCGCCGTTCACGTTGAGCTGCGTCATTTCGGCCCCTCACGTACCGCGGTGGCGACCAGCTCCTCGGCCTGCTCGGCCGGCAGCGGCTCACCGCGCCGCAACCACACGAAGTACTCGACGTTGCCGGACGGGCCGGGCAGCGGGCTGGCGACCACACCGTGCAGGCGCAGGCCCAGCTCGGCGGCCTCGCCGACCACGCCGAGCACGGCCTGCGCGCGCAGCCGGCCGCCGCGCACCACGCCGCCGGGTCCGACGTTGTCCTTGCCCACCTGGAACTGCGGTTTGACCATCGGCACGATGTCGCCGTCCTCCGCTGTGCAGGACAGCAGGGCGGGCAGCACCAGGCCGAGCGAGATGAAGGAAAGATCGGCGACCACGAGATCGACGACGCCACCGGTCAACTCCGGGTTCAACGCCCGGACGTTCGTTTTGTCCAGAACCACCACGCGGTCGTCGGTCTGGAGCCGCCACAGCAGCAGGCCGCGGCCCACATCGGCGGCGACGACCTCACGCGCGCCGCGGCGCAGCAGCACGTCGGTGAAGCCGCCGGTGGACGCGCCCGCGTCCAGGCAGCGGCGGCCGTCGACCGGGATGTCGAACGCGTCGAGCGCGCCGACCAGTTTGTACGCGCCGCGGGACGCCCAGTTCGGGTCGTCGTCGTCCTCGCGCACGATGACCGGCGTGTCGGCCTCGATGGCGGTGGCCGGCTTCGTCGCCACGGTGCCGCGGATGGTGACGCGGCCGTTGGCGACCAGTTCCGATGCGTGCGCGCGCGACCTGGCCAGTCCCCGACGGACCAGTTCCGCGTCCAGCCGCGCCCTGCGGGTCACGGTCAGAACCCGTCGATGGCCGACAGCGCGTCGGTCAGCGTGGCGTGGACGGCCTCGAACCGCGCCGGGTGCTCGGCGACGTCGAGCGTGTCGAGCTCCGCCAGCCTTGCCACCGCGTAGTCGATGGTCGCGGTAGGTGAAGGCGGTGGACCCGGGATTGGCGGCTGGGTCATCTCTCGCTCCTGGATGGAGTAACTCGTGCGGCTCCGTATAACGCTAGCCGATATTCAGGGCGGCCAAGGCGGTCATTGACGCCTCATCGCCGGCCCGGACGGTTACTGGACCGCCACCGGCCTCCCACCACGTCGCGCACAGGCCACGCAGCAGGGCCAGCGGGTCGCCGGAGCCGGTGACGGCGAGCGTGTCGGCGTCGACCTGCACGTCCCAACCGGGCTGCTTGCCGACCTCCACGTCCGACACGGGGACCAGCAGGCCGCTCAGGTCGGCGGAGATGTAGCGGGGGCGCAGCTCCGGCTCGGCCTGCAGCACCTGGGCCGGCGTGGCGACGCCGGTGAGCACCAGCAGCGCGTCCAGCTCGGCGGCGGTGGCGCCGGCGATGTCGGTGTCCAGCCGGTCGCCGACGACCAGCGGCCGGCGCGCGCCGGCCGAGCGGATCGCCTGGTCCATCAGCGGCCGCGCCGGCTTGCCGGCGACGACCGGATCAGCGTCGGTCCCCGTGCGCAGGGCGGCGACCATGGAACCGTTGCCGGGCAACAGTCCCCGCTCGGTCGGCAGGGTCGCGTCCACATTGCACGCGACCCAGAACGCCCCGCCGCGGATGGCGATACCGGCCTCGGCGAGGTCGCGCCAGCCGGTGTCCGGCGAGTGTCCCTGGACGACCGCCGCGACCTCGGGCGAGTACTCCCGCGTCGTGGTCAGCCCGACCGCCTCGACCTCGTCGGCCAGCGCCTGGGTGCCGATGATCAGCACCAGGGCCCCCTGGTCGAGCCGGTCGGCCAGCACCGCCGCCGCGGCCTGCGAGCTGGTGCTGACCTCCTCGTCGGCGGCCTGGAAGCCCAGCTCGTTCAGGTGCGCGGCGACGCTGCCCGGCTTGCGCGACGCGTTGTTGGTGACGTACCGGATGCCGACGCCGCGGCCCCGGCTCGCCTCGATGGCCTCGGCGGCGCCGGGCACGGCCTCCCCGCCGCGGTAGACGGTGCCGTCGAGATCGAGCAGCAGCGCGTCGTACGCGGCGAGCAGGTCGTCCGGCTGGGTCACTCCCGCTCCTCGCCGACCGGGGCCAGGTTCTCGCTGTCCTCCACGCCCTCGCTCAGCTCGACGGCACGCTCCGAGGCGTCGGTCTCTTCCTCGTCGTCGAACTCGGCGGCCTGCATGAACCAGCGGATGGCCTCCTCGGTGCGGCCGACGGCCGCGAGGTTGTCCGCGTAGGCGTAGAACAGGCGGGCGCTCCACGGCTCATGCTTGGCCGGGTCGAGGTCGTCGCCCTGCAGCGCCACCACGGCGGCGTCCAGCTGGCCCATGTCGCGCCGGGCGCCGGCGGCGACGATGCGCAGCTCGATCTGCTCGGCCTTGGTCAGCTGCTGGACGTCGGCCTCCTTGGCCAGGTCCAGGGCCCGCTCCGGGCGGCCGAGGGCGCGCTCGCAGTCGGCCATCACAGCCAGGTGACCCGGGCCCGCGCTCATGCGGCGGGCCGCACGCAGCTCGGACAGCGCCTCGGCCCACTCACCCGCGTGGTACGCGGTCAGGCCGGCCGCCTCACGGACCAGACCGACACGGGCCGCCTTGGCCCGGGCGAACCGGGCGTGGGCCAGCGCCTCCTCCGGCTCGTCGTCGACCAGCATGCCGGCGGCGACCAGGTGCGCGCCGACGACCTCGGCCAGGGCCTTGGGCAGGCTGCGCAGCTCGACGCGGGCATCGGCGTCGAGCGCCGAGAAGACCGCGCCTTCCGGCAGCTCCGGCGCGCCGGAGCGGTCACGCGGCTGCTCGCGGGGCGCCTCGTCCGCACTCTGCGCGTCCTCGGACTCCGACTCGCCGGCCTCTTCGGACTCCTCGCGGTCCTCCGCAACGGCCTCGGTGTCAGCGGTCTCGACCTTCGCGACCTCGTCGGCAACCGCAGCCTCTACGGCTTCGGCCTGCTCGGCGATCTCCAGCTCCTCGAGCGGGGCGTCGTCCGACACCGCGCGCAGCGGAGCACGCTCCTCGAACGCGCGCGGGCTCTCGTGCTTCGACTCACGCCGAACCTGGTTGGCCCGCGGCTTGCGCTCGCCGTCGAACTTCTTGGGCCGGTCGTAGCTCGGCGCACCCTGGCCCGCACGGTTGCGGTCCTGGAACTTGGCCGGCCGCTGCGGACGGCTGCTCGCACCGTCACGGACGTCGTCGCGGTCCCGGTCGTTGACCCGACGGTCATCCCGGTCGTTGTACCGCGGCCGGTCGCCACCCCGGTCGTTGAACCGAGGGCGGTCGTTGCCGCGGTCATTGTTGCTGTGCTTGTTGAAGTGGGCAGGACGGTCACCAGAGTCGGAGCGGTTACCGCCACCGGAGCGCTGGTCGTTGCCCCGGTCGTTGTTCCAACGCGGGCGGTCGCCGCCACCACGCTGGTCGCGGTTCCCGTAGCTGGGACGGTCGCCGGAGCCGCCACGGTCGGAGCGGTAGCCGCCGCCCGAACGCTGGTCGCGGTCGCCGAAGGAACGCGGCCGATCGCCACCCTCGCGGTTGCTGTTGTAGCGGGGGCGCTCACTGTCCCGGTCGTTGTACCGAGGACGGTCGCCACCGCGGTCGTTGTTGTAGCTCGGGCGCTGGTTGTCGCGGTCGCCGTAGGAACGCCGCTCGCCACCACGCTGGTCGCCACGGTCGTTGAACGAGCGTCGCTCGCCGCCACGCTGCTCGCCGCGATCGCTGTTGTAGCGCGGCCGGTCGCCGGAGCCGGCGCGGTCGGAGCGGTAGCCGCCGCCGGAGCGCTGGTCGCGATCGTTGTTCCAACGCGGACGGTCGCCACGGTCATTGCCGCGGTCGTTGCTGCGCTCGTTGTTCCAACGCGGACGGTCGCCGCCATCGCGCTGGTCGCGGTTGCCGTAGCTGGGACGGTCGCCCCGGTCGCTGTTGTAGCGAGGGCGATCTCCCGAGCCGCCGCGGTCGCTGTTGAAGCGCGGCCTGTCGCCACCGCCGGAGCGCTCGCTGTTGTAGCGGGGGCGGTCGCCGGAGCCGGACCGGTCGCTGTTGAAGCGGGGGCGATCGCCAGAGCCGCTGCGCTCGTTGTTGTAGCGCGGCCTGTCGCCACCGCCGGAGCGCTCGCTGTTGTAGCGCGGACGGTCACCGCTGCCGGAGCGGTCGCTGTTGTAACGGGGGCGGTCGCTGCTGCTGCCGCCGCTGCCGCGCTGGTCGTTGCCGCGGTAGCCACCACCGCCGGCGCCGCCACGGTTGCCGCCGCGGTCGCTGCTGTTGTTGCTGTCCCGCGACCAGTTGCCACGGTCCTGGCGGGGCGCGCCACCCTGCTGACGGTCACCGAAGGACCGCCGCTCGCCGCGATCGCGCTGCTGCCCCCGGCCTTCACTTGATCCATAGCCGCCGGTGCGCTGCTGACGGTCACCCTGACCGCGCTCACGATCGCCGGGACGCTGCCCGAACCTGGACACAACAACCTCCTAGAACAACATGACAGAGCCCACGAAGCGATCTGTGTAGGGCTCCGGGTACCACGGTAGCCGTCACGTGACCCCGGGCGCCTCTTCGGGGCACATACGAAGAAGGCCCCTGCGCTCGTGTCGCCACGACGCAGGGGCCTTCCCCAACATTTAGTCCGGCGGCGTCCTACTCTCCCACACCCTCACGAGTGCAGTACCATCGGCGCTGGAGGGCTTAGCTTCCGGGTTCGGAATGGGACCGGGCGTTTCCCCTCCGCTAACACCACCGAAACACTATGAAGATAACCCACAGACCACAACCACAGACCCACACAGGTCCAGGTCATGCCTGATTGGTTCCCTCAGAACCACACAGTGGATGCGAAGCGTCTTTGTAGACAAGCCCTCGGCCTATTAGTACCAGTCAACTCCACCCATTACTGAGCTTCCATCTCTGGCCTATCAACCCCATCGTCTATAGGAGGCCTTACCCTCTCAAGGAGGTAGGAGATCTCATCTTGGAACAAGCTTCCCGCTTAGATGCTTTCAGCGGTTATCTCTCCCGAACGTAGCCAACCAGCCATGCCCCTGGCGGGACAACTGGCACACCAGAGGTCCGTCCATCCCGGTCCTCTCGTACTAGGGACAGCCTTCCTCAAATCTCCAACGCGCACGGCGGATAGGGACCGAACTGTCTCACGACGTTCTAAACCCAGCTCGCGTACCGCTTTAATGGGCGAACAGCCCAACCCTTGGGACCTACTCCAGCCCCAGGATGCGACGAGCCGACATCGAGGTGCCAAACCATGCCGTCGATATGGACTCTTGGGCAAGATCAGCCTGTTATCCCCGGGGTACCTTTTATCCGTTGAGCGACCACGCTTCCACAAGCCATGGCCGGATCACTAGTTCCGACTTTCGTCCCTGCTCGACCCGTCAGTCTCACAGTCAAGCCCCCTTGTGCACTTGCACTCAACACCTGATTGCCAACCAGGCTGAGGGAACCTTTGAGCGCCTCCGTTACCCTTTGGGAGGCAACCGCCCCAGTTAAACTACCCACCAGGCACTGTCCCTGAACCGGATCACGGTCCGAGGTTAGACACCCAGAACGACCAGAGTGGTATTTCAACGACGACTCCACCAGCACTGGCGTGCCAGCTTCACAGTCTCCCACCTATCCTACACAAGCCGAACCGAGCACCAATACCAAGCTATAGTAAAGGTCCCGGGGTCTTTCCGTCCTGCCGCGCGTAACGAGCATCTTTACTCGTAATGCAATTTCACCGGGCCTGTGGTTGAGACAGTCGAGAAGTCGTTACGCCATTCGTGCAGGTCGGAACTTACCCGACAAGGAATTTCGCTACCTTAGGATGGTTATAGTTACCACCGCCGTTTACTGGCGCTTAAGTTCTCAGCTTCGCCCCGAAGGACTAACCGGTCCCCTTAACGTTCCAGCACCGGGCAGGCGTCAGTCCATATACATCGTCTTACGACTTCGCATGGACCTGTGTTTTTAGTAAACAGTCGCTTCTCGCTGCTCTCTGCGGCCGAAAAACCCTAGCCCGCAAGGGGCTTCAAGTCCCTCGGCCCCCCTTCTCCCGAAGTTACGGGGGCATTTTGCCGAGTTCCTTAACCACAGTTCACCCGAACGCCTCGGTATTCTCTACCTGACCACCTGTGTCGGTTTGGGGTACGGGCCGCATAAACACTCGCTAGAGGCTTTTCTCGACAGCATAGGATCACTCTACTTCGCCTCAATCGGCTACGCATCACGTCTCAGCCTTAACGTCAGGACGGATTTGCCTACCCTGACAGCCTACACGCTTACACCAGTATTACCACTGACTGGCGGAGCTACCTTCCTGCGTCACCCCATCGCTTGACTACTACTAGATCGGATCCCGCGCAATTATTGCTTCCTCCGAAGATTCCACAACTCTCGGGCGGTTAGCATCACTAGCCTCACCATGGACGCGTTTACACGGGTACGGGAATATCAACCCGTTGTCCATCGACTACGCCTGTCGGCCTCGCCTTAGGTCCCGACTTACCCTGGGCGGATTAGCCTGGCCCAGGAACCCTTGGTCATCCGGCGGACGAGTTTCTCACTCGTCATTCGCTACTCATGCCTGCATTCTCACTCGTGTAGTGTCCACGGCTAGGTTCCCCTGCCGCTTCATCCCCCACACGACGCTCCCCTACCCATCCACACGACTGCACACGCTCCAAAGAACGCGCGGATCAATGCGTGAATGACACAGCTTCGGCGGTGTGCTTAAGCCCCGCTACATTGTCGGCGCAGGACCACTTGACCAGTGAGCTATTACGCACTCTTTAAAGGGTGGCTGCTTCTAAGCCAACCTCCTGGTTGTCTGGGCGACCCCACATCCTTTCCCACTTAGCACACACTTTGGGGCCTTAGCTGGTGTTCTGGGCTGTTTCCCTCTCGACTACGAACCTTATCGCCCGCAGTCTCACTGCCGCGCTCTCACGTAATGGTATTCGGAGTTTGGTTGACTTCAGTAAGCTTGTAGGCCCCCTAGGCCATCCAGTGCTCTACCCCCACCACGAAACACGCGACGCTGCACCTAAATGCATTTCGGGGAGAACCAGCTATCACGGAGTTTGATTGGCCTTTCACCCCTAACCACAGCTCATCCCCCAGGTTTTCAACCCTGGTGGGTTCGGGCCTCCACACGGTCTTACCCGCGCTTCACCCTGGCCATGGCTAGATCACTCCGCTTCGGGTCTAGAGCACGCGACTAAAACGCCCTATTCGGACTCGCTTTCGCTACGGCTACCCCACACAGGTTAACCTCGCCACGTACCACTAACTCGCAGGCTCATTCTTCAAAAGGCACGCCATCACCCCTGCAAAGGAGGCTCTGACGGATTGTAAGCACACGGTTTCAGGTACTCTTTCACTCCCCTCCCGGGGTACTTTTCATCTTTCCCTCACGGTACTAGTCCGCTATCGGTCACCAGGGAGTATTTAGGCTTAGCGGGTGGTCCCGCCAGATTCACAGCAAATTCCACGAGCTCGCTGCTACTTGGGAATATTGTAAGGAAGACAGCATGTTTTCGCGTACGGGACTATCACCCTCTACGGTCCAGTTTCCCAAACTGATTCCACTAACACACTGTTTTCTGACTCCCCGCCTGGTCAGCAGCCCAGACAAACAACATCCCACGACCCCACAAACGCAACCCCTGCCAGGTATCACACGTCCATGGTTTAGCCTCATCCGCTTTCGCTCGCCACTACTCACGGAATCACGGTTGTTTTCTCTTCCTGTGGGTACTGAGATGTTTCACTTCCCCACGTTCCCTCCACACGCCCTATATATTCAGGCGCGGGTGACCCCACATGACTGAGGCCGGGTTTCCCCATTCGGACACCCTCGGATCACAGCTCGGTTGGCAGCTCCCCGAGGCTTTTCGCAGCCTCCTACGTCCTTCATCGGCTCCTGGTGCCAAGACATCCACCGTGTGCTCTTCATAACTTGCCACAAAGATGCTCGCATCCACTGTGTAGTTCTCAAAGAACAACCAGGAAGAACGACCCACCACTGAGACACCTCTTCCGCGCGCTCCGCGCGGCCGGTTTGATCTCGGAGTCGAACCCTGCGGTTGAGTAACACCAAACCGCGTGTTCCCTCAGGACCCAACAGCGTACTGACAACCCCAACCAGCCCGCCGACACCGCGTTCCACGCTCTTACGAGCAGTACTAGCGAGCCGACCAACCAGCTCTGTTGCTTCTAGCCAGTATCCACATCTATGAGCAACCACCCCACGAACACTCGCCGTGGTAGGCGGTCCTCCGCTCGACCCTAGAGCCGGCGTTGGGTGCTCCTTAGAAAGGAGGTGATCCAGCCGCACCTTCCGGTACGGCTACCTTGTTACGACTTCGTCCCAATCGCCAGTCCCACCTTCGACAGCTCCCTCCCTTACGGGTTGGGCCACCGGCTTCGGGTGTTACCGACTTTCGTGACGTGACGGGCGGTGTGTACAAGGCCCGGGAACGTATTCACCGCAGCGTTGCTGATCTGCGATTACTAGCGACTCCGACTTCACGGGGTCGAGTTGCAGACCCCGATCCGAACTGAGACCGGCTTTATGGGATTCGCTCCACCTCACGGCTTAGCAGCCCTTTGTACCGGCCATTGTAGCATGTGTGAAGCCCTGGACATAAGGGGCATGATGACTTGACGTCATCCCCACCTTCCTCCGAGTTGACCCCGGCAGTCTCCCATGAGTCCCCGCCATTACGCGCTGGCAACATGGAACGAGGGTTGCGCTCGTTGCGGGACTTAACCCAACATCTCACGACACGAGCTGACGACAGCCATGCACCACCTGTACACCGGCCACAAGGGGGCCAATATCTCTACTGGTTTCCAGTGCATGTCAAGCCCAGGTAAGGTTCTTCGCGTTGCATCGAATTAATCCACATGCTCCGCCGCTTGTGCGGGCCCCCGTCAATTCCTTTGAGTTTTAGCCTTGCGGCCGTACTCCCCAGGCGGGGAACTTAATGCGTTAGCTACGGCACGGAGGACGTGGAAGCCCCCCACACCTAGTTCCCACCGTTTACGGCGTGGACTACCAGGGTATCTAATCCTGTTCGCTCCCCACGCTTTCGCTCCTCAGCGTCAGTATCGGCCCAGAGACCCGCCTTCGCCACCGGTGTTCCTCCTGATATCTGCGCATTTCACCGCTACACCAGGAATTCCAGTCTCCCCTACCGAACTCAAGTCTGCCCGTATCGACTGCAAGCCCACAGTTAAGCTGTAGGTTTTCACAGTCGACGCGACAAACCGCCTACGAGCTCTTTACGCCCAATAATTCCGGACAACGCTCGCACCCTACGTATTACCGCGGCTGCTGGCACGTAGTTAGCCGGTGCTTCTTCTGCAGGTACCGTCACTTGCGCTTCGTCCCTGCTGAAAGAGGTTTACAACCCGAAGGCCGTCATCCCTCACGCGGCGTCGCTGCGTCAGGCTTTCGCCCATTGCGCAATATTCCCCACTGCTGCCTCCCGTAGGAGTCTGGGCCGTGTCTCAGTCCCAGTGTGGCCGGTCGCCCTCTCAGGCCGGCTACCCGTCGTCGCCTTGGTAGGCCACTACCCCACCAACAAGCTGATAGGCCGCGGGCCCATCCTGCACCGCCGGAACTTTCCACCCTCCACCATGCGGTAGAGGGTCATATCCGGTATTAGACCCAGTTTCCCGGGCTTATCCCAGAGTGCAGGGCAGGTTGCCCACGTGTTACTCACCCGTTCGCCGCTCGTGTACCCCGAAGGGCCTTACCGCTCGACTTGCATGTGTTAAGCACGCCGCCAGCGTTCGTCCTGAGCCAGGATCAAACTCTCCAATAAGGTTTTGTTTGATCGAGACTAGTACAAACTGGCATTTTCAATCCAGTTTTAACCATCTCAAAGGAACCCACTAAGGGGTTATTCATTCAAGTACTGGCTATTACAGTACGCTGTTGAGTTCTCAAAGAACACACGCACACCGTCACTTGGCTCTTTCAAGCCGCGTTCAGGGGCCTTGGTGTTTCGCTTGTATTCGTAGCTTAGCCGGTTGTTTTCCACCTTGCAAATCGGCCTCTGAGAGGCGACTTGCCGGGGCTTCGGTCCCGGATCGTCAGGCTCGTCCTCTGCGTCCCAGCCGGGGAAGTCCCTGGCGGTCCGAGCGAGTCCGTGTTGCGCTGACTTGGAGAAAGTTACGCGCCGGGGAACGAGAAGTCAAATCGCGCCCGTAACCGCATCGGCAGAGCGGAAGTCCCAGCTCAGCGGCCTTCCGCCCGGCCGACGTCCACGCTAGTCGAGGACCTCGACACCAGCAGTGTGGCGCTTGCCACGTCGCAGCACAAGACACCGCCCGTGCAGCAGGTCCTCCCGGCCCGGAGTCCACTCCTCATCGGTCACCTTGACGTTGTTGACGTAGGCGCCGCCCTCCTTGACGGTGCGCCGCGCGGCCCCCCGGCTGTCGGCCAGACCAGCGGAAACGAGCAGGTCGACGACGGTGGGCTTGTCCGCGAGACGGACCTGTCCGGTGGGGATCTCCCGGAATGCCGCGAGCAGGGTGGACAGCTCCAGGTCCCGCAGCTCGCCCCGGCCGAACAGCGCCTGGCTGGCCACGGTGACCTGCTCGGTCTCCTTCTCCCCGTGCACCAGCGTGGTCAGCAGCTCGGCCAGCCGGCGCTGCGCGGTGCGCAGGTGCGGCCGCTCCCTGGTCTCCTCCTCGATGCCGGCCAGCTCGTCCCGGTCGAGGAAGGTGAAGATCCGCAGGTAGTTCAGCGCGGTCTCGTCGCTGACGTTGAGGAAGTACTGGAACCAGGCGTACGGCGAGGTCATCGCCGGGTCCAGCCAGACCCGGCCGCCGCCGGTGGACTTGCCGAACTTGCGCCCCTCGGCGTCGGTGACCAGCGGCATCGTGAAGGCGTGGACCTGCTTCTGCTCGACGCGCCGGATCAGGTCGACGCCGCCGAGGATGTTGCTCCACTGGTCGGAGCCGCCGATCTGGAGCGTGCAGCCGTGCCGCCGGAACAGCTCCAGGTAGTCGTTGGACTGCAGCAGCAGGTAGCTGAACTCGGTGAACGACATGCCGTCCGACTCGAGGCGCTTGCGGACGGTCTCCCGCGACAGCATGGAGTTGATCGAGAAGTGCTTGCCGACGTCGCGCAGGAACTCCAGCACCGAGGTCGGGCCGGTCCAGTCCAGGTTGTTGACCACGACCGCGCCGGTCGGCGAGTCGTCGAAGTCGACGAAGCGCTCCAGCTGGGCCCGGATCCGCACCCCCCACTCGGCAACCACGTCCAGCGTGTTCAACACGCGTTCGCCCTGGTCACGGGGGTCGCCGATCATGCCGGTGGCGCCGCCGGCCAGGACGATCGGGCGGTGCCCGGCGCGCTGGAACCGGTGCAGGCCCAGCAGCGGGATCAGGTTGCCGGCGTGCAGGCTGGGCGCGGTCGGGTCGAAGCCGCAGTACAGGGTGAGCGGGCCCGCCGACAGGTCTCGGCGCAGCGCGTCGAGATCGGTGGACTGCGCGGTCAGGCCGCGCCAGGACAGCTCGTCGAGGATGTGCTCACTCACGGGATCCATCATCCCGTACCAGGGCAAAGCAGTTGTCAGCGCCTCTTCGCGCGGCGGTAGGCGCTGACCGCGGGCGAGTCGATCCAGAACCGCCACGGCCGGTCCATGGCGGTGGCCACGCCGACCCGTGGGCCGGCGTGGATGGAGTCCAGCGGCACGGTGTCGCCGGCCAGCAGACGCACGGGCGAGTCCGGCAGCAGCAGGTTGACGCCGTTGTCCTCACGGGTCAGCGACAGCGTGCTGGTCAGCCGCGCGGGTCCCTTGGCCATCTCGGCGTCGCTACGCGCGCTGGGGCGCAGCTTGCGCGCGATCTCCACGCCCGTGACGACCTCCCCGGCGCGCACCAGCACCGCGCCGGGCACGCCGTCGGTCAGACACACGATGTTGGCGCAGTAGTGCATGCCGTAGACGAAGTAGACGTACAGGAAGCCGGGCGGTCCGAACATGACGTCATTGCGGGCCGTACGGCCGCGGTAGCAGTGCGACGCCGGGTCGTCGCCGCCGCGGTACGCCTCCACCTCGACCAGCCGCACGCCCACGGGACCGTCGGGCGTTTCGGCTTCCAGCACGCTCCCGAGCAGGAGCTTCGCCGCATCGACGGGGTCGATGGCGAGCTCCTGCTGGGTGAACTGGCGACGTGTGGCGGTCACAAGACCACAACCCTAAGGGCGCGCTGCCTGAGCGGACCACCCACGGGCAGCCGCCACCCGTTCACCCACTCGGACCAACTGCTCGGCGACGCGGATGGGCGCGGTGCCGCCGCGGCCGTCGCGCGAGGCGATGGAGCCCTCGACGGTGAGCACCTCTCGCACCTGCGGGGTGAGGTGCTCGGAGACCTTGGCGAACTCGGCGTCCGTGAGCTCGTCGAGGCCGACGCCGCGGCCTTCGGCCAGCCGCACGCACTCCCCCGCGGCCTCGTGCGCCACGCGGAACGGCACGCCCTGGCGCACCAGCCACTCGGCGATGTCCGTGGCCAGCGTGAAACCGGCCGGCGCCAGCGCCGCCATGCGCGCGGTGTCGAACGTGAGCGTCCCGAGCATTCCGGCGATGGCCGGCAGCAGCAGCTCCAGCTGGGCCACCGAGTCGAACACCGGCTCCTTGTCCTCCTGGAGGTCCCGGTTGTAGGCCAGCGGCTGGGCCTTGAGCGTGGCCAGCAGGCCGGTCAGGTTGCCGATCAGCCGGCCGGACTTGCCCCGGGTCAGCTCGGCGACGTCCGGGTTCTTCTTCTGGGGCATGATCGAGCTGCCGGTGGCCCAGGCGTCGTCGAGCACGGCGTAGCCGAACTCGGCGGTGGTCCAGATGATCACTTCTTCGGCGATGCGCGACAGGTTCACGCCCAGCATGGCCAGGCAGAACGCGATCTCGGCGGCGAAGTCGCGGGAAGCGGTGCCGTCGATGGAGTTCTCCACCGACTCCTGGAAGCCGAGCTCCTTGGCCACGGCGGCGGGGTCGAGGCCGAGCGAGGAGCCGGCCAGCGCGCCCGAGCCGTACGGGGACACGGCGGTGCGCGCGTCCCAGTCACGCAGGCGGTCGACGTCCCGCAGCAGCGACTGCACGTGGGCCAGCAGGTGGTGGGCCAGCAGCACCGGCTGCGCGTGCTGGAGGTGCGTGCGGCCGGGCATGACCGCGCCGGGGTGCGCCTTGGCCTGCGCGACGAGTGCATCGACGACATCGAGCGTCCCGTCGGCGACGCGGCGCGCGGCGTCACGCAGCCACATGCGGAACAGCGTGGCGATCTGGTCGTTACGGGAGCGGCCGGCGCGCAACTTGCCGCCGAGCTCGGCGCCGGCGCGGTCCATGAGGCCGCGCTCGAGGGCGGTGTGCACGTCCTCGTCGGCGACGACGGGCGTGAAGGTGCCGGCGACGACGTCGGCCTCCAGGACGTCGAGCGCCGCGATCATGCGGGTCAGCTCGTCGTCGGTGAGCAGGCCGGCCTGGCGCAGGGCACGGGCGTGGGCGCGCGAGCCGGCGATGTCGTACGTGGCGAGCTGCCAGTCGAAGTGCGTCGACAGGCTCAGCGCGGCCATGGCGTCGGCCGGACCGCTGGCGAACCGGCCGCCCCAGAGCTTGCTCACTGCCCTCTCCTCAATGTGGTTTCGATCAGGCGGCCGGGCTGAGCCGGTCGCGCGGGTCAAGGCGGACCTCGCCGCTGACCCGGTCCTGAGACGCGGCGATGAAGGCGTCGAGCGCCTCCTTCAGGGGTGACGCCCACCGGCCGTCGGCGACCAGTTCGGCCCAGCGGCGCTCGATACGGCGCTTGAACGCCAGCAGGTCCGGCTCGATGGTGGCCTCTTCGAGCCTCATGTGCGCGTCGATCAACGTGGCGGCGCCGGGCTGGTGGCGGCCGCCGACGCGCCAGTTCAGTTCCTGCACGGCCTGGGTCATGGTGACGGTCTCGCCGTCGATGGCGACCGGCACGCCGTGCTCGAAGGTGATCACGATCTCGACGTCGTCGGAGCCGGTGAACGCGGTGCTCGGCGACCAGAGTTCCGGTCCGGGGACGAGGGCGTTGGCCTGCACGGCCTGCCGGCAGAAGTCGGCGTCATTCATGGCCGGCCGCCAGGCCCGTGAAGCGCTCGGCCAGCTCGGCGCCGCTGAGCGGCTCGCGGGCCACCACGAAGATCGTGTCGTCGCCGGCGATGGTGCCGACCACGTCGTGCAGTGCGGCCCGGTCCAGGGCGCTGGCCAGGAAGTGGGCGGCGCCGGGCGGGGTGCGCAGCACGGCGAGGTTGCCGGAGGAGTCGGCCGAGACGAGCAGCTCGCCGAGCAGGCGGGTCAGGCGGGAGATGCCGCCCTCGACGCCGCGAACCGGGCTGCCGTCCTCGGGGATGACGTACACCGGCGCGCCGCCGTCGGCGCCGCGGAGCTTGACCGCGCCCAGCTCGTCGAGGTCGCGGGACAGCGTGGCCTGCGTGGTCTCGATACCCTCGGCGGCCAGCAGCTTGGCCAGCTCGGACTGGCTGCGCACGGCCCGCTGGGCCACCAGCTCGACGATCCGGCCTTGGCGGGCGGCGCGGGTGGTCGGCGAACTCATACGCATGAGTATGCACCAGAATGCGTAACTACTCAAGCACGCCCCCGCGAGTCCCGCCCACAGTCACACCGAAATACACGAAACGTGCAGAACCGAGCCGCGGGGCTCAGTTCTGCACGAAACCGACATTCGGTGTGACGCTAAGCGTGACTCACGGGGGTTGGGGGTCAGCGTAGGAGCCAGGCCAGCAGGGCCTTCTGGGCGTGCAGGCGGTTCTCGGCCTCGTCCCAGACGGCGCTGGACGGGCCGTCCAGGATGTCGTCGGTGATCTCCCAGCCGCGGTGCGCCGGCAGGCAGTGCAGCACGATCGCGCCGGGGTTGGCCCGGCCCAGCAGCTCGGCGTTGACCTGCATGGACCGGAACGGCCCGACGCGGTCGAGGCCGTCGTTCTCCTGGCCCATGGACGTCCACGTGTCGGTGACCAGCACGTCGGAGCCGTCGACGGCCTGGTGCGGGTCGACGATCACCTCGGCGCTGCCGCCGGTCTCGGCGGCGAGCTTCTGGGCGTCACGCAGGATGCTGTCGGCCGGCTGGAAGCCCTCGGGTGAGGCCACGCGCACGTGCAGGCCGGCGTTGATACCGCCGAGCAGCAGCGAATGGGCCATGTTGTTGGCGCCGTCGCCGAGGTAGGTCAGGGTGAGGCCGGCGAGCCGGCCGTGACGCTCGCGGATGGTCTGGAGGTCGGCCAGCACCTGGCACGGGTGGAACTCGTCGGTCAGCGCGTTGATCACGGGAATCCGGGACACCGAAGCCATGGCGTCCATGCGCTTCTGGGCGAAGGTCCGCCACACGACGGCGTCGACGTACCGGGAGAGCACCCGGGAGGTGTCCTCGATGGTCTCCTCCCGGCCGAGCTGCATGGACCGGCCGTCGATCATGATCGAGTGCCCGCCCAGCTGGGAAATACCGACGTCGAAGGACAACCGGGTGCGGGTGGAGTTCTTCTCGAAGATGGCGGCCACCGACTTGCCGGCCAGCGGCTTGTGCCCCAGGGGATCGGCCTTGAACGTGGCGGCGAGGTCGAGCACCTCGAGCTGCTCGGCCGGGCTGAGGTCGTCGTCGCGGAGGAAGTGCCTGGGCATGGTTCAGGACTCCGAACTGTCGAGGAACTCTGGCAGGGCGGCGACGAAGTCGTGCGCGTCGGCCTCGGCGAGCACGAGCGGCGGGGCGAGCCGGATGGAATCCGGCTGCACGCTGTTGATCAGGTAGCCGCCGGCCTGGGCGGCCTTGGCGACCGCGCCGGAAACCGGCTTGTTGAGGGCGATGGCCATCAGCAGGCCGACACCGCGGACGCCGGCGACCAACGGGTGGTGCAGCTGCTCGACGCGGGCGGCGATGTCCTTGCCCAGCACGGCGGCGTGTTCGTGCAGGCCCTCGGCGGCGATGGTCCGCACGGTGGCGAGGCCGGCGGCGCAGCAGATCGGGTTGCCGCCGAAGGTGGTGCCGTGGTGGCCGGGCTTGAACAGCTCGGCGGCCGCGCCGACCCCGATGCACGCGCCCAGCGGCAGCCCGCCGCCGAGGCCCTTGGCCAGCGTGATCACGTCCGGCACGATGCCGCTCTGCTGGTACAGGAACCAGCTGCCGCAACGGCCGAGCCCGGTCTGCACCTCGTCCAGCACCAGCAGCGCGCCGTGCCGGCTGGTGATCTCCCTGGCCGCCTGGAGGAAACCGTCCGGGGCGGGGATGACGCCGCCCTCGCCCAGGATCGGCTCGATGAACACGGCGGCCGTTTCACCGTCCACAACGGACTCCAGCGCGGCCGTGTCGCCGAACGGGATGTGCACGACCTCCGGCGTCAGCGGCACGAACGGGGTCCGCTTGGCCGGCTGCCCGGTCACCGACAGCGCGCCCATGGTGCGGCCGTGGAACGCGCCGTCGAAAGCGACGATCTTGGTCCGGCCGGTCAGCCGGGACAGCTTGAACGCCGCCTCGACCGCCTCCGCGCCGGAGTTGGTGAACACCACCTTGGCCGGCTGCCCGACCAGGCCGACGAGCTCTTCGGCCAGCTCCAGCGCGGGCTGGTTGACGAACATGTTGGAGGTGTGGCCGAGCGTGTTGACCTGCTCGGTGACGGCCTGCACGACGGCCGGGTGGGCATGCCCGAGGGCGTTCACCGCGATACCGGTGTACAGGTCGAGATAGCGTTTTCCGTCGGCGTCCCAGACATGCGCGCCGTCGCCTCGGACCAGGGCCAGCTGGGGGGTGCCGTAGTTGTCCATCAACGCCGACCGCCAACGGCTCCGGCTGTCCTCATTGGACAAGATGGTCACTGTCATGCCTCCTCGTCTGGTAGCACCATGGTCCCGACACCCTTGCTGGTGAACACTTCCAACAGCACCGAATGCGCAAGCCTGCCGTCGATCACGTGCGCGGCCGGCACTCCGCCGCGCACCGCTCGAAGGCACGCCTCCATCTTCGGCACCATGCCGCTGGTCAGGCCGGGCATCAGCTCCTCGAGCCGATCCGCGCCGATCTTGGCGACTAACGACTCGCGGTTGGGCCAGTCCGTGTAGAGGCCCTCGACGTCGGTCAGCACGACCAGCTTCTCCGCGCCCAGCGCGACGGCTAAAGCCGAGGCCGCGGTGTCGGCGTTCACGTTGTGCACCACGCCATCCGCGTCCGGCGCCACCGTGGAGACGACCGGGATCCGGCCGGCCCGGATCAGGTCGAGCACCGACTCCGGATCGACGGTGACGACGTCGCCGACCAGGCCGATGTCCACCGCCTCACCGTCCACAATGGCCGCTCGGCGCTCGGCCGTGAACAGCTGCGCATCCTCGCCGGAGATGCCGACGGCGTACGGGCCGTGGGCGTTGATCAGGCCGACGAGCTCCCGTCCGACCTGGCCGACCAGCACCATCCGGACCACGTCCATGGTCTCCGGTGAGGTGACGCGCAGGCCGCCGACGAACTCGCCCTCGATGCCAAGCCGCTTGAGCATGGCGCTGATCTGCGGGCCGCCGCCGTGCACCACGACCGGGTGGATGCCGGCCAGCCGCAGGAACACCATGTCCTCGGCGAAGGCGCGCTTGAGGTCCTCGTCGATCATGGCGTTGCCGCCGTACTTCACCACGACGACCTTGCCGTGGAAGCGCTGCAGCCACGGCAGCGCCTCGACGAGAACCTCGGCCTTGAGGGCCGCTTCCGCCTTCGTCACTTCGGTCATGAGGAGTATGCGCTGTTCTCTTCGACGTAGTCGTGGGAAAGGTCCGTGGTGAGCACGGTCGCCGTGGCGTCGCCGAGGTGCAAGTCGATCAGCACCTCGATGTCGCGGCCGGACAGGTCGGCGCCTTCGCGGTCGGCCGCGCGGACGCCGCCCGCGCACACGAGCACCCCGTTCAACGTCACGTCGATCTTGTCCGCGTCGACCCGCGCCGGGGCGTTGCCCAGGGCCATCAGGATCCGGCCCCAGTTCGGGTCGGAGCCGAAGAAAGCGGTCTTGACCAGGCTGTCCCGGGCGACCGCGCGGGCCACCGCGACGGCGTCCGACTCGCTGGCCGCGCCCTGCACGGTCACCGCGATCTCCTTGGTCACGCCCTCGGCGTCGCCCTGGAGCTGCCGGACCAGGTCGTGGCAGACGGCGTGCAGCGCCTCGGCGAAGTCCTCTTCGGACGGTGCGACGCCGGAAGCGCCGGAGGCCAGCACGAGCACGGTGTCGTTGGTGCTGGTTCCGCCGTCCACGTCGAGCCGGTCGTAGGTGACCTTGGTGGTGGCCTTGAGGATCGCGTCGAGGCGGGCCGGCGCGATCACCGCGTCGGTGGTGATCACCGACAGCATGGTGGCCAGGTTGGGCGCGAGCATGCCGGCGCCCTTGACGAAGCCGCCGATCGCGAAGCCGGTCGGGTGGGTCAGCGCCGCCTGCTTGGGGTGCGTGTCGGTGGTCATCACGCCGGTCGCGGCGTTCAGGCCGGCCTGTTCGGTGCTGTCCAGCGCCTGGGCCGCTTTGTCCACTCCGGACAAAAGCGCCTCCATCGGCAACCGCTCGCCGATCAGGCCGGTCGAGCACACGGCGACGTCGACCGCGCTGATTTTCAGGGTTTCGGCGACGTGTTCGGCCGTCTTGTGCGTGTCCTGGAAGCCCTCCGGGCCGGTGCAAGCGTTTGCGCCGCCCGAGTTGAGCACGACCGCGCGCAGCCGGTTGTCGCTGACCGCCTGCTGCGACCACAGCACCGGCGCGGCCTTCACTTTGTTGGTGGTGAACACAGCGGCCGCCGCGTCATCGGGACCGTCATTGATCACCAGCGTCAGATCGAGGGCGCCGGAGGCCTTGATGCCGGCGGCCACCCCGCGGCGCGGAACCCGGCCGGCGTGGTCACGCCCGAAGTGCGGGTCACGGCGATCTGCGAAGTGGTCACGGGGCGACTCCCACGGTGGAAAGGCCGGTGGTCTCGGGCAGCCCGAGGGCCAGGTTCATGGACTGCACGGCGGCGCCCGCCGTGCCCTTGGTCAGGTTGTCGACGGCCGCGACCACGACCAGCCGGTTGGTGTCGGGGTCGGTGACCACCTGGACGTGCAGGGCGTTGGCGCCCAGCGTCGCCGCGGTGGTCGGCCACGCGCCCTCGGGCAGCAGGTGGATGAACGGCTCGTCGCCGTAGGCCTTCTCGTACACCGCGCGCACGTCCACAGTGGACTTCAGCGGGGCCGTGCAGGTGGCCAGGATGCCGCGGGGCATCGGCACCAGCACCGGCGTGAACGAGACGGCGACCTTCTCACCGGCGATCTTGCTCAGGTTCTGGGCGATCTCCGGGGTGTGCCGGTGCTTGCCGCCGACGCCGTAGGCGCTGGCCGAGCCCATCACCTCGGAGCCGAGCAGGTTGGGCTTGAGCGACTTGCCCGCGCCGGAGGTGCCGGTGGCCGCGACGACGACCACGTCCGGCTCGACGATGCCGGCCGCGAAGGCCGGGGCCAGCGCGATCGAGGCGGCGGTCGGGAAGCAGCCGGGAACCGCGACGCGCTTGGTGCCCTTGAGCTTCTCGCGTGCGCCGGGCAGCTCGGGCATGCCGTACGGCCAGGAGCCGGCATGCTCGCTGCCGTACCAGCGCTCCCAGTCCTCGGCGTCGGTCAGCCGGTGGTCGGCGCCGCAGTCGATCACCAGCACGTCGTCGCCGAGCTGGGCCGCGAGCTCGGCCGACTTGCCGTGCGGCAGGGCCAGGAAGACAACGTCGTGGCCGGCCAGCTCGGCCGCGGTGGTGTCCTTGAGCACGCGGTCGGCCAGCGGAACCAGATGGGGTTGGTGCTGGCCGAGCGGGGTGCCGGCGTTGCCGCCCGCGGTCAGCGTTCCGATCTCCACCTCGGGGTGGCCCAGCAGCAGCCGGAGCAGCTCCCCACCCGCGTACCCGCTCGCGCCCGCGACAGCGACCCGTACCGTCATGCGAATGAGTATGCATGACGATGTGTATTTACTCAACCGTGAGCGTCCTCGCACGGCATCGGCGCGGCCAGCATGGGGAAGTAGGAATCCCACTGGGCCTGGGAGATCACGCCGGCGCGGGGCAGCTTGCACACGGCGTCGGCGGCGACCTCGGGACGCATCGTCCAGACGGTGACCGCGGTGTCGCCGACCGCGACCAGGTCGCCGCCGGGCGTGAAGAACGCCCGGTCGGCGCCGGCCGGGGCGTACCGGAGCTCGACGGTCTTGCTCAGGCTGTCGGCGTCGAGCTGCGAGACGAAGATGGTCGTGTCGGCCTCGATGTCGGCGATGGCGCCGCGGGAGCCGAACGCGGGGGCGACGGCCGCCGGGGCGTCCGACACGGTGTCGATCTTGAGCAGCCGGCCGTCCTGGATCCGCCAGAGCGTGCTGGCCTTGAGGTCGCCGGACACCGCGGTGACCAGGGAACCGTCCTCGCTGATGGACTCCTGCCGGCCGGCCTGGTTGTCGTCGGCCCGCCCGCGGTCGGTCTGGCTCTCGTCGGCGGGCAGCGTCGCCCAGTGGTCGCCGGTCCGGCGCCACACCTGCGGCGTGCTCGCCTCGCCGCCGCTGGGCACCGTGACGACCGTCTGGCCGTCGGCCGAGAACTCCGCCGGTCCCAGCGCCGAAGGCAGGGTTGCGAGGATGACCGGCTTGGTGGGGTCGGCCATGTCCCATAGCGCGGTGTCCATCGCGACCGGCGCGCGCGAGACCTCGTCGGCGGGATGCCCGCCCATGGCCAGCACGCTGCCGGTGCGGCTGAAGCTGACCACGACGCGTTTGCCCTGGTGGGACCACTTCCGCACGGGTGTCGAGCGGACGTCCCACAGCACTGTCGAGCCGTCGTTGTAGGAGGCGGCGAGGAGCCGACCGTCGGCCGACAAGGCCAGCGAGTCCACTGACGCACCGGAACCGGGGATGTCGATGCTGTGGCCGGACGCGAACTCGGTGAGCGTGACAGTGCCGTTCGTTGCGCTGGACGCCACCAGCGTCGCTTTCGCGTCAACCGCGATGCCCGGCCCGCCGCCGGGCACGGCACGCTGCCGGGCAGTGAACTCCAGCAGCCGGCCCAGGGTCTGCGGGCAGGGATTCAACCGGTACGCGGCCAGCGCGAGTTGGCCGGCGAGGTACTTGTTGGTGTGCGTCAGCGCCGGCACCTGGGCGTCGACGTTGAGCGCGGCCTGGGCCCGCAGGTGCTCCTGGCTGGTGAGCCAGGCCGTGCCGCCGGTGACCGCCGTGGCCACCAGCAGCACGCCGAGCAGAACCACCAGCTGCCGCAGGCGTCGAGTGCGCTTGCGGTCGAACCGCTGGCGCGTGCGCTCGGCGTACAGGCTGGCTTCGAAGAACCGGCGCTCCCGCGCCGACAACACCGGGCCGGCACGGTTGACCCAGTCCTCGGCGATCAGCAGCCGCAGGCCCCGGTACAGCGCGCCGGGGTCGTAGTCGAGCGCCGCCCACGCGGCGGCGGCCTCGGTGAGTTGGCGGTGCGTGCGCAGGCCCTGCCGGTCCTCGGACAGCCATTCGCGCAGCCGCGGCCAGGTGACCAGCAGCGCCTCGTGGGTCAGCTCGATACCGTGCTCGCCCAGCGTGATCAGCCGCTGCCGCACCAGTTCGGCCAGCACGGCGTCGGTGTGCCTGCTGTCGTCGAGCTCGGCGCGGTCGATGCGGCGGGTCGTGTCGCCGGTGCCGTCGCCGAGCGCGACGAGCCGTAGGAACAGCTGCCGGGCGATCTCCCGCTTGCTCGGCTCGAAGGCCAGGTAGGTCGTCTCGGCCGTGCGGGCGATCGCGTGCCGGATGCCGCCGGCTTCGTCGTACGCCGCGAGCGTGAGCGTCATGCCCTGCCGGCGGTGCCACGTCTCCTGCAACGCCCGCGACACCAGGGGCAGCGTGCGGCCGCGGTCACCGGCGTCGGCGATCACGCGGGCCACCAAAGCGGTTTCCAGTGTCAGTCCGGCCACCACAGCGGGTTTCGTGGCCGCCTCGCGGAGCTCGTCGACCGTCATCGCACGCATCGGGAACAGATGGGCGTCGGCCAGCTCGGGTCGGGCGAGGAAGTCGCTGCGGACACCCAACACGATCCGGCAGCGGCTGGTGGCGGCGGTGGCGGCGTGGGCCAGCGCCTGGACGAAATGGTCGCGCTCCGACTCGTCACGGCAGCGGGTGAACACTTCCTCGAACTGGTCGACGATCAGCAGCAGTTCGCCGTCCGCGGCGGCTTGGCGGATCCGCAGGTGCAGGTTGGCCGGGTCGGCCGCCAGCTCCTCGCGCAGCCGGGGCGCCGACCAGCCCGCGACCACCGCCAGGCGCACCGCGCACTCCTCGATCGGGTGCGGACCCGGCGTGAACACCACCACCTTGTGTCCGCTTTTCGCCGCCAAACCCGCTTTGAGCAGCGACGACGTCCCCGCGCCCGACGCACCGTGCACGCACACCAGCCGGTGCTCCCCCACCGCCGCCGTCAGTTCGTCGACCAACGCGTCCCGGCCGAAGAACCGATCCGCGTCCGTCTGCTCGAACGCCTCCGCGCCCAGGTAGGGCGCGTGGATCACCGTCTTCGACTCCACCGGCAGCAGCTCCGCCGCCACCTCCCGCCAGCGCTGCTCCCACTCCCGCGGGTCGCCGTCACAGGCCGTGACATAGGCCAGCGTCACCGCCAGGCTCGGCAGCTTCCGCCCGCCCGCCGCCTCCGACAGGACCGCCGTCGAGTAGTGCGCCCGCCGGCTCAGCTCCCGGTACACCGGGCTCCCCGCCCGTTCCCGCAGCCGTCGCAGGTCCGCCGCGAACCGCAGCAGCGGGCCGTCACCCTCGTCGAGCGGCCTTTCCCCCCGTGGCACTGACCCCACCCCCAGCGTGACCGTGACCGATGATTGTGGCATCGGACCCGGGCCCACCGGGGACGTTGGAGCCGTTCTAGGTCAAGTCCGAAACGCCGCCCGGATCACCCGGCCACAGCGCGGATGTCCCGCTCCCGTACCTCGGTGAGCACCGTGCCGACCGCCGCGAAGTCGTTGTCCACGTGGAGCACGGTCATGTCGTGGTGCACCGCCGTCGCGCACAACAGCAGGTCGATCGGGCCCGCTGAGCGGTGCTGCCCACGCTGGGTGAGCTTGTACTGAGCCGTCTCGACCCACCGCCAGGCCGCCTTGGGCACCGGCGCCAGATCGCACAACGCGTCCAGCTGTTCGGCCATCTCGTCGCGGTGCACGGGCCCCTTGGCGGAGCAGAGGAATTCGGTACGAGTGGCTTCGCAGACATGGAGTGCGCGTTCTCTTGCCGCGGACCGCCACTCCTCGGCCACATCGCGATTGCGGAAGATCTGCCAGAGGGCGGAGCTGTCCACCAGGTAGCGAATCACGCCTCGACCTCCATGCCCCACGCCTGCTTCCAAGCCTTCTTCGCGGCGGCGTGCGCCTCCGCGGCCTGGTCGAAGTCGCCGCGCTGCCCCATCTCAAGCAGCTGGTCGAAGGCCTCCATGCGCCTCTGGCGTTGCACGACCTCGCGCAGCGCCATGTTGATGGTTTCCTTCTTGGTCTTCGTCCCCAGCAGGCGCATGGCCTCGTTCAGCGCCTCGTCGTCCAGGTCGACCTGTGTGACGCTCACGGCTACCCCCGCTTTGTGGGTGATGTATGCAGTAATCACACTCTACCAACATCCTCATCAAAGTTTCGGGCCCCGTCCGGGCGCGTACGGCCGGAACCGGGGCTGGCGATCAGCTACGAAACATCTGACGGGCCGCGCGTACCCCGCCGTGGCCGAGGGCGACCATCAGCGCCACCCGCGCGTGGCCGGCGGTCATGCCCGTGGCGATGATCGCGCCGGCCTTCTCGGCCAGTTCGGCGCCGGTGGCGCCGTGACCGATCACCGGGACCCGCGGAACGACCACGACGGGGATCTCCCAGTGGGTGAGTTCCATGATCGTAGCGAAGAGCTCGATCGGGATGTTGCCGGCGCCGGAGCCCTCGAGGACGATGCCGCGGGCGCCGGCGTCGACGACGGTGTTGACGATGGCGGCGGGCATGCCGGCGTAGACCCGGATGACGGCGACGTCGCTCTCCGGCTCGGCCGGCGGGCGCGGGTGCAGCGGCGGGGGCGAGGTCGCAAATGCCGCTTTGCCGTCGACCACGGCACCGAGACGTGGATAGGGCGCGGAGGTGAAGGCGGCGGGCCGGGTGGGGTCGGCGAGGCGGGCCCAGCGGGCGGCGTGCAGTTCGTCGTCGAAGCAGACCAGGACGCCGGCGCCTCTCGCTGTGGGATCCGCCGCCACCGCCAGCGACGACGCCAGGTTGCGGGGGCCGTCGCTGGACAGGTCGTCGAGGAACCGCGTCGCGCCCGTGAACACGATGCCGCCGAGTGCCGCCGCCGGGCCGACCAGCAGGTCGGTCAGGTAGGCCGTTTCTTCCAGGTTGTCCACGCCGTGCGTGACGACAACGCCGTCGAAGCCGTCCTCCGTGAGCGCCGTGTGCACGCGGCGGGCGATCGCCAGCATCGTGGCCACCGAGGTGTCCCAGCTCGGTTCGGCCAGCAGGTCCTCGACGACCACTTCCGCCGATACCGGTCCCACGTGCGTCAGAAGGTCTTTGCCGGTGGCCACCTGGGACACGCTCGGCCGCTGGGCGATCGTGTCGCCCGTGGCGATCAGCAGCACCCGGTTGCTCACACGATCCCCCACACGATCAGCGTTGCGGCGACCACGACAAGCAGCATTCTCGCGCCGGATCCCCAAGCCGCTCCACCGGAATCGGGTGATCCGGCCCGGGGTCGGTCGTGGAGCATTGTCACTCCAGGCCCACGTGCCGTTCCAGCCGTGCGAGGCGGTCGAGCAGCGGCTTGAGCTGCTGGCCGACCAGCGCCGCGACGGCGGCGGCCGGGTTGGTCGGCGTGCTCTGGTCGCGATGGTGGACGAAGCCGGCGAGCGCCGCTGCCGTCGCGCCGCGGAGGCTGCGCAGCTCCGCCCCTGCCGCGCGCAGTGCCTGGCCGGCCGTGCCGTCCTGCTCGGCCACGAGCCCCAGCAGGAGGTGTTCGCAGCCGATGTAGTTGTGGCCCATGGTGATCGCCTCGGTCACCGCCAGCTCGAACGCGTTGGCCAGCGGTCCGCTGAACTTGTCCGCCCGGTGTTCCTGCGCCGTCGGCTGCGGCAGCTCCCGCAGCAGCTTCCGCGGCTCGATCTCCGACGCCGTCAGCACCCGCAGGGCCATGTTGTTGCCCTCTTTGATGATTCCTTGCAGCAGGTGCTCCGTGCCGACCAGCGCCGCCGCTTCCTCACGGGCGCTGTCGATCGCCAGCTTCACCGTCTGCCGAGCCCGTTCGGTGAAGTGCGGCAGCTTCTCCGTCGGGTCCCCGCCGTCGAGGTCCCCGATCGTCGCCTCGCGGATCGCCGTCACCCGCTTCACCGACGTCTCCAGCGCCCGCTGGCAGATCGCCGACACCGGCACCCCCGACTCCCGGACCGCGTCGGCCAGCTCGTCGGGCAGATACACGTTGATCTTGGGCATCACGATGTCTCCCCTTCCCGGTTCCGAGTGCTAACCCCATGTATACCCCTGACTGGGGTTACAGGCAAGAAGGTGCGCGGGCGGCCGGTCACACCACCAAGCACGCCAGATAGACCGCCAGGCCGACCGCTGGTTCCCGGATCGGGCGGCGGAGCAGGTTGGTGATCTTGTCGAGGCGGTAGAGCAGGGTGTTGCGGTGGATGTGCAGGGACTCGGCGGCGCGGACGAGGGTGAAGCCGGACTCGGCCCAGGCGACGGCGGTGGCGCGGAGGGTGGGCCACTCCGGTTCGGCGCGCAGCGGACCGATGGTGACCTCGGCGAAGCGAGAGCGGGCGTGCGGGCCGCAGCCGGCGAGGAGCTGGTGCACGCGGAGGTCGGAGATGGGGTGCAGGGGCGTGGTCCGCGGGGCGATGGCGAGGGCGTCGGAAGCGTCGAGGCAGGCGGCGTGCAGCTCGGCGACGCCGGTGGCGGGATCACTGAGTCCGATGTGGACCGCCGGCAGCAGCTCGGCCAGCCGGGAGCAGGGCGCCATTGGGTCGCCGAGGTGGAGGACGACGAAGCGGCCGGTGGCGATCTCGACGGCGTCCGGAAAAACCGAGCGGACGGCGTGTGGGTCCGCGGCGTGGATGAGGAGGGCGGTGCGTGGGCGGGAAAGGTCGAGGCCAAGATCGGCGGCGCGGCGAGAGACGGCCGCGGCGGAGACGACGGCGGGGTCGAAGGAGACGACGTCCCGCACGAGATCGGCGACCGCCCGGTCCCGCAGCAGCCGGGACCGCAGCAGGATGGCCTCGCGGACCAGGATCTCGGTGTGCCGCTGGACCAGCAGCCCGAACCTGCGGACCTGCCGCGGCGAGCCGGTGATGCCGACGGTGCCGAGCGCCTCGCCGTCGACGACGATCGGCAGCGTCATGCCGGGCCGCACGCCACGCAGCAGCCGCGCCTGGGCGGCATCGTGCCAGGCCGGCACGAGCGTGCGGACGACCTCGACCGAAGCCTCGTGCAGCGACCCGACCCGAGCCTGGTCGCCGCTGCCGATGACCAGGCCGTCCCGGTCGGTGACCAGCACGTTGAAACCGACGATACGACTGGTCTCGGCCGCTATCTCCTGCGCAACGGCGGCAGTGAGCGGACTGTGCGAATCGTCCAAGGAACACCTCGAAACGCCGGCAACGGTCATACGAAGCATACGATGACGGCCGGCCGAAGTGTGTCTACCGTCACAACACCATGGCGACCACACTGGAGCGGGCGAGACCGTCCCGCACGCACTGGCTCATCACGATGTACGCGGGCGGCGGGGAGTTCTGCGACGGGTACATCCTCAGCATCATCGGGGTGGCCCTGCCGCTGGTCACCGGAGCGTTCTCGCTGGACGCGGCCGGGGCGGGGCTGATCGGGTCGGCCTCGCTGATCGGGATGTTCGTGGGCGGCCTGGTGTTCGGCCGCGTGACGGACCTGGTCGGCCGGCAGAAGGTGTACCTGTTCGACATCGCGGCGTTCATCCTGCTGTCGGTGCTCCAGCTGTTCGCGGACGCGCCGTGGCAGCTGGTAGTGCTGCGACTGCTGATGGGAGTGGCGATCGGCGCGGACTTCGCGATCGCCGGCACGATCGCGTCGGAGTTCGCGCCGCAGCGCTCGCGCGGCCCGCTGCTGGTGGTGATGGTGACGATGTGGTCGGTCGGCGCGGCCGTCGCCTACGTGGTCGGCTGGGCGATGCTGTCGGCGGGCCCGGAGGCGTGGCGGTGGATGCTGGCCAGCAGCGCGATCCCGGCGGCGTTGATCCTGTTCCTCCGCATGGGCACGCCGGAATCGCCGCGCTGGCTGCTGTCCAAGGGCCGGGTCGACGAGGCGCGGGCGGTGGTGCGGCAGATGCTCGGACCGGACGCGGACCTCTCGGACATCGAGGCCGACACCGGTGCCACCGGTCGGTACCGCGACATGTTCCACCGGCCGTACCTGCGGCGGACGGTGTTCGTGTGCGTGTTCTGGGCCTGCCAGCTGCTGCCGATCTACGCGATCAGCACGTACGAGCCGACGATCCTGCACTCGTTCGGCCTGGCCACCGGCGACGCGGCGTACCTGGGCGCGGTGGTGATCCAGATCTTCTACGTGCTGGGTTCGCTGTCCGGGGCGCTGTTCGTCAACCGCGGCCGGCGCACGCTGCTGCTGTGGAGCTTCGCCATCTCGGCCCTGCCACTGCTCGGCCTGGCCGCGCTGGACGGGCCGTCGGCGATCACGGTGGTGACGCTGTTCGTGGTGTTCGGCGTGGCCTCCTTCGCCAGCCAGTGCCTCCAGGCGATCTACCCGTCGGAGCTGTTCCCGACCGGGATCCGGGCCACCGCCAACGGTTTCGCCACCGGCATCAGCCGGGTCGGGGCCGCGCTCGGCACCTTCGGCGCGCCGATCCTGCTCGGGTACAGCACCCGGCTGGCCATGCTGGTCGGCGCGGTGATCGCGGTGGTCGGCTGGCTGGTGTCGTACTGGCTGGCGCCGGAGACGAGCGGCAAGACGCTGAGCGAGTCGTCCCGGTGAGGGTGGCCGTGGTCGGCGGCGGCGTGATCGGCCTGTGCAGTGCGCTCTCCTTGGCGCACAAGGGTTTCGATGTCACGGTGGTGGAACGCGACCGGCTCGGCAGTGGGGCGTCGAGGGGCAACGCCGGGGAGATCTGCCCGGACCTGGTCGAGCCGCTGCCGGCGCCCGGCGTGATCGCCGGGGCGCTGCGGACCCTGCACCGGCCGGACGCCGCGTTGCACATCCATCCCGCGATCAGCCCGGGCCTGGTCCGGTTCCTGGCGGCCTTCGCCCGCAACGCGACCCGCCGCCGCTACCGGCACGGGGCGACCGCGCTGAGCACCTTGGCCGCCGGCACCTTCGAGCTGTTCGACGAGCTCGGGGTGTCGGCGATCCGTGACGGATTCCTGTTCGCCTACGGCTCGGCGACGTCGGCCCAGGAGGCTCGGCGGGGGTTCCTCGCCTTGGGAGCGCCGGTCGGCGAGGTCCGGCTGGACCTGGCCGAACCGTGCCTGGGCCCGGGTGCGGTGGCTGGATTCGTCGTGGAACGGCAGTGGTCCATCGATCCGGGCGCGTTCGTCGACGCCCTGGCGGCGCGGCTGCGTGGGCTCGGCGTGGAGATCGTCGAGGGGGCGCGGGTCACCCGCGTGGACGAGGCCGATGGGCGGGTCCGGGTGCACACCAGCGCCGGCGAGGTCGAGTCGGAAGCGGCGGTCCTGGCCGCCGGGGTGTGGACCCGTGAGCTCGGCCGCACGCTGGGCGCGGACCTGAACCTGTTTCCCGGCAAGGGATACAGCTTCTCCGTGGCCGCCGACAAGCCGCCGAGCCGACTGGTCCACCTCGGCGACGCGCACGTGGCCGTGACGCCGCTCGGCGACCGGCTGCGCATCGCCGGCACGATGGAGTTCGACCGCGACCACGACCGGTTCAACCCGCGCCGGATCGACGCCATCGTCCGCGCCGCCCGCCCCTACCTCAGCGGCGTCGACTGGGCGGGCCGCCGCGAGGAATGGGTCGGTCCACGTCCCATGACGCCCGACGGTCTGCCGGCCATCGGCCGTTTTCCCGATCGTGCCAACGTTTTTGTCGCCACCGGCCACAACATGCTCGGCCTGATGCTGGCCCCGGCGACCGGCCGCCTGGTCGCCGGGATGCTCGCGGGTGAGCCTGCGCCGGCGGCGTTCGATCCACGGCGGCTGGCCCGGCGTTGCGGCGACCGGCTCGGCGGCCGTGGGTGACGGTGCCGAGGATCAACAACCCGAGCACGACGTAGGGCAGGATCGAGGAGATGCCGACCATGGTCGACACGGGCAGGGTGTAGCTGAGGATGATGCAGCGGGGCCAGCAGGGACGCGAGCAGGACGAGCCCGAACAGGCCGGTCACGGCGGAGTCCTTGACCAGCAGCAGGCGGGCGTCGTTGAAGGCGAAGCCGACGACACCCTGCGCGACCCACGCGCGGACGGGGAGACGGGCCGCGGCCCGCCTCCCCGGATCAGTCACTTACAAACTGAACAGCTTCCAATACTGCCACGATTGACCGTTGCAGTCCCAGAGCTGGATCTTCCAGCCCCGATTGGGCGGGGAATAAGGATTGTTCGAGTCAACGCGTATCTCAACACACTTGCCACCGACACGGATCTCGCCGTAGCCGAGGGTGTTGGGCCCCGGGTCGTACCAACGGAAGTTCTGATTGGGCGGGATGCCGGTCTTGCAGGGAAACACCCCGACATCCTGACCGTTCCAGAACTGACCGGTATTGCCCGGATCGCCGGCGTCCATACACTTCTGACTGGCCTGGTTGATCAGCGCACAGCACGCTGTCCCGCCGGGCGAGTTCAAGGCGAACTGCTGGTTGTCCCCGAAGTTGCAGTCCCACACGGTCAGTGGAACCCAGGCCTCCTTGGCATTGTCCGACATATTGACATCCAGACACATACCCCCGTCCAGGCTCTTGAAGGTCGGATAAGCCTGGCTGGGCCGAAGAGCCCGATGCGCGGAGTGGGACACGCGGTCCGGGTTCGCTCCGGACGCCGATGCCGTTGACGTGCCACCAACGAGAGCGATGACAGCCACGAAGAGGAACACCGCCACAGCGCCGATCGAACGCCGCAGCAGGGAGAATCTGAGCATATCTTCTCCTGACATTCCGCTGGGATGACGTCACTCAGTGCTAGCAGCGGAAGGCTTGTCCAGCTTCGGCGAACGGAGAGTGGACAACAACGGCTGAACAACCGTAGTCGGCCATGGATTCCCGCAACGCTTGGGTCAGCGGCTCGGGCGGAGTTCTGCGTGTGCTGACCCCGCGGCTCACCCGGACGCCGGGTGAGCCGCGGGGTCGCTCAGCAGGCGCCGTTGTCCTGCCAGATGTTCCAGGCGATCGGCGAGCCGGGCGTCACGCCGGTCGACCAGTACAGCGACGTCCACTTGTGGCCGTTGTAGGAGACGACGTTGCCCGGCACGTAGGCGGTGCTGACACTCCACGCGGCGATGCCGGCGCAGCCGCCGCCGGGTGGCGTGGTGGTGGTTGTCGTCGTCGTGGTGGGCGGAGTGCTGCCACCCCCGCCGCCGTTGTAGCTGTCGAAGATCTTGCTGAAGTCCAGTTTTGACTGACTGATGTTGGTGCACGACGGCAGACCGCTCACGCCGCCGCCGCACGGCTGGTCACGGTCGACCGACCAGAACGCCAGCCGACCGATCCCGTTGGCATTGGCGAAGTTCACCACCGTGTGTGCGTCGTTCTCGCTGAACACCTCGGCCGCGTCGTCGTTCTGGCCGATCATCGGCGTGATGCCGATGTTGCCGTAGGTGTCGGACGGCCACAGGCCGCGGGCGACGTTCAGCGTGGCGGTGGCGGCCTGGGTGGCGTACGGGCCCATCGTCGGGTTGCCGTCCCAGGAGCCGTAGTAGTCCATCGTCATGATGTTGATCAGATCGATGCGCGCGCCGTCGTTCTTGGCGTCCTGGAGGAAGGTCTGCCCGTTGTTGTCGGGACCGCTGGGCAGCACCGGAATCGTCACCGACACCACGAGACCGGGGTTGGCGCTCTCCAGGCTCCTGATGGCGGCGAAGCGGTTGTTGATCGAGGTCGGGTCGGCGATCGCCGCGCCCTCCACATCGAAGTCGATGTGGTTGACGTGCAACGTGTTCACCACCGACTGGTAGGCCGCGGTGAGCGAGCTGGTGTTGGTGCAGGACTGCGCCAGTTCGACGCCGCCGGCGCCGCCGAAGGACACGATCGCCTGCGCACCGGCCGACACGGCCGCGCTGATCTCGCCGTTGACCGTCGGGTCGTTGCTGACCGGCAGCGTGTCACCCCAGATCGGGGTGCAGCCGGCGCCGATCACGAACGCGGCGGTGAACGCCTTGAGGCCGGCGCCGCTGATCGCGGCCGGCAGCATGGGCTCCTGGTTGTTGGTCATGTCGACGTACGGCGCCACGCCGAAGCCGGTCGCGGCCGGGGTCAGCACGGTCTGGTCGGCCGCGCCGGCGTAGCCGACCAGGCCGACGGCAAGCAGCAGACTGGCGGCCGCGGCCGGCCAGGCCACCTTGGGACGTAAGAGTTTCATCGCCACACCTCGCAGGGGAGTCAGTACTGGACGACGATCTTGGTGAAGTCGTAGGCGCCCTGCGTGATGTTGCTACAGGTGCCGGGCGCCCAGTTCTCGGGCACGCCCGCGGGACACTGGAAGTCCCGGTTGACCGACCAGAACGAGAACCAGGCGGGGTGGTTCGCCCTGGCGAAGGACAACAGCTGGCTGAAGGTGTCCTGGGTGAACAGCTCGCTGGGCTGGTCGCTGTGCCCGTTCATCAGCTGCAAGCCCAGGTGTGCCCACGCGGTCGCCGTGCTCCAGCCGTAGATGGCGGCCAGCTGCGAAGCCGCGGTGGAGGCGATGTTCTCGGTCTGCCCCACCTCGGTGCCGCTGGTCAGGCCGGTGTCGAAGTCCATGATGTTGACGATGTCCAGCCGCGCGCCGGCGGCGACCGCGGCGCGGATCTCGTCGGTGCCGCTGCCCGGGAAACCCACGGTGGTCATCGGGATCGTCAGCGAGACGACGAGGTTCGGGTTGTTGCGCTCCAGGATCGCGACGGCGCCGAAGCGGACCGCGGTGTTGGCGTCCAGCGCCCCGTTCTCGTAGTCGAAGTCGACGTGTTTGAGCTGGTACTTGGTGATCACCTGCTGGTAGGCGTTGGCCAGCGCGGCGGCGCTGCCGCAGGTGGTGCCCAGCTCGGTGCCGTTGTAGCCGCCGAACGAGACGGCCGCGTCGCCGCCGGCCGCGCGGATGGCGTTGATCTGCGCCGCGACGGCGGTGTCGGTCGAGACGAGCGAGCTGCTGCTGCCGTCCCACGCCGGCGTGCAGCCGCCGGAGTCCAGCACGAAGGCGAGGTTGAACTCCTTCTCGCCGGAGCCGGCCACGATGGCGCTGATCGACGGCGGCGTGTTGTCCAGCGGCATCAGGTACGACGGGTGGGTCCAGCCGGTGTTCGGCGGCGGCGTGACAGTGGTCGTGGTCGTTGTCGTGCTGGTCGGCGGCGGGCCGCCACCGGCCGGGCCGCTCAGGTTGACGTCGTCGGCGTAGTAGGTCGGCTGGCCGTACCAGCCGTGCACGAACACGGTGACGCTGGTCATCGACGCGCCGGTGGTGAAGCTGGTGCTGAGCTGCTGGAACGACGGCGCGGCCTGGGTCCAGGTGCTGGCGTTGACGCCGGTTCCGGTCGCGCCCAGGTAGACGTAGGAGCCCTGGACGAACGCGGTCAGCGTGTAGGCGCTGTTCGGGGCGACGCTGATGGTCTGCGTGCACTGGGCATCGGCGGCGCTGGACGGTGTGCCGGCCAGCGCCTTCGTGCCGGCGTGCACCGGCGAGGACACCGTGGTCGCGGTGCCGGCGTCGCAGGTCCAGCCGGTCAGGCCGGATTCGAAGCCGGGATCGGTAACCAGGTTGGTCGCCGCGGTGGCGGCCGGCGCCGTCGTCAGGACGGCGGCGGTGAGCAGGGCGGTCATGGCGGCCGCGAGGGCCGCCGCCAGGGCGAGGCGGGTGCGTGACAGGGACGGCATGTGTTGCCTCCAACGGCGGCCGTGGAGTACCACCCCGAAAGTGGACTAGACCACCTGGCGCCGTCAAGTGCTGTCAACTGTGAAAGCCCGCCGGGGGCGGACCACCGGAGCCGGTGGTCCGCCCTGGTAGTGCGTGGTAGTAAACGGATTGACCGAATCGTCACTATCCACAGTGGACTACGGCAGGGTCCACCGCTGGTTCGTGCCGCCGTTGCAGTCCCAGATGATCAGCTGCGAGCCGTTGTTCGTGGACGCCCCGGGGTCGTCGAGGCACTTGCCGGACGCCACGCTCACCAACGAGCCGTTCGCGCCGGAGGTCCACTGCTGGTTGCTGGCGCCGTTGCAGTCCCACAGCTGCACGTGGGTGCCGTTGGCGGTCGCGCCGCCGGTGACATCCAGGCACAGACCGGCGGTGCGCAGCGTGCGGTCCGGCTGCACGGTCCACTGCTGCGCGCCGGTTCCGTTGCAGTCCCACAGATCCACGGTCGCGCCGGGCGTGGTCGACGAGCTGTAGTCGTCAAGACACTTGCCGGGCAGGCCCGACGGCACCGCCCCGGCCAGCTGCCCCGACTGCTGCCGGATCAGCGCGGCGATCAGTGCGTGACCGGGGAAGTCGGTCAGCACCACACCGACATGGCTCGTGGCGCCGCTGTTGAGGAAGTCGACCGCCTTGGGGTTGACCGCGCCGGCCACGTCGGCCGGACCGGCGCCGAACGGCGTGCAGTTGGCGGACAGGTAGGTGGTGTACATCGCGGTGGAGGCATTGGCCTTCTGCATGTTGGCCTGCGCCTCGCCCCACTTGGTGGTGGTGTCGCACTGCGTCCAGTCGTTCTCGACGTACTGGCCGAAGTTCCCGGTCGTCAGCTGGGTCAGGCCGTAGCCGCCGTACATCCCGCCGCGCGGGCCGGTGAACGTGGTCAGCACGATGTGCCCGCGTGCCTGGCCGACCGTCGGCATGTCGGCGGTGCTGTTGCCGGTCACCGTCGGCGCGTAGAACAGGCCGGGGTAGCTGGCCACGTAGCCGTCGAAGATCCGGGTCCGGTCGGCCTGGGTGATGTTCGACGGGTCGTCGGCGCAGTGTCCGATCGAACTGCTGCCGCTGCCGCCCTCGGTGGAGTCGCCGTCGCACTCGCCGTGCAGGTCCATCAGCACGGTCTCGCCCGGGTGCGCGGCCAGGAAGGTTCTGGCGTGCGTGAGCACGTCGTCGAAATTGGCGTTCTGGTAGACGTCGGTGTGGTGGATGGCGAAAGCGGTGTCGTTGTTCACCACCCGTACCCGGATGTCGATCGCCCGCACCCCGGCGTTGAGCTGGGCGTCCAGGGTCGCCGCGCTGTCGCCGTGATCCTCCTGGGCCTCATACGCCCACGGCGCCCATCCGCCGTGGATGGCCAACGTGTCGTGGGTGCCGGGAATGGTCAGCGAGCCCAGGCTGGTCTGCGCCGGCAGGCCGGCCATCCAGTCCGGGTGGCTCTCCACGCCTAGGCTGTTGAACGCGTCCGACGAGGTGATCGGCTGCGCGGTCGCGGTGCCGGCGAACGCGGGCAGCAGGAGCAGGGAAGTGGACAGCACGGCCACGGCGGTCCGCCGCATGGTCTTCCTCCACAGGGTTTCGGTCCACAAACGACCCGTACGGTCGACTGGATCTTCCGTGGTGTCAAGGAAAACGGCGCGAGCTGTCCACATGTTGTCGGTGCCGGACATTCGGGCGCGCGCCGGTTGGACGGCGACGACCCCATGAACCCGTCAACTGTCAAGGAAGATCCTTGTGAACCAACGGGTTCCGGTGTCCGTGGCGGTGCTGTCGGCGACATTCCAGTCGCCGCCCATCTGGTGGAGGACACGGTCCATGTTCAAGCGAGCACTGCTGAGCACGCTGTCCCTGGCCGTCGGTATCACGCTCACCACCGGCGGAGTGGCCGCAGCGACACAGACACACACCAACACCATCTTCTACGCCGCCGTGCTGACCGGCGCCAACGAGGTCCCGGCGGCCGACCCGGCCGACCAGGCCTCGGCGATCGTCAGCGTCACCGGCACCACGGTGTGCTTCGCGGAGCGCTGGTCGCATTTGACCACGCCCACCGCGTCGCACATCCACGCCGGCCGGCCCGGCGCCCCCGGGCCGGTCAAGATCCCGTTCTTCGCGGGCCAGCTGCCGGCCAGCATCACCGCGCTGACCGGGTGCACCACGTCCGACGCCGCCACGTTGGACGCGATCGCCGCCGACCCGGCCGCCTTCTACGTCAACATCCACACCCCGCTGTTCCCGGCCGGCGCCGCCCGTGGCCAGCTGACCAGGCTGCACCATGCCGTCGACCTGCAGCAGTTCCTCGGGCATCCCAACTTCGCCGCGCTCGCTCGCGGCGCCAACGAGGTGCCCAACCCCGGCGCGCCGAACGGCCTGATCATCGGCCTGTTCGACATCGGCGCCAGCACGGTCGGCTTCGCCATGCACTGGCAGGGCTTCGTCTCCCCGGTCGCCGCGCACATCCACAAGGCGCCGGCCGGCACCGCCGGCCCGGTCGTGGTGCCGTTCTTCGCCGCCCCGGCCGGTCTGCCCGCGACGCTCACCGGCGTCGCCGGCTCCGTCACGGCCGATCCGGCGCTGCTGACCCAGATCCGGCAGAACCCGTCGGGGTACTACTTCAACATGCACACCGCCGCGTTCCCCGCGGGCGTCGCCCGGGGTCAGCTCGTGATCGTCATCTAGTCGATCGGACGTGTGCCGGGACTGCCGCCTCCCGGCACACGCCGTCAGCCGCACGGTGTCGCTAGGGTTCGGCCATGACGTCCCGTTTGCACAATGTCACCATCGACTGCGCTGATCCCGTCGCACTGGCCAACTTCTGGGCGGCCGTCACCGGCTACGAGCAGCATCCGGAGAACGGGGTCGATCCCGAGGACGACGAGACGCTGCTGTTCGCACCGGGCGACGGCCCCCGCATCCTGTTCATCCGGGTCCCCGAAGGCAAGGCGGTGAAGAACCGGCTACACCTCGATCTCCAGCCGGACATCCCGCGGGACGAGGAGGTGGAGCGGCTGCTGGCCCTCGGCGCAACGATGGTGCTGGACATGCGTCGACCGGACGGCCGCGGCTGGGCACAGCTGGCGGACCCGGAAGGCAACGAGTTCTGCGTGGAGCGCAGCGCCGCCGAACGCAAGGCGCTGGGCGACGCCTGAGTGCAGGAAGGGGCCTTCCTACACTCGGAGTGTAGGAAGGCCCCCTTCCAAGCGTTATGGGGTCAGCGGAGGGTGGCGCCGTGGGCGGAGGTGGCGGAGGCGACGGCGGCGTCGCGGGCGGCGGTGGCCTCCTCGACGGTGAGGGTGCGGTCGCCGGCCCGGAAACGGAGGGCGTAAGCCAAGGAACGCTTGCCCTCGCCGAGCTGCTCGCCGGTGTAGACGTCGAACAGGCGCAGGTCCTCCAACAGCTCGCCGCCGCCGGAACGCAAAGCGGAAGCGACGTCGGCGACGGGCACCGAGGAGTCCACGACCAAGGCCACGTCCAACAACACCGGCGGGTACGGCGAGATGACGGGCACCGGACGGCGCTCGACGACCGGCAGGGCGTCGAGGTCGATCTCCATCGCACAGGTGCGCTTGGGCAGACCGAGCTTCTCGATCACGGCCGGGTGCAGCTCGCCGGCGTGCCCGACGGGCCAACCGCCGACGCGCAGCTCGGCGCACCGGCCGGGGTGCCACGGGGCGAGCTCGGAGGCGACGACGGTGAGCTCGACGCCCCACGCGTGGGCGACGGTCCGGGCGGCCTCGACGGCGTCGGCCCACGAGGCCTCGCGGCCCTTGCCCCACCAACCGGCCTGCTCACGCTGGCCGGACAGCACGACGGTGGCGTGCAAAGGCTGGTTGGGCAGCGATGCCTCGAGCTTGCCGAGGTCCTCTTCGGACGGACGGCCCTCGACGCCGACGGCCGGCACCGCGACCGGCTGGGCCTTGGGCAGGAAGACCTGTCCGATGTGGAACAGCGCCAGGTCCCGCTGCCCACGGGAAACGTTGCGGCGCAACATGTCCAGCATGTTGGGCAGCAGCGTGGTGGCCAGCTCGGGGTGGTCGGCCTCCAGCGGGTTGAGCACCTTGACGGTGTTGCGCCGGATGTCGTCGTCGTCCAACCCGAAGTCGTCCCACGTGGTGGTGGCGACGAACGGGAACGGCAGCACCTCGGCGTAACCGGCCTCGGCCAGCGCGCGGGACGCGGCCCGGCGACGGCGCTGCGACTCGGTCAGCCCCGCTGCGGCGGCGCGGGCGGCAGCTCGGACGGAATCGTGTGGTACCCCTCCAGCCGCAGCACCTCCTCCACCAGGTCGGCGGGCTGGGTGAGGTCGGGCCGCCACGGCGGCGGCGTCGCGATGACGAACGTGCGGCCGTCGTCGCTGGTGGTGACCTCGACGCCGCAACCGATCTGGCCGAGTCGCCGCGCGGTCACGCCACGGGCGTAGCGCTGGCCGGCGACGCGGTCGGGCAGGTCGATCGGCATCGACACGGGAGACGGCAGGATCGGGTTGCCGACGTCCGTACGGCCGGGGCGGATGCTGCCCTCGCCGAACTCGTCGAGCAGCTTGGCCGCACGGTCCACCGCGGCCGCGGCCACCACCGGGTCGACGGCCCGCTCGAAACGCCGCGACGCCTCGCTGGGCAGCTTGTGCCGGCGGGCGGTGCGGGCGATCGAGGCCGGCTCCCAGTTGGCCGCCTCCAGCAGGATGTCGGTGCTGTCGTCACCGACCTCGGTGGACGCGCCGCCCATCACGCCGGCCAGCGACACCGGGCCGCTGTCGTCGCAGATGACCAGGTCGTCGGTGTTCAGGGTGCGCTCGACATCGTCCAGCGTGCGCAGCTTCTCGCCGGCCTGCGCCCGCCGCACCACCAGCGTGCCCTTGAGCTTGGCGGCGTCGAAGGCGTGCAGCGGCTGGCCGGTCTCCAGCATCACGTAGTTGGTCACGTCGACCGGCAGCGAGATCGACCGGATGCCGGCCAGCATCAGCCGGCGGCGCATCCAGAACGGGGTCGGCGCGCCGGTGTCCACGCCGGTCACCCGGCGGGCCACGAAACGCCGGCAGCCCTGCTCATCCTGCACGTCGACCGGCCACACCCCGTTGTCGGTCGGGCGGATCTCGGCGCCGGCCGGGTCGCCGAACGGCAGGTCGAAGGCGCAGGCCAGGTCGCGGCCGAGACCACGGACGGACAGCGCGTAGCCGCGGTCGGGCGTGATCGACAGCTCCAGCACGGCGTCGTCCAGGCCGAGCAGGCCCTTCGCGTCGTCGCCGGGGCTGGCCGTGCCGGGCGGCAGCACCAGGATGCCGGTGTGGTCGTCGCCGAGGCCGAGCTCCTTGACGGAGCAGATCATGCCCTCGCTGACCTTGCCGTACGTCTTGCGCGCGGCGATCTCGAAGCCGCCGGGCAGCACCGCGCCGGGCAGCGCCACCACGACCAGGTCGCCCTCGACGAAGTTGCGGGCGCCGCAGACGATGCCCTGGATCTGGTCCTCGTCCACCTCGACCCGGCAGTACCGGATCGGCTTCTTGAACTCGGTGAGCTCCTCGATCTCCACCACCAGGCCGACCACCAGCGGGCCGTCCACGGTTTCGAGCCGCTCGACCGCCTCGACCTCGTGGCCGATCCGGATCAGGGCCTCGGCCACGTCCTCGGGCGTGGTCTCCTCGGGCAGCGGCAGGTGCTCGGCGAGCCAGCTGACAGGAATGCGCACGGGACTCAGAACTCCGTTCCGAAGGGCAAGGTGAAGCGGACATCGCCCTCGACCATGTCGTGCATGTCGGGGATGCCGTTGCGGAACATCAGCGTGCGCTCGAGGCCCATGCCGAACGCGAAGCCCGAGTACACGTCGGGGTCGACGCCGCAGGCCCGCAGCACGTTGGGGTGCACCATGCCGCAGCCACCCCACTCCACCCAGCCGGCGCCGCCCTTCTTCTGCGGGAACCAGACGTCGGGCTCGGCCGAGGGCTCGGTGAACGGGAAGTAGGAGGGGCGCAGCCGGATCCGCGACTCGTCGCCGAACATGGCCTTGGCGAAGGCGTCCAGCGTGCCCTTGAGGTGGGCCATGGTGATGCCCTTGTCCACGACCAGGCCCTCGATCTGGTGGAAGACCGGGGTGTGGGTGGCGTCGAGGGCGTCGGTGCGGAAGGTGCGGCCCGGGCAGATCACGTAGACCGGCAGGTCACGCTGGAGCAGCGAGCGGATCTGCACCGGCGAGGTGTGCGTGCGCAGCACCAGCCCGGAGTCCTCCGGCGCGACGTAGAAGGTGTCCTGCATGGTGCGGGCCGGGTGGTCCTTGCCGAAGTTCAACGCGTCGAAGTTGAACCACTCGGTCTCCAGCTCCGGACCCTCGGCGATCTCGTAGCCCATGCCGGTGAACACGTCGGCGATGCGCTCGGACAGCGTGGTCAGCGGGTGCCGGGCGCCGCGCGCGACGCGGTCCCACGGCAGCGAGACGTCGACCTGCTCGGTGGCCAGGACCTGCTTGGCCCGCTCGGCCTCCAGCGCGGCCTTGCGCGCGTCGAACGCGGCCTTGATCTCCTGCTGGGCCTCGTTCACCCGCTTGCCGGCCTCGGAGCGGGCGGCCGGCGGCAGCGCGCCGATCTCCCGGCGGGCGGTCAGCAGCGGCGACCGGTCGCCGAGGTGCGCCCGCTTGACCGCGGCCAACTGATCGAGGTCGGACGCCTCGCCGAACGCCTCGTGCGCCTGCTCGACCGCGGCTTTCAGCGTCTCCGGCGCGAGTGCCGCGACCTGCTTGGGGTCGAAAGGATCGTTGACTCCGGACATGGTCGCCTGACAACTCCTGGGGCTTCATGCGGGTGGTGAACAGACCGATCCTAGAGGGTCGGACTGAAACGATTTCACGCGGAGCGCTGCACCCGGGCCGAGGTGTAGAGACAGATGGCCGCGGCGGTGGCGAGGTTAAGGCTCTCGGCCTGTCCGTGGATCGGCACCCGCAGCGCGGTGTCGGTCTCGGCCAGCAGCTCGTCGGGCAGGCCGTGGGCCTCGCTGCCGAACACCCACGCGGTCGGCCCGGCCAGCTCGCCGGCCCGTTCCGCCTGGTCCAGGTCGTGCTCCGCGTAGCCGTCGGCCGCGACCAGCCGCAGTCCGGCGTCGCGACACGCCGCCAACACCGCGTTCGTGTCACGCGAGCGGGCGACCGGGAGGTGGAACAGGCTGCCGGTGGAGGCACGCACGCACTTGCCGTTGTGCGGGTCGACGGTGTCACCGGCCAGCAGCACCGCGTCCGCGCCGGCGGCGTCGGCCACCCGCAGCACGGTGCCGGCGTTGCCCGGATCGGACACGCCGACCAGCACGGCCACCAGCACCGGGGCGGCGCTGAGGGCATCGGCCAGCGAGCGGTCGACGAGGTCGCAGACGGCGACGAGGCCCTGCGGTGACACGGTCTCGGACAGTCCGTCGGCGGCCTTGTCGGTCACCTCGCTGACCGGGATGCGCTGGTCACGGGCCCGGTCGAGCAGTTCGGCGTTGCGCTGCGCGGCCACGGCGGTGGTGAACACCTCGTGCACGCGACCACGGCCGGCGTCGGCCCAGGCCAGCGCCTCACGCACGGCCTGCGCGCCCTCGGCCAGGAAGCGGCCGTCCCGGTCGCGGCCGGCACGCCTGGTCAGCTGCCGCGCCGCGGCGACCCGGGGAGTGCGTTCGGTGAACACGTCGGCCCCGGGTCGCGCCTGGAACGTCTTGCTCAGCCCTGGCTCACCGGGGTCTGGGCCGGCACGTTCTTGCGGGCCAGCTCGACCAGCGCGGCGAACGCGTCGGCGTCGTTGACCGCGAGCTCGGCCAGGATCTTGCGGTCGACCTCGACACCCGCGACCTTGAGGCCCTGGATGAAGCGGTTGTAGGTCATGCCGTTCTGGCGCGCGGCCGCGTTGATACGCGTGATCCACAGCTGCCGGAAGTCACCCTTGCGGGCACGACGGTCCCGGTAGGCGTAGTTGAGCGAGTGGAGCACCTGCTCCTTGGCCTTGCGGTACAGCCGGGAGCGCTGGCCGCGGTAGCCGCTGGCGAGCTCCAGGGTCGTGCGGCGCTTCTTCTGGGCGTTGACCGCCCGCTTGACGCGTGCCACTGGTTCATCCTGTCAATCTCAAGGGGGTGTTCGGGGCACCCCGGGGGTGTTCGTGGGGAGGCAGCGCTCGCGCGTCAGAGGCCGAGCATCTTCTTCATGCGCGACACGTCGCTCTTGGCGACCTGCTTGTCACCGGCGTAGCGGCGGGTCAGCTTGCTGGACTTCTTCTCCAGCAGGTGGCGCTTGCCGGTGCCCTCCCGCATGAGCTTGCCCTTGCCGGTCACCTTCACGCGCTTGGAGATGCCGCTGTGCGTCTTGTTCTTGGGCATTGTCGTCCTCGTTGTCGTACCGCCGCCCGGATCGGGCGGCGGTGCGTCGTCGTACCTCGGGGGTTCCCGGGTATCACTCCTGCTCGGAGCCGGTCTCCGGGGTGGCGGCCTTGATCGGCCGGGTCTTCGTGGTCTTGTGCGGCGCCAACACCATGATCATGTTGCGGCCGTCCTGCTTCGCGCTGGACTCGACGAAGCCGAGCTCGTTCACGTCCTCGGCCAGCCGCTGCAACAGCCGGAAGCCGAGCTCCGGCCGGGACTGCTCGCGGCCGCGGAACATGATCGTGACCTTGACCTTGTGCCCGTGCTCGAGGAAGCGAACCACGTGGTTCTTCTTCGTCTCGTAGTCGTGCGGGTCGATCTTCGGCCGGAGCTTCTGCTCCTTGATCACGGTGAGCTGCTGGTTGCGCCGGGACTCGCGGGCCTTCTGCGCGCTCTCGTACTTGTACTTGCCGTAGTCCATGAGCTTGCAGACCGGCGGGCGGGCCTGCGGTGCGACCTCGACGAGGTCCAGATCCGCTTCCACGGCGAGCCGCAGGGCGTCCTCGATGCGGACGATCCCCACCTGTTCGCCGTTCGGTCCGACGAGCCGAACCTCGGGCACCCGGATGCGTTCGTTGATCCGGGCCTCGGGAGCGGCGGTGGGGCCACCACGGTCTCGACTAGAGGGAGCTGTCATGCACGTCCTTCACTGCCTTCATGCGCCAGGAACAGCAACGGCCCCACATGTCCGTGACATGCGGGGCCCGCTTCCTTCCGATCGCCCGGCGCTGGCGCCGAACTGCTCCAGCCAGGGCTGGAGGACCGGACCCGGCTGCCCGTAGGCGGCTCGGGTGGGAGCGGGGCTCCACTTGCCGCCCCCGCACATACGGGGGCTGGTCGCACGTGTAAGGGTAGCAGACGTGACGGAACTGCCCGAAATCGACGGCCCCCAGCTGCGGGAGCTGGCCGCCGTGCCCAGCGTGGAGATCATCAGCCGGGCCGCGGTGATGCTGCTGTCGGCCGCGGCCGAGCGGCTCGGCCTGGCCGACACCGAGCCCGAGTCCAGCCCGCACCGGGACCTGGACGAGGCCCGGCGGCTGATCACCGCGCTGGCCGGCCTGATCACCGCGTCCGCCGAGTACCTCGGCCCGCACGCCGGCCCGTTGCGGGACGGCCTGCAAGCCGTGCAGCGAGCGTTCCGCGAGGGCTCCGCCGTGCCCGACGAGCCCGGCCAGGGCCCCGGCGAAAAGTACACCGGCCCGGTCTACTGACCCCGAATCGACGCTTGGAAGGGGCCTTCCTGCACTCCGAGTGCAGGAAGGCCCCCTTCCAAGCGTTAGAGGTTGCTCACAGGGCGGGGCGGCGGAGGTGCCAAGGGGTGGCCTGCTGGTAGGCGTGGGCGGCGGCCGCGAGGTGGGGTTCGGTGTGGGCGGGGCCTAGGAGCTGGACGCCGATGGGCATGCCGGAGTCGGTGACGCCGGCGGGGAAGGCGACGGCCGGCAGGCCGGTGACGCTGGCCAGCAAAGCGAACCTGGTGAGCACGGGGATCAGCGGCAGGCCGTCGACCTCCTCGGTGCCGTGCGGCAGGTCGGGCACGGGCGAGGTCGGCATGAGCACCACGTCGACCGTGCCGAACAGGGCGTTGACCTGCGCGATCAGCCGTCGCCGGACGCGGCGGGCCTGCACGTAGTCCTCGACGGGCGCCTCAAGGCCGGCTTCGAGGAACGCCTGGATGCCGTGGCTGAACGGCTCGCCGGCCAGGTGCTCGCGGTAGGCTTCGGCGGCCTCGCGGAAGACCAGCAACGAGGACACCGAGCCGTACAGCTCGGCGGCGGGCAGCCGCACCGGGACCGTGGTGGCGCCGAGGTCGCAGAGCACGTCGGCGACGGCGTCCATGGCGGCGAGGACGTCGGGGCGGGCACCGGCAAGGAAGGCGTCGTCGGGAATTCCGACGCGAAGATCCTTCACGCCGGGCAGCCGGCCGACGGTCACGACGGGGTCGCCGAGCGACTGACCGGCGAGGACGCGGAGCAGGAGCAGCGCATCGCGGGCGTCACGGGCCATCGGGCCGACGACGTCGTGCGACCAGGCCAGCGGGCGGATGCCCTCGACCGGCAGCAGGCCGTGAGTGGGCTTGATCGCGGTGGTGCCGCAGAACGCCGACGGCAGGCGGAGCGAGCCGCCGGTGTCGGTGCCGAGCGCCGCGGCGACCTGGCCGGCCGCCAACGCGGCGGCCGAACCGCCGGAGGAGCCGGACGTCATCTTGGTGGTGTCCCACGGGTTGTGGGACTGGGGCGTGGAGACGCCGTAAGCGATCTCGTGGGTTTGAGTCTTACCGATGACGATGCCGCCGGCCTCGCGGATGCGGGTGACGACCGTGGCATCGGTGGCCGCCGGTTCGGTGAAGACGGTGGTGCCGGCGGCGGTGACCGTGCCGGCGACGTCGATGAGGTCCTTGATCGCGACGGGAACGCCGTGCAGCACGGCCTGCGGACGCTCGACCGACAGCGCCGCGGCGTTGGCACGGACATCCTCGGCGACGGAGACGAAGGCGTGCACCGCAGGGTCGGTCGCGGCGATCCGGCCCAGGCATGACTCGACCAGCTCTAACGGCGTCAGCGCACCGTCATGGATGGCGCAGGCGGCGTCGACCAGGCCCAGCTGCCACGGCTCGACGGCGTCCACTGCGGCGTCGGCGGCGCGAACGGCGTCAACCGCCGCGGTGACGAACGGCTGCGCCCATTCGAGGCGCGAATGGCTCATGCCGTTGATCAAACTGGGCTCAGTCGATCCCGGCAAGCCCCTGCTGGGCCCGGATCCGGAAGCCGCCGGTCACCGCCTCGGCCAGGTACAGCGGCTGCCGCAGCCGGCCGGTCGGCGTGACGGTGACCTCGCCGCGCGGACCGGTGAAGCTGACCCCGGGCAGGGCCCCGACCAGCGACGTCGGCTCGATCGTGCCGGCTGCCTCGGCCGCGCGGGCGTAGAGGTGGATACCTTCGTAGACGGATTCGGTGACGCTGGAGACCGGCGGCGCGGCCAGGCCGAAGCGGGCCCGGTAACGGCTGATGAAGTCCCGGTTCTCCGGCGTGGGCAGGTCCATGAAGTAGCCGAGCACGGACCACATGCCCTCGGCCGCTTCGTCGCCGATGTGGTCGCGGGTCGCCTCGTCCAGCAGCGCCCCGAAACTGCGGACGCGGCAACGCAGGCCAGCCGCGTGCAGTTGCCGTTCGAACGCCACGGCGTCACCGCCGACCAGACTGTTGACCACCAGCTCGGCGTCGGACTCCTCGATCGACTCCAGCACCTCGTCGAAGTCGGTGGTGCTGAGCGGCACGTAGCGCTCGCCGAGCAGCCGGCCGCCCTCGTCCTCGACGGTGCGGCGGGCGCAGGCGCCGACCGCGCGCGGCCACACGTAGTCGTTGCCGATCACGTACCAGCCCTTGCCGCCGTGCTCGCGCATCATCGCCGGCACGGCCTGGCCCAGCTGCTCCCCCGGCACCTCGCCCCAGCGGAACAGCCGTCCCGCCGGCTTTCCGCCCTCGTTCACCGGTGTGTAGAAGTACGGCAGGCCGACCCGTTTCGCGTACGGGCGAACGGCGTCCAGGGTCGCCGAGGTGTGCACGGCGATCACCATGTCCACGTGGTGGCGCAGGTGCAGGCGTTTGAGCTCGGCCAGGCCGGTGGCCGGGCTGGTGGCGTCGTCGGCGGTGATCAGGCGCAGCGGCCGGCCGTGCACGCCGTTCTCCGCGTTGATCTCATCGACGGCCAGGCGTGCGCAGTTCTCCACCGCCGGGCCGAACACGCCGGCGCTGCCGCTGTAGCTGGTCAGCAGGCCGATGCGGACCACCGGCTCGTCGGGGTCCTCGGCCAGGTCGCTGCCGAGCAGCCGGGCCAGCGGGGCGATGCTGCCGTCCTCGACCGAAGTGACCAGACGGACCCGGGTGTTGGGGCCGTCCGGTTCGAAGTCGATGATCACGCGTCCGCGCCACGGGGATTCGTGGCGCAGCACGATGCGTTGGGCCGGCAGGACGCGGTGGACGCGGGCGATGCCGGCCAGCGGCGTGCCGCCGATCGGGAACGCGACCCGCACGGTACGGCCCGGGCGCAGGTCGTCGGTGCGGGCGTCGAAGGTCCAGTCGGCCCAGCGGCCGCCGCCGAACGACGCATAGGCCGCGTCGCGGGTCGCCGGCACTGTCACCTCGGCGGTGAACAGGATGTCGGCCATCTGCGCTCCCCGGGACAAGGGCCAGGTCGCGCGAGCGTACCGGCGATGATCATCCGCCGGTCAGCCGCATCGGATGCTCCACCCGATGGTGTGTCTGATGACTGTGTGTAGCCACCAACCGGGCCAGGACGTTGACCGCGTCCTGCACCGGGCGGGGCCGCAGCGAGTACAGCCGGAACCGGCCCTGGCGGCGTTCCTGCACCAGACCGGCCTCGCGCAGGATGCGCAGGTGGGTCGAGACGGCCGTCCGTCCGATGTGGTGGAAGGCGGCGGCGATCTGCGAGGCCGTTAACTCCGGGTGTTCGGACAGCAGGCGCAGCACCGCCCGCCGACTGGGGTCCGCCAGCGCGCCGAACGTCGCCGACTCGGTGTCCCTCTCGTGCACGCGCCCTCCCCGATCCGTCCCGACCTTGGTCCTTACGGCTGCGAGCCATGGGGAGTTCATCGGTGACGTTCCGGGCAAGGTTTTCGCGAACCGCTTGCCGGAAAGCGCTTACCGTCTACATTCTAGACGGTAACGCCGCTTCCGAGTCCGCCGCCAGGGGAGGAAAGCGATGCCCGAGATCTTCATGGCGCGCCTGCGCCCGGAGTTCGCGCGGGGCGAGCGGGAACGGTGCTGCCACCTGTTCCCCGTGCCCCTGCCCGACTCCGCGCCCAGGATGCTGCACGCTTACTGCGGCGCCACCATCACGCCCGGCCAGGCCGAGCTGCTCGACCGTCCCAAGGGCATGCCCTGCGTCACCTGCATCCTGCTGTCCCCGGCCGGCGACCCGACCCCGATCGACGGGGTCGACCTGCTCGGCATCGCCTGACGACGTGAAGGGGCTTTCCCGCACTCGGAGTGCGGGAAAGCCCCTTCACGCACTGACTCAGTCCACAACCGCCAGGGCGTCGATCTCGACGAGCAGACCCGCCGGAAGGCCGACGTAGACGGTGGTGCGGGCGGGGAAGGGCTCCTTCATGAACTCGCCGTAGGCCTCGTTCATCTCGCCGAAGTGGGCGGTGTCGGTGAGGTACACGCGCAGCATGAGCACGTCATCCATGGACGCGCCGGCGGCGGCGAGCACGGCGTTGACGTTGCGCAGGGCCTGGCGGGTCTGGTCGGCGACGGTGGTGCCGACGATGTTGCTCTGGGCGTCGAAGGCGACCTGCCCGGCGACCTGAAGCACGTTGCCCTTGCGCACGCCCTGGGAGAAAGCCGCCACGGGGGTGGGCGCCTCGGACGTCCTGATCTCAACCTTGGCCACCGGCCATCCTTTCGTCTCCGGTCCAACCGCACTCGGACGAGGCGGCGGCCGCGGTCGCGAGCAACCGCGGCACGAGGGCGATGAGCCCGTCGTAATCGAGGAAAACCTTGGGCACGGACAGCGACGCGGCGGCGATGACCTCGCCACGCTGGCCGCGAATGGGGGCGGCTACGCAGTGGATGAAGTCCTCGTGCTCGGAGTTGTCCACGGCGTACCCGCGCTGCCGCACGAGCGCCAACTCGGCGAGGTATTCGCCGGCGCTGGTGATGGTGTTGGCGGTGAGCCGCGGATACTCCATGCGCGCGGCGATCTCCCGGGCCTCGGGGCGCTCGGCGAGCAGGACCTTGGCGACGGCGGTGCAGTGCAGAGGAGCCCGACGGCCGATGCGGGAGTACATCCGCACGGGATGCGTGCTGTCGTACTTGTCGATGTAGACGACCTCGCCGTCCTCGTAGCTGGCGAGGTGCACGGTGTGCCCGGTCTCCAGGTTGAGCTGCCGCAGCGCGGACTCGGCGGCCCGCCGCACGTCGAGATCGTCCAGAGCCCGGTTGGACAGGTCGAACAGCGCGGTGCCGAGCCGGTAGTGCCGCACGCCCTCGCGCTGCACGAACCGGTGCTCCTCCAACGTCCGCAGCAGCCGCAGCACGGTCGACTTGTGCACGTCGATCACGGCGGCCAGCTCGTCGAGCGTCTTGCGGCCGTCGGCCATGGCCCGCAACAGCGTGAGCGCGCGGTCCAAGCTCTGGCTCACGGCAGGATCACTCCCCCGGCGGTGACGTGTGCGCCGGCCCAGGTGTCGGCGTCGGCGTCGAGCAGCTTGGTGACGACGTCCTCGGGCAGCGGATCGCCGAGGTCGTCGGTGGTGAGCAGCACGCCGGCGGCGGTGAGATGCCCACGCCGCAACCTTCTGCGCACGGATTCGCCGTTGAGGTCGGCGGCGAGGAAGCCCGCCGCGAAAGCGTCGCCGGCGCCGACGGGCTCGACCACATCGACCGTCAGGGCGGCCTCGAAGACTTCTTCGGAGCCGGCCGACAGGGTCGCGCCACGGGCGCCGTGCTTGATCACGATCTCGGCCGGATTCGGCAGCAGGGCACGGATTTCCGCCGGCTGGTCGACGCCCCACACGGCCTGCGCCTCGTCATCGCCGACGAACACGATGTCGGCGGCGTCGGCCAGTTCCCGCAGCACGCCCCGGTCCAGCTCGGTCCACAGTTTGGGCCGCCAGTTGACGTCGAACGACACCCGGATCGGCAGCGCCAGCACGGCCCACAGCAGGTCGAGACAGGTCGACGACAGGGCGGCGGTGATGCCGCTGATGTGGATCAGCGAGGTACCGGAAACGTCCAAAGTGGACAATAACTCGGGGCCCAGGCCGGACGCGGCCGAGCCGCGCCGGTAGTAGCGCACGGGACTGCCGTCGGCGCTGGCCTCCTTGACGTACAAACCGGTCGGCCGCACCGGATCGGTGCGCACATCGGTCACGTCGACGCCGACCCCGGCGATGCTGTTGCGCACCGACAGCCCGAGCGAGTCCTCGCCCAGCGCGCTGACCCAGCGGGCGTGGAACCCGGCCCGGGCGAGGTGGCTGGCCACGTTGGACTCGGCGCCGCCGACGCTGAGCGTCCAGTCCCGGGCCTCGTGCACCGGCCCCGGCTCCGCCGGCACGAACAACGCCATGGACTCACCGAGGCAGACGACCTCAAGGCGCTCCATCGGCACCCCTTCCCGGAGTTCAGGTTCGTTGACGGCGGCTGACGGGGAATGCTACACACCTCCGAAGCACATTGCGCAACTACCGTTGCATATTTTGCAACACTCGGGACGGGGTGGGGCAGTGATCAACTCTGACGCGGTTGCCGCGTTGCGCTCGGAGAAGATCGATTGGCGGTTCAAGGGCATGCCGGCCTGGGCCTACGGCACGACCGTCGGCGAGCTGGCCAAATCGGGCCTCGACCTGTTCGAGGGCGGCTTCGTCGGCCCGCTGGTCGTGCTGGACGAACCGGCCCTGGCGCACAACATCCGCGTGATGGCCGACTGGTGCGCGTCGGCCGGGCTGGCCCTGGCCCCGCACGGCAAGACGACCATGGCCCCGCAGCTGTTCCAACGCCAGTTCGAGGCCGGCGCGTGGGGCCTGACCACGGCCAACATCAGCCAGCTGCGGGTGTACCGGGCGTTCGGCGTGTCCCGGATCCTGATGGCCAACCAGCTGGTCGACCCGTACGCGCTGCGCTGGCTGGCCAACGAGCTGGCCACCGACCCCACGTTCGAGTTCACCTGCTGGGTCGACTCGGTCGAGGGCGTGGCCCGGATGACCGAGGTGCTCCAGCACCCGGTCGACGTGATCTTGGAGTTGGGCGGACCCGACGGGCGCACCGGTGTGCGGAGTCTGGAGCACGCGGTCGAGATCGCCGAGGCGGTGCGCAAGAGCCCGGTGCTGCGGCTGGTCGGGGCCGGCGGTTACGAGGGCGCACTGGCCCACGGCACCGAGGACGAGGAACTGGCCAAGATCGACACTTATATGTCGCGGCTGCGCGAGCTGATCACGCGTCTGGCTGGTCAAGGCCACTTCGACGGGGTGAAGCAGGTGATCGCCACCGCCGGCGGCAGCGCCTACTTCGACCAGGTCGCCGAGGGGCTGACCCAGCCGTGGCCGGACGGGCTGCCGGTGCTGGGCGTGCTGCGCAGCGGCTCGTACCTGATCCACGACGACGGCCTGTACCGGCGGATGTCGCCGTTCTCCCGCAAGCACCGGCTGCCCGGCGGCGAGCCGTTCCGGCCGGCCATGCACGCGTGGTCTCAGGTCACCTCGCACCCCGAGCCGGAGCTGGCATTGCTGACCATGGGTCGCCGTGACGTGTCGTACGACCAGGAAATGCCGGAGCCGCAACAGGTTCGCCGTCTCGACGGGTCCATTGTGGACTTCAAGGGCGCGTCGGTGAGCGCATTGAACGACCAGCACGCCTTCCTCCGGCTGGGCGAGCAGCCGGTCGAGGTCGGCGAGTGGGTGCGGAGCGGGCTTTCCCATCCCTGCACGGTGTTCGACAAGTGGCAGCTGCTGCCGGTGGTCGACGGGACGCGGGTGGTCGACCTGGTCAGGACGTTCTTCTGATGGACATCGTCTTTCGTGGGGCCAAGGTCGTCGACGGCACGGGGGTCGAAGGCCGGATCGCCGACGTCGGCATCGCCGACGGCCGGATCGCGGAGATCGGCTCGGGCGTCACCGGCGCGCGGGTGATCGACGCCACGGGATTGGTGCTGTGCCCGGGTTTCATCGACATGCACTCGCACTCCGACCTCCGAGTCCTGGCCGAGCCCGATCACCTGGCCAAGGTGTCGCAGGGCGTGACGACCGAAGTCCTCGGCCAGGACGGGCTGTCGTACGCACCGGTGAACGACGAGGTGCTGGCGGCGATGCGGGCCCAGCTGGCCGGCTGGAACGACGACCCGCCCGGCTTCGACTGGAACTGGCGGTCGGTCGGCGAATACCTGGACCGGCTGGACCAAGGCATCGCCGTCAACGCCGCCTACCTGGTGCCGCAGGGAACCGTGCGGATGATGCACGTCGGCTGGGACGACCGGCCGGCCACCGAGTCCGAGATGGCCGCGATGAAGTCCACTGTGGACAAGTCGCTCGACGAAGGCGCTTTCGGCCTGTCGTCCGGGCTCACCTATACCCCCGGGATGTATGCCGACACGGCGGAGCTGGTCGAGCTGTGCCGGGTCGTCGGCGCGCGCGGCGGCTACTACAGCCCCCATCACCGCAGCTACGGGGCCGGCGCGCTGGAGGCGTACGCGGAGATGGTCGACGTGTCGCGGCGCGCCGACTGCCCGCTGCACCTGGCCCACGCCACCATGAACTTCCCGGTCAACAAGGGGAAAGCCGGCGACCTGCTGACCCTGCTGGACGCGGCCATCGACGACGGCGCGGACATCACCCTGGACACCTATCCGTACCTGCCGGGCGCGACCTACCTGTCGGCGCTGCTGCCGAGCTGGGTGAGCGCGGGCGGGCCGGACGCGGCCGTGGCACGATTGTCCGATGTGGACACCCGGGAGCGTATCCGGGCCGAGCTGGAGGAGATCGGCTCGGACGGCAACCACGGCGTGGTGATGGACTGGCGCACCATCGAGATCAACGGCGTGCGGCACGAGCGCAACGCCGCGCTGGTCGGGCACACCGTCGCGGAATCCGCCGCGGCGCGGGGAATCGCGCCGGCCGAGCTGTACTTCGACGTGCTGGTCGACGAGCGGCTGGGCACCTCGTGCCTGATGCACATCGGCCACGAGGACAACGTGCGGGCGATCATGCGGCACCGCACGCACACCGGCGGCAGCGACGGCCTGCTGGTCGGCGACCGGCCGCACCCGAGGGCGTGGGGCACCTTCCCCCGCTACCTCGGCCGGTACGTGCGTGAGCTGGGGGTACTGGGGTTGGAGGAATGCGTGGCGCACCTGACCGGACGTCCGGCGCGCCGCCTGGGGTTGACCGGCCGTGGCCTGGTCCGCGAGGGATTCGCGGCCGACCTCGTGCTGTTCGACCCCGAGACCGTCGCCGACACGGCCACGTTCGACCAGCCCCGGCAGCGCGCCCTGGGCCTGCCCTACGTGCTGGTCAACGGGGTTGCGGTGATCGACGACGACCGGCCCACCGGCGCCGCGCCCGGGGGCTCCCTGCGGAGAGGAAACCGATGAACTGGCTGCAACATTCGACCGGCGGGCTGCTGCTGCTCGCCGCGGTCGGCATCGCCGTGCTGCTGTTGTTGATCATCCGGTTCAAGACCGAGCCGTTCATCGCGCTGGTCGTGGCCGGCCTGCTGGTGGCGCTGGGCGCCGGGCTGCCGGTGTCGGCCATCGTCGGCTCGGCCCAGTCCAGCTCGAAGTCGCTGCTGGAGACCGGGTTCGGCGGCATCCTCGGGCACATCGCGCTGATCATCGGCCTCGGCACGCTGCTCGGCTCGATCCTGGAGGCCTCGGGCGGCGCGCAGGTGCTGACCACCGGCCTGCTGCGGGCGTTCGGCGAGAAGCGGGCGCCGCTGGCGATGGGCCTGTCCGGCCTGATCTTCGGCATCCCGGTCTTCTTCGACATCGGCATCTTCGTGCTGGCCCCGCTGGTCTACGTGGCGGCCAAGCGTGGCGGCCGGTCGATCGTGCTGTACGCGCTGCCGCTGCTGGCCGGCCTGTCGATCACGCACGCCTTCCTGCCGCCGCACCCCGGTCCCGTCGCGATCGCCGGCCTGCTGCACATCGACCTGGGCTGGATGATCCTGATGGGCCTGGCCTGCGGCCTGCCCGCCTGGTTCGTCGGCGGCATCCTGTACTCGACCTGGATCGGCAAGCGGATCAACCTGCCGGTGCCGGAGGAGATGCTGGCCGCCGCGGAGAAGGCCGCCGCGGACACCGGCTCGGCCGACCGCAAGCCGGTGTCGCTGGGCCTGGTCGGCTCGATCATCGCGGTGCCGCTGGTGCTCATCCTGTGCGGCACCTTCGGCAGCATCCTGCTGCCCAAGGATTCCATTGCGCTGAACGTCTTCGCCTTCCTCGGCACGCCCGGTATCGCGCTGACCATCGCCGTGCTGCTGGCGTTCTGGCTGCTGGGCTACCGCCGCGGCATGAGCAAGGAGCAGGCGGCGCAGCTGTCCGCGGCCTCGCTGCGGCCGGTGGCGATGATCCTGCTCGTGGTCGGCGCCGGCGGCTTCTTCGGCGCGGTGCTGTCCGCGACCGGCGTCGGCACCGCGCTGTCCGGCTCGCTGCGCGCGGCCGGGCTGCCGGTGATCGTGCTGGTGTACGTGATCAGCTGCGGCCTGCGGCTGGCCCAGGGCTCGGCCACGGTGGCCATCGTGACCACCGGCGGCATCATCGCGCCGCTGCTGCCCGACCTGCACTACTCGCAGCCGCACACCGCCCTGATCGCCATGGCCATCGCATCCGGCTCGATCATCGCCTCCCACGTCAACGACGGCGGGTTCTGGATCGTCTCCCGGTACTTCGGCATCCCGGTCAAGGAAACCCTGGCCAGCTGGACCGTGCTGGAGACGGTGCTGTCGGTCGTCGGCTTCGCCATGGCCGCGCTGATCAGCGTGTTCGTGTAGTTCGCCCGTGACCGAAGGCCCGGGAGGTCGAACCTCCCGGGCTGCCGCGGCGTTAACTGTTCTATATGAGCGGGGTGCGGGACGTCAGGGTGCTGGCCAGGGCCGGCATGATCAGTCCGGGGCACGCGCTGCGCAGTCGGCGCGCGCTGTCGGACGTGCGCCACTGGGGCGCCGTGGTGGGGGCGGCCAAGCTGGCCGCGCGCCGACGACCCGAGGTCGCCGGCATCGTCGACGACCGCGGCGAGGTCACCTTCGCCGAACTCGAGCAGCGGTCGACCGCGCTGGCGAAGTCGTTGCGGGCCAAGGAGGTCGGGCCGGACAGCGTGGTCGCGGTGCTGTGCCGTGACCATCGCGGGCCGATCGAGACGCTGCTGGCCTGCGGCAAGCTCGGCGCCACCACGATCCTGCTCGGTACCGGCCTGGCCGCCCCGCAGCTGGCCGGACTGATCCGCCGCGAGCGCGTGAACGTTCTCGTGCACGACCAGGAGTTCGCGTCGGTGCTGACCGAGCTGGATCCGTCGGTGCAGCGGTTCGTGGCCTGGCGGGACGAGGCCGGCGCGGGCGTGCCGACGCTGGACGAGCTCATCGCCGACGCGCCCAAGGGCCGGCTGCGGCGGCCGCCGGACGTGTCCCGGGTGGTGCTGCTGACCAGCGGCACCACCGGCGCGCCGAAGGCGGCCCCGCGCAAGATCCGCTCCGGGCTGGCCGCCGCCGACTTCCTCGACCGGATTCCCCTGCACGCCGGGGAATCCACCTTCATCGCGGCGCCGATCTTCCACGGCATCGGCTTCCTGCACGTGGTGCTGGCGCTCGGGCTCGGCTCGACCATGATCGTGCGGCGGCGGTTCGACGCCCGGCAGACCATGGCCGCCGTCGACCGCTACGGGTGCAGCACGCTCGTGGTCGTGCCGACCATGCTGCAACGGATCATGGAGCTGGGCGAGCGGGAGCTGTCCGGCTACGACCTGGCGCGGTTACGGGTGCTGTTCTGCTCCGGCTCCGCGCTGTCGCCGTCGCTGGCTCGGCTGGCCATGGAGCGGCTCGGCGATGTGCTCTACAACTTCTACGGCACGACCGAGGTCGCCGTGGCCACCGTCGCCACGCCGGAGGACCTGCGGGCCGCGCCCGGCACCGTCGGCTTCAGCCCGCACAACTGCACGGTTCGGCTCTACGACGTGGACAACAACGAGGTGACCGGGTCCAACCGGGTCGGCCGGATCCACGTCGGCGGCACGCTGCGGGCCGGCGGCCGGGCCGTGCGGGACGGCGTGGACGGCCTGGCCGACACCGGCGATCTCGGGCACTTCGACGAGGCCGGCCGGCTGTTCATCGACGGCCGCGAGGACGACATGATCATCTCCGGCGGCGAGAACGTGTTCCCCGGCGAGGTCGAGAACCTGCTCATGACCCACTACCAGGTGCGCGACGCGGCCGTGATCGGCGTGCCCGACCACGAGTTCGGGCAGCGGCTGCGGGCCTTCGTCGTGCCGACGCCCGGGGCCACGCTGGATCCGGTCGAGCTGCGGGAGTTCGTCCGGGTCAGCCTGGCCCGGCACAAGGTGCCCCGTGACGTCGTCCTCGTGCCCCGGCTCCCCCGCACCGCCACCGGCAAGGTCATCCGCACCCAGCTCGAGTCAACCCCTTGACCGACGTGAACGCTTGGAAGGGGGCCTTCCTGCACTCGGAGTGTAGGAAGGCCCCCTTCCAAGCCTGAGGGCTTGCTCAGACGGGGGTGTTGACGAGGGTTTGGCCCTGGTCGTTGACGACCGAGACCGAGGCGACGTCGTTGATGGACATCAGGGCGGTGCCGTCGAGGGTGATCGACTTGCCGGGCGTGGCGTTCGGGCCGACCAGCCAGCCGCCGAACTGCTCCTGCTTGCCCGCCTTGGACGTGACGAACAGCTTGCAGCGTTGACCCGGCGCGATGTCGCTTGCCTGCACCTGGAGCTTGACCCAGCCGTTGCTAGCCGGGATCACGGTGGCGGCCAGGTGTGCCCCGGTGACCGGGTCGACGTTGGCCGAGTGCTTGGTGCCGGACGGCAGCGGGCTCGCGGTCGGCGCGGCGATGCCGCCATTGCCGGTGGCGCTCTGGTTGCCGACGAGCACGCCGGCGCCGACGCTGAGCGCCACCACGGCGACGAGACCGGCGGCGGCCAGCGAGCCGCCCCACACGCGCTGGCGGGACGTGATCCCGCGGACCTCACGCAGCGTGCGCTGCAACAGCAGATCGCCGCCCTCGGGCGGACCGTCGAGGAACGCCTCCGGCGGCACCTCGCCGAGCTCGTCGTGCAGCAGCCGCAGCTCTTCCAGCTCACGGCGGCACTCCGGGCAGCTCTCCAGATGCGCCTCGGTCGCGGTGTTCTCCTCGGGCGTCAGAACGCCAAGGACGTACGCGCCGACGAGCGCCTTGTCGTGCTCGGGAGCGGTCATCGGGTCACCTCCGCCGGCTGCTCGGCCATCGCCGTGCGCAGTGCTTTCAACGCGTAGTGCGATCGGGACTTCACGGTGCCCGGCGGCAGCCCCAAGGTGGACGCCGCTTCGGTCACCGACCTACCACGGTAGTAGATCTCGACCAGCACGTCGCGGTGCTCGGCCGAAAGGGTGTTCAGCGCCGACAGCACGGCCATCGAGTCCACCACGCCCTGGGCGTGGTCGCGCTGGATCGGCGGCGTGGTCGGCGTCTCCGCGACCTCGGTCGGCCGGACCGCGCGGGCCCGGGCCCGGTCGGTGATGATGTTGCGGGCCACCGTGAGCAGCCAGCCGCGCACCGAACCCTTGTTGTTGACCATGTCGTCGGCGTGCTTCCACGCCCGCACCAGGGTCTCCTGCACGACGTCCTCGGCCGCGGCGCGGTCGCCGGTCAGTCGCGTCGCGTAGGCGAGCAGACTCCGTCCGTGCTCCTCGTACAGGGATCGGATCAGTGCCTCGTCGCCGGCAGACCTCCCTCCCCTGCGCGACCACCGTTCTGCGATCCCCACCCGCGTACCTCCACGTTGCTGCCGTCGATTCGCGGTATTGGGTATCAGATCGGCCGGACGGTCGACAGCTCGGGTCGGGCCGGCGAACCAGCCTGGCGTCGACGAGACTGCGAGCAGCTGCATCTCATTGCACTTTCGGACGGGAGTCTCAGTAGCCGTAGCCGCCGGCACCGGGATCGATGCTGGTGGTCGGCGCGACCTTGGTGGCACTGCTGCCCTGGGTGTTGGCGCCGCCGGTCGCCGGGGCGCCCGCGGCCTTCTTGCCCTGCGGCGTGATCGCGTACCACTTCTGCATCAGGCCCTGGCCCTTGGCGTCGCCCGGGGCCTTGTCCTGCTTGTAGCGGTAGACGGCCCAGCCGTTGATGGTGATCTGCTTCTGGCCGTCCTTGCGCAGGATCACGCCGACCGCCGACTGGTCGATGCCGTCCAGCGTCGCCGTGCTGGACGTGGCCAGCTCCGGCGGCCAGGTGTCGGCGCACTTGTCGTAGCAGTTGGACACCGGCGGGTTGGCCGAGTCGCTGTCGAAGCGGTACAGGGTCATGCCGGCGGCGTCGGTGACGACCTGGCCGAGCTGGCCGACCGTGGTGGCGATCAGCTTGACCTGGTTGGGGTCCGGCGGCTGCTGGTTCGTCTGCTGCTGGGCGGGCGGGGCTGCGGTCTGCTGCCCGCCGCCGCAGGCGGCCACAGTCGTCAGACCTAGGGCCGCCGACGTCGCCAGCACAAGAATGCGGGTCCGGTTCATGGGCAGGGCTCCTCGGGGTCGACGTGGACACCCCAGAACACGGCAGCCATGGCTGACTGGTTCAGGTAACGGGGGAAGTTTTTGGCCGACCCCCTACGGTGCACCCCGTGACGAGGCGAAACCTGCTCCCGGCCGTCGTGCTCCTGCTGGCCACCGCCGGCGCCGCGGCCGACGGGGGCCAGCAGAGCGAGCTGGTCGTGTACGCCGGCGGTCGATTAGGGGCCGGCGTGGCCTGGCTGGACGCCCTGCTCGTGCTGGTCGCCGTGGTCGGCGCCACCGGAGCCGGGCTCGGATTCGGCCGCCGCTGGCCGGATGTGCTGGTCGTCACCGCGCCGGTGGACATCGCCCTGTTCGTCGCGGCCCTCGATCCGCCGGCTGATCTCCGGCTGGCGCTGGTGGTCGCGGCCACGGCCGTACGGATCCTGACGTTGTTGGCCGTGCTGGCCGGGGCGCAGGACGTGGGACTGCCGGCGTTGGCCGGCTTCGCCGTTGGCGGCTACGTGCTGGGCGGCTATCTGCCGGGGGCGCACTGGTTGCTGAGCGTGGGCGCGGTCGGCGGATTGCTGGCCGCTGCTGTGCGACGGCCTGCCGCTTCTCGTCCGACGCCTACCCCACGCGGGAATTCCGAGTTCTCCGAGGCCTCCGGGTCCACTTCGGTCCGGTCCACTGTGGATCTGCGCGCGCTGGTCATCGGCGTGATCGCGGCCCTGCTTTCCCTTTTGTCCCTTCTCCTCCAGGGCATCTCGGCCCAGGAGACCCTGGGCGTGACCGGGTTCGCCTTCGCCGCAGCGGCCCTGGTGCTCGGCTCGCTGTTCGGCTGGCGATCACTGGCTTGGCTGGTGGCAACGACGCTGGTCGTGCTGGGCATCGGCCTGCCGACCGGCGTCGTGTGGCCGTTGGCGATCCTGGGCGTGGTCGCGGGCTGTGCACTGTCGTTCTTGCCGTTCCGAGCATTCATCGCCGCAGGACTGTGCGTGATTGCCGCCTTTGTCGGCGGTTTCGTCGTGTTTGCCGCATTGGCCGCCGTCGCCGCGTCGGCATTGCCGGCGCTTCGTGACCGCCGGTCGACACCGGTTGTGTTCGGACCGTTGCTCGCTGTCGCGGTGACGGCCGGCGCGGAATTGATTCTCTGGGCGACCGTCACGTTTGGCGGCCAGGAGGGCGGGGTACTTTTCGGCGACGGCCACGTGACGATTCCTCTGTTGTGCACGGCCGCCGTGCTGGCCGGGACACTTGCGGTCGTTGACCGGCGAACGATTAACAGTTAACCCCACCAGACCAAAGTAGCTACATCACGAGCGTTGCTCACACTTAGTTTTGCCTTTCCAGATCCCCTGCACCTGATCTGAAAAGGACAGTCCATGAGCAACACGCTCTCACGCGTGGCAATCGCGCTCGCCGTGGCGGGCGCCGTCGGCGCCATGGTGACGCCGATCGCCACCGCGGCCCCGGCCCATCCCCTGCACCGGGCCAACGGCGCGCTGCCCTCCCAGCACCGCGTCCAGCACCGTGACGCCCTGGCGTTCCGGTCGGTCCCGAACACCCCGACCAGCGCCTCGCTGGCCCAGTACGCGGTCACCCCGGGCGACCAGGGCCAGGTCGGCTCCTGCGTGTCCTGGGCCATCGACTACTCGGCGATGAGCATCCTGGAGAACGAGCAGGGCATCACCGGCCACCCGCAGGCCCCGATGTACACCTACGCCCAGCTGGCCCGGGGCAACGACCAGGGCAGCACGCCCTCGGACACGTTCGACATCCTCACCTCGCAGGGCGTCGACACGATGGACGACTACTGGCAGGGCAACTTCGACTACACCACCCAGCCCGACAGCAACGAGCGGGCCAACGCCGCGAACTGGAAGCTCTCCGGCTACACGCCGATCAGCACCGGCAGCGGCATCAAGGCCGGCGTGCAGCAGGCCATCGCCAGCGGCCTGCCGGTGGCCATCTCCATCCCGGTGTACCAGAGCTTCGAGCGGATCTCCCGCTCGCAGGCCACCGACTACAGCTACTACCCGACCTCGGGCGACCAGTACATGGGCGGCCACGAGATCACCATCATCGGCTACAACAGCAGCGGTGTCCGCGTGCAGAACTCGTGGGGCACCAACTGGGGTGACGGCGGCTTCATCAACCTGTCCTGGAACTACCTGGCCAACCAGGTCGAGGAGGCCAACGCGGTCGGCAAGCTCGTCCAGTAATCGCATAGTTCGTGCTTGGAAGGGGCTTTCCTGCACTCCGAGTGCAGGAAAGCCCCCTTCCAAGCGTCATGTCAGTTCTTCAGGACGTCCCGCAGGAACTCGGCGGTGTAGCTCTTCTTGTGCTCGGCGATGTCCTCGGGCGTGCCCTCGGCGATCACGGTGCCGCCGCCCGAGCCGCCCTCCGGGCCCATGTCGATGATCCAGTCCGACGTCTTGATCACGTCGAAGTTGTGCTCGATCACGATCACCGTGTTGCCCTTGTCGACCAGGCCCGAGATGACGCCCAGCAGCTTGCTGATGTCCTCGAAGTGCAGGCCGGTGGTCGGCTCGTCCAGGATGTACACGGTCTTGCCGGTCGAGCGCTTCTGGAGCTCGCTGGCCAGCTTCACGCGCTGCGCCTCGCCGCCGGACAGCGTCGGCGCCGGCTGGCCCAGCCGCACGTAGCCGAGGCCCACGTCGACCAGCGTCTTGAGGTGCCGGTAGATCGCGTTGATCGGCTCGAAGAAGCCGGCGGCCTCCTCGATCGGCATGTCCAGCACCTCGGCGATGGTCTTGCCCTTGTAGTGCACCTCGAGGGTCTCCCGGTTGTACCGGGCCCCCTTGCACACCTCGCACGGGACGTAGACGTCCGGCAGGAAGTTCATCTCGATCTTGATCGTGCCGTCGCCGGCGCAGGCCTCGCAGCGGCCGCCCTTGACGTTGAACGAGAACCGGCCCGGCTGGTAGCCGCGCACCTTGGCCTCGGTGGTGGAGGCGAACAGCTTGCGAATGTTGTCGAACACGCCGGTGTAGGTGGCCGGGTTGGACCGCGGGGTGCGGCCGATCGGCGACTGGTCGACCTGCACCAGCTTGTCCACCTGCTCGAGGCCCTTGATCCGGGTGTGCCGGCCCGGCACCTGGCGGGCGCCGTTGAGCTTGTTGGCCAGCACCGTCGCCAGGATGTCGTTGACCAGCGTGGACTTGCCCGAGCCGGACACGCCCGTCACCGAGACCAGGCAGCCCAGCGGGAACGACACGTCGATGCCGCGCAGGTTGTGCTCGCGCGCGCCGACCACGGTCAGCTGGCGCTTCTTGTCCACCGGGCGACGGATCGCCGGCACCGGAATCTCCTTGCGGCGGGACAGGTACGCGCCGGTCATCGACTGCTTGTTGGTCAGCAGCTGCTTGTACGGGCCGCTGTGCACCACCTGGCCGCCGTGCTCGCCCGCGCCCGGGCCGATGTCGACGATCCAGTCGGCGGCGCGGATCGTGTCCTCGTCGTGCTCGACCACGATCAGCGTGTTGCCCAGGTCGCGCAGCCGGCTCAGGGTCTCGATCAGCCGGTGGTTGTCCCGCTGGTGCAGGCCGATCGACGGCTCGTCCAGCACGTAGAGCACGCCGACCAGGCCGGAGCCGATCTGGGTGGCCAGCCGGATGCGCTGCGCCTCGCCGCCGGACAGCGTGCCCGCGGCCCGGTCCAGCGACAGGTAGTCCAGGCCGACGTCCAGCAGGAAGCGCAGCCGGGCCTGCACCTCCTTGAGGACGGCGCCGGCGATCATCTTCTCGCGCTTGCCCAGCGTCAGGCCGTCGAGGAACTTCGAGCACTCGGCCACGCTGAGCGCGCACACCTCGGCGATCGAGCGGTCGCCCTGGGTCTTGTGGGCGAGCGTGACGGCGAGGATCTCCGGCTTGAGGCGCGTGCCCTGGCAGGCCGGGCAGGGCACCTCCCGCATGTAGCCTTCGTACTTCTCCCGCATGAACTCCGACTCGGTCTGCTCCTGGCGGCGTTCCAGGAACGGGATGACGCCCTCGAAGTTGGCGTAGTAGGAACGCTCACGTCCGTAGCGGTTGCGGTAGCGGACGTGCACCTGCTCGTCGACGCCGTGCAGGACGGCCTTCTGCACCTTGGCCGGCAGCTGCCGCCACGGGGTGTCCATCCGGAAGCCGATGGTGGTGGACAGCGACTCCAGCAGGCGGATGAAGTAGTCCGCGGACTGGCCGCCCTGCCACGGCGCGATCGCGCCCTCGGCCAGCGAGAGCTCGTCGTCCGGGACGACCAGCTCCGGGTCGACCTCCTTGCGGGTGCCCAGGCCCGTGCAGACCTGACAGGCGCCGTAGGGGGAGTTGAACGAGAAGGAGCGGGGCTCCAGGTCCTCGATGGCCAGCGGGTGCGCGTTCGGGCAGGCCAGCCGCTCGGAGAAGCGCCGCTCGCGGGCCGGGTCGTCCTCCGGGAGGTCGACGAAGTCCAGCACGACCAGGCCGTCGGCCAGGCGCAGCGCGGTTTCCACCGAGTCGGTCAGCCGCTGCTTGGAGGACGGCTTCACGGTGAGCCGGTCGATCACCACCGAGATGTGGTGCTTCTCCTGCTTCTTCAGCTTCGGCGGCTCATCGGACAGCAGGTGCACGGCGCCGTCGACCAGGGCGCGGGCGTAGCCCTGGGACTGGAGGTTGGCGAACAGGTCGACGAACTCGCCCTTGCGGCCGCGCACGATCGGGGCCAGCACCTGGAACTTGGTGTTGGCCGGCATGACCAGGACCTGGTCGACGATCTGCTGCGGGGTCTGCTTGGTGATCGCCTCGCCGCAGACCGGGCAGTGCGGCTTGCCGGCGCGGGCGTAGAGCAGGCGGAGGTAGTCGTAGACCTCGGTGATCGTGCCGACGGTGGACCGCGGGTTGCGGTTGGTCGACTTCTGGTCGATGGAGACCGCGGGCGAGAGGCCCTCGATGAAGTCGACGTCGGGCTTGTCCATCTGGCCGAGGAACTGCCGGGCGTAGGCCGACAGCGACTCGACGTAGCGCCGCTGGCCCTCGGCGAAGATCGTGTCGAATGCCAGGCTCGACTTGCCGGAGCCGGACAGGCCGGTGAACACGATCATGCTGTCGCGGGGCAGGTCGAGGTCGACGCCGCGGAGGTTGTGCTCACGGGCGCCGCGGACGACGAGGCGGTCAGCCACTGGTTCCCCTCTTCACGCAAGGACTGGCGGACGGAAAGATCGAAAGTGTGGTCGAGCCCCCATGTTATGCCGCGGGTCCGACAATTTGCGTCGAGGGTGGAGATCCGCAGGTCCAGGGCACTACCGGTCTGTGGTGGGTGGCCGTACGCTGGGTTAGGTATCTGATCACGCCGCGACGTCGGGATGAGCTGATGGTCAGTAATACCTCCGCCACGCACACGTCCGAAGCCACTGGGGTCACCGTGCCGCCGCAACGGGTCCAGCAGTCCGACGCGGTCCGCGAGGCCGCCGCCGGCCTGGCCGCGGTGGAACAGGCGACCGGCAGACTTCTCCAGGTCGTCGCGGACATGGACGACGCCGCGGCGCGGGGCGCCAGCGCCCTGCCCGGGTGGACGCGGGGACATGTGCTGACCCATCTGGCGCGCAACGCCGACGGGCTGGTCAACCTGCTGACCTGGGCCCGTACCGGCGTCGAGCACCCGATGTATGCCAGCAATGCCGACCGGGACATCGACATCGAGGAGGGCGCGCCGCGGTCGTTGTGGCTCCTCGAGCAGGACGTCGTGGCCGCCTGTGGGCGGTTCGCCGCCGCTGCCACCGGACTGGGTGACACCGCCTGGCAGGCCGAGGTGATGCTGCGCGGCAACCGGGCCGTACGGGCCCATCAGGTGCCGTGGAAGCGGGTCAGCGAGCTGTGGATCCACCTGGTCGACCTCGACGCCGGCGTCTCGTTCGACGACGTGCCGGTTGACGTGGCCGAACGCATCATCGGCGATTCACTGGCCCACTACCGTTCGCTGCCCGCTCGGCCGTCCTTCCGCCTCACCGTCGGCAGCCGCAGCTGGGACGTGGCCGGTGATGGCGACGTGCACACCGTCACCGGCAGTAGCGGCGCCGCACTCTCCTGGGTGACCGGCCGCGGGGCTGCCGGCCTCTCCGGCGACGTCCCCGCGCTGCCACCCTGGCTGTGAGATCCACCCCATCGTGTGAACGCTCGGCCGCCATGGAGGGACGGTGGCCGAGCGACTAAGTTCGGTGGTGTGGACGTTGTCGAGGAGTACACGGGACATGTCGAGCCCAACGGGCCGGCCGCGCGGCGCACGCTCGAGGCCCTGACCATCACCAAGATTTCCGTCGGGCCGATGGACAACAACGCGTATCTGCTGGTGTGCCGCCGTACCGGCGATGCCCTGCTGATCGACGCCGCCAACGACCCCGAGCGCTTGGCCGACCTGCTCGGCCACGACCCCGAGCGGCCGCGGTTGAAGACCATCGTCACCACCCACCAGCACGCCGACCACTGGCAGGCCCTCGGCGCCGTGGCCGGGGCCAACGGCTCCAACACCGCCGCCCACCCCCTCGACGCCGCTCCGCTGCCCGTCCCCCCCGACTTCCTCGTCGAGCACGGCTCCACCCTCGAGGTCGGCGAATCCGTCCTCGAGATCATCCACCTCCGCGGCCATACCCCCGGCTCCGTCGCCGTCCTCTACCGCGACCCCGCCGGCCACCCCCACCTCTTCACCGGCGACTCCCTCTTTCCAGGTGGCGTGGGCAAAACGTCGTCGCCGGAGAACTTCACGTCGCTGCTGAACGACGTGAAGTCGCGGTTGTTCGACGTCCTGCCGGACGACACGTGGTTCTACCCGGGGCATGGCGACGACTCGACGCTCGGCGAGCAGAAGCCCCACCTCGACGAATGGCGTTCACGCGGCTGGTGAGCAGGACACGGGGGCCGCCGACAGTCATGCGGCGGCCCCACGTGGGTTCAGTCTTCGTATCGTTTCGTCACAACGAAGGCAGTGCCCGCGAGTGGCTCCCCAACGGGGGTCTTCGCCCAGCTGGCCAAGACTTCAGATTGCCCATCACTACGGTTCAGCAGTTCGACTATCTCCTCGAGAGCCGGCGGATCAGCCCTCACACAATCGAGCACCGGCTCACCCGTGGCGCTGCCGTATTCCTCCTCCGGCTCGTCAGGCACCCATTGGCAGATCTCGACTTTCCAGCCGTTGCGTTGCCACCGGCAGCCGGGGATCGGCGCCAGGACATTGAGGAAGTACCAGCCCGCTTCCTCGTCGTACGGATCGTCAGTGATCCCTAGATGCTCGATGAGCAACCGCGCTTCACTGTTGGCGCACTGCCGACTCGCCGCGAGAAGCAGCCGCAGGTCCGCAGCGGCGGGTTCAAGACGGGACTTGACCACGCCCCACTCCAGGTCATTTAGGTTGTCACGATCCTCCTGAGCAAGCCCCGGTGCCGACTCGCCGAAGGCAACGAAGGGGAACTGGAATTCCCAGCAGCGACGCTTGTCCGATTCCGGAGGCTCAACTCCCTCGCGCGTTTCGATCGGTCAACGCAGCCAGATGTGTGGTCGGATAGTGCGCGAGCCGCTCGCCTCGCTCGTCATACATGCTGACCGGCACCGTGGCGTAGGAGGAAATCCGATTCAGTGCATCAACGATCGGCGCAGCTAGCGCCATATTGTCCACGCTCGTGACCGTAGACGACACGACTCCGCCCGGCCCACGGTAGGTGGCCAGGATCTGCACTTTGCCACGGCTGGCATGGCGTGAATAGATTGTCATGGGCATGCCCCTTCAGCCGGCGCCACGACAGTGAGCTGGCAAGTAACAAGGAAGTTCAGTGGCGAGGCGGTGGCGCAAGCGCGATCCAACGCTCCATGCCTCGAAAGAAGTCAGCGGTGGCTCAGGTCCGATCCCGCGCTCCTTGCATCACCGCAACGGCACCCATGACCCGACCGGGACGGCAACAACTGACACGCGTGCCCATCAGCATCATCCGATCCGGTCGCACCGGTTCGGGCGATATGCCAGGATCGACGAAGGTCGAAGGCAGGGGGCGACTTGAGCGGATTTCATGTCGATCCGGATCACCTGGACAGGTCCGGCGGCAAGCTGGGGGACTTCGCGGAGAAGGTCTCGAGCGGCGGCGAGCGCCTACAGCAGGCGGGGCAGAACCTGCTGTCGCACGCCAGCGGCGACCGGTCGGGTGTGGGCGCGGTGGTGTCCAAGGTGTTCGGCCGCGGCCTTGAGATCACCGGCAAGGTGTTCAGCGAGGGCGGCCGGGTGGTGGGGGCCGCGGGCGGCCGGCTCAAGCAGAGTGGGCGGCTGTACCGGGAGTCGGACGAACACGCGCACAGCCTGCTTAATCGGCACAACCCGAAGGGTGCGCCGACGGGGCGGCGACCAGGCGGCGGCAACAAGCAACCGAGGTCGGTTGGTGGTCGAGGCCAGGGCCGGAGGAACCGGTCGGCGCGGCGAACGGCGGGCGGCGACGCGCGTCGCGCTGGCCAGAGCGAACGGTCCGGGTGCACCAACGGCGACCCGATCAACATGCGGACTGGAGAGGTCGTCCTCCCCCAGACCGACGTGGGGCTGCCGGCAATTCTGCCGCTGGTGCTGACCCGCCGTCACCTGAGCGGTTACCGCCTCGGTCAGAGTTTCGGCCCGACCTGGGCATCCACCGTGGATCAGCGACTGGAGGTGGACGAGGAGGGCGTCTGCTTCGTCGCCGACGACGGCCGGGTGCTGATTTATCCACCCGTGACGGGCGACGGTGTGCTGCCGGTGGAGGGCGAACGCTGGCCACTGCACCGCGACGAGCACGGCGATTACGTGCTGAGCCAGCCGGACATGGACCGCACCCTCCACTTCGGACACGGCGACGATGTGTTGCCAATCGACGCGGTGGTGTCCTTGTACGGGCAGCGGATCGATTTCCGCTACGACGACAGTGGAACGCTGGTCGGCATCGACCACTCTGGCGGGTACCGGCTGACCGTGCTGACAGAGCACGAACGGGTGACCGGGCTCCGGCTCGGTGAAACGGTGCTGGTGGACTTCGGCTACGACGAGGACGGCCGGCTCACCGAGGTGATCAACTCGTCCCACCGGCCACAGGTCTTCGAATACGACGACGCCGGCCGAATGGCGCGATGGGTGGATCGCAACGGCGAGTGGTATCGGTTCCACTACGACGGCCGGGGTCGCTGCCACCGCGCCGAGGGTTCGGGCGACGCGCTCGCCGGCCTGCTGGAGATCGACGACGACCGGCGGATCTCGGTGTGGACGAACTCGCTGGGCCACCGCACGACGTTCGAGTTCAACGAGCTGGACCAGATCGTCCGGCAGGTCGACCCGCTGGGCAACGCGACGCTGTCGGAGTGGGACCGCTACGATCGGCTGCTGGCGCGAACCGATCCACTGGGCCGCACGACCCGCTACACCTACGACGACCGGGGCAACCTGACCGCGGTGACCCGTCCCGACGGCACTCAGGACCGCACGGAGTACGACGACCGGGACCGACCGGTCGTGCTGGTGGATCCGGACGGCGCGGTGTGGCGTCGATGGTACGACGACCGCGGCAACCTGGCGGAGGTCGTCGACCCGGCGGGTGCGACCACCCGCTACGGCTACGACGAGCGCAACCATCTGTCGTCGATCACGGATCCGCTCGGCGGCGTGTACCGCGTGACGACCGACGACGCCGGCCTGCCGACGGAGACGGTCGACCCGCTCACCGTCACCGTGAGATACGAACGGGACGCCTTCGGCCGGATCAGCGCGATCACCAACCCGCTCGGGGACGTGACCCACTACGGCTGGTCGATCGAGGGCAAGCTGCTGTGGCGCACGACGGCGGACGGCTCGACGGAGCGCTGGGGATACGACGGTGAGGGCAACCAGATCGACGAGGTCGACGTGCTCGGCCGGTCGGTCCTGGTCGAAAGCACGCACTTCGACCTGCCGAGCGCGATCACCGAAGTCGACGGGACCCGCGTGGAGTACCGCTACGACAGCGAACTGCGGCTGACCGCCGTGGTGAACCAGCAGCGCCGGACCTGGCGCTATGACTACGACCCAGCTGGCCGGCTGATCAGGGAGACCGACTTCGACGGGCGCGAGACCGGCTACGGCTACGACGCCGCCGGCCAGTTGGTGTCGAAGGTCGATGCCATGGGGCAGACCACCGAGTTCCGCCACGACAGCCTGGGCAATCTGGTGGAGCGGCGGTCGTCGGACGGCATGGTCGCGCGGTTCGAGTACGACGAGGTCGGCCGACTCTCCCGGGCTGTCAACGCGGACGCGGACGTCCGGTTCGAGCGGGACGCGCTCGGTCGGGTCGTCGCGGAGACCAGCAACGGCAACACGGTGTCCTGCCGGTACGACGCGCTCGGTCGCATGATTCAGCGGCGCACGCCGTCGGGGGCCGAGAGTGCGTGGAGCTACGACGCGGTGGGCCGACCGGCGGCGCTGCGCGCGGCCGGGCACGTGCTGGCGTTCGGCTACGACGTCGCCGGCCGTGAGGTACTGCGTTCCGTCGACGGCGGCCGACTACTGGCGCAGGCGTGGGACAGCAATCACCGACTGGTCGGCCAGTCCGTGGCGGGACTGCCGCAGCCGCGCCGGTTCCACTACCGGCGCGACGACTTCGTGACCACAGTGGACGATCCGTTGCGCGGGACTCGGCAGTACTCCCTTGACCCGCTGGGACGGGTCACCGCCGTGACCGGGCAGGGCTGGCAGGAGAGCTACCGCTACGACCAGACCGGCAGTCTGGTCCCGGCCGGCAACACCAGGCACTCCTTCGACCGGCTGGGCCGATTGGTGTTGCGGCAGCGCAAACTTCCCTCGTCGAAGCCACAGAACTGGCACTACGCCTGGAATGCCGACAACCAGCTGGTCGAGGTGGTCACGCCGGACGGCAGCCGCTGGCGCTACCGTTACGACGCGTTGGGACGCCGCGTCAGCAAGCAGCGGCTGACTCCCAACGGCTCCGCGGTGGCGGAGCAGGTCGAGTTCACCTGGGACGACACGGTGCTGGTCGAGCAGGTACATTCCGGCGGCCGGGCCACGACGTGGGACTGGACGCCGGACGGCGAGCGCCCGGTCGGCCAGACCGAGCGGACCCGCGACCCGCAGGGCTGGGTCGACGAGCAGTTCTACGGCATCGTCACGGACATCGTCGGCACGCCGACGGAACTCGTTGATGTGCAAGGGAATCTCGCTTGGGAGTCGACGCAGACGCTATGGGGTGAACCACTCGCCCCGCACCCCGGCCGCGCGTACACGCCGCTGCGTTTCCCTGGGCAGTACCACGACACGGAGAGCGGTCTCAACTACAACCATCATCGCTACTACGTGCCGGAGTTGGCCTCGTACGCCAGCGCTGACCCGCTCGGCCTGATGCCGTCGCCGAATCCTCGCGCGTATGTGCCGAACCCGCTGACCTGGTCGGACCCGCTCGGCCTCGCGGCCTGCAAGGACTGCGGCAAGAAGCCGGAGGAGCTGCCCAAGGGCGACAACCGCTGGTTCAACAACCGGAAGGAGGCGTTCAACGCCGCCCGGGACCGAGCCGGCATCCCGCGTACCCAGCAGCCGACACGGCAGTGGACCGTCGGCGACGATCCGACGCAGAAAGGCCGAGCCAACTACCACCACGATCCGGCGCCGGGCTCGCACGGCCGATACTACGAGTACCAGACACCGAATGGGCCTCGCGTCATCGCCGAGCACACCAACGACCCAACCGCGCCGCACGGACACTTCCATGCGTATCAACCGAAGAAGGACCACACCGGCATCACCGTCGGTGAGAAGTACGATCGGGTGGACGGCCCACACCACTACTACTACGGACGGCACGATCCGAAATGGCCGAAGAAGCACTGAGCCCGCGAGAGCGTCGACTGGCGCTGGTGCATCGCAAGGAGGCGGAACAGCTGCGAGGGCGCCTGCCGTCGTTGGAGACCTACGACTTCGCGGACAGAGACGCGTTGCCGGCCTGGGCGCTGGAGGAGTTGCCAAAGATTGCGCGCACGACGGCCGAGCCGGACGCGAGGCTGCCTGAGAAGGCACCGGACGTTCGTGGCTGGATAAGGGACTTCGTGGTGACCTCCGGCATCGGTGACCGATTCCTGGTGGCAACCGGCATCGAAGGCTACCGGTGGCTGGAGGTGCGCATCCGCGGCGTGTCGTGGCTGGACGAACTGGTGGACGCGCTCGGCGAAGACCTACGGCTGGTGTCGCCGGACGTGCTGGTGGCGATCTATGCCGAGGAGTACGAGTATCAGGCATTCCTGGCGACCCCTACCCATCGCCGCGACGCGGACGGCGCGATCGTCTAGGCCGTGTTCCGTCAGCGAGATCCTGTGTTCGCGACCAGTCCGTCATCGCGGTCGTGAACCGTAGGACCTCGAATCACGGGCATGGCCTGATCGTCAGTTATCTTCACCGCTGCGGTGATGCGCTGTTTCCGGGTCGCCGGAGAACTTCACGTCGCTATTGGACGACGTCTCATCGCGGCTGTTCGACGCCCTGCCGGACGACACCTGGTTCTATCCCGGCCACGGCGACGACTCGACGTTGGGCGAGCAGAAGCCCCACCTCGAAGAATGGCGCGCCCGGGGCTGGTGAGCATGCACGGTAGGGCCGCCACAGAAGCGGTGGCCCTACCGTTGATCACCCCTCGTGGGGCAGTACGGGACGGTTGACCGGCACGATCGTCAGCAGCGAGTCGACGCCGACGAAATCCTTGGGATTCGTGGTGAACAACGGTAGTCCCTCGGCAATAGCGGTCGACGCGATCATCAGATCGGCGAATCGACCGCGTGGCTTACGTCCCGCTCCGATCACGGCCGCGGCAACACGGCCGTAGATCCGCGCAGCTTCGGCGTCGAACGGGATCGGGTCGAACTCATTCTCCACTCGTTGGAGAATCTCCAGCCGACGTGCCCGTTCCGCGTGCTCCTCGTACGCGCTCTGCTCGCTGTTGCCCCGAACCTCGTGCGGCCCGGCCGACAGTTCGGCCAGTGTGACCGCGCTGATCGCCATCTCGTCGGGCAGCTCGTTCGGGTCGATCCACCTGCGCAGGATCACGATGGTCGTGTCGAGCAGTCCCTGCGAGTGTCGCTCACCGGTCATACGGGCTGTCCGCCTCGTGGTCGACCACGGCTTCCTGGTCCGCCCGGAAGGTCTCGATGTCGATGCTGGGCGCGTTGCGCGACATGGCGGCGAACTCCTGCCGCGGGACGAACCGCCGCCGGCGACGCAACGGGATCAACTCCCCGATCCGGTGGCCGTCGCGAGTGACCGTGAACGACTGCCCGTGCTCGACCGCGTCCATGATCTCCTTGGACCGGTTACGCAGGTCGCGCTGGGTGATCTCGGGTTGGATCGACATGGCACTCATCGTAGGCAGGTGTGCCACCAGGTGCTACCCGGTGCCGCTGGTGTGGCGGCCGCGGTGCCGACGAGGTAACGCCCATGTGCGCCGGGTCGACCATCCGCGTGGCGACGACGGAGGGCACCGATGGTCAGCAGCGAAGACATCAACGCACTGGACCGCACGGCCCGCGTCGAGTTGACCATCACGTCGCGCGGACGGCGTCATTGACACAGTGAAGGAACAGCGGCTCGACGCCTTCATCCACGACGTCCGGACGGCGGGCGTCGAGCGCTTCGCCGCCAACGTCATCGGCAACCGGCAACGCACGAGCACCCGGGGCGGTGTCCTCAAGGCCGAGGCGGCGTTGTCGTAGGCGGACTTGGCGGCCATGGGACTTGGATCCGCGATCTGGCGGGCGGAGTCTCCGCGCGGGAGTGCGAAGCGGTAGGCCACCGCCGATCGACGGATCGGGGCAGCCGATGTCCGTTGTGGACGTCGCGCCAGCCGGCAGCCCGGCCCATTCGACGGCGCAAACCCTGGTATGCCAAGCACTTCAGGCATGTGAACCGCTGGACACAGTGAACTGAACGAGCGCGTTCCGGTTGCGGCGGTTACTCGACCGCCTGCCGGACAGGACATGCGGCCGATCGTCGCAGCCGGAAGGTAAGGCGTACGGGCGTACTGACGTCAAAGTGCTGGTCGAGGCCGGTTACCGGCAGGTTGAATTCTGGGAAAGATGATCACGTGACAAGGGTCTCCCTTGGTGCTTCAATATGTTAGGAAAGGTTCCTAACTAAATGGAGGCCCTGCACTCATGTCCATCCCCCGTACGCGCTTAGCCGTGGCAGCCGTTGCGGCTATCGCGCTCGCCACGCCGCTCGTCACCCAGTCCGTCGCGACCGCGGCCCCGAACACCGCGGCGACCGACGGCGCGTCGGCGGCCCAGACGTACACGGCCGCCCAGGTGCTGGCCGGCGTCAAGAAGAACAGCACGTCCGCGAACCAGGTCAACTCCAAGCCGCACATCAACACGATGACGCGGGCCAAGAACGTGAACGTGTACCAGGTGACGTCCGGCGTCTACGCCTACAGCTCCAGCCTGGCGGTCGACGACGACGGCAGCGACCCCGACTCCGACCCGGACCACCAGGACTCGACGACCTTCCAGGACAGCAACGGCAAGCAGCTGGCCGCGCACCACGTGCCGTTCTACGTGCTGGGCGACGACTGCTACGACCGCAAGTCCCCGTGCCCGCACTTCTTCTACAAGGAGCACGGCATCAAGGGGCGGCAGTTCGCGCTCATGTTCTACAAGAGCAAGGTCATCGGCGCGATCTTCGGCGACACCCAGACCGGCAACGACCAGACCACGTCGGACAACGACTCCCGTGAGCTGGGCGAGGCGTCGGTGAAGGCGGCCGCGTCGCTGGGCATCCCGAGCAGCGGCACCTCCGGCGGCGTCGACAACGGCGTCACCGTGGTGATCCTCTCCGGCTCGCAGTGGGTCGTGAACGGCAGCAACGCCAACCTGAACGCCAACGCCCAGGCGATGGTTCAGAAGGCGCTGGACACCCTCGGCGCGAGCATGCACCTGTAGTTCCCGCGATCTGATCACCGCCATTCCCGCCGATGGCGGGTATCAGATCCGATGAAACACCACAAAGGGACCGTCCGCACACGCGGGCGGTCCCTTTGTCATGCCATAACCCCGCAAAGGACGTATTACGGACAATGGTCGTATCCCGGATCGCCGGACAAAGTCCTGGATCAGCTGGGTGATCGTCCCGGTCGGGTAGGGAATCGCGCTCTTCACCCCGGGAAGGCCGGCCGATCAGGCTTGGGGGTCCCCAACCAGGAGGAGACCCATGACCACGCGGCTCGACGACTTCGACCTCGACATCCGCATCGGCGACCGGCCGGCGGCGGGGGTGACCACACCGGCGACGGTGACCTTTCCCACCGACCCCAGGGCCTGCGACCCGTTCACCCAGGAGTGTCCGGACACCGATTCCTGCCACCGGACCGTCTGCTGCTGAAAGGCCACGATCATGACTGCGCTGCTCGACGACTTCGACCTCGACATCCGCATCGGCGACCGGCTGGCCACGACCACGCCGGACGCGAGCCCCGACACCAGCAAGTGCCCCACGGAGGCCAGCGGGTGCAGCTTCTGCGGCACGACCGAGATCACCTGCACGACCGGCTCGGGCAATCGGACCGTCTGCTGCTAAGGGGAAGGACCAGGCCCGGGCCGGCCGCCGAAATGGCCGGCGCCGACCGAAAATCCGTTCGACAACCGGACCTGACGTTGTGGTTGTCCCGTTCGCCCGGGAAATCGTCCCAGGTCGTCTGGGGCCGGTCACCCTTCTGACCGGGAACGGTCCCGAAGCAGGGTTGAGGGCCCGGCGCACGCCGGATTCTTCCGATGAGAGGGGGCCGCGAATGACCGCGGTGCTCGACGATTTCGACCTCGACATCCGCATCGGCGACGCGCTCGGCCGGCTGGCCGTGATGCAGCGCGAGACCGAGGACTGCTCGACCGAGATCGCCTGTGAGACCGACAGCGGCCTTGGCTGCGGCCCGGTCCGCAGCCAGGACATCTGCCCGACCGAGTCCTGTCACCCCCAGACCCGCTGCTGCTGAGGAGGACCGGCCATGACCACCGTGCTCGACGACTTCGACCTCGACATCCGCATCGGCGACGTGCCGGGCCGGCTGCTGGAGATGCAGCCGCCGTCCACGCAAATCGGCTGCGAGACCGACAGCGGCATCGGCTGTGGCCCGGTCCGCAGCCAGGACATCTGCCCGACCGAGTCGTGCCACAAGACCGGCTGCTGCTGAAAGGGATCCACCATGACTGCCGTACTCGACGATTTCGAGCTGGACATCCGCGTCGGCGACGCATTCGACCGCCCGCTGGAGATGGCCACGACGTCGGACCAGGGCTGCGACACCAACATCGCCTGCGGGACGCAGCGCAGCGACTGCGTCTGCCCGACCGACGGCTCCTGTCACAAGACCAACTGCTGCTGAAGGAAGCGACCATGACCGCGATGCTCGACGACTTCGACCTCGACATTCGCATCGGCGACCTGAAGGTCCAGCCGCTGGCGATGCAGACGACCAGCGACAACGGCGGCTGCACGGAGAACACCGAGGGCGGCATCACCTGCACCACGGGCAACACCGCCCGCGTCTGCCTCACCGACGCCTCCTGCCACAAGACCGTCTGCTGCTGAGCCGATGACGACAACCGTGCGACCACCGGTCGAGCACTGGAATCCCCGCTGTCGCCCGCCCTCGCCGACCGGGCGCTGTCGGTCGCGATGGACGTGGCGGAACGGGTGCGCGGGGCGGCAAGAGAGGATCGTCCCGACTCTCCGCTCGCCGGCGGTGGCGCGGGCATCGCGCTGCTGTACGGCCAACTGGACCGGCACCAACCGGACCAGGGCTGGGACGTCACCGCGCACGACTTCCTGCGCTGGGGCGTCCGGCAGACCGAGCAGGCCGGGCGAACCGGGCCCGGCCTGCTCGTCGGCTTCGGCGGCGTGGCCTACGCGGCGCGGCTGCTGTCCAAGGGCGGCACCAGGTACGGCAGCCTGCTGTCCACATTGGACGCTCAGGTCAGCCGCTGGGTGCTGGCCAGCACGCCGCCAGGCCACGGGGTCCGGGTCGGTTCCTTCGACGTGATCGCCGGCGCCTCGGGCACCGTGCCGTACCTGCTGGACAGCGGGATGGAGCCGGAGCTGCGGCATCTGCTGGCCAATCTGGTGGACGTCTGCGGCCAACGCGATGGTCTCCAGAACTGGCACACGCCCCACGACCTGATCGTGAATCCGTTGACCGCCACGCACTATCCGGACGGAAACCTGAATTGCGGGCTGTCCCACGGCAGCCCCGGCATCCTGGCCGCGATGTCGTTGGCCGCCACGGCCGGGTACACGGTGCCCGGCCAGGTCGACGCCATGCGTGAGCTCGTGAACTGGGTGCTGGGCAACCGGATCGACGACGAGCACGGCCCGAACTGGCCGGCCATGGTCGCACTGCCGCTCGGCTCCGAAGAGCCCAGCCCGGCCCGTACGACCTGGTGCTACGGCGCGCCGGGCGTGGCCAGGACGCTGTGGCTGGCCGGTGCCGCGCTGGGCGATCCCGGCCTGCGGGAGTTCGCGGTGGCGGCGATGGTCGCGGCGTGCGAGCGGCTGCCGAACGACCATCAGGTCAACGGGGCCTGCCTGTGCCACGGTTTTTCCGGCGTGCTCCAGATCGTGCTGCGGTTCGGCCACGATTCCGGCGACCCGCGCTTCGCCGCGGCCGCCGAGATGATCACCGAGCGGCTGCTGGCCTGCTACCAACCCGATTCCCGGCTCGGCTTCCGCAGCCTCGAGCCGGACGGCTCGGCCGGGGACCAGCCCGGTCTGCTCGAAGGCGCGGCCGGGGTCGCGCTGGCGCTGCTGGCCGCGACCGTGCCGGTGACGCCGACCTGGGATCGCGCGCTCGCCCTGTCCTGACGAGGAGAAGTCCGTGGCCAACCCGATGTACCGTGCGCTGGACTGGGCGATGGTCCGCACCCCGCTGCTGCCGGCCCGCGGCCACCAGGAGCTGGACGCCGAGGATCCCGTTGTGCGCCAAGCGCTCGCGGTTGGCGCCGGCGATCTCGTGCCGGCGCTGGAGAAGTCGTCGGCCGATCCGAAGGCGCGGGACAAGGTGGCGGCCAAGCTGGCCCGCTACCTGATCCGGATGTCGACCCGGTCGACGCCGTACGGCATGTTCGCCGGGGTCGGGCTGACCGGCTGGGGCGACCGCACCGACCTTGCCCTGACCGACGAGCGGCCGCGCACCCGAACCCGGCCGGACATGGGCTGGCTACTGGAACTCGTGGCCGAGCAGGAGGCCCGTCCTGAGGTGCGGCAGAGCCTGCGCTGGTGGGCCAACCCGACCGCGATCGTGCACGCGGACCGGGTTTTCCTGGCCGAGCGGGCAAGTCCGGGTGAGAGCGCCAAACTGGCCCCGGTGACGCTGCGGGCCACCGGCGCGGTGAAAAAGGCACTGGCCGCGGCGCGCACGCCGATTCCGTACGGGGACTTGGTCGACGAACTCGTTGCCAGCACAGGGGCTCCGACAGACAAGGTCGAGTGGCTGCTCACCACACTGTGGGAGCAGTCGGTACTGATCACCGATCTCCGTCCCGGGCCGACCTGCGTCGAACCGACTCAGCACGTGGCCGATCGGCTCGACCTCGACACCGGCACGGCCCTGCGCGACCTGTTGGCAGAACTGCACAAGTGGGACGAGCTGTCGGCCGAGGAGGCTGCGGCGGCCTATCCGAAGCTGTTGGCGGCAGCTCGATCCTTGCACGAAGGCACGTCGAAGAGTCCACTTCAGACGGACATGGCCTCGCCTTTCGGTGAGGGCACGCTGAACCGGTCGGTGGCCGCCGATGCGGCCAAGGCGGCCGAGTTGTTGCTGCGCATGTCACCTGCGCCGCTGGGGCCGCGCACCATGCACGAGTTCCGGGAGCGGTTCGTCTACCGGTACGGCACCGATCGCGATGTGCCGCTGCTGGAGCTGATCCATCCGGAGATCGGCATCGGTTTGCCGAAATCGCCCGGGCAGCGGCCGCCGAACGAGCGCCGGGACAACCTGCTGCGCAAGCTCGCGGTCGAGGCGATCCGGAATCGCAGGATGATCGTCGAGCTGGACGACACGATGATCGCCACGCTGGAGACGTGGGACCCGGCGAACGCGCCCGATTCCGTTGACGTCACCGTGTTCGTGGTGGCCGAGTCCACCGCGGCCATCGACCGGGGCGACTTCCAGGTCGTCGTCGGGCCGAACGTGGGCGCCCAGGCGGCGGGCCGGACCCTGGGCCGGTTCACCGACCTGCTGGGCGAGCCGGCGCGGGAGGCGCTGCTGGCCGTGGACGAGGCCGAGCGCCGCCCCGATGTGTGTCGGGCCGAGGTGACCTACCTGCCGCTGCGTGACCGGCTGATCAACGTGACGATCCGGCCGCAGCTGCGGGAACGCGAGTTGCCGGTGAACGTGGTTCCCGGCACCGCGCACGTGCCGCTGGACGAGCTCGTGGTCGGCGTGCGCAAGGACCGGATCGTGCTGTGGTGGCCGGCGCGGGACGTCGAGGTCGTGCCGAGCACGTGGCACATGCTGAACACCGCCAACGGCAACGGGTTGGTGCGGTTCCTCGAAGAGCTCGCCCGCAGCGGGACGGCGCAGATGAGCTCGTTCGACTGGGGTCCGGCCACGCAGTTCCCCTTCCTGCCCCGAGTCCAGTGTGGACGGATCGTGCTCGCGCCGGCCAGCTGGCGGCTGTCCTCGGTCGACGAGCTGGCCGACTGGGATCTCCCCCGGCACGTCTACCTGGCCCAAGGGGACAACCGGCTGCTGATCGACCTGCACGACCCGGAGCAGGTGAAACAGTTGAGCGGCAAGCAGATCGTGCTGGAAGAGGCGCTGCCGGCGCTCGAACACGCCTGGCTGGACGGTCCGACCGGCGGCCATCTCGCCGAGATCGTGGTACCGCTGGTGCTCGCCCGTCCCGAACGACCGACGTTGGAACGCAAGCGGCACAGCGTCTCCGACGCCGACCGGATGCGGATGCCTGGCGACGACTGGTTCTTCCTCAAGCTGTACCACCTTCCGTCCTATGAGGACGATCTGCTGGCCTGGCCGCTGCGGGAACTCCGGGACCGGCTCGGCGGGCTGGCCGACAACTGGTTCTTCATGCGGTACGTCGATCCAGACCCGCATCTGCGCATCCGCTGGCACGGCGACCCCGACCGGCTGCTCGGCGAACTCGCGCCCGAGGTGATGCGCTGGGCGGCCGGTCTGGTCCGTGACGGCTACTGCCACCGGTTCATGATCGACACGTACGAGCGTGAGGTGGAGCGGTACGGCGGCGTCACGCAGATGCCGCTGGCCGAGGGCGTGTTCGGCGCCGACAGCGATGCCGTCGTCGACCTGCTGCACCTGGTCAAGACCGACCAGCTGACCATGGACCGGAGTCTGCTCGCGGCCAACACCGTCGATGATCTGCTGTCCTGTCTGGGTTTCGAGCCCGGCGACCGGGCCGAGCTGTACCGGACCGGGACGGTGGACCGCAACGCCACCGGCAAGGCGTACCGGGAGCTCAAGGGCGACTTGATCACCGCGCTCACCGATCCCACGTGGCTTGACCCACGTGCGGTCGAGATCCTGGCCCGACGGCGGGCGCGAATCGCCGCGCTGGGCGGGGAATTCGACCTCAAGCTGGCGCGCAGCTACGTACACATGCACTGCAACCGGCTGCTGGCGTGCGGCCATCCGCCGGAGCAGAACGTGCTCGGCCTGCTCGCTCGAACCCGGGAAACGTTGGCGCACATCAAGAAGGCCAAGCCATGAGCGAGCCATTGGTCGGCGTGGACGCCATGGTCGAGCCCAACTGGACTCGACAGGATCGCCAGGTCGCCGAGTCCGGCTTGTGGCGCACGCTGTTGGCGCTCCCGTCCGCGCTCCGCATGGTGATCAGCCTGTCGTGGCAGGCTTCTCGGCCGCACACTGTGCTCGCGGCCGTGCTGACCGTAGCCAGCGGCGGCGCGACCGCGTTCGGGCTGATCGCCACCACCACCGTCTTCACCTCGCTGCTGGAGTCCGGTCCGACGGCCGACCGCGTGCTGGCAGCCCTGCCGGCCGCGGTGTCCATGGTCGTCGCGTTCATCCTGCGGGCACTGCTGGACTCGGCTGCCACGGCCGAGCAGAGCATCTTACGGCCGTTGGTGGAGAAGGCGGCCAACGAGCGGGTGCACCGCGCTGTGTCTACTGTGGACCTGATCACGTTCGAGGACGCCGAGTACGTCGAGCTGCTGCGTCAATGCCTACAGATGGGCGTGCGCAACATCGGCACAAGCGTGCAGTCGATCTCCGGACTCCTCAGCTCGATGTTCAACCTCGCGGCTGCCGTGGTGACTTCGGGACTGCTGCATCCCGTGTTGCCCATACTGGTGCTGGTCTCCGTACTGCCGCAGGTGTGGGCCTCGACACGGGCCGCGCGGCTCGGCTTCGCCTCGTATCTGAGGACGTTGTCGCGCATGCGGCGGTTGAGCGTGGCCAGCCAGCTGCTCACCGACCGCACCACCGCCGCCGAGATGCGGGCCTGCACCGCCGGTCCCGCGCTGCTGGCCGAGTACCGGCGGATCAACACGCAGATCGCCGACGAGGCTCGGCGGGTCGACCTGCACAAGACCGGCATCCGGCTGATCGGCCGTGGCGCGACCGGCGTTGGCACCGGCGCGTGCTACCTGGCCCTGGGTTTCTTGCTGTACAACGGTTCCCTGCCGCTCGGACTGGCCAGCGGCGCGGTCGTGGCGCTGCGGCTGGCGTCGTCCGCGCTGGGCGGCACCATGTCCAACATCAACGCGCTGTACGAGAGCTCCCTCTACCTCGACCTGTACACGACCTTGCTGGACAAGACCGCCGCCGCTACCCGTCCCCCGCTCGCCGCGCAGGCGCCGGCCAATCCGGCCGTGATCAGCCTGGATCACGTTGCCTTCAGCTATCCCGGCCAGAGCGATGAGGCGTTGCGGGACATCAGCCTCACCATCCTGCGCGGCCAGACCGTCGCGCTGGTCGGGGAGAACGGTTCCGGTAAGTCCACGTTGGCCAAGCTGATCACCGGCTTGTACCGCCCGGCCGACGGTTCCGTGTCGTGGGACGGCGTCGATCTGTCCGATGTGGACGACGGTTCCGTACGGCAGCGCATCGGTCTCGTCATGCAGGAGCCCGCGCGGTGGCCGATGACCGCTCGGGACAACATCCGCATCGGCCGGCTCGACCGCCCCGACCCTCACGGCGAGCTCCTAGCCTGGGCCGCCGCCGAGTCCGGCGCCGCCGACGTCGTCGCCGGTCTCGACCTCGGCCTGGACACCGTCCTCTCGCGCCAGTTCGAGGGCGGCCGCGACCTTTCCGGCGGTCAGTGGCAGCGCATCGGCGTCGCCCGTGGGCTCTACCGCGACGCCCCCGTGCTCGTCGCCGATGAGCCCACCGCCGCCATGGACGCCCGCGCCGAGCAGGCCGTCTTCGAGTCCCTCCGCCGGCTCGGCGACGACCGCACCACCATCCTCATCACCCACCGCCTGGCCAACGTCCGCCACGCCGACCAGATCATCGTCCTGAGCGCCGGCCGCATCGTCGAGTCCGGCCGCCACGACGACCTCGTCGCCGCCGGCGGCGAGTACGCCCAGATGCTGGCCATCCAAGCCGCCGCCTTCACCGACTCGGTGGTCTGAGGAACTCCCCGGACAGCCGGATTTCCGGGAGACATCCCGGCCCCGGCCAATACCCTCGGTGATCACTCATCGGGAGGTCGGGGCGTGGCTGCACGACGAATCGGCGGGGCCGGCGGCGGATCGGACAAGGGAAAGCGGAAATCAACCACGGCGGGCACGATCGTCACCGCCGCTGTCGTCGCCGCACTTGTCGGGTCCGCGCTGCCACCACTGTGCGGCAGCGGGTCGGTCGGGCTGCCCGCACCGGTTCCCTGCGTACCCGGGATCTGAACTCAGCGGGCGTCCAGCAGGTCGAGGTAGCCGTCGGTGGCGCGCCAGAGGGAGTCGGCGAAAGGCTCGAGCTTGCCGGGGGCCCAGCGCTTGTCGTCGTACGTGCGGTGCTGGCGGCGCAAGGCGCGGAGGGAGGTGGCGAGCTCGGCGTCGAGCTGGGAGCGGAGGTCGGAGGGGGTGGGGGCGTCGGTACGGACGGTGGAGCCGAGGCCGTCGTGGAGGGCGGCGAGGGTGGACTCGCGAACACCGTCGGCGTCCCAGATGAGGGCGGGCCGGGAGATGCGGTGGTTCCACACGGGACGGGCGGCGGAGCGGTAGCAGGCGAAAAGGGGCTCACGGAGGCGAACGGCCTGGGCCCAGTGCGAAGCGCCGCGAGGGAGGTCGAGCCAGGCAACGTCGTCGGCGGGCAGGTCGACGACGACGGCGACGTCGACGCGGGTCAGGTCCTGGGGCTCGCCGAGGAGGTCGCCGAAGACCCAGAGCGCCGTCACGGGCAGCATGGGCACGGGCGAAGGGGTGTCGCACCGCCGGGCGAGTTCCTCTAGGTGGTGCACACCGCGGCTCCATTTCACGGCGGCGATCCTCGCACAAGTAAGGTCACGGGGTGGACCAGGCGGTGGAGATCTACACGGACGGCGCGTGCAGCGGAAACCCGGGCCCGGGCGGCTGGGGAGCGGTGCTGCGCTACGGCCGCCACGAACGGGACCTGTACGGCGGCGACAAAGGCCCGACGACGAACAACCGCATGGAGCTGATGGCGCCGATCCGCGCGCTGGAGACGCTGACCAGGCCGTCGACGGTGCAGGTGTACACGGACAGCACCTACGTGCGAAACGGCGTGCTGAGCTGGATGCCGCGCTGGAAGGTCAACGGCTGGCGGACGAGCACCCGCGAGCCGGTGAAGAACGCGGACCTGTGGCAGCGGCTGGACGCCGCGATGGCCCCTCACCAGGTGGAATGGCACTGGGTGAAGGGCCACGCGGGCCATCCGGAGAACGAACGGGCGGACCGGCTGGCGGTCAAAGGCGCGCAGGAAGCGCAGGCTGAGCGCTAGCGTCGAGGAAGCCGGCGATGCGGGTGATGAAGCCCTCGGGGTCCTCGGCGGGTGCGCCGTGGCCGGCGTCGATCTCGGCGTAACGGGCATTGGCGATGCCGTCTAGCAGGGCCTGCTGTTGGTCGGCCTCGATGATCCGGTCGTACGTGCTGGCGAGCACAAGTGTCGGCGCGGCAATGGATTCCAGCACGGACGTGAGGTCCACGGCGAGGTCGACGTCGACCTGCCTGACCGTGCCGGGGGCGATCATGGCGGTGAGTTCCCGCACGACGGCTTCGTTGTCGGGATCGGCGGCCCAGTAACGCGGGCCGAAGGCCATCAGCGGCAACGACCGTGCAAAGAGGGCGACGTCGGCGGCCAGGAGTTCCTTCCAGTACTGGAGTTCGGCGGCCATACGCGGACCGGTCCGCACCCAACCGGCATGCAGGGCAAGGGAAAGCACGCGCTCCGGATGCGTGCCCGCGAGGTGGGTGGCGATGGCGGCGCCGAGGGAATGGCCGACGAGGTGAAAGGACTCGAGCCCGGCATGGTCGGCGGCGGCCAGCATCTCCGCGGAGAGGTCGGCGAGGGTGACCGGGCCGCCGTGGTCGACGGTCCCGCCGGAGCCGGAATAGTCCGGCGCTACAACGGTGAACCGGTCGGCCAGCGCGGAAGTCAAGCCCTCCCACTGCAAACGGCTGGCGGCGGTGCCGTGCACGAGCACAACGCCGGGGCCCGAGCCACTGATGTCGTACTGGACGACGGCGTCGCCACCGCTGAGGCGAACGGGTGCGTGAGGCATGGAACTTCCTTTCAGGACAAGAGCTTGCGCAGGGCGAGGTTGAACGACTCGGGGTCTTCCTGGTGGGGCAGGTGTCCGACGCCGGGGATAACGGTGACCGACGCGCCGGGCGTCAGGGCGGCGCATTCCTCTGCGACGGCAACGGGAATCTCGGTGTCGAGCTCGCCGTGGAGGTAGTGGATCGGCACCATCAGGCCGGGCAGCACGGGACGGGGATCGTACGTGAGGAAACCGTCGAAGTGCTCGTCGATGTACACGCCGGAGTCGAGCACCTGCCGGACGGTCCAGTCGACCAGCGCCGGCTCGGCGCCGCGGGCGAACCACTGCGGCACCCAGCCGGCGATGACGCCGGCCCGGTCCTGGCGCAGATCGCGGCGCAGCTGCTCCAGCGGCATGCCCATGGACGGCCAGAACCCGGGCCCGTCAACGGAAATCGCGGCAGAGATCAGTTCGGGATGGCAGACGGCGAGCTCGGTGGCGAAGGTACCGCCGATGGACGAGCCGACGACGGTCGGCCGGTCCAGCTCGAGCCGCTCGATGATCGCGGCGAGGTCGGTCAGCACGCAGTCCATGGTGTTGCCGTGGGCCGGCCGGTCGGAGCGTCCGCAGCCCCGCCAGTCGAGCGTGACGACGCGGTGGGTCCGCACGAACTCGGGCAGCTGAGCGCCCCAGACCCGGCCGCTGGTCGCCCAGCCGTGCAGGAACAGCAGCGCCGGGCCGGTCCCCTCGTCCTCGTAGTAGATCTTGGTGTCGTTGACGTCGATGATCGGCATGCGCTCAGCCAACCTCGGCGAAGGTCCGCGACCAACGAGCGATCAGCGCTTACACTCATCACGAAAACTGATCAATCGGAGGGTCATGGAGATCCGGCAGCTGCACTACTTCCTCACGGTCGCCGAGGAGCTGCACTTCGGCCGGGCCGCCGAGCGGCTGCACATCGTGCAGTCGGCGGTGAGCCAGCAGATCCGGCGGCTGGAACGGGATCTCGGCATGGACCTGTTCGACCGCACCACGCGGACCGTGCGGCTGACCGAGGCCGGCAAGACGCTGCTCCCCCACGCCCGGCAGATGCTGGCCACCGCGGCCAAGGCCCGCACCGCCATCGACGAGCTGCGAACCGAGCAGGCCGCCACCGTCCGACTCGGCACCAGTGTCGGCCTCGGCTCCCGGCTGGAGATCATCCTGGCCGAATTCGCCCGGTTGAGCGGAAATGCCACGCTCGAACTGGTCACCGCCGACACCGACGAGCGCCTGCGGCGGGTGCTCTCCGGCGAGCTCGACGCCACCCTGCTGCGCGGCGAGCGACCGGTGCCCGGGCTGGAACTGCTGCCGCTGTGGGCCGACCCGCTCATGGTCGCGCTGCCCGCCCGACACGACCTCGCCGTACGCGCCGTGATCGACCTCGCCGACCTGGCCGGACTGCCGCTCCGATTGGCTTCACGGCAGCGAAATCCGACCTTGCACGATCTCGTCACCCGCTGCTGCCGCGAAGCCGGCTTCGAGCCCGAGTTCGGCCCGGAGTTCACCACCGACCAGGACACCCTGGCCGCCATCGGCTTCGGCCGGCCGTCCTGGACCGTCTTCTACGCGCCCAAGGCCGAGCAGCTCCCCGGACCCGGCGTCGTGTTCCGCCCGCTGCGCAACCCCACCCCGATCATGCGGGCCTTCCTCGCCGTCCGCCCGGACCCGCCCGGCGCCGGACTCCGGGCACTGATCGACGCCTGCAATGCCGTGCTACGCCACGGCGATGGCGGCGATGCCGGCCAACACGACCAGTGAGCCGATGAGTCGGCGGGCGGCCTGGGCTTCGCCGAGGAGGCGCCAGGCGGCGAGGCCGCCAAGGACGATGGACAGCTCGCGGGCGGGGGCGACGAGGCTGACGGGGGCCAGCCGCAAGGCGTAGAGGACGAACAGGTAGCCGACGGGTGAAAGCAGGCCGACGGTGAGGATCTGGCGGCGGTGGCGGCGCCACAGCGAGGCGACGGAAGCCCGGTCGCGGAGGACCGAAGGGGCCATGAGCAGGCTCTGGAAGACGGAGCCTGCGCCGAAGTAGGCGATGGGCGGAATGCCCAGAGCGGTGACGGAATGGGCGTCCCACAAGGTGTACGCGGCGATGAAGGCACCGGTGAGCAAGCCGTAGAAGACGCCGGCGCGGCGGCGGGTGGGATCGGCGTGGGTGGGTTTGCCGGAGCTGATGACGAGCACGCCGGAGATGACGAGGAAGGCGCCGAGCAGGCCGGACCAGCCGGGATGCTCGTGCAGGAACAGCACGGCGACGAGCACGGACAGCAGCGGGCCGGTGCCACGGGCCAGCGGATACACGACGGAGAGATCGCCGACGGCGTAGCCGCGTTGCAGGACGATGCCGTAGCCCACGTGAAGGACTGCGGTGCCGACGGCGGCCAGCAGCCAGATCGCCAGCACGGTCCACTGTGGACCAGTTAAGCACAGTTGGACCACAGCGATGGGGCCGAAGATGACGGCGGAAACGGTGTAGTACAAGAAGACGAACCGGGCACCGCCGTCGCCGACCTGCTTGGCGGCGAGGTTCCAGATGGCGTGCACGACAGCGGCGATCAGCACGAGCGTGAGGGCAACGCCGTTCACGAGGCCGCGCCGTTCAAGATCGCGGTGAGGATGTCGGTCAGCTGCGGTTCGACGTCGACGACGGCATGGCCGAGATCGGGATGGGACTGGTAGAACTCGCGCAAGCGCGTGCCGGGCGCCGCCATCTGCCACAGCGCGCCGGCCATGCTCGACCCGGTGGTGGTGAGCAGCGCCGCGCCGCGCTCGCTGATCCCCAGTTGTCGCAACGATTTCCGTACGGTGGCGATCTCGCCGAGCACGATGGTCTTGAACTGGTGGACGGCGTCGAGGGACACGTTGCGTTCCAGGTTCATCGGGGCCTGACCGAGCAGGTCGCAGAACAGCGGCCGGGACACGAACGAGCGCGCCAAGATCGCCGGGACGTCGTCACGGTCGGCAACGGCCAATGTCTCACGGACAGCAGCCGCCCACTCCTGCCAGGCCTCGGCGGTGATCAGCAGGAAGATCTGCTCGCGCGTCTCGAAGTAGCGAAGCATGGCCGATTTGTGCAGGCCGACAGCGGCGGCGATGTCGGTGAGGGTCACCTCGCGCACGCTGCGCTCGGCGGCGAGAACACGGGCGGCATCCAGGATGGCCCGCTCGCGCCCCTGCTTCGCCGTCACGCTTCGTGCACGCTGTGTCATACGGCACATCATAGCAAAACAGGGTTGCGTTATTAACGCAACGGCGTTGTACTAACTACATGACACAGACATGGTTCATCACCGGATCGTCCCGGGGCTTCGGCCGCCAGCTCGTGATCGCCGCACTGGAGGCCGGCGACCAGGTCGCCGCCACCGCGCGGCGGCCGGAACAGCTCGACGATCTCGTGCAGAAGTACGGGGACCGCGTCCTGCCGCTGGCCCTGGACGTGACCGACCGGGCCGCGGCGGTGGCCGCCCTCGATGCGACGGTCGCCCGGTTCGGCCGGGTCGACGTCGTGGTCAACAACGCCGGCTACGCGAACATCGCGCCGGTGGAGACGGCGTCCGAAGAGGACTTCCGGCGGCAGTTCGACACCAACTTCTGGGGCGTGTACAACGTTTCCACCGCGGCGATCCCGGTGCTGAAGACCCAGGGCGCGGGCACGATCGTGCAGTTCTCGTCGATCGGCGGCCGGGTCGGCGGGACGCCGGGGCTCGGGTCGTACCAGGCGGCGAAGTTCGCGGTGGACGGTTTCACCCGGGTGCTGGCCACTGAGCTTGCGCCCCTTGGGGTTCGCTTTCTCGTGGTGGAGCCGGCCGGGTTCGCCACCGACTGGGCCGGCGCGTCCATGGCGGTTCACGACATCGCCCCCGAGTACGCGGCGACCGTCGGCGCGATGGCCGGCGGCCTCGACCGGCCCGAGCTGTCGGCCGGGGATCCCCGCCGGGCCGGGGAAATCCTGGTGCGGGTGGTGAAGAACCCGGAGCTGCCATCGCATCTGCTGCTCGGGGCCGGGGCCGTGACGAGCGCGCAGGCGTATTCACGTGGGCAGCTCGCGGAGGCCGAGGCGTGGGCGGCGGTGAGCCGGTCGGCCGACTTCGACCAGGAGCACCCGGTGGAACTCCCGTTTGGAGCACAGCAATGAGCACAGTGGCCTTGGTGACCGGTGCGGGCAGCGGCATGGGCCGCGCGACCGCGATTCTGTTGGCCCAGCGCGGGGCCGCGGTCGCCGTTGTCGGACGGCGAGCAGGCAAACTCGACGAAGTCGTTGCGGAGATTGAGAAGTCGGGCGGCCGCGCGCTGGCCGTGCCGGCCGATGTCGGACGGCCCGAGGAGATGGAACGGGCCGTCGCGCAGACCGTCGATCGCTTCGGCGGGTTGGACTGGGCGGTCAACAATGCCGGCGTGGCCGGGAAACAGGTCCCGACCGGCGAGCTGCCCGTCGACGAGTGGCGGCGGGTACTCGACATCAACCTCGACGGCCTGTTCTACGGGATGCGGTACCAGATTCCGGCAATGCTGGCCCGCGGCGGCGGGTCGATCGTCAACATCTCCAGCGTGTTCGCCGACCTCGGCGGCCCGGCCGTCCAGTATTCGACGGCCAAGCACGGGATTCGCGGCCTGACCCGGTCCGCCGCGAAGGAGTACGCGGCGCAGGGCATCCGGGTCAACGAATTGCAGCCCGGGATCATCGAGTCGGAGATGACCGCCGCCGACCCCGAGGGCGCGCAGCGAGTGGCCGACCGTGGCGTCCCCATCGGGCGAATCGGGACCGGCACGGAGATCGCCGCAGCAGTGGCATTCCTTTTGTCGGACGAGGCGTCGTACATCACCGGCGCGCACTTGGCCGTCGATGGCGGCTTTCTCGCCTAGGGGTCACCCGTCCGGCCGAGCAACTCGCCTCCACCCCCACCGCTTTCCTCGCTACCGTTGACTGGTCACTTACGGCCGTCCGCTCTTCGCGCGAGGTAAGGGGAAAGCACGGTGCTGCGCAGTTTCATCGACTGGCTCGACGATTACCTCGCCGGCGAGGGACCGTCCGGCCTCGCCAGGGCCGTCGTCGGATTACTTTCGTTCGCGGCACTCTGCGGCGCGATCCTCGGAGATATCGCAATCAGGGCCGGCGCGATCGTCGCGATCATGCTTCTGGTGCTGGGCGGTGGGCTCGTACTGCTGGCCGACCGACGTTCGCTCCAGCGCCGGATCCGGGCCGACCAGCGACTCATCTTCGACTATGCCCACGCGTTGCACGGCAGGACTCCGGGCTACCACATCACCTCGTGGGACAAGACGATCGTCGTCGCCGCCAATGGCGATGCGGTCGACACCATGAAGGTGCGGGCGAGAGCGGAGAGGACCGGCGTCCAGGCTTTCTACCTGTGGTTCGGCTGTGGTTGGCCGCAGCCGGCCAAGTACCAGCGCAAGGTGCACGTGGAGGTGCGGACCCTGCTAGTGGACGACGTCCCGGGCACCAGGCTGGACCGGACGGTCGTCTGGTTCCCCAACGGCCGCTTCGTGGTCATCGTCCAGTTTCCGTCGACACTGGAAGCGGGCAACGACATATACCTCCAGCTCGAGGTGGCGTGGCCCGGAAAGTGCCGACCCTTGATTCGCGGTGAATGCGATCGGTACACGCTGACTCTGAGTCACCTGCTCACACAGGCTCGGTACAAGATCGTGCTGCCCAAGGGAGCCGACACCTACAGCGATCCGATCGGCTTCCAGGAGGGCGTCACACTGAAGTCGGGAACGGATGTCGAGGGGCGCCCGACCCATGTGATCGAGGCCCACGACGTGCCGCCCAATCACGCGATCGGTCTGCAGCTGGAACTGAAGAAAGGGGCCTACCCCGCGACACGCCAGGGAAGGCCCTTTCAGACCGCGGACCAGTGAATCAGCCGCCGTTTTCGTCGCCGAGGTCGGCCATTGCGTTCCCACTTCCTCTCTGTCCGAGGGTCACCAAAGCCGGACGCCCCCGAAGGCCGCGACCGGAAGCGTAATTGATCGATTTCTTCGGCCGATACCGACCCTCCCGCGCATTCACACATACCCACCGGGTAGAATTCGCCATCTACGCCGAAACTTCGCGGTGAATGATCCTCGCATTGGTCATGAGGTTTCCTCGCTCAGGGCCGCCTGGAAGGTCACTCGGGGGACCGTGACTGCCTTGCTCGAGAGCCTCTGTGGCGCGGATGTCGGTGCTAGCCTGCGCACGGGTGGGATCGACGAGGGGGAGTCGGCGGATGATGTGCAGCATTGCCCCGCGCAGCGTGAACCTGCAAGGCGTGGCGCTGGTGAACGACCGGTGCGGCTGGGCGGTGGGCGACGGCGGCATGATCCTCATGACGACCGATGCGGGAGGGACGTGGCTGCCGCAGGGAGAGACCGAGAAGGACCTGCGCGCGGTGAGCTTCGTGGACACGGAGCGGGGCTGGGTGGCGGGTCGGGACGGGACGATCCTGCGGACCGAGGACGGTGGCAGCACCTGGGAAATCTGCGCATCGGGGACGGATCGGAACCTGTACGGCATCGCGGTCGCACCGGAGGGCCGGACGGGCTGGGCGGTGGGCGACAGCGGCACGATCCTGGTCACGACGGACGGCGGCCGGACCTGGGGCCGGCAGGACGGGATCGACGACACGCACCTGTCCCGATGCTACGCGCTGGACGACGACACGGCCTGGGTGGTGGGCATGCGGGGCCGGATCCTCGCGACCACGGACGGCGGCGAGACCTGGCGGATCCAGCCGACGGGCGTGGAGAACGACGTCAGGGGCATCTACGCGATCTCCAAGGACGAGGTCTGGGCCAGCGGCCGCAAAGGCACGCTGCTGCACACCGAGGACGGCGGGGCGACCTGGACGAAGGTCGACGCCGACACGGAACTGGACATCTACGGCCTGTGGGTGTCGCCGGACGGCGGCAAGATCAGGGCCTCCGGTGACGACGGCTACATCTTCGCCTCGGACGACGGCGGCAGGACCTGGGCCCCGCAGAACAGCGGCACGGGCAAGGATGTCGTGTCGCTGTCCTTCGACCGCAACGCCGAGAACGGCTGGGCGGCCGGCGATGACGGCCTGATCCTGGGCACGCCGGACGGCGGCGAGACGTGGCGGCCGCAGCTGGACGGCACGTACATGGATCTTGTCGGCATCCACGGCACGGGCGAGAACCGCTGGGTGGTCGGACAAAGCGGCACGGTCGTACTCAGCACGGACGGCGGCACGACCTGGCGTGGCGGGCACATCGGCGTCGACGAGCTGCTGTGGGCCGTGCACCAGGACAACGCGGTCGGTGCGAACGGCACGATCGTCGTCACCGAAGACGGCGGCCAGACCTGGCGGCGCGAAGACAGCGGCACCACCGAACACCTCTACAGCATCCACTCGGGACGGGCCGTAGGTGCCAACGGCACGATCCTGGTCAAGGACGGCGGCACGTGGACGCGGCAGGACAGCGGCACCGACCGTCACCTGTGGGCGGTCACGTTCGTCCACAAGAAGGGCTGGGCGGTCGGGGCCGACGGCACGATTCTCGTCACCGAGGACGGAAACACCTGGCACAGCCAGGAATCACCGGTCGATGTAAACCTGACCAACGTATGCGCCCTGGACGACAATACGGCCTACATCGTCGGCCGAAACGGCACGATCCTGGCCACGCAAGACGGCGGAACCACCTGGCAGCAACAGAAGAGCGGCACTGAAAACGCCCTTTGGGGAATTGCATTCGACGGCCGGAACGGCTGGGCGGTCGGCGACGGCGGCACGATCCTGGCCACCCGGGACGGCGAGCTCTGGCAGCCCCAGGACAGCACGGTTTCCGGTGCCCTCAAAGACGTCTGGGCCGGTGCCGGCAAGGCCACGGCGGTCGGTGACGGCGGCCAGATCATCGCTACGACCGACGGCGAGAACTGGGCCGCACGGGTGGAAAGCACCGGCAAGAACCTCTACGGCGTGCTGATCGACCCGGCCACGAACAACGGCTGGGTGGTCGGCGACGGCGGCACGGTCCTGGCCTCGCGCCGCGGCGGCCGCTGGCATCACCAGCGCAGCAACACCACCCGCAACCAGTACCGCATCGCGATGCCCAACGGCCGCAAGGGATGGACCATCGGCCGCGGCGGCACGATCATGACCACCGAGGACGCCGGCCGGACCTGGCAGCCGCAGCAGAGCGGCTCCACCAGGGATCTGCTGTCGGTGCACGCCCGTCCCGACGCGCGCCGAGCGTGGGCGGTCGGCGACTGCGGCACGATCGTGCACACCGGCGACGGCGGCAACACCTGGGTCCATCAACCGACCACCGGCATGGCCGACATCCCGTTGTGGGAGATCGGTTTCGCCGATGACACGACCGGGTGGACGACCGGTGAGCGGGGCAAGATCCTGGCCACCACGGACGGCGGCCGGACCTGGACCCACCAGCACAGCGGCACCGTGGACGACCTGCTCGGCGTGCATGTCATGGACAGCAACAAGGTCTGGGCCGTGGGCGACGGCGGCACGATCGTCAGCACCACCGACGGCGGCCGGACCTGGCGCGGCCACGAGAGCGGCACCACGCAGAACTTCGTCACCGTGCACTTCTCGGCCGACGGCCGCACCGGCTGCGCGGTCGGCCGCAGCGACGTCGTGGCCATCACCCGCGACGGTGGCGACACCTGGCAGGTCGGCGTGACAGGATCGGGCATGTCGTTGTGGGATGTCGCCGTGCTGTCGCCGGACCGGTTGTGGATCGTCGGCGACGAGGGCACCGTGCTGTCCACCGACGACGGCGGCGCCAGTTGGAACCAGCATTTCTACAGCCCGGAGAAGGACCTGAAAGGAACGGTATGAGCTTCAAGGACGTCCCGCCGACCACCCTGGCCGACATCCTCGGTCGCCAGCAGGTGATGGACATCGGCATCCGTCCACTGTGGACGGGTGCGCCGCGGGTGGCCGGTCCGGCGTTCACGGTGAAGTGCGCGCCCGGCGACAACCTCATGCTGCACGCCGCGATCTACCGCGCCGAGCCGGGTTCGGTGATCGTGGTGGAGTCCGGCGACCTGGACTACGCGCTGGCCGGCGGCAACGTGTGCGCGGTCGCGCACCGCCGCGGCGTCGCCGCGTTCGTGGTCGACGGCCTGATCCGCGACCTCGGCGAGGTCCGCGAGGACGGCTTCCCGGTGTTCGGCCGGGGCGTCATCCCGATTCCGGGCACCAAGAAGGAGGTCCGGCCGCTGGGCGGCCAGGTCACCGTCGGCGGCGTGCGGATCAACCCCGGCGACATCGTGGTGGCCGACGAGGAAGGTGTCGTCGTGGTGCCGGGCGACCGGCAGGACGAGGTCCTCGCGCAGGCGCAGGCCAAGCTGGCCAAGGAAGCCGCCGAGACCCTGGACGACTGGGAGCAGGCGCACCGGGCCCGCATCGACAAAACGTTGGCGGACAACGGCTTCGTGGGCTGAAGAGAGGCGGCCGGCCTGGCGAACGACCAGGCCGGCCGAACAGCCGGGCCGAGCGGCCGGGGAGGCCCCGGCAGGCAGGCCGAGCAACCGGGCCTGACAGCCGGGCTGAGCGGCCGGGAGGCCCGGCAGGCGAAGTGCCGGGCCGCTGCCGAGCCGGCTAAGCCGGAGCCGCGACTGCCTCCGAACCGCGTTTGCGGGTGGCCAGCGCGACGATCGGGGGCATGGCCGCACCCAGCGCGACGAAAGCCGCGGCCAACACGAACCATCCGGGCACGCCCAAGACCAGGGTCAACGAGGTGAAGATGGCCGGGGCGATCATCTGGCCGATGTCCTGGCCCATGGCATGGGTGCCCTGGTACTGCCCCATGGCGTGATCGGGGGCCAGCTCGAAGGCGATGCCCCAACTGCCGGCGGCCTGCCGGACCTCGCCCAAGGCATGGGCGACACCGCCGGCGACGAGCAGCAGACAGGCCAGCCAGACGTCGGCGCCGCTGCTGAAGGCGAAGATGACGCAGGCGGCGGCGACGCAACCGGCGCCCTGGAGGCTGGCGCGGGCGGACCTGGCCGGGGTGTCGGTGCCGCGGGCGGCGCGAGTCTGCACCAGCACAACGAGAATCGTGTTGGTCAAGAGGATCACGGCGCTCATCCACTTGGGGGCGTTGGTGTGGTTCAACACCCACAGCGGCAGCACCACGTCCAGCAGCACGGAGTGCGTGGACAGCAAGCCGTCGAAGACGGTGAAGCTCAGGAACGGCAGATCGCGCAGCACGCCGAAGGTCGGCCCAGGCTTGGGCGGCACCGGCGGCACCTTGGGCTCCTTGGCCGTCAACAAGCCCGTGACCAGGAAGCACGCGGCGGTCAGCAGGACAGCTCCGTGATAGGCCGGCAAAGACTGCGAGGCCAGGACAAGGCCGGCGATCATGGCGCCGATCGACACGCCGACATTGCACGCCGAACGGATGTAGGCCAACACCTTCACGCGTTCGCCGGACGGGACGAGACCGGCGATCATGGCCTTCCGCGCGCTGCGACCGGCCCGGTACGCGATGCCCTGCACGGACACCACCACCAGGTAGCTCCAGAACCCGGTGACGAACAACAAGCCGGCGGTCAGCGGGGCCAACAGGAGGAAAGACCACATCTGCACGCCCCGTGGACCCAGCCGGTCGGCCAGGTGCCCCAACGGAATGCTGAACAGCAGCACGATCCCGGCGGCCACGGTGGCGCTGATGCCGAGCTGGGCCGGGCTGAGGTGCACGACGGTCACCGCGTAGATCGCGTTGAGCGCCATCCACAGCCCCTGCCCCAGCGTCATGATCCCACTGAGGATGCTGAACAGCCGGACCGGGCCCGGCGGCAGCAGAAAACGGCTCAACACGAAAGTCTCCCCCTTCAGACGGTCGCGCCGTCGTGGGCCTTGGCCCGCACCAGGAATCCCAGCCGCCGCACGCCTTCCCGCGCCGCCGCAACGGCATCAGCTGGCCTATCCGCGACGGCTCGCACCTGCGCGACCCGGGACTCCGACGACGCCAGCCCGTCCAACACAGCGCCGGGCTTGGCCAGCAGCTGCACAGAGGTCACGCCCTCGACCGCCGAAGCCTCGTCCTGCCCGGAAACGCTCTCCAGGACACCGGATCCGGCCAACGCGGCGAACCAGATCGCCGAACTGCCCTGCCCGGACGAAGAACGGATCGACGGCAGCACCTTCTCGCCGAGTGTCTGCCGCACAACACAATCCGCCAGGTCGACGCCGGTGACATCCAGGGTCAGCGAGGGAATGTCGTCCCCGCCGAAGCGAACGTGGGTCTCGATCAGTCGAGGACCGTCAGCGCCCAGCACGATTTCCGTGTGCGTGGGACCGAATTCGACGCCGAGGGCGGCCAGCACACGGTTCGTGTACTCCTCGATAGCCGAGCGCTCCGCAGCCGTCAGCGGCGCCGGGGCGACGTGTCCGAGCTCGACGAAGGTCAACGGATCGGAATACTTCCGCGTCACCGACACGGTCACGTGCTCGCCGGCCTCGGCGAACCCCTCGACGCTGTACTGGTCCCCGTCATGGAACTGCTCGACGATCACGCCGGCCGCCGGAATGCCCTCGTGCGAACCGCTGGCCCGCACCCACGCCGCCGGAACGTCCTCGGCAGCACGAACCAGCGCCACCCCGGCACTGCCGGCGCCCTCGATCGGCTTCACCACACAGGGTCCATTAGCCCGGAAGAAGGCCAGCACGTCACTTTCGGCGTCAGCAAAGACAAAAGCCGTCGAGTCGACGCCAAGATCGGCCAACTTCTCGCGCATGCGCAGCTTGTCGTGCACCAACGCCACGGTCTCCACACTGTGCGTGTATAACTCCAGCGCCGCCCCGATCGCCGCGCAGCGGTCCTGCTCCCGCTCACCCACGGTCGCGATGCGAGTGAACGGATGCACGGCGTGCGCCGCCGCGGCCAGGGCCACCCACTCCTCATCGGGTGCATCCGCCCGCACGCCGATGACTCGCCGATTCAAGGCCGGCTCGCGCACCTTGTGCAGCGACTCGACCCGCACGATCACCGAGGTCTCGGCACCGGTTTCGCGGAAGCGGGCCGGGAACTCCCGGCCCGTGCCGACGACGAGAACATGCTCCGTTGTCACGACTCCCCCACCCAGCTCGTGTTCAGCCGCCACCAGTCCACCAACTGGGTCATCCGCTTGTCCACCTGATCGGGCGTGTCGCCGAAGACAGTCGCGCCGAGGGCGGCGTCGGTGGCATGGGCCAGGCCGTCACGCTCCGTGCCGGCGGCCAGCTGCGTGACGATCTCCACGCCCGGAATCGGGCAGGATTCCGAAGGCCCGACCAGCTTGCCGTGACCGGGCGGCACCAGAATCCAGCCGTAGGCCGATCGCGGCGCGGCCGGCTGCTCCGTCAGGGTGAGGTCGTCGCCACACTGCACGCGCAACCCCTCCTTGGCCAGGTGCACACCGAAGGCCCGCTCGTACGTCTCCGCGACCAGCGCCCCGCCGGAACGGCTGGCGATCTCGCAGAACACCGGCTGGCCGTCGGCCCGGATCCACGCCTCCAGGTGAAACACCAACGGTTCCTCGCAGCGGGGCAGCGCCGCGATGACGTCCGCGGTCAACCCCATGAGCAGCGTATTTCGCGGGTCCTCGGGAGCCAGTAGAACACTGCTCAAGCACGTCGAGTCGCGGACCCGCTCGGCCACGCCACCGTTGTACTGCGACGGCCAGCCATGCAGGATCCGGCCGTCGACCATGACCCCGTCCACGTGGAAGAAGTCCCCGCGCACGAAGGACTCCGCCATCCACTGCCCGGGCAGGTGCGGCACATCCCCTTGCCGGCCAAGGAACTCGTCAAGATCATCGTCGCAAGACAGCACGCTCACGCCCGAGGCGCCGGCACCGTCGCGCGGCTTGACCACTACGGGAAAGCCATGCGCTTCAACGAAATCGAGCAGATCGAGCGGGTCATCGATGGCGACGAAGGCCGGCACCGGCACCCCGGCCTCGACCGCGAACCGCTTCATCACGACCTTGTCCCGATGGGCCAACGCGGACGCGACGCCCTGCCCGGGCACGCCCAGCCGCTCCCGCAGCCGGGCCGCCCGCAGCACGTCGTGCTCACTGGTGCTGGCCACCAGCTCCACGCCGTGCGCGCGGGCGGCCGACTCGGCGGCCCGCAGCGCCGACCAGCCGTGGTAGTCCTCGACCAGCCGGTGCCGCGGGAAGTGCTCGGCCAGCTCGGCCTCCGACCCGGCCACCGCCTTGGGCGTGGTGAACAGGACGACCGACGACGTGTCGTCCAGCCAGTCCTGCAGCGGCCGCTTGGACAGCGGCTGCCGGGACAGCAGAAGCACCTTGGGCATGATCAGATCCTTGCGTGGGAGGGGCGCACGGTGCCGTGCACGTGGACCAGGCCGTCGCCGGGCTCGCCGGACTCCGCGTGCTCGACCGCGCCGACCACCAGGTGGTGGTCGCCGAGCCGGAACACGCCGTGCCGGGAGCAGACGAGCCAGGCCAGGCAGCCGTCCAGCAGCGGAACGCCGTGCGGGCCGGGCCGCCAGCGGGTCGGCGGCCCGAACCGGTCGACGCCCTTGGCGGCGAACCGCTCGGCCACCTCGACCTGGTCCGCGGCCAGCACCTGGATGCCGAACCACTCGGCGTCGGCCACCCGGCCCCAGGTGGACGAGGTCTCGGCCAGCGCGAACGACACCAGCGGCGGGTCGGCGCTGAGCGAGGTGAACGACGTGACGGTGACCCCGACCGGCCCGGGCGCGGTCAGCACCGCGACCCCGGAGGCGTGCGAGCGCAGGACGCGGCGCAGGGTGTGGCCGTCGACGGTCATCGCGCGAAGGCCGGCCGCGGCAGGCCCAGGTTGTCCCGCAGCGTCCGGCCGTCGTACTCGGTGCGGACCAGGCCACGGCGCTGCAACTCGGGCACCAGCAGCTCGACGATGTCGTCGAGGCCGTCGGGCAGGTAGTCGGGCATGATGTTGAAGCCGTCGGCGGCCTCGTTGAGGAACCACTCCTCCAGGTCGTCGGCGATGGTCTCGGCGGTGCCGATCAGCCGGCGGTGGCCGCGGCCGGCCGACACGGACTTGTACAGCTCGCGCAGGGTCAGGCCCTCCCGCTTGGCCTGCTGGTAGATCATCTGCTGCTTGCTGGTGCTGCCCTCGGTCGGCGGCAGCTCGGGCAGCGGCTCGTCCAGCGGGTAGCCGGACAGGTCGATGTCGCCGAGCTGCGCGGTGAGCAGGCTCAGGCCCAACACCGGATCCACCAGGTCTTGCAGCGTCTCGTACTTGTCCTCGGCCTCGGCCTGGGTGCGCCCGATGACGATGAACGCGCCGGGCAGGATCTTGACGTGCTCGGGGTCGCGGCCGGCGTCGGCGATCTGCTTGCGCATGCCGCGGTAGTAGTCCTGGGCCTGCTCCAGCGTCTGCTGCACGGTGAAGACGACTTCCGCCCACTGCGCGGCGAAGGCCTGCCCGTCCGGCGATGACCCGGCCTGCACGATCACCGGGTGGCCCTGCGGCGGGCGGGCCACGTTGAGCGGGCCGCGCACCGAGAAGTGCTCTCCCTTGTGCCCCAGGATGTGCAGCTTGTCCGGGTCGAAGAAACGGCCGCTCTCCTTGTCGTACGTGAAGGCGTCGTCCTCCCAGCTGTCCCAGAGACCGGCGACGACCTCGATGAACTCGCGCGAGCGGCGGTAGCGGTCGGCGTGCGCGGCCTGCTGCTCCAGGTTGAAGTTGCGGGCCTCGGCGTCGGTCGCGGAGGTGACGACGTTCCAGCCGGCGCGGCCATGCGACAGGTGGTCCAGCGAGGCGAACTTCCGCGCCACGTTGAACGGCTCGTTGTAGCTGGTGGAGGCGGTGGCGGCGAGGCCGATGTTGGTGGTGTGCACGGCCAGCGCGGACAGCAGGGTCAGCGGCTCGAAGTGGACCATGCGGCCCTGCCGGCTGAGCTCCTCGGCGTTGCGGTAGTGCGTGCGCACGCCGGCCCCGTCGGACAGGAAGATCATGTCGAACTTGCCGCGCTCGGCGGTCTGCGCCAGCCTGCGGTAGTAGTCGAAGTCCAGGCAGCCCTGCGGGTAGGCGTTGGGGTGGCGCCAGGCGGCGACGTGGTGTCCGGGCGCCGGCAGGAAGGCCCCGAGCTTCATCATGCGGTCCACTGCTGTGCTCTCCTTTGTTGGTCAGGGCAGACGGCGAACGGGGGATCCGGCGAGGAAAGCCTGGATGTCCTCGACGGCTTCGCCGTAGTAGCGCCGGTAGTTGTCTTGTGACACGTAGCCGAGGTGCGGCGTGGCCAGCAGGTTGCTCGCCGTGCGCATCGGGTGGTCGGCCGGCAGCGGCTCGACGTCGAAGACGTCGACGCCGGCCCCGGCGATTCGGTTGTCGTTCAAGGCATTGACGAGCGCGTCCTGGTCGACGATGGCCGCACGGGAGGTGTTGACCAGGTACGCGGTCGGCTTCATCGCGGCTAGTTCGCCGGCACCGATGAGGTTTCGCGAGCGGTCGCCCAGTGCCAGGTGGATGGAGACGAAGTCGCTGTCGGCCAACAGGTCTGCCTTGGCGACGAGTTCGACGCCGTGCTCGGCGGCGCGCTCCTTGGTCAGGTTCGGGCTCCAGGCCACGACTTTCATGCCGAAGGCCAGACCGACCGCGGCGACGCGGCTGCCGATCTTGCCGAGGCCGAGCAGGCCGAGGGTCTTGCCGTGCAGGTCGGCCCCGACCGTCTGCTGCCAGGGACCGTTGCCGCGCAAGGCATTGCTCTCCGTGACGAGGCCACGGGCCAGGCCGAGCAGCAGCGCCCAGGTCAGCTCGACCGGCGGGGTCGAGGAGCTGGCCGTGCCGCAGACCGTGATCCCCTGCTCCTCGGCGGCCGCGTAGTCGATCACCGAGTTGCGCATGCCGGAGGCGATCAGCAGCTTGAGCTTAGGCAACTTTTGGATGAGCGCTTTCGAAAACGGGACGCGTTCGCGCAGCGTGACGACGATGTCGAAGTCGGCCAACGCCTCGGCCAGCTCCGGGTCACTGAGGTGCTGGTCGAAGATGGTCACGTCGACGCGGTCGGCGATCGGCGACCAGTCGGCCGCGGTGGTCGCCACCCGCTGGAAGTCGTCGAGGACGGCACAGCGCATGTCAGTGTTCTCCGATGTCGTAGGTGCTGACGCCCAGGCCGGGGGCCGCCGGCAGGGTGAGCACGCCCTGATCGATGGCCAGGCCGGTGAACGGGTCGTCGACCAGGAGCAGCGGCCCGTCCAGGTCGAGGTAGTCGGCCAGCCCGGCCAGCTGGGCCATCGCGGTCACGCCGAGCGTGCTCTCGTTCTTGCAGCCCAACATGATCCGCAGTCCGGCGGCCCGGGCCAGCGTGATCATGTCGAGCGCGGCCAGCAGGCCGCCGCACTTGGTGAGCTTGATGTTCACGCCGGCGACGTGGCCGCGCAGCTTGAGGATGTCGTCGCGGCCGACGCAGTCCTCGTCGGCCAGCACCGGAATCGGCGAATTCTCGTGCACGTAACGGAGTTCGGTGAGCTGGCCGGCCGGGACGGGCTGTTCGAGCAGCTCGACGCCGTGTTTGGCCAGCTCGCGAGAGACCTCGACGGCGCGTTCGGCCGTCCAGGAGCAGTTGCCGTCGACCCAGATCCGCCCGTCGTAGACCTCGCGCAGCACACCGGCCCGCCGCCCGTCGTCGGCCGGGGTCATCTTGAGCTTGAGGATGGGCCAGTCGGCAAGTTCCCTGCCCCGACGGGCCAATTCGTCGTCCGGGCAGGCGCCGATCGACACCGCCGTCGGGGTCAGCGGCAAGTCGGCCGCGCCGATGACGTGGCTGAGCGGAAGGTTTGCGGCCTTGCCCAGCAGGTCGTGCAGCGCCATGTCCATCGCCGCCAGCACGTTCGGGCGGACGTTGAGCCGGGCCAGCGTGGACCTGATGGCAAACGGGGTGGTGTCGCCGAGGGCGAGTCCGTCCAATTCGGACGGATCGGCGGCCAGGGCGGTGCCGTAGCCGGTCAGGCCCTGCCAGTCCAGGCGGACAACCTGTTGGCGCACTTCGCTGACGACACCGCGGCTGCTGGCGAACGGTTCCTTGAAGGCGATGGCGATGTCGCGGTGCGTGAGTCTCATCGCTCGTACACCTCCTCGAACGCCGCCACGATCGCCGACGCCTGCTTGAACGTCAGGTCGCGGAAGCCTTCCGGCTCGGTCGGAACCGCCGGCTCGCGAAGCTCGCCGCCACGCGGCACGCCGCTGTTGGCGGCGAACCGGCCGCGCATGTACGCCGACAGCTCGTCGCCGCGTGAACCCAATTCGGCCAATGCCGTGTCGTAGGCCGTGTCCGGCTCGGCCAGCACCGACTTGATCAGGGCGCCCACGAGATCGACGTCCCGGGGCTCGGTGCTGGGCGGGCACAGCATGAACACCTGGGCCGGCAGCAGCACGAAGCAGATCGGGCTCACCTCGGGGAAGTGCTCGACCAGCGGCGCGATGATGTCCTTCATCGGCCGCACCCGTGACCGACGCCCGAAGTAGCCGTTGCGGCGCGGCGGGCAGCCGGCCATCGCGCGAGCGCCCCAGTGCAGGTGGGTGATGAACGGGCCTTCGTCGGGCACACCGGTCTCGTCCGGGCGGTGATCACCGAACACCGCGAACAGCACGTTGGTCAGCAGCAGCGACGGCACCGGCAACACCGTTGGGAAGTCGGCGATGCGCGCGAAGAACCACTGCGGATCGGTGAGTGCCTTGAGCGGCAACAGAACCGCTTCGGCCAGCTCACGGGCCGAGCCGTAGCGGTAGTCGTCCAGCAGGTAGCCGGTGCCGTCGTGGCGGAGGTCGCAGCGCTCGACACCGCCGTCCAGCGTGGCGGCGTGGCTGATCAGCTCGATCAGCGTGCGGTCGGGATACCTGCCCTTGCCGGCCTCGGTGATCAGCGCGGTCAGCATGTCCAGCAGCAGCGGCTCGTTGTCGACCAGCGAGTGCGCCCAGTTCTTGAACCGGTAGCCGGGAATGTCGGCCAGCCGCCGCCATTGCACGTCGATGAGCCCGGTCAGCTCACCGTCCACTTCGGTCTGGACGACCGGACAGAACAGGGGCTTGCCGCGGTCCCGTTCGGTGAAGGCGTGACCGTCCCATGTGTACAGTGGCAGCGGTTTGCGCTCCCCTGCCTCGATGATCGCGCCGGGCTGGTAGACCTCGTCGCCGCCCTCGGTCTCGGCCTCGGTGCGATTCATCCCGTATACCAACGGATAGCCGTGGCCGGCCCCGCAGATGGCCGTGTTGAAGTCCATCGCGCCGGCCCGGCCCTGGGCGATGTCGGTCCAGTTGCCGAGATGCCCGGTGCGGGGCGGCAGCAGGCCGTCGCGCTGGTGCACGGCGTCGAGCAGGTCGCCGATTCGCACGTCGTGCAGGCCAAGGTGCACCGGGGAGAACGTGCGCTTTCGGCTGGTCAACGCATCGACGTCGGCCGCCTTGACCAGCCCGAGCTCCTCGAGGATGTGCTGGCTCACCTTTCCTCCTCGGCCAGCCGCTGGGCCAGGTACGGCAGCGTGCCGCCGGACCGCAACAGAGCCCACTCGGCCGCGTGCACCTCGGCCCGGGCCGTGAAGCTGATGTCACCGGCCGTGACCTCGACTTGCCCGGTGCGCTCGTCCAGGGACAGGTCGAATTCCTCGCGTCCGGTCAGCCCGAGGGCGGCCCAGGCCTTGGGCAGCAGCAGCGGCAGGATGCCCATGGCGCACAGGTTGGCGCGGTGGATGCGTTCGAAGCTCTCGGCCAGCACCGCCCGCACGCCCAGCAGCCACGGCCCCTTGGCCGCCCAGTCGCGTGACGACCCCATGCCGTAGTTGTGGCCGGCCAGCACGATCAGCGGCGTGCCGGCATAGCGTTGCGCCGCTTCGAACACCGGCACCGTGTCGCCCGTCGGGACGTGCAGCGTCAGGCCACGGCCGTCGCCGTCGCCGACCAGCCGGTTGCGCAGTCTGGGGTTGCTGAACGTGCCCCGGGCCATCACTTCGTGATTACCCCTGCGGGAACCGTAAGAGTTGAACTCCGGTATGCCTCTTACAGTCAGGTAGCGACCGGCCGGGGAGTCGGCCGGGATGCCGCCGACCGGCGAGATGTGGTCCGTGCTGACGTCGTCGCCCAGCGCCACCAGTACGCGGGCGTTGCGGAGTTCGGCCGTCAGGGGCTTGCCGTCGACGTAGGCCGGCGGCCGGATGTAGGTGGAATCGGGGTCCCAGGCGAAGACTTCGCCGGTCTGGGCCGGGATGCTCGCCCAGCCGTCGGGCGCGGCGATCGGCACCGTGAAGACCTCGGGCTTGAGGCACTCCTCGGCCAGCGCCGCCAGCTCTTGCGAGCTCGGCCAGATGTCGCGCAGGAACACCGGCTCGCCGTCGCTGCCGATGCCCAGCGGCTCCGCCTCCAGGTCGATCCGCACGTGACCGACCAGCGCCAACGCCACGACCAGGGCCGGCGAGGCGAGGTAGCCCGCGCGGACCTGCGGATGCACCCGGCCTTCGAAGTTCCGGTTCCCGCTGAGCACCGCCGCCGCGACCAGCCCGTCGCGATCGACCGCCTCCGCGATCTCCGGGTGCAGGGCCCCGCTGCCGCCGTTGCAGGTCATGCAGCCGTAGCCCGCGATGTGGAAGCCGAGCGTCTCCAGGTCGTCGAGCAGACCGGTGTCCTTGAGGTAGCGGGTCACGGCCAGTGATCCCGGCGACAGGCTGGTCTTGACGTGCTTCGGCACCGTCAGTCCGCGCTCGACCGCCCGCCGGGCCAGCAACCCCGCAGCCAGCATGGCCTGCGGATTGGACGTGCTGGTGCACGAGGTGATCGACGCGATGGCCAGGTCGCCGTCACGCGAACCGGGTTCGCGGTCGAGCCGGGCGGCGAAGGAATCCGGCAGGTCGGACAGGTCGATGCGCTGGTCGGGGCGGCTGGGGCCGGCCAGGCTGGGGCGCACTGTGCCGAGGTCGAACTCGATGAGCCGGCCGAAGCGGGGTTCCGCGCCGGTCCGCAGCAGACCCTGCTCGCGACAGTAGCGCTCGACGCGCTGCACCTCGTCCGAGGGGCGGCCGGTCTCGCGGAGATAGCGAAGGGTCTCCTCGTCGACCGGGAAGAAGCCGGTCATGGCACCGTATTCCGGGGCCATGTTGGCGATGGTGCAGCGGTCCTGGGCGGAGAGCTGGGCCAGGCCGGGGCCGGTGAACTCGACCAGCAGGCCGCGTACGTTCTCCTTGCGCAGCAACTGGGTCAGGGTCAACACCACGTCGGTAGGGCCGACACCGGGTTTGATGGCGCCGGTCAGCCGGACGCCGACGACCGGCGGGATCTTGATCGGGTGGGCCAGGCCCACCAGGAGCGCCTCGGCCTCCAGGCCGCCGACGCCCCAACCCAGGACGCCGAGGCCGTTGACCATGGTGGTGTGGCTGTCGGTGCCGATCACGCTGTCGGGGAAGGATTCCCCGTCCTCGGTGGCGACGACGGTGGCCAACCGCTCCAGGTTGACCTGGTGCACGATGCCCTGGCCGGGCGGGATGACCCGCAACCGGTCGAACGCCCGCTCGGCCCACTTGAGGAAGGCGTAGCGCTCCCCGTTCCGGGAAAGCTCCAGGGATTCGTTGCGGGACAAGGCATCTGGCCGGCCAGCGAAGTCGGTCTGGACGGAGTGGTCGACAACGACGTCCACCGGCAGGGCCGGGTTGACCCGTGCCGGCTGGTCGACGCGGTCACGGAGTGCCGCCAGGTCGACGAGCAGCGGAATACCGGTGTAGTCCTGCACGAGGATCCGCGCCGGCCGGAACTCCATCTCCAGGTCCGGGTCCTCGCCGGCGGCCAGCCGCTTGACCAGCAGAGCCGCCTTGTCGGTGTCACCGTTGCGCAGCAACGACTCGGCGAGCACCCGTCCGCAATACGGGACAGAACTCAAGTCAGAAGTGAACTCCGGCAGACTGATCATTCCGCGGCCCCGGGGTACACCCGGGCGCGCGGGCCCGTGTAGTCCAGCAGCGGGCGGATGAGCACGTTGTTGGCGTGCTGCTCCAGGCCCTGCGCCACCCACCCCGCGGTCCGGCCGACGACGAACAGCGCCACGGCGAGGTCGTCGGGCAGTCCGAGCAGGCGATAGGCGAGGCCGGCGTACAGGTCGACGTTCGGGGCCACGCCGTGCCGGCTGTAGGGCCGCATGGCCCGCGCGACGGCGTCGAGGATCTCCAAGCCGCTGCGGTCGCCGCGCTCCTCGCTCAGCTCGACCACGGTCTCGCGCAGGTGGCGTACTCGCGGGTCCTCGGTGCGATACACCCGGTGCCCGAAACCCATCACCGGCTCGCCGCGGCCGAACCGCTGCGCCACATAGGTTTCGGCGTTCTCCGGCGTACCGACCTCGTCGACCAGCAGCGCCGCACGCTCGGCCGCGCCGCCGTGCACGGAACCGGCGAAGGTGGCGATGGCGGCCGTGACGGCGGCGGTCATGCTCGACCGGCTGCCGATGGCGATACGGGCGGTGAAGGCCGACGCGTTGGAGCTGTGATCGGCGTGCACGATGAAGCCCTTGTTGAGGAACCGCACCGCCGCCGGGCTCGGCCGTTCGCCCAGCAGCACGGTGAGGAATGCCTCGGCGTAGCTGCTGTCCTCGGCCGGCACCAACGGTTCCCGGCCACTCCGGAACGCGTGGTGCGCGGCGACGATCATCGGAATCTTGGCCACCAGGGCGATTCCGGCGTCGCGGGCCTGGGCATAGCTCTCGTCGACGCCGGGCGAGCGGGGCTGACCGTACGCGCCGAGCGCCGACACGCAGGTACGCAGCGCCTCGACCGGGTGCGCGTGGGCCAGCGAGCGGACGAGGTCCAGCACCGGCGCGGGCAGTTCCCGTTGCGCGCGCAGCTCCTTCTCGAACACGTTCAGCTCGTCGGCGTCCGGCAGCTCGCCGTTGATCAGCAGATAAGCGACCTCCTCGAAGGTCGCGTTGCGGGCCAGGTCGTGGATGCTGTAGCCGCGATACTCCAGCACGCCCTCGGCCCCGTCGATACGGGTGATCGACGTGTGATCGAAGGCGACACCCTCCAGTCCACGATGGACAGTGCTCTCCGGCCGAGCCTCGCGCTCCACGGTTCCGCCACCGATGAATTCCCTGATCGCTTCGACCGACCGCAGCTCGATCGTCAGGTCGTCATCGATACTGACGCCGTACTCCCGTTCCAGCGCCACCATCAGCGCGACGTGGGCCAACGAGTCCCACTCGTGCACCGACTGGTACTCCAGCTCGCCGGTGACCGACGACTCGTCGATCTTGAGCGTGTCGGCGATGACGTGCTCGACGGTGTTCATGATCCCCTCGGTTCCCCAACCAGGCCCGCAGCGCGCCGCGGTCGACCTTTCCGTTGCTGTTGACCGGCATCTCGTCGATGACGTGCACCGACCTCGGCACCATGTACGCCGGCAGGCTGGCCGCCACCGCGTCGGCGAGGCCGGTCGTCCCGGTGCCCGAGACCACGGCGGTGATCGTGTCGGCGTCCGGCCACACCAGGCACACCGCCTCGGCGCAGCCGCTGCGCCGCAGCACGGCCTCGATCTCGCCGAGCTCGATGCGGTAGCCGCCGATCTTGACCTGCTGGTCGTTCCGTCCGATGTAGACGAACTCGTCATGCTGCCGGCGGACCAGATCCCCGGTCCGGTAGTAGATCCGACCGTCACGCGAGAAGTACCGCTGCGCGGTCTGCTCCGGCGCCTGCCAGTAGCCCGGCGTGGTCTGCGGGCCGGCGACGCACAGCTCGCCCGTCTCCCCCTCGGCCACCGGAACGAGATTCTCGTCCACCACCAACGAATGCAGGCCCGGGTACAGCTGCCCGATCGGCACGTTGTCGTGCACACAGCGCGCCGGGCTGGTCACCGGATCCCAGCGGTGCACCGAGCAGGCGATGGTCAGCTCGGTCGGCCCGTACAGGTTCTCCACCACCGAATTCGGCGCCGCCTCCTGCCAGGCCCGGGCGATCCCGGCCGGCAGCGCCTCGCCGCAGAACAGGCTCCAGCGCAGCGTCGGCATCCGGCCCGGCGTCAGCGCGCCCCGCTTGTCGAGCACCATTGCCACCGACGGCACCGAGAACCACACGCTGATCTCGTTGCGCTGCAAGTACTTGAACGGGGCCAGCAGCTCGATCGGGTCCATCGCGCACACCCGGGCCCCGTTCTCCCAGGCCATGAACAGGTCGAAGACCGAAAGATCGAAGGTCTGATCGAAGGTCTGGGTGAACCGGTCCTCGGGGGTGATGCGGTACCGCTCCTGGTTGACGTCCACAAAGGACCGCACATTGCCGTGCGTGACCGGAACACCCTTGGGCGTGCCGGTGCTGCCGGAGGTGAACAGCAGATAGGCGATGTCGTCCGGCAACACCGGAACCGGCTCGGACAGCGTTGCTGCCGCCGCGAGATCCGTCGCGGTCAGCAGCGGCGCGTCCAGGCCATCCGGGAGACGGGAGCCGGGCGCGAGCACGAGCGGCTTGCGGCGCAGGCCGTGCAGCAGCTCCGGCAGCTGAGCCATGGAGGCATCGTCCACGACGATCGCGTCCAGGTCGGCCCGCTCGAGCATGGTCCGGGTCCGCTCCAGCGGAAACTTCCGGTTCAGCGGCACGAACGCCGCCCCGGCCAACAGCGCGGCCAGCACGCCGGCGTAGGACGCCTCGCTGCGGTGCGCGAAGACGCCGACCCGCTTGGGCGCGGTGGCGCCGTCCAGCAGGCGGGCGGCCCAGCGGCGGGCCGTGTCATCGAGCTCGGCATAGGTGTGATCACGCTTGCCGATGGTCAGCGCCACGTGGTCGGGACGGGTGGCGGCGTGTGCGAGGAAGCCCGCGCCCAGGCTTCGGTTGAGTGCGATGGTCATCGTGATCCGAACGTCTCGTCGCTGCGGTGGACCAGAAAACGAGTGGTGCTCACCAGTGCGTGTCGTCGGTCATGTCGTCGGCCCCCTCCGCCCGGGGCCGGTCCCCGCGCCCTGCCAGTTCACCCGGACGCCCTATCGAAAGCCCTCTCGGCCGCACAGTGCCGCCCCATAGCGGATGAGAAGGATTTGAGAAGGGTGCTCGACGTCCGCTCGAGGGCCCGTAAAGAGGCACACCCGTGACCGCCGTTGTCGATTGACAGTACGCGGGCCGGGCTAAGTAGAGTCGCGAACGCGCTGGTCGTGCGCGCATTCGGGGGGACGTCATGAGAGTAAGGCTGCTGGGGCCGGTCGAGCTGACCGCCGATCAGCATCCGCTCGACCTCGGCGGGCCGCGGCAACGGGTGGCGCTGGCCGTGCTGGGGCTCAACGTGAACCGGGTCACCTCGGTCGACCACTTGATCGACGCCATCTGGGGCGAGGCCCCGCCGCCGACCGCGCGGGCCCAGATCCAGGTCTGCATCTCCTCACTGCGCAAGCGCTTCGGCGAAGCCGGCCGTCCTGACGCGATCAAGACCCGGTCACCCGGCTATGTGCTCGAACTCGATTCGTCCGAGGTGGACAGCCTGGAGTTCGGCGAGCTGGTGGCCGTCGCCCAGCAGGACGCCGAGGCCGGCCGGACCGCCGCCGCGGCGGCAACTTTGCGTACCGCCCTCGGCTTGTGGCGCGGGCCGGCGTTGGACGGCGTGACCAGCGATCTGCTGCGGCACGAGGCCACCGTGCTCAACGACCGGCGGCTGACCGTGCTGGAGGAGCGGTTCCGGCTGGACCTGCTGCTGGGCCGGCACGAGGAGGCCAATGCCGAGCTGCCGGCGCTGATCGGCGTGCATCCGCTGCGGGAACGCCTGTACGGCCTGCTGATGGTGGCGCTGTACCGGTCCGGGCGGCAGGCCGAGGCGCTGGAGGTGTTCCAGCGGGCGCGGGCCCTGCTGGTCGAGGAGATCGGCATCGAGCCCGGCCCCGAGCTGTGCGAGCTGGAACACGCCATCCTGAATCGTTCCCCGGCACTGGACCTGGCCCCGGTCGACCTGGCCGCGCCGGAGCCCGAAACCCGGGTGACACCACGGCAGCTGCCCACCACCATCGGCGATTTCACCGGCCGGGACGGGCTTCTCGACGAGATCCGGCGGCTGGTCGGGGCCGAGGCCGGGCTGGCGGTGCCGATCGTGGCCATCTCCGGGCGCGGCGGCGTCGGCAAGTCGGCACTGGCCATCCACGCCGCGCACGAGCTGGGCCAGCACTTCCCGGACGGGCACCTGTACGTGGACCTGCACGCGCCGGAATCCGACGACCGGACACCGGCGCTGCTGGCCCGGTTCCTGCGAGCCCTTGGCGTACCGGCAACTTCGGTGCCGGACGGGGCCGAGGAGCGGGCGGAGCTGTACCGCAGCCGGCTGGCCGACAAGCGGGTGCTCCTGGTGCTGGACGGCGTCCGTGACGAGGCCCAGGTGTGGCCGCTGCTGCCCGGCAGCCCGACCTGCGCGGTGATCGCCACCAGCCGGTCCCGGCTGAGCGGCGTGCCCGGGGCTTTGTGTTTGGACGTGGGCGTTTTCTCGCCGGACGGCGGGTTGGAGCTGCTGGGGCGGATCATCGGCGCGGACCGCGTGCAGGCCGAGCCGGAGGCCGCGGCCGAGCTGGTCGCGCTGTGTGACGGGCTGCCGCTGGCCCTGCGGATCGCCGGCGCAAGGCTGGCGTCACGGGCGCACTGGCGGATCGACGGCTTGGTGCGACGGCTGCGTGACGAGCAGCGCCGGCTGGACGAGCTGAGCCATCGCGGGCTGGAGATCCGGTCCAACATCGGGCTCACCTACCAGGCGCTGCCCTCGGTCGCCCAACGGCTGTTCCGGCTGTTTTCCCTTGTCCAGGCCCCGGATTCGCCGGCATGGGTGGCCGCGGCGCTGCTGGACGTGGATCTGGCGACCGCCGAGGACATCCTGGACGCCCTCGTCGAGGCGCAGGCCATGGAAACCGTGCAGTACCCCGATTCGCCCCATCCGCGTTACCGGTTCCACGAGCTGATCCGGGCCTATGCGCGGGAACAGCTGCTGGACGTCGAGTCCACAGTGGACCGCGATGCCGCGTTGGCGCGGATGCTCGGCGGCTGGATGGCGTTGGCCGAGGAGGCGCATCGGCGGGAGTACGGCGGCGACTACACCGTGATCCACGGCACCGCCGCCCGGTGGCGGCTGCCGGCCGAGGTGTCTGCGGAGATCATCGGCACGCCCATGACGTGGTGGGACAGCGAACGGCATGCCCTGGTCGCGGCCGTGCGGCAGGCCGCTGAGGCCGGCATGGACGAGCTGTGCTGGGATCTGGCACTGACCTCCGTGACCTTGTTCGAAGCCAAGGGATATTTCGACGACTGGCGGGAGACCGCCTGTCATGCCCTCGGGGCTTCCTCGGAGGCCGGCAACCGCACCGGAACCGCGGCCGCGCAGTATTCCCTTGGCACGCTGCACATGTTCCAGACGCGGACCGCCGAGGCGGCCAACTGTTTCCGGGCCGCGCTGATGTTGTTCGAGGCCGTCGGCAACATGCACGGCCAGGCGCTGGTGCTGCGCAACGCCGCCCACGTCGACGGCATTCGCGGCGACAACGAGGCCATGCTGGCCAAGTACGACGAGGCGCTGGAGATCATGCCGCTGGTCGGGGACCGGATCGGCGAGGCCCACATCCAGCGCAGCCTGGCCGGCTGGTGGCTCGGCCAGGGGCAGACCACCCGCGCTCGCGGCCTGCTGGAGCAGGCGCTGAGCATTTCCCGGCAGGAACACTGCCTGCGCGTCGAAGCCCAGGTCCTGCACCGGTTTGCCGAGCTGCACGTGGCCGTCGAACGCTTCGATCTCGCCCGGGAGGCGCTGCACCGGGTGCTACGCATCGTGCGCAACATCGGCGACCAGATCGGCGAGGCCTATGCCGTGTACGGGCTCGGCGTTGTGCGGCAACGGGAAGGGCGGCTGGACGCCGCGGCCACCACCATGGCCCATGCGCTGGATCTGTCCCGCCGGCTCGGCGAACGTCTGGTGGAGGCCCGATCCCGCTACGCCCTGGGCGAGATCGCCTTGCTGCGGGCCGACTTCATGCTCGCGTCGACCCATTTGCAGGCCGCCAGAACGCTGTTCGCGGCGCTGGGCTCCACGGTGTGGCTCGATCGCACCCTCGGCCTGCTCGACGAGGTGGAGGTGGGTGTGCCCAGCTGATTTGGCCGACGAGAAGCGCTTCGAAAGCGTGCCGCTGTTCCATGGCCCCAGTGATCGTTGAGTTCGGAGGGGCATCGGATGAGTGGCTTCGTGCGGCAGCTCGGTTCTGACGAGCTGCTCCGCGCCCTCGACGAGATCGACCTCGTCGACGTGCTGGCCACCGAGCTCAGCGGCCGTGTCACCGATCCCGGCGCCGACCGCAGCGGCGGGTGGACGCTCGACACCGCCCGCTCCCGCAGCTCCGGGGCCGAGCTCGCCGTGCTGTCCGCGCCCGACGCCGACACCCGATTCGCCCTGCCCAGCGCCCATCTGCGGGCCTGCCGCTGCGCCGCCCTCACCACGTTGGCCTCTCAGCTGCTGCTGTCCCCCGGCGTTGTCACGGTCACTGTGCTGGGCTCCGGCTTTCCCGCCCATGTGCAGTCCGCCGTGCTCGGGCGGCTGCTGCCCGACGTCAGCCATGTGGCCGTGCACTCCGGCGTCGCCACTCCCCGCCTGGCCAGGCAGTTCGCCGCCGCCAGCATCGGGCTGTCCGTCGCCCCCACCGCCGACGACGCCGTTTTCGGCGCCACCCTGGTCGTCGTCACCGGCGACGAGCCGCCCGTGCTCCGCTCCACCCGGCTCGCCCGTGGCGCCGTCGTCGTCAACGCCAGCGGGCGCGAGCTGCCCGCCCCTTTCGTCGACTGCGTCAGCTCCGTCTACGTCGACGACCTTTCCCTGCTGGCGTCCCACCCTCGCCGCTATCTCACGCCCGAGGCCCCGCGCCGCCTGCTGCCGCGATACCACCGCGTCGAGGCCGATCTGGCCCAGGTCCTCACCGAGGTCGACGCCGGTCGTAGCCACCGCGACGACGTGCTGCTCGTCGAACTGCTCAGCACCGACCGCCTCGACGCCTACCTCGCGCTGCGCGTCTATCAGGCCGTCATCGAACTCGGCCTCGGCCACGTGCTGGCGACGGACATCATGGCCTTCGCCACCTAGTTCACGATTCGGCCGATCCAGTCCGCGAGCTGCACGGGATCGGTTGCGCGGACGTGACGGTGCACGGCCCGTACGAGCTCGGGACGTGACAGCAGGGCCCGGCCGGCGGCGCTCCGTCCGTAGCCGCGACAGGCCAGGCCGAGGCCGACCCAAGCGCTTGCGTGGTCGGGATCGTCGGCGAGTTGGGCCCGGTAGCGGTCGATGGCCTCGGTATAGCGCTCGGAGACGTAGGCGATGTCCGCGGGGGTCGCCTCCGGGACGTCAGCCCACGCGGCCTCGCGATCGACAGGGGCCGTGGTGATGCCGAGGCGAATCATGTCGGTACGGGCCGGCGACCACGCGCCGTCGGGTACCGGGGTCGGGCCGGTGCTGCCGGCCAGGTCGATACTCGACGGGCGGCGCTCGCCCGAGGACCAGGCGGCGGCGAGCACGGCAACGGTCTCGGGCGACGGGCGCATGTGCCGGATCCGCCACATGGCTCGATGGTCGGCGGCCACGGCGGCGGCGAGTTCCGCCTCGGCAGCAGGCACGGGCTCCTCCTGCCACGGCCGCAGCCGCTCGATAACGCCGTCAAGGAAGCGCCGGCCGGCGTCGGTGAGCCCGTGGTCGTGACGCAAGGTGCGGGCGGTGCGCCAGGTGGCGGCGCGGGCCAGCGCGAACTCGAACGCCGCCCTCCGCCGCGTGGACCGGTCCCCGTCACGCAGCACGGAACGCCAGAATTCGGTGACCCCGAAGAAGGCGTAAACTCCTTGCAGTACACCGGAAAGCGGCCGTGGATCGTCCCGCCACGGCGCGTAGATCCGCTCCTCGGGGTCGTCGCTGCGCAGGTTCGCCAGGTGCAGCAGGCCGCTGAGCCGGATGTGCTGGAACTCGTGCACCAGGGTGGCGGCCAGTGACAGCGGTTCCTCGGGCCGGCTGACCACGGCACTGCCGAACGCCTCGCCGGTGGACGCGCTGGGCAGCCGGAACGGGATCATCGGCCGCGGCACGATGCAGTCCAGCCCGGCCGACATGGTCGCGGCCCGCTCGGGCAGCCGGGCCAGCAGCACCTGCCACGCCTCGGACAGCAGCGACTGCCACTTGGTCACGGCGTCGTCGTCGAGTCGCTGCGGCAGCACCGGTTCGTAGAGGCCGCGGTACGGGTCGACGTCGTCGAGGCGTACCGACAGCCGCACATCGGCCGGCACCGTGAGCCGCCGGATCCCCCACCAACCCGGTGCGTCCGTCGACAGGTCCGCCGGCAGCACCAGGCGGGTGTTCGTGGCGCTGATCGCCACCCGCCCGGCACGGACCCGAACCCTGGCAACGGAATGAGGCGAGGTCGCCGCCACGTGCGCGACACCCAGCGTCGGCAGTGCGGCGAAGCCGCTCCACACCGGCACAGTGGCCTCGAAATCGAGCTTCGCTCGGATTGCCGCCGCCGCGGCGATGGCGTGCACATGGCCGAGGTGCGCCCATGCCGGGCCGACACCGGCGATTCCGTTACGCAGCAACCTCGTCGTGTAACCGGCCCAGCTGCCCGTGTACGGATGGTCGATGACGGCGTCCAGCTCGCCCGGCGCCCGGCGCTGGACCCGGGCCAGCAGCTCCCACGCGTCCTCCCACGACGGCAGCGGCCCGCACAGCTCCGGCTCCTTGGCCACCTGGTCGGCCAGCGCCCGCATCAGCAGCAGGCGCCGGCTCCGCTCGGCCCGGCGCAGCACCCGCACCACCGCCGCGCCGCCGCCACCGCGGGCCAACTCGTCGAAATCGGCCCAGGACAGGCGATGCGGCTGGAGCTCCCCGTCGTGTTCGGTGGCCACCCGGGGTCAGTCCCTCGACCCGGCGCAGTTCACCTCGGCGACGCCCTCGTGCGCGCTGCGCGCGACCACGTGCCGAAGGGACCGGACCACGGCCGCGTCCCGCGAGGTGCGCAGCTCGGCCAGCGGCATCCCGCCGACATCGACCAACTCGGTGTCCACATGCGATTCGCTATGACTCACGGGTGAACTCATGATGGCGGATTACCTCTCTGTCGGCAGTCCTCCAGAACAGTCTCGCGCCTCCGGCCACAATTGTGAAGGGTGCCCAGGTGAACACGGGCGATGCCGGCAGATGCACGTGCGCCGGCCTGTCCCGTGATCACCGTCCGAATCCCGGATATGCGGGAACCAGTGCGATATCCGTTCGGCCGTATAGACAGGCCGCTGCGCCAAAGGGATGATGTGCGCGAAGCCGGTCGACCCGCCGGTGCCGGCGCGGAGGTGCGGAATTGGGGGCCGGTCGACCGTTTCGACTCGACCACGACGCCGTGCTGGCGCTGGGCGTGCGCCGCCGCTGGGCCGCCGGCAGCACGCTGTTCCTGGCCGGCGAGCGCTCCGACCACGTGCTGCTGCTGGAAAGCGGCCGTGTGAAGGTGGCGTCGGCGGCGCCGACCGGGCGGCAGGTGGTGCTGGCCATCCGCGGCGCCGGCGACCTGCTCGGCGAGTTCTCCGCCATCGACGGGCGACCGCGTTCGGCCACCGTGACCGCGATTTCGGAGGTCACCGCGATCCAGCTTTCCGGCGCCGCGTTCCGTCAGCTGCTCATCACCGACGGCGCGACCACGTTCGCCCTGCTCCGCATGGTGGTCGAGCGGCTGCGAGAGGCCGACATACACCGTCTCGAATTCGGCGCCTACCTGAGCCAGCAGCGTATTGCGCTGCTGTTGCTCGACTATGCGGAAAGATACGGCCAGAAAGGCGAGGAAACCGGAGTCACGATTTCCATCGCGCTTTCCCAGGCCGAACTGGCCCAGGCGGTCGGCGCATCGCGGGAGGCGGTGACCCGCACGCTGAAGCAGCTTCGGGAACGCGGCGTGGTGCGTACGGCCAGGCGGCGCATCGAACTGCTCCAGCCCGACGTGCTGCGGTCGCTGGCCTCGGAGCCCGGAGACTGAGCGCGGCCCGCCGAAACGGGCCGCGCTCCAGCGGTCACAGTGGCAACGGGTCCAGGTCGCAGTTGGCGCGGGTCCTGGTCGACGCGGCCACCACGCCGGGGTGTTTGTCGCCCAGCACGCGGCGATAGCGGTTCATCACGTCGACGTACAGCGGGTCCGCCTCCTGCCCGCGGCCAAGCGCCCGCAGGTCGAACGTCCGGTTCACCGCCGCGGCCAACGTCGTCGGGTGATCGGCGCCGAGCACTCGTTCCGCCCGGGCCACGACGTCGTTGTCCAGCTTCAGCGCATTCTCGAACTCGCCGCGCGCGGCCAGATCGCTGGCCAGGTTGATGGCGGCGCCGATGGCGTGCGGCTGGTCCGGGCCGAACATGGTGCGGAACTGCTCGAGCGAACGCTCGTCCAGCGTCTGCGCCGCATCCGCGTCGCCCATCAGCCGCAGGGTCACGGCCAGGTCGACCGCCGCCGCAAGCGTGTGCGGGTGGTGCTCGCCCAGCACTGCGCGGTACCGGCCGAACGTCTCCTCGCCCAGCTGCTGGGCGGCGCTCAGCTCACCGGCGTTGCGCAGGTTGATCGACTGGCCGATGGCGCAGGCCAGCGTCTGCGGGTGCGAGTCGCCGTACCGAATCCGGTACCGCTGCCAGGCCTGCGTCGACCGTTCCAGCGCGCCGGCGTGATCGCCGTTCTTGCGCAACGCCATCGACAGGTGGTGCTGGCGCTGCAAGGTGGCCGCGGTGTCCTCGCCGAACAGCCGCGCGGCCCGCTCGGCCAGCCGCTCCTGTTCGACCGAGGCCCAGCCGTACTCGCCCAGCTCCATCCGGTCCAGGATCAAGCCGCCCAACACGTTCAGCGTCTGCGCGGCGTCGTAGCCACGCAGTTCCACCTGCCGCTTGTACATGTCCTCGTCCAGGACACGCGCCTCGGTGTACTCGCCGACCAGACGCAGGATCACGCCGAGGTCGTGGGCCGCGGACAGGGTGACCGGGTCGTCGTCGCCGAAGACGCCCTTGGCCTTCTGGTAGACGTCACGGTTCACCGCGAGGGCCCCGCTGAAGTCGCCCTTGGCCCGCCGGTCGACGGCCACCCGGCGCTCGGCCAGCAGCGTCTCCTCGCTGTCCTCGCCGGACACCCGCCGGTGCAGCGCCAGCGTCCGCTCGTTGATCGGGCTCGCCTCGCCGTACCGGCCGAGCGTCCACAGGTAGATCGCCTGCTGGCCCCAGGCCTGCAACAGCTGCGGATCGGTCTCGTCCAGCCGGTTCTGCCAGGTCTCGGTGGCCCGCTTGGCGAGGTTGGCCGCCTCCTCGTGGTCACCCCACTGGTAGAGGAAGGTCATCAGGTTCAACACCAGCTGGCGGACCCAGCGGTCGTCGCACTCGACGATGTCCGACGCGTAGGCGTGCGGCAGGATCGCCTGGTAGCGCGGCCACTGGCCGGCCGTGTTCGGGTCGTTCGGATCGAGGTTGGCCAGCAGCTGGTGGGCCCCGTGCTTCATGTCGGCCCGCCGCTGCGGCGGCATCCGGTCCCGCAACACCAGCTGGACCAGGCGGTGCAGCAGCAGCGTGTCGTTGCGGTGGTCGATCTTGGCCAGGCCGTAGCGGTTGATGTCCCGGATGGCCCGCCCCAACCGGATCGGGTCGCGCAGCGCGGCGTCCAGCTCCACCGCGATGGACAGCCCGCGCACGCCGGTGAACAGGCTGCGCGAGATCGGGTCGGGCGCGAAGAACGCGCACACCTGGAGCAGCTGGTGGGCCGCCGGGTTGCGCGATTGCAGCTCGTCGAACGAGACGTTCCAGGCCGCGGCCAGCGGCACCTCGTAGTCGTCCGGTCGGGTGGTGTCCAGGATCTCGGCCACTTTCTCGTCGAACAGGCGCAGGTACTCCCGCACCGGCATGCCGGTCTCCGCTCGCCAGGCCGCGGCCTGGGCGATGGCCAGGGGCAGGTCCCCCAGTTTCTGGGCCAGTGCGTCGGCCTGCGCGTCGTCGATCTCCGGGCCGCGGCGGCGCAACAGCTCCTTGCTCTCGGCCCGGCTGAACACGGCGATCTCCAGTGGCCGGGCCACCCCGGCCCAGTCCGGATTGCGCGAGGTGATCAGGATTTCGCCGGGGCCGTTGGACGGGAAGAACGGCCGGACCGCCTCCGGGCTCTCGGCCGAGTCGAACACCAGCAGCCAGCGCCGGTACGGCACGCCGATGCGCAGCGCCTCCCGTACGGCGGGCACCGCCGTGTGCGCCTCGCGGGCGCCGGGCAGCCGCAGCGCCTGGGCGAGATCGGTGAGGGCGGCCCGGATCTGGGCCGGCTGGGTGGCCTGGATCCACCACACCAGCTCGTAGTCCTCGAGATGGCGGTAGATGTACTCGGCGGCGATCTGGGTCTTGCCGATGCCGCCCATGCCGTGCAGCGCGGCCGGCAGGATCGCGGTGGTGCCGCCGGCCGTGAGCCGCCGGCTCAGCTGGCCGAGCAGGTCGTCGCGGCCGGTGAAGATCGGGTTGCGCGGGGGCACGTCGCCCCAGATGGTGGGCACGTCGTCGGCCCGGGGCGTGTGCGGGGCCGAGACGATCGCCAGCTCCGTGCGCCGTGGCGACGGGTCGGCCGGCGGCGGCACGGCGACCGGGTCACCGGGCCCGGCCGCTGGCACCGTGTCGGACGCGCTCGTGCTCACTGAACCGATCCTGCCGCCACCCTGGGTTCCCGCGAGTCCAACCTCCTTCGTGTTGAGGCGGGTTTCGCTCGATCGGGTGTCTTCCACGGCACTCTCCTCCAGTCGGGCGGCGCGGCGCAGGTACGGGCCGCTCAGGGCCCGCAGCACGGTGCGGTCCAGCGGATGCTCGGCGGTGGGTTCGGGGGCGTTGGCCGGATCGCCGATGATCTCGGCGAGAGACGTGAGTACCGAGTGGTGCTCGGCGACGGTGCGGACGACATGGGCCGTGTCCGTGCGGCGCGCACCGGACAGCAGCACCTCGCGCACGGCGGTGGACGCGAACTCGAACGACGTCGTCTGCCAGGAGTCCGGGCCGCTGGGCCGCAGCAGGCCGCTGTCGAGCACTTCGGCCAGATGCGCCGGGCCGGATTCGGGGACCAGCTCGGCCTGCACGGTGCGCGCGACGTCCAGATTCACCGGAACCGCCGCGAGCAGCGTGGCCAGCCGGTACGAGAGTGGGGACGCCCGGCCGAGAAACCGGGTCACCAGTTCGTGCGCCGACGGCGGGGCGACCGGCTCGTCCTCGGCGACGGCGGGCCGGGACTTGGTCCTGGCCAGCATGACCATCGCCTTCGCGGGCCGCGACCGAGCGCCGGTGAACAGCGCGGCGCAGCTCGCCATCCACCGTGGCATCAGCTCGAAAACCGGGATCGGCACCGCGTCGGCGGTGTCGGCCGCCGCCTGTTCCGGATCCACCCAGGCGTCGTCGAGCGTGACCTGCCAGCCGCGGTTGGGCGCGAGCGGCCGCGGCGGCAGCACGTCCGCGTGACGCAGTCCCAGCCGGCTGCGCGACCACATCCGTTGCGGCAGCATGTGAACGAGCGCCACCGGCATCACCGCGGCCCAGTGCGCGAGCATCGCGGCGACCCGCCCCTGCCGCCACGCCGCGCCGACGCCGTCGGTCAGCACCAGCACGATCCGGCGGCCGGAGAAGTCGACGACCTCGCCGGGGCCGTGGGCCGGGGTGTCGGCCCCGGACCGCAGCACCGGTTCCCCTGTTGCGTCAAGGAAGCAGTGGTGGACGGATCGGAACGCGCCGAGCTGCTCCACCACGGCGGTGAAGGCCCGCACGGTCGGCCGCCACAGCACCATGGACGGGCTCATGTCGACCACCAGCGTCAGATCCAGCCATCGGGTCTGGACCGGCTTGGTGATCGGCAGCCACACGCCGCTCTGTGCCGCCCGTTCGGCCGTTTCCTCTTCGTCGAGCTCGATCTCGTCCGGGCGCGGCGACGGCACCCGGCGCTTGAACGGCCGGAGCGCGCGGATCATGTCCGCCGGGGTCCACGGCAGCGTCGCGGTGGCACGGAGCTCGCCGCGAACCGGAGTGATCTCCGGTTCCGGCGGACGGCTCTCCGGTTCCGTCCGAGGGACTACCGGGTCCACTGTGGACGGATGCGGGGGCGGATCCGTCACAGGCTCGGGCACGGGCCGGGCAGTCGGGGGTGGGCGGTCGGCGGGCGGCGGCTCACCGGCGGCGTCCCGCGGCCGGTGCTGCCGCTCCCAGAACCGTTGCGTGGCCACGCCGAGCCAGACGGCGTCGGCGAACTCGCGCCAGCTCAACGCATCGCCCGTCCGGCCGGCCGGCCCGTCTACTGCCCCCGCCATCTCACGACACCGAGGTCAGTCGCCGCCACAGCGCGTCCAGCAGCCGTGGCCAGGATTCGTCCTGCTCGTCGTAGGCGCCGGAGGTGGCCAGGAACACCGCGTCCAGCAGCTTGTTGGCCGGCAGGCCGCCGGCCGCCGCACTGCGGTCCACGAACTCCTGGATCAACGCGGCGCGCCGCTCGTCGTCGCCGGCCCGCAGATGCGCGGCGACCATCGCGGTGAGCTGGTCGATGCCGGGCTCGGCCAGCCGCAGTTGCAGGCAGCGACGGAGGAACGCCTCCGGAAAATCCCGTTCACCGTTGCTGGTGATGACGACCACCGGGAATTCACGGCACCGCACCCGGCCGCCGTTGATCACGGCCCGCCGGTCCGGATCATCGGTGAACACGCTGACCTCGGGCGTTCTCTGCTGAACGCGCACCAATTCCGGAATTGAAAACTGCCCGTTCTCGAATATGCCGAGAAGATCGTTGGGCAGATCGACCTCGCTCTTGTCGAACTCGTCGATCAGAAGCACCCTCGGTGTCACGCTGGGTAGGAATGCGGTCCCCAATGGGCCCAACCGCACGAAGTCCCCGATCGGCGGTTCCTCGGGCGGGTCGCCGGTTCCCCTGGCGGCCGCGGCGGCCTGCACCCGGTCGATCGGGTCGTACCCGTACAGCCCGTTGCGCAGCGTGGTGCGACTGGAGATCGACCACTGCAGGACCCGTCCCAGCCCGAGCTCGCGGGCGATCCGGAAGGCCAGCGTGGACTTCCCGGTGCCCGGCCGGCCGGTCACGATCAGTGGCCGGCGCAGGTACAGCGCGGCATTGACGGCGTCGACCTCGTGCGGATCGACGTCCCGTTCGGACAGGTGCAGCTCGACGCCGAGCCGGCGCGTCCCCTCCCCGTCGCCGTCCTGGGGCGGCTCGTCGGAGTCCGGCAGCGGGCCGCCGTCGAAGGTCCGCCAAGGCGGTGGCGGTGGCAGTAGGTCGATCGGTCTAACGTCATGCCAGGGTCGCCCGACACCCCGGTAAATCCACCAGTCCGGCGTAGTGAATCGCGGGGTTCGATTACCCGCGGCGACTGCGTCGGGAGTTTGTTGGTCGCCCATTCGGATCGCCTCTCCGCTCGTGATCAACCCGCCCACTCGTCGAGATGGATCACACGGCCGGGGTCATCCCATAGCAGCACCACATCCTCAAGGGCAGTGTAAAGCACGTTCGTTGATTGATGGTTACGTCTTCTTGCTTTGTGTGTGCTCTCCGGTAACGCCATCAGACCGCCGTCCTCGATGAGTCCGGATACCAGATCACCAACAGTTTTCGGATCCGCGCCGTTCCGGTGCCAGAGGACGGCCGGCAGGCCCGACCGTAGCGCCGCGAGCAGCTCGTCACCACGGTCCGGCCGCACCGGCGGCGGCCCGGTCAACACGACCGTGACAACGGCCGGGTCGTCCTGCAGGACCGCGCCCAGCAGGTGCGGCCGGTCCGGATCCGGTGGCTGGGCCACGTGCACCCGTCCGCCGGCCGGGTCGGCCGCGAACGCCGTCCAGCGCGTCTTCCAGGCCCGGTGCCACTGGCGCGACATCATTCTTTCGAGTGAGCGCACCACCACCGGGTAGTCCAGGGACAGCGGCCGCGGATCACCCGACCGGTGTTCCTTCTGCCAGGCGTGGACCGGCAGGTTGAGCAGGGCGCGGGGCAGCAGCAGCTCGACCGTCACCGGGCCGTCGTGCCGTTCCCACGCGATCTCCGCGCCGACCACGAGATCGTCGACGTGCTGTTCGAGCTGGTCGACCGCGACCGTCACCGGCTCGCCGCAGGCCGGCGGCCAGACCTCCGGATCGTCCTGCCGCCAGTGGAAGAGCAGGACCTGGTCCCGGCTCACGCCGTCGGGCAGCACGGCGATCAACAGGTGCAACCGGGATTCCTTGTCCAGCTTCTCGACGACCGGCCGGTTGCCCGACCCGGCCGGCAGCCCGAGCCGGCGGGCCTGGTCCTCGGTCCAGCGGGCCAGCTGCTCCCCGCGGTCCCGGTCCACGATGCCGGCCAGGAGGCCGAGGAAGACCAATGCCGGCGGGACTCCGTCCGCTCCCGCGTTGAATTCGGCCAGGTGGCGCACGGAGGCCCAGGCGTCCGAACCAGGGGCGCCGGCGGCACGCCCGGGCCGCTCGCCCGTCCCACCAGCACCGGCAGGTGCGGCACGAAGACGCCGTCCAGCAGCGGGGCCAGTTGCTCGAGTTCCAGCTGCGGCTGCACGGCTTCCGGCTGCGGCGACTCCGCCACCCGCAGCCACGCGTGCGTCTGGGTTTGCTTGACGTCGACCGGAATCCGCCGGAACAGGTCCGGCGCCGCGGCCGGATCGGGTTCGATGACGTCACGGTAGAAGGCGTCCGAGGCGATCATGGCCAGGGCCGCGCCGGTCGCCTTGAGCACGTCTTTCGCCGCCGCCGCTTCGATGATGCGCGCCGCCAGGTTGATCGCCGGGCTGACCTCTCCCGCCGGGCCGCGCCACACTTCGCCCGCGTGGACCGCCACCCGCAGCTGCATCACCGCCGCCGCCGAGTGCAATGCGTTGTAGCGGCGCAGTTCCGCCACCAGCCGGCTCCACAGCTGGTCGACCAGCCTGATGTTGAACACGTCGCGCGGGGCGAGGATGAGTTTGCCGTCGCCCCGGTCTTCCACATCGCAGTCCTGCCAGGGGATCCCCGCGTCGTCGAAGGCCGTGGTCAGCAGTTCCACCAGCCGTTTGTGGATTTCGACCTGGTGCACGCCCCGCCGGTTGGCCGCCGTGAACCCCGCGACGTCCACGATGACGACCGTCCGATGCTGTGCCTCTGTGTACCCGAGCACCAGAGGTCCCTCCCACGGACCGCCACCTGCCGACCGTCAATGCATCCGATGCCGGCGCGACCGGGTTAGCCTCCGGCCGCACATGTTGCCAACATGTGACCAACCGCCTTCCGTCCACAGTGGACTCTCCGGCCCTGGTTGCCCCGCTGAGCCACTCTGCCCCCTCCCACCCGTCAGTTCTGCGTCATATGACGCACTCGGCCGGGCCTGTTATCGAGCGCGTGCCCCGCACGCACATTCGAGAAACGCCTCAGGGACAAGGCTTTTTGGTTACGGCGACCCGCTCAGCCCTTGGCGGCTGCCTTGGCCGCCTTCTTGAACGCCCGCACCTCACCCAGCGACTTCGCATCGGTCACGTCGGCGACGCTGCGGCGAGAACCCTCATCGCCGTAGGCACCCGCGGCCTCTCGCCAGCCTTCCGGCTTCACGCCCATCTGCTTGCCCAGCAGCGCCAAGAAGATCCGCGCCTTCTGGTCACCGAAACCCGGCAGAGCCGTCAGACGCTTGAGCACCTCGATGCCGTCCGGCTTGCCCTGCTTCCAGATCTTGTCGACCTTGCCGTCGTAGTTCTCGACCAGGAACTGGGCCAACGTCTGCAGGCGCTTCGCCATGGAACCTGGGAAGCGGTGAATGGCGGGTGGAGTGGAGACGAGGGCAGCGAACTCGTCGGGGTCGGCCTCGGCGACGGCGTGGACGTCGAACTTGCCCATACGGTCCAGGATGAGCTTCGGCCCCTTGAACGCCTTTTCCATCGGCACTTGTTGATCTAGCAGCATCCCGAACAAGAGCGCGAGGTAATCACGGGCGAGGAGGGCATCGGCCTCGGGTTCCTGGGCGAGACACACCGTGCGAGTCACGGGGCGGAGTCTCTCACACCGGCTGAGAGGTCGCCTGGACGTGGCGGGCGGCGCGGAGGTAGCCGACGACCAGGGTTTCCAGGTCGGGCTGGTCGGCGAGCCAGCCGGGAGGGGCGGGCTCGGCGTCGCGGACGAGGAGGGTGGCCTGGCGTTCGGTGCGGGAGGCGGAAATGACGGAGCCGGTGACGGCGGACTCCTGGTCGCGGGGGCCGACGAGGACGCGGTGGGCGGCGAGGACGTCCTCGACGTCGCCGGCGAGGCGGACCTGGCCGGCGACCACGAGCAGGAGGTGGTCGCAGACCTCGCTGAGATCGCTGAGCAGATGGGACGACATGAGCACGGTGGTGCCCCGGTCGGCGACCTCGGTCATGACGATGCGAAGGGTCTCGTCACGGGCCAGCGGATCGAGGTCGGAGAGGGGCTCGTCGAGCATCAGCACGCGAGGAAGACGGCCGAGGGCGAGGGCGATGGCGACCTGGGTGCGAGCGCCGGCCGAAAGGGTGCGGACCTTGGCGGAGCGGTCGACGCCGGCGAGCATGTCCAGCACCTCCTCGACCCGGGACTGGGACCACCGCTCGTTCATGCCGGCGACGGCGCGAATGACCTCGCGGACGGTGAAATCGGGGTAGAGCGGCCGGTTCTGGGCCAGGTAGGCGACGTCGGGATGCATCCGGCCGCGAATGGGCGTGCCATGGACGGCGATGGCGCCGGCGGTGGGGCGAATGAGGCCGGCGGCCAGGGAAAGCAGGGTGCTCTTGCCGGCGCCGTTGGGACCGACGAGTGCGATGACCCGACCCTCCGGCAGTGCGAAGGTGCAGTCGGCCAAGGCCTGGACGCGCCCGAAGGACCTGGACAGGCCCTCGGCGCTCAGGGCGGCAACGGTCATGACTCTCCGATCGGGAAACGCTCCGCGCGGACGTCGACGTAGAGGGCATCGACGTCGTCGACACCGAGGCCGGCATGCGCGGCGCGGCCCATCCACTCGGCCAGCTCGGCCCGCAGCGGGGCGCCACGGTTGCTGGCCGAGCTGGCCAGCGACTTCGTGACGAAGGTGCCCAACCCCCGCCGGGCCTCGACGAGCCCCTCCCGCTCCAGCTCCCGGTACGCCTTGAGCACGGTGTTCGGGTTGACGGCGGTGGCCTCGACGACCTCACGGGCGGTCGGCAGCCGGTCGCCGGGATTGAGCAGCCCCAGCCGCATGGCCTGCTTGGCCTGATGGACGATCTGCAGGTAGGTGGCGACCCCGGAGCGTCGGTCGATCCGGAACTCGATCACACCGCCAGCATAGGCCCCGGGGTCGGACGGCACGGCTCACGCCTGCCGGCGCACGGCCCAGCCGGTGCCGAGCACCAAGACCACGGCGAGGCCCAGGTAGATGGCGGCCTCCACCAGGTGCACGGTGCTGGCGGCACTGACCGGGATGACATCGGCGAACCACTTGGCCAGGCCGTGATCGCGGTAGCAGGCGGCGCTGTCGGTGATCGGCGCGGCGTCGCCCCGCGAGCCGCATTTCCCGATGGCGTCGGCAGCCTTGGCCGTCGGCACGATCGTGCCGTTGGCGTCGAGGTAGCCGCCGAACACCTCGAGCGAACCGCGCTCGTAGATCGACTGCGACGGGTCGTCGGAGACGATTCGCTGCGCCGGCACGAGGAACTGCTGTGCGGTGGACAAGATGTACCGCAGGACAACGGTCACGCCGAGCGTCACGGTCATCGCGACCAGGGTTCGCCGGGACGCGGCACCGACGAACATGCCCAGGGTGAAGGCAAACACGGTGTAGGCCAGCGGCGCGAAGCTGCTGGAGCCGAAGGTGACGTAGAAGTACGGTCCGGAGGCCAGCGGCCCGATCTTGCCGGCGGCGGCGACCCACCACTCGACCAGCAGCTGCACCACGGCCACCACGAGCAGCGCCGGCACCGCCGACACCAGCAGCTTGCTGGTCATCCACCGGAGCCGGCTCACCGACTGGGTGAACGCCAGCACGTGGGTACCTTGCTCGAGTTCACGGGCGAACAGCGGCGCACCGCAGAACAGGCCGATCAGCACGGGCAGCGCCAGCACGAACAGCTGCGCGACCTTCATCCGGTCGAACCAGATGTCCTGAAAGGACTGTGCGACGTCGTTGCCGCATCCGTTGCCCTGGACGCCACCCGTCACGCAGGCGGTGAGGCCATGGCCGTCCAAATAGGACGTCATCGAGGCGCGGGCGACGAGCACCACGCCGACGGCGACCACGAGCACACCCAACAGGGTGATCAACTGGGCGCGCTGCTGGCGCCATACGACACGGATCATGCCGCCACCTCACGGGCAGCGTCGCGCATGTAGCCCAGGGCGAGGTGCCCGAGCCGGGGTCGCAGTTGCCGCCATCCCGGCGCGTGGCCGGCGAGGGTCACAGGCACCAGAACCTCCTGTCCATGATCCGTGCGGCGGACGTCGATCACCGCGCTCGCCGGCACCGGCAGCGGGCCCTCGGCCGGTCCGACGAGCAGAACATGCCGGTCCAACAGGGAATTGACGTCACCGGCGACCCGGACCTGGCCGTCGGCCAGCAGCACCAGGTGATCGCAGACGCCTTCCAGCTCGGCCAGCACGTGCGAGGACAGCACCGCGGTGATGCCCTCCCGGCGGCTCTCCTCGACCAGGCTGCGCAGCACCGACTCGCGGGCCAGCGGGTCCAGATCGGCCAGCGGTTCGTCGAGCAGCAGCAGGCGAGGCCGTTTGCCCAGCGCCAAGGCCAGCGCGACCCGGGTCCGCTGGCCGCCGGACAGCGTGCCGACTTTGGCCGTCAGCGGCACGTTCGCCCGCCGCACCAGGCCTTCCGCGTACTCCTGATCCCAGGTGGGATTGGTGCGCTGCCCGAACCGCAGTGTCTCGGCCACCCTGAACTGCGCGTACAGCGGCTTGTGCTGGGCCAGGAAGGCCACCCCCGGATGCAGTCCGCGGCCGTTCGGCCGGTCGCCGAACACCGAGATCTCCCCCGCGGTCGGCCGGATCAGGCCCGTGACCAGGCCCATCAGCGTGCTCTTGCCGGCACCGTTGGGGCCGACCAGGGCGACCACCCGGTTCTGCGGGATGACCAGGCCGCAATCCATCAGTGCCCAGCCCCGCCGGTACTTCTTGCCCAGCCCCTCGGTCAACACCGGGTCCACCATGCCCGCTCCCCTTCGTCGTGTGCCGTCGACGCTACCACGTTTCACTACTTAAGTAGTGAAAGGGGTGAATGGGCACGTCACCGCTCCGTAAGCACCGATCGGGATCACGCGGCTACGGAGAGCTCGTTGCACCGGGCAGAAGGGTCGGCGCGGCCGGCCCACCGAAGGTGAGGGTGGTTCGATGCGGGCGCTCCTGGCACGGCGCAAGATCGTGGTTCCGGTGGCAGCGGCGGTGATCGTGCTGGTCGCGGTCGGACTGTGGGCGTTCCAGCCGTGGAAGCTGTTCACCAGCAGCACGGTGCACGAGAAGCTGGCCGACGGCGCGGCGCAGAAGGGGACGTTCCGGTCGCTGGCGCACCCGACGAGCGGGCAGGCGGAGGTGGTCAGGAATGCGGACGGCAGCTACGCGGTGCAGCTCAGGGACTTCAGCACGAGCGACGGCCCCGCGGTGCACGTGTGGCTGACGAGCCAGAGCCAGGACGCCGGAGACGCCAAGTTCAAGGAACAGGGCCACCTCGACCTGGGGGCGTTGAAGGCGACCAACGGCGACGAGGTCTACGCGGTGCCAGCCGGCACGGACATCGCGCAGTACAAGAGCGTGCTGGTGTGGTGCGACCGGTTCTCGGTCGGTTTCGGGGTGGCGGGTCTCGGGGCCTAGTGGCGGGGCAGGCCGGAGACGGGGTGCCGTGCGGGCGTGGCGGAAGAGGCGATCAACGCCCGCACGGCCCGCTTGGACGGGTTGTGCAGTGAGTGCACGACGGCCGAGTCGAACTGGAGGGAATCGCCGGGCTTGAGCACGATCTCGTTGCCGCCGAGGCGAACCAGCAGGGAGCCGACCACGGCGTGCAGCCACTCCTCGCCGGTGTGCTGGGCGTCGTCGGTGCCGGCCCCGGCGGGCAGCTCGACGGTGACGACGGCGATGCCGGCATGGGGCCCGCTGAGCACCTCGTACCGGGCGTCGCCGCTCCGGTGCACAGTGGCCTCGCCGGCCCGGACGAGGTGATAGTCCTGCTCGGGCAGGTCCTCGATCAGGGCGCCGATCGACACGCCGTAGGCCCGCGCGAGTTGCAGCAGGCTGCCGATGGACGGCTGCCGCTCGCCCTTCTCGATCCGCGACAGGTGCGCGATGGAGATGCCGGTGAGCTGCGCGAGCTGGGTCAACGTGAGCCCGCGGTCCAGCCGGACCTGCCGCAGCCGGTCAGCCACCAAGCGGTCGATGTCCTCGCCCATGAGGCAAAACCCTACTGGTCGAGCACGTCGGGCTCGGTGGCCAGCACCAGGTCGGCGAGGATCTGGAAGCTGTGCCGGGCCATGGTGGCGTTGCCGAACTGCCGGTGGGCCAGGGTGGCTTCGGAGTCGGTCATCACGCGGGGCGTGCCGGCGGCGTCGGCCAGCAGCTGCATCTGGCAGGCGCGGTCCATGGTGATGAACCACCACGCGGCCTCGGCCACGGAACGGCCGACGGTGAGCAGGCCGTGGTGCCGCAGGATCGCCGCCCGCTGCCGGCCGAGACGGGCGGCGATGCGAGCGCCTTCGGTCTTCTCCAGCACCAGGCCCTTGTACTCGTCGAACAGGACGTGATCGCCGTAGAAGGCGCACGACTCCTGGATGATCGGGTCCAGGGTCCTGCCCAGTGCGGCGAAGGCCCGGCCGTGAATGCTGTGCGCATGGGCCACGGCGACGACGTCCGGCCGTGCATTGTGGACGGACGAGTGGATCCAGAAGGCGGCCTTGTTGGTACGGCGACTGCCTTCGGCGACGCGGCCGTCCTCGTCGATCAGCAGCAGGTCGCCGACCGTGATCCGGGAGAAGTGCACGGCGTACGGGTTGACCCAGAACCGGTGCGGGAACTCGGGATCCCGCACGGTGATGTGCCCGGCAACGCCCTCGTCGAAGCCGTAGCGGGCGAACAGCCGGAACGCCACGGCCAGGTCGCGCTTGCGGGCCAGCCGCTCGGCCTCGACCGTCGCCGCCGCGGCCGGAAGTTCGTCCAGATCGAGCTGCATGTCCGAAGTGGTCACGTCACAACCTCCCCGTAAGGTTTTGCCTCCTAGGCAAGGCTAGCGCCTTAATGGCAAACTGCAAGCCATGGGAACCGCACTACAGGACAAGTCGGCACTGGTCATCGGGCGCGGCAGCGGCATCGCCCGGGCGATCGTCGAGGCGGCACGAGCCGAGGGCGCGCAGGTCATCGTGGCCGGCCGCGACGCCGAGAAGCTGCATGACGCCTACGACGGCGAACTGCGAGCCGAGGCCGTGGACGTCACCGATGAGGCTTCGATCCAGGCCCTGGCCAAGGCCATCGGGCCGGTCGACCACGTGATCACGACGGCGTCGGCCCGGGCCCGAGGCCTGCTGCCCGACCTGGACCGCGAGTCGCTGCTGAAGTCCTTCGACACCAAGGTGATCGGCCCGGTCATGCTGGCCAAGCACCTGCGCGTCAACGAATCCTTCACCCTGTTCTCGGGCGTCGCGGCGTTCAAGCCGGCCGTCGGCTACCTCGGCGTCGCGATCACCAACGGGGCGGCGGACTTCCTCACCCGCTCGCTGTCGCTGGAGCTGGCCCCGATCCGGGTCAACGCGCTGTCCCCCGGCGTGATCGACACCGGCATCTGGGACGCGCTGGGCGAACAGGGCAAGCAGGACTACTTCGAGCACTTCCGCACGCACAACCCGGCCCGCCGCATCGGCACCGTGGAGGACATCGCGCAGGCAGCGATCTTCGCGATGACCAACCGCTTCCTGACCGGCGTCACGCTGCGGGTCGACGGCGGCGAGCCGCTCACCTAGAGAACCCCGGCGGGAGCGTGGACTAGTGACCCCGGTTCCGGTAGGCGGCGGCCTTGCTGGTGTTGCCGCAGCGGCTCATCGAGCACCAGCGGCGCGGCCGGCCGCCGGCGCCGTCGAGGAAGATCATCCGACAGACCGGGGAGTCACACGTCCGCAGCCGGCCTCGGCGGACGGGGTCCAACAGCACGTCGATCGCGTCCCGGGCCAGCAGCGCCGTCAGGTCGGACGCGGTCCAGCGCAGTTCGTGAAGGTCGGGAACCAGCTGCGGCGCAACACTTCCAGCGGCGGCGTTGACCGCGGCGGGCGAGATCGGCCGGCCGGCCATGGCGTCGGTGACGACGGCGAAGATCTCCTCGCGCAGCCGGCGCAGCCCGGCCAGCGCGTCGGCGGTGGCCTCACCGTCGGCCAGCGGGTAGCCGATGCCCTCGGCCCAGGTCTTCAGCCTCGTCACGTCGGTCAGCCGCTCGATGCCGGCACTGGGCCGGCGGCCGATGGTGGCCAGCAGGTTCAGCGACGGCGAGCCCGCGTCGAACCGGAGCTCCCGCAGCTGGGCGGTGACCCGCACCGGGGGCAGCGTGGTGTCCACGTCACCCATAGTAACCTATTTCGCGGTTACCGGGACGAGCAGCACGACCACCCCGGCGGCCCCCACGAACACCACCGTGGCCGGCACGACCATGCTGACCGCCGTGAACAGGTACGGCGCGGCGAAGCCGGCGTAGGCCAGGCAGTAGAACACGGCGGTGACGCCGGCCAGTTCTTCGGCCGTGGCCAGCGCTTCGACCCGGCTGAGGCCGCCGACCAACAGCATGCCGTAGCCCGAGCCCAGCACGATCGCCGTCGGCACCAGCAGGATCACCGCGCCGAGGCCAACCGACAGCGCCGCGCAGAGGAAGCCCGCGACCGCCAGGACCAGGCCGAACGTCAGCACCGAGCCGCCGCGGCGCTCCAGCCGGCGGGCCAGCGGTTGCACCACGAGCCCACTGCCGAGCGTCAGTCCCGCGATCGCGCCGCTGCTGGCGATCGGCACGCCCGGCACCGGCAGCACCGTCGGCAACACCGCGAAACTCGTGGTCGCAGCGGCGAACACGAGCGGCGCGCTGGGCACCACGCGGCGCAGGAATTCGGGGTGTCGCAGCGCTTTGCCCAGCCGTGCGCGGCGGGCCGAAGCCGGGCTGGTCTCCGGCGCATTCCAGGACAGCACGGCCGCGATCGCCACCACGACCAGGTGCGCGAGGTAGGGCACGACCGCCGGCGCCGGCAGCCACTGCGCCAGCACACCCGCCACCAGCGGCCCGCCGCCGAACCCCGCCGACAGCGCCCCCGCCGCCCTCCGCGCTCCCCCGTCCCCCGACAGCTCCTTGATCCACGCACTACCCGGGCCGAACGCCGCACCCGAGGCCACGCCCGCGACCAGCCGGCCGATCGCCAGCAGCCAGAGATCGTCCGCGCCGACGATCAGGATCACCGAGGCCAGCGCCGACAGCACCAGCACCGGCCGCATCACTCCCCGGCGGCCCAGCTTCGCCGACAGCCGGGCACCGACCAGCAGCGCCGGGATCAGACCGACCACGTACGCCCCGAACACCGCCGCCACCAGCGAGGACGACAGGTGGTCGAGATCGCGGTAGACGATCAGCAGCGGCGAGAACTGATTGGCGCCCCAGCCCACCGCCAGCACCGCCGCCGCGGCTCGCAGCCATGGCTTCACCGTCGCCCCTCCTTAATAACCGAAATCATGGTTACTCAGGTACGCTGTCGAGGGCAAGCAGCGGGAGGCGACAGTGCTCGGGGTTCACGTGGTGGCGCCGGATGTGATCACGGGCAAGGCCGTGGCGTCGCTGCTGGACGGGCGGTTCGTGCTGGCGGACCCGGCCGATGTGGCGCTGGTCGTCGACGACCTCTTCCTCCCCTCGACCATGCGTGCGGTCCAGGACACGGCCCGTCTTGACGTGCCGATCGTGCTGCTGACCCGGGAGGTCCGCCCCGGCGCGCTGCTGGCGCTGGTGGGGCACGGGGTGGTGGCGGTGCTGGACAGGGCGGCGACCAGTGGTAGCGAGCTGGCCGAGGTGCTTGAAGCGGCGGCGGAAGGCGCGGGAGTGGTGTCGCGGGAGCTGATGGGAGCGCTGCTGAGGCAGGTCCGCGATCTGCAAAAGATGATCCTGCATCCGTTGGGCTACAACGGAGTCGGTTTGTCGACACGGGAAGTGGCGGTGCTGCGGATGCTGGCCGAAGGCCGCGAGACGCGGCAGATCGCCGACGCGCTGTCGTACTCCGAGAGCACCGTGAAGAAAGACCTGCACGAACTGCTCACCCGGTTCGGACTGCGCAACCGCGCCCAAGCGGTGGCCTTCGCGATCCGGGCGGGCGTGCTGTGAACGAACAGAGGAGGGCACATGCGGATCGCGGTGATGGGCACGGGCGGGGTCGGCGGCTACTTCGGGGCGCGGCTGGCGGCCGGCGGGCACGAGGTGGCGTTCATCGCCCGCGGCGCGCAGCTGAAAGCGTTGCGGGACAACGGACTCCAGGTGCGGAGCCCGCTGGGCGACCTGCACCTGCCCGAGGTCGTGGCGACCGACGATCCGGGTGAGCTCAAGCCGGCGGATCTGGTGCTGTTCGGCGTGAAGCTGTGGGACACCGAGGCCGCGGCCGAACAGATCCGGCCGCTGCTGCGCGAAGACACGGCGGTGGTGTCGTTCCAGAACGGTGTGGTCAAGGACGACATCCTGCGACGGGTGCTCGGGCCAGAACACGTGCTCGGCGGCGTCTGCTACATCGCGGCGACGATCGCCGAGCCTGGCGTGATCAACCACGCGAACACGTTGCAGCGGCTGGTGTTCGGCGAGTACGACGGCCAACGGACGCCGAGGGTGGAGGCGTTTCGGGAGGCCGCCGAGGAAAGCGGCATCGACGTCGAGGTGAGCCCGGACATCGCCCGCGCGGTCTGGGAGAAGTTCGTGTTCCTGGTCGGCTTGTCCGGCACGACCACGCTCGCCCGGACGTCGATCGGCCCGATCCGGGAAAACCCGCGCTCCCGGGCGTTCCTGCGTGACGTCATGGGCGAGGTGGTGCAGGTGGCCCGGGCCTCCGGTGTCGAGCTGCCGGCCGACTACGCCGAGGACCGACTGGCCTTTGTGGACACCGTGCCCGAGACCATGACGTCCTCGATGCATCACGACCTGGAGCGCGGCAACCGGCTGGAGGTGGCCTGGCTCAGCGGCGACGTCGCCGACCGGGCCCGCGCGCTCGGCCTGCCGGCGCCGGCGAACCGGGCAATCGCCGACGTGCTGTCCGTACACGCCGACGGCCGGCGCGACTGAATCGGGCGAGCAGCAGGACCCGGTTCGTGCCGGCGGTCGCCGACTTCGTCAGCTGACCCGCCACACCCACGTGGTCCGCTCGTACAGCGGACGGAAGCCGGCGCGGAGCATGTTGTGCAGCGAGGAGTTGTGCTGGCCCGGCTGCTCGGCGCCGGTCTCGGCGACCAGCCACTGGCAGCCCTCGGCCGCCGCCGCGTGCGCCCGGGCGGCCAGCAGCGCCGACTGCGCGCCGCGACCTCGGGCGTCCGGAAGCGTTGCGGCGCCGAACATGTCGCCACACTCGCCGTTCACGTACAGGCTGGCGATCGCGATGATCCGGTCGCCGTCGAAGGCCGCGTAGTTGCCCCAGTTCGGCCGGCCGACGGCGGCCGCGCCCATGCCGACCATGCCCTCGTCGGTCATGCCGTACGTGCTCATCATGACCGCCGCCCACTCGCCGGCCCGCGTCGGATCGACGAGTTCGACCCGCAGGCCGTCGGCCGGCGCGTCCAGCACGCGGCCGACCTCGTAGCCGAGCTTGACGAACGTGGCCCCCTCGACCAGCCCCAGCTTGGCCGCGATCGCCACCCAGTCGGCCGGCAGCTCGGACGGCGCGATCAGGACCGACGCCGCCGTCACGCCCTGCTCGCGGTAGAAGTCGCAGATCTCGGCGACCGCGTCGGCCGTCACGGGTGTGTCGCCACCGAAACCGCCGGCCCGGTTCAGGAAACGGGTGGAGTCGCCGCGGATGGCCAGCGCCGTGGCCGAGCCGACCCGCTTCACCGCGATTCCCAGCTGCTGCCGCACCGCTTCCGGCGCGCCGCCGACGAAGTCGGCGTAGGCCTGGATCTCGGTGCGCTCGGCCAGGGCGATGGGCAGTTCCATACCTGACTGTCTAGTTCGGACGGCAGCGCGCGGCAAGGTGAGCGGCCCGGACGGCCCGAATACCGTAACCGTCCGGGCAGCACGGGTCAGAGGACGCCGATCGCCTCGCAGGCCTTGCGCACGCCGTCACCGTAGGCCGGGTCGGCCTTGGCACAGTTGGCGATGTGCTTCTCAACGGTCGCCGCGCGGGCGCCCTTGATGGCCCGGGCGGTGTTGTCGAACAGGGCCTGCTGCTGGTCCCCGGTCATCAGCCGGAACAGGTCGCCGGGCTGCTGGAAGTAGTTGTCGTCGTCGGCCCGGAAGTCGAAGCGGTCGGCCGTGGCGCCGACGGCCTGGGCCGGGTCGGCATACGACGGCTGCTCGGCCCAGCGGCCGAAGTTGTTGGGCTCGATGCCCGGCACGCCGCCCTGGTTGCCGTCGACGCGCATGGCGCCGTCCCGGTGGTAGGTGTTGACCAGTTCGGCGGCCCGCGGGTAGTTGACCGGGATCTGGTGGTGGTTCACGCCGACCCGGTAGCGCGCCGCGTCGCCGTAGGAGAACAGGCGGCCCTGGAGCATCCGGTCCGGGCTGAACGAGATACCCGGCACCAGGTTGGCCGGGGTGAACGCGGCCTGCTCGACATCGGCGAAGTAGTTGTCCGGGTTGCGGTTCAGGGTCAGCTCGCCGACCTCGATCAGCGGGTAGTCCCGCTTGCTCCACACCTTGGTCAGGTCGAACGGGTGGAACCGGTAGCCGTCGGCGTCGGCCTCGGGCATCACCTGCACGTACAGTGTCCACTTGGGATGGTCGCCGCGCTCGATCGCCTCGTACAGGTCGCGTCCGTGCGACTCGCGGTCGCCGGCGATGACCTGCCCGGCCTGCTCGTCGGTCAGGTTCTCGATGCCCTGCTCGGTACGGAAGTGGAACTTGACCCAGTGCCGCTCACCGGCCGCGTTGATCAGGCTGAAGGTGTGCGAGCCGAAGCCGTGCATGTGCCGGTAGGACTTGGGGATGCCGCGGTCGCTCATCACGATGGTGACCTGGTGCAGCGCCTCCGGCAGGTTCACCCAGAAGCCCCAGTTGTTCTCCGGGTCGCGCAGGTTGGTGCGCGGGTCGCGCTTGACCGCGCGGTTGAGGTCCGGGAACTTCAGCGGGTCGCGGAAGAAGAACACCGGGGTGTTGTTGCCGACGACGTCCCAGTTGCCTTCCCTGGTGTAGAAGCGCACCGCGAAGCCCCGGATGTCCCGCTCCGCGTCGGCCGCCCCGCGCTCGCCGGCGACCGTGGAGAAGCGCATGAACAGCTCGCACTCGTTGCCCACCGTGTCGAACAGCGCCGCCTTGGTGTACCGGCTGATGTCGCCCGTCACACGGAACGTGCCGAAGGCTCCGGAGCCCTTCGCGTGCATGCGGCGCTCCGGGATCACCTCCCGGTCGAAGTGCGCCAGTTTTTCCAGGAACCACAGGTCCTGCAACAGCATCGGCCCCCGCGGGCCCGCCGTCAGGCTGTTCTGGTTGTCCGCCACCGGCGCGCCGGCCGCCGTCGTCAGCGGCTCGGTGTTCTCGTCGAAAGCCATCTCGCCTCCCAGGGGTCTGCGGCCACCCCACCACGTTGTCTGGAATGAGTCAAGAAAACGAGCGGATCCAGACAGGGTGATGTCCTGATGCGTGGTCAACTCCCCAAACACCCGTAAACCGCCTCGACCAGCGCTGCTCGGCGGGGGTCGGTGCGGAGGCCGGGGCCCATGCGGTTGGTGACGTAGGCGAAGCCGACGCCGCGTTCCGGGTCGGCGAAGCCGGTGCAGCCGCCGAACCCGTCGTGACCGAAGGCCCGCGGACTGGGACCGAAGCCGAGCATGAAACCGAGGCCGAACTCGGCGCCGAGGCCGGCGATGAGGTCGGCGCACGGGCCCTGACCGGACCGGCCGAGCTCGATGGTCGGGCGCTGGAGCAGCCGGCCGGAGCCGTCGGCGAGGCAGCCGTAGACGGTGGCGAGGCCGAAGGCGGTGGCATGGCCGTTGGCGGCGGGCACCTCGGCTACGCGCCAACCGGCCTGGTTGGCCAAGGCAGCGGTGAGCCGAGGGTTGGCGAAAGCGGCCAAGGCGGCGCACCCGACGGCCGGCAGTGCCGGGATCACGTCGGGCTCGACGGTGGTCGAACAGCGCGGCAGGTCCCCGGCGGACAGCCCGATGTGCACGTCGGCGTCGAGCGGCCGGGCCACATTGGCCAGCAGGAACTCGCCGACGGTCAGCCCGGTGATCCGGCGGATGACCTCGCCGACGAGGTAGCCGTACGAAAGGCTGTAGTGCCCGATGGCTCCACCGGGCTCGAACAACGGCCCCTGCGCGGCCAGCAACCCGATCATCTTCGGCCAGTCGAGCAGGTCGGCATCGGTGATCGGCTGCTCGAGACCGGTCACGCCGGACCGGTGCGACAGCAGCCACCGCACGGGAATGTGCGCCTTGCCGGCCTTGGCGAACTCCGGCCAGTAGCGGGCGATCGGCGCGTCCGGCTCCAGGTCGCCACTCTCGATCAGCTGCAACGCGCAGATGGCGAGCAGGCCCTTGGTCGCCGACCACACGTTGGTCAGGGTCCGCCGGTCCCACGGCGTCGTCCGATCCGGCCCGGTCCAGCCGCCCCACAGGTCGACAACGGGCCGGCCGTCCACCACGACGGCGACGGCCGCGCCGAGCTCGTCCCGGTGCGCGAAGTTCTGCCGGAACACGTCGGCGACCTGCTCGTATCCCTCGTGGACACGGCCGTCGACCGGGAAGTCAGTCACGCCCCGATCATGCCCGCCACCCGGCCGGCGGCCGGCGGATTTCGCCGGATGGACCGGATTTCCGGCGCGTCCGGCGTGCTCCGCGGCCGACAGCCAACCGACAGGCTGCGCCAAGGGAACGCCGATGATCGATCGCGATGGTGCGCCGCCGGTCGGCCCGAACGTCCACCCCAACCCCACCGGCTACTGCGTGATGGCTGGGGCGGTGCTGAAGCAGGCGAAACGCCCTGCGCCGGCACCGCGGGGTGCCGGCGCAGGTCACAGCAGCGAGGCGGCGTGGCCGAGCAGGCGCTCGAACACGGTCGGGTCGTAGGCACCGATCACCGGATAGCCGACGCCGAACCCGCCGTTCACCCAATCCACCCGTATGCCCGGGTTGGCCTCGTCGGTGCCGTCGGCCAGGAAGACGTGCGGGCTGCAGTTGACCCGGCCCTCCCGCGCCGCCTCGTACTGGGCCATCACGTCGGCCCGGGCCCGGCCGGTGTCCAGGTCCGCGGCCAGTTCCCCGACGTCGACGACGGTCGTCTCCTCGGCAACGTCCAGGATCACGTGCCGCTGGCTGATGCAGCGACCCTGGGCCCAGAACGCCTTGCGCAGGGCCAGATCCAGCTGCTCGCTGGCGTGCCGGCCCTGCCTTTTGGCCGCCTGCACGGCTTCCAGCGGCGGCAGCATGGTCACCGGGTACGTCCAGTCCGGGCCCTGCCACAGCCGCCAGCCGGCGTCCGGCTCCAGGCCGCCGACCACCGCCACCTCGGAGTCCACGCCGGGCCGCTCGTTCACGGTGCGGTTGAACAACTCCAGCGGGAACGCCCGGTGGTCGAACCAGATCCGCCCTTCCAGACCGAGCCGGCAGCGGGCCTCGTGCAGCTTGTGCACGGCCAGGTGGGCGAACGAGCAGTTCAGATCGGTGAACACGACGATCGTGTCAGGACTGCTGGGGTAGCGGGACTCGTCCATCGGACACCTCCGACCAGCGTGAGTTCAGTGCCACGTAAGCGATGGCCGTCGCGGCGAAGGACGTGAGGCAGCTCAGATCGAGTCCGCCCAACAGCTCCGCGATCGGTCCGATGTAGACTGCGTTGCCGACCGACAGCACGCCGACGATCACGCCCAGCGCCATCGAGCCGATTGCCCTGGGGTTGTATCCGTTGCGGTACCAGTATCTTCCGCCGCCACCGGTGGCGAACGTGCCGAGGTCGGCCGGGCGGTAGTCACCCTTGTGGTGCCAGTAGCCGATGATCATCACGGCCGCCCACGGCGACACCGCGACCAGCAGCATGGTCACGAAAGCGGCCATCGAGTCGACCGTGTCGAACACCATGGTGCCCACGTACAGCAGCACGAAGCCCAGCGCCGACACGAGAATCGTGGCGAAGGCCCGCGACTTGCGCCAGAAGATCGAGTTGGCCGACAGGCCGGCCGCGTACACGCACAGCGAGCCCTGCGGGAACGAGCCGACGAAGCCGAACACGATCACCACCACGGCGAACCAGGCCGGCACCGAGTCGGTCAGCGACTGCACCCACGGCTGGGTCTTGTCGACGAAAACCGTGGTCGCGTAGGCGCCGGCGAGCAGCGCCAGCAGACAGCTCAGCAGCAGCGAGCCGCCGTTCCACAGCATCAGCTTCGACGCCTTGGTGCCCGACGGGAAGTACCGGCTGTAGTCGCCCTGGAAAGTGGCGTAGGACAACGGAACCGAGGTGGCGACCAGCGCCGACAGGATCCACGTCGGCCAGAAGCCGCCCAGGGCATAGGAACCGCCGGCGTACTCGGCGGAGAACTGCGGCGCCAGCACGAGAACCAGGCCCAGCGTCACCAACCCGCCGACCACCGCCGTGATCTTGTACATCGCGATCAGCGTGGCATGGCCGTACACCGCGACCAGGATCACCGCCACCGCCACGACCGGCATGGTCAGCGCCAGGGCCGCCAAACCTGTTGGCGTACCGAACATTCGGTGCCCGGCGACCATCACCGCCGTGCCGCCGGTCCACACCGTGATGGCGAAGAAGCCCAGTCCCACCCCGATGGTGATCACGTTCGTGATCACCCGGCCCTTCACGCCGAAGTGCGCACCGCTGGCGATCGCGTCGTTCGTGCCGGTCCGCAGCCCGAACAGGGCCACCGGCGCCACCAGGGCGACGCCGAGCAGCAGACCGACGGTGATCGCCGTGACACTGGCCCACCAGCCCAGCCCGAACACCACCGGCAGCGCGCCGAGCACCACCGTGCCGAAGGAGAACTGCGCGGAATGCCATATCCACAGGAAGTCCGACGGCCGCGAGACGCGCTCCCCTCCGGGATCACGTCAATGCCATGGACTTCGAGCTTGCCGGCTCGGTCGCTCATCGCGGCAACTCCCTCACCGGCAGGGCCGGACAGTCGGGCCCGGCCACGCGCTCCCCCGTACCCAGGTCGAAAGTCGCGAAGTGCAGCGGACAGGTGATCCGCAGCCGCTTCTCGTCCACGTAGCCGTAGCGCAGGCGCCCGCCACGGTGGGGACAGGCGGCCGGCACGACAATGTGCCGGCCGCCCGCGGACACCAGGACCTCGTCCTCGCCGAGCGGGGTGAGGACGTCCGAGCCGGTCCGGCGGCCGATCACGGGGCCACCTCGCGGGCCTTGGCCACCGCGGCCTCGGTCGCGGCGGCGGCGATCTCGCTGGTCAGCTCCACGCCGGCCCACACCTTGGCCAGGTCGAGCCCCCGCTCGGCGTCCAGCTCCATCAGCGCGGTGCGCATCTGCTTGCTGTGGAAGTCATCGATGTACAGGTGCTCTGTGTAGTACTTGTCGTTGCGGACGCCGAGCCGCTTGGCCGCGGCGGCGTAGCACTTGAAGGCGTACAGCACGCTCGCCTCGAAGTACGCGTACGCGCCGAGGAAGGTCTCCGGCGCGGGCGCGCGCCGGGCCAGCCAGTGGAACAGGTTGACGTAGGCGTAGCTCTCCTCGTTCCCGTTGTCCACATAGGACTCAAGTTCGGTGCTCATACCCAGTTCGGCCAGCAGTTCCCGGTACAGCTGGGAATGCGCCTGCTCGACGTTGCCGCAGCCGAGCTCGTCGATCAGCACCCGGAACACCGCCATGCCGGCCCGGTGCGGCAGCCGCGGCACGATCGGCAGGTGCGACAACGACTCCACGAGCCCGTCGACCGCGAACTCCCCCACAACAACCTTGAACTGCTCCAGCGTCGCCTGCTCCGCGAGGTACGCCTCGGCCTGCGAGCCGGCGGCCTCCTCGTCCCGCAACCGCTCCGACAGTGCGGTGAACAACGCCGTGCGACTGGTGAACCGAGGGGCCGACGCGGTCAGTTCGGAAACCCTGGTGCCGAGCCACTTCTCCTCGATCTCCAGCATCTCGGCGTACTCGTCGGCGGTCGGCACCGACCGGTTGAGCTGGTAGAGCCGGCGCATCATGTCGCGACCACCTCGTCGCTGTCGAGCACACCCCGCTGGCGCAGCTCCTGCTTGACCCAGCGGTACCAGTCGTCCTTGAACACGCCGTACTTGACGCAGGCCTCGTTGATCGCCGACTGCTTGCGTGCCGACGGCTCGGCCAGCATTGCGTTGCACAGCCCCGGTTCCAGGTTGGCCAGCGGTCCGATCAGGCCGGCGACGCCGGTCACCTCGGACAGCAGGTTCTCCCAGCCCTCGAACACCGGGATGCTCAGCTCGGCGGCGATCCGACTGGTCAGCTCGGCGTCGCCGCTGGACTCCTTGATGCCGGCGATGCCCGGCAGCTCGCAGATCCGCAGCAGCGTCTCGACGGCGATATGGTTGCCGGACAACGCCTGCTCGTTGTACAGGAAGATCGGAACCTGCACCGCGGCCCGCAGTTCCCGATAGTGGGCCAGGATCGCGTCCTGGCTGACGTCCACGCCGAACGGCGTGGTGACGACCACCGCCGCCACACCGAGCTCCTCGGCCACCAGCGACCGCTCGATGACGGACCTGGTGTCGGGCAACTGGATCCCCGATAAGACCGGTAAACCGTTGGCGTGTCTCAAGGTGTAGCCGACCATGTCGAGCCACTGCTGCTCGGACAGCGCCCAGCCCTCGCCCGAGCTCAGCGTCGGCATCAGCCCGGTGACCTCGGCCCGCACCGACTCGATCAGCCGCTGCACGCCCTTCTCCGCGACCGCGCCACCGTCCATCGGCGTGATCAGCGGCACGATGGTTCCCTTGTGCATCAACGCTCCTCGAGGAATTCGGTCGGCACCCGCAGTGCCAGCGACTCGCCGTACATCCGCTCGAGCGGTTCGGGGAAAGCGGTCTCCCCGGCCGCCGACAGCGGCTTCACCGGCAGGTCGGTTCGAGCCGCCAGCCGCGGGTTCGGGGTGCGCAGCACCGAGCCGGTGGCCAGCACCATGCCCATCAGCAGCCGCTCGGGCATCGGCAGGTCCTTCAGCGCCGGCTCGTCCAGCGCGGTCCGCACGTCGTCCTCGGTGTAGGCCGGCCGCTCGATCCGCAGCACGGTGTGCAGGTTGTCCATGAACGGGTAGTAGGCGTCCTGGTCGGCCCGGCCGTAGGTCCACACCAGCGCGTCGCACCGGCCGACCTGCTCCTGGCTCATCAGGACCGAGCCGTCCAGCCGCTCGACGAAGAACGCCTTGCAGGCCAGGCGGATCGGCTCGTCCGCGCAGTGCATGCCCATGAACAGGGCGGCGTCGATGACCTCACGCATCGGCGCGCAGCGTCTCACTGATGGCCCGGATCGCCTGCGTGAACAGGCCGGGGTCGCGGGCAAGGGCCAGCCGCACATAGCGCTCGCCGCGCGCCGGCTCGTTCCAGTAGAAGTAGGTGCCGGGCAGCACGTACACGTCCCGCTCCTGAAGCATCTGCTGCAATCGGGTCGCGGTCAGCTCCGGGTCGGTGATCCGGAACCAGGCGACGCTGACGTTGACCACCGGCTCGATGTACTCCAGCACCGTGCCGGCCAGACCGGCCCTGGCCACCTCGCGGTTGCGGGAGATGATGTCGCCGACCGAGGCCAGCGAGTCGTCGATGGAGTCCTCGATGTAGTGGCTGACCATGTTCAGCACGAACGGGGACACGTTGAGCAGCACGCTGGTGTGCAGGTTGTAGACGTCGTCGTGGATGTCGTCGCTGGCGGTCAGCATGGCGCACTTGGCGTCCTGGATCGGCCAGGTCTTGCCGGTGTCCTCGATGATCAGGTACGTGACGCCGGACTCCTCGAGCAGCCGGTAGACGTCGAACCGGTCCACGTTCTTGTCGGCCAGCGCGAACGAGGCGAAGCACTGGTCGATCAGCAGCGTCTTGCCGTGGTCGACGCAGAACCGCACGATCTGCTCGAAGCCGGAGCTGCCGTCCTTGAGCAGGCTGAACCCGGTGGGGTTGTTGGGATCCACGATGAACAGGGCGTCGGTGGTCACGGTGGCCTTGAGGCCCTCGTAGATGCCGTCCAGGTCGTGCAGCACCGACTCGTCGACGGCGTTGAGCGGCACGTCCATGTTCTTGAGCAGGTCGACCAGGTTGTCGAAGCACGGCTCGATCAGCGACACCGACATGCCCCGCCGGCGCAGGAACATCGCCGCGACCATGGTGGACACGCTGGCCGCGTAGGACAGCATGGTCTTGCCCAGCTTGGCCGCCGTCGGCTGCTTGTGCAGGCGGAAGAAGGCGTCGATGAACTTGTGCTCGAAGAAGGACTGCTGGTTGTCCTCCGACTCGTACCACAGCTTGGGCAGCCGGGCGACGATGTCCTCCTGGCTGCTGGACTGGTGCTGGTGGGTGTGCGCGTCGGCCAGGTTGAACCGCGTCTTCAGCGCCTGGATCTCGTGCTGGGTCAGGTCGACGAGCCGGTTCTCGTCGATGACAACGGCATTGTCCGCCATTACTTCCCCTTAGATCGGGTAGCCCAAAGAATTCGGCATGACACCGAGATAAAACGAACGGGACATCCGTTCGCGAACTCCGATCGCATCGAGCAGCTCGGTTCATCGGAGCTAACGAAAGCCTAGGGCTAACCTGACGGAAACATGGTAACGGCAAGGTAACGATACCGAGGTCACGGCCGTTTTCGGGGCCAATTCGCGACGATTCATAAGGGCCAATTCGCCCGTCGCACGCGTACGAAAAAGGGGTGCCACCATGCCGGTGGCACCCCTTGTTCCGTTCGGAGCAGAGTCGTCAGAGAGAACGCTTGAGCAGCTCGTCGACCACCGACGGGTCGTCCCCGCCGATCACCGGCCAGCCGACGCCGTAGTCGCCCTGCCAGCCGACCTCGATGCCCGGGTTGGCGTGGTCGGTCCCGTCCGGCAGGAACAGGTGCGGGCTGCAGTTGACGACGTCGGTAGCCGACACCGCCGCCTGCTCGGACAGCGCCGTGCGGGCCCGGCCGTCGTTCAGCGACGCCTCGATGTGGCCGGCGTCGATGCCGACCTCGGCGGCGACGTCGAGGATCACCCGCTGGTTGGTGATGCACCGCGACTGCGCCCAGAAAGCCTTGCGCAGCCCCAGATCCAGCTTCTCGGAGGCGTCGAGGCCCTGCTCCTTGGCCGCCTGGACGGCCTCCAGCGCCGGCAGGGTCGACGACGGGTAGAGCCAGTCCTTGTCCTGCCACAGCTGCCAGCCGGCGCCCGGCTCGACGCTGGCCATCCGGCCGACCTCGCTGTCCGTACCGGTACGCGGACTCGGCGCGTTGTTCAGCAGCTCCAACGGAAAGGCCCGGTGGTCGAACCGGATCTCGTCCTCGAGGCCGAGTCGTTTCCGGGCCTCGTGCAGGCGGTGAATCGTGATGTGGGCGAACGAGCACCAGATGTCGGAGAAGACGATCACGACACCCTTGGGCGGCGTCACATCCATGGTCACTCCTCGGGAATCGGATGGCGGCCACCTGAGTGGCTCACTTGGCTCCGGGCGGCGCACGTGAGTGGCTCAGGTGGCGTCCAGGGCCAAATGAGCCACTCAGGTGGGAAAAATCAGGCGCCGGCGGCGGGTAGGGGTCGTTGAACTCGAGGCGGCCGAGCACGGCCTCGGGGTCGATCTCCTCGGGCGGCAGCACCTGCGGCAGCGACGGGATCCGGGCCATGGCGTCGAGCAGCCGGTCCACCCGCCCTTCCACGGCCGGCCCGTGCGAGCTGAGGATGCGATCGGCCCCCAGCGCCCGGATCTGGTGCAGCACCACCTCGAACTTGGCCGGGTCGGTCAACGCGACCCACGGGTGGTTGGACCGGTTGAACAGTGAGAAACCCTCGAAGTACTCGGCCTCGGTGACGTCGTCGACGTCGTTGGCCACGGTCGGCAGCACGGAGCCGAAGCTGTCCGCGCTGAACAGCGTGCGCGAGCCGTGGTCGTAGGCGGCGAGCGTGGCCGGCGAGTCGAAGGCCGGCGGGCGCAGGATGCTGATCTCACGGTCGCCCGCGGTGAACGAGCTGCCGGGGTTCACCAGCCGCAGCCGATCGCGCGGCAGGTCCCATTCCTCGGAGAGCCGCACGACCGACAGCTGGCTGGTGACGAGAACCGCGTCGGGCGCCTCCCGCATGATCTGCACGATGTTGCCGGAGTGGTCCCGGTCGTCGTGGGTGAGCACCAGCCACCGCAGGTCGGCCGGGTCGACCACGGACCACAGGGTGTCGGCGAAGTCGACGGCGTCGATGGGCATCCCGGTGTCGACGAGCACCGGCTCACTGCCCCGGACCAGGTAGCAGTTGACCGGTAACAGGCCGGCGCCGGGAATGGGTAACTGCGACGGCAGGACGTGCACGTCCTTGGCCGCGACATAGGCCTCACGCATGGGTGGTCTCCGCCGATCAGGTGAACTGGATCAGGACCGAGCCGACGACCAGCAGGCCGAGGCCCGTGATCCGCGGCGCGGTGAGCTTGCGCCTGACCATCCGGAACAGGCCGAAGCTGTCCACGGTGGCCGAGGAGATCTGCTGCCCGGTGACGGTCAGCGCGACGGTGCCGGCGGCGCCGATGGCCGGGATGGCCAGGAACGTGACCAGCACGTAGATGGACGCGCAGATGCCGCCGAGCCAGCCCCACCACGGCATCTCCCGCAGCGGCGCGAACTTGGGCGCGGGCGTCCTGTTCAGCGACCGCAGCACGACCAGCACGATGAAGATGGCCAGCACGGCGACCAGGAAGCTGATCATGTCGACGGTGACCGGGTTGCCGACCACCTCGCGCAGCGACGAGTTGATGCCGGCCTGGATGGGCAGCACCGCGCCGCCGACGATGCCGAGCAGGACCCAGGGGATCTGCCCGGCGCGGGTGCCGGCCGGGGCGCCGGCCGCGCCGACCGACTTGGCCAGCACGGGGGCCTTGGCCGCCGCGCCCTGGCCGCGGATGATCACGACGATGCCGGCGAGCAGGGCCAGCACGCCCAGCGCGATGCCGACGCTGACCGGCTTGCGCGGGATGTCGAACAGCCCCAGCAGGTCGATGCTCAGCGACGAGATCATCTGGCCGGTCACGAACAGGCCGCCGGCGGCCAGCGCCCCCAGTCTCGGGAACAGCAGGATGCCGCTGGTGATGTAGATCGGGCTGGCCAGGCCGCCGAGCAGCTGCCACGGCTGGGCGTGCGAGATCTGGGCCAGGCCGCCGAAGCCGCCGACCACGGCGGTGGCCAGCACCAGCACGCCGGCGGCCACCCCCAGTTGCAGGGTCGACGCGCCGTACGGCGTGCCGACCGCCTTGTTGAGCTGCACGTTCACCGAGGCCTGGATGGCGAGCAGGCCGCCGATGAGCAGTGCCGAGATCACGAAGATGGCGTCCATCCCCTACCTCACCGCTAAGTGGACACTGTGACCGGTTATGGGAGTGACGATAGACTAGAAGCGGACACGATGTCCAGTTACCGGCGACTGGGTTAAGGTGACGACCATGCCGAGCAGGACTCACCCCTTCGACCTGCCGATCGTGGGCTCCGACGGGCTGCCGGCCCGCCCGGTCGAGCGGGCCGACGCGGCGCGCAACCGGGCGAAGGTGCTGGCCGCGGCCGAGCGGCTGTTCGCCGAGGCCGGCACGGACAGCGTCACCATGGACGAGATCGCCAAGGCCGCCGGCATCGGCCGCGCCACCCTCTACCGGCGCTATCCGGACACCCGGTCCATCGCGCTGGCCCTGCTGGACGAGCACGAGCGGGCGCTCCAGGCGAAGATCATCCTGGGCGCGCCGCCGCTGGGCCCGGGCGTGCCGCCGGCGCAGCGGCTGGCCGCCTTCCTCGGCGCGATGGTCGACCTGCTCGAAGGACACCTGCACCTGGCGCTGGGCGCGGAGACCGGGCACGCCCGGTACACCACCGGCGCGTACGCCTTCTGGCGTTCGCACGTCCGGCTGCTGCTCACCGAGGCCGGCGCGAGCGACCCCGACACCCTGTGCGACATGGTGCTGGCGCCACTGGCCCCGGAGATCTACTGGTACCAGCGGCACACCCGAGGCCATTCGGTCGCGGAAATCGTGAGCGCATTGCACCTGCTGGCCGCGCGCACTGCCGCGTCCTGACCGACGGACCCTGCCGCCTGATGGCGGAAATCCCCGAATAGGCACGTCGACCTGACGCAGTTCGGGCGGTATGCCCGTCTCCTTGACATGGCGGAGATACGCTGTTTAGCATCCATTCCGCTATTCGCGGCACCTTTTCTGGGGACGAGGGATTCCGTGAACACATTCCGTGAGCGCTCGCTTCGCCCGCGAAGACCCGGGCCACTCGGGACCAATGTCGGCGGAGGAATATGTCGGATGGCCGAGATTGTCGGGGTCCGCTGATGCAGTGGCTGGAGGACGTGCTGCGGCGGGGCTGGACCTGTCACCGGCCGGCCGTGCACGCCGACGGCCGGACGCTGAGCTACGCCGAACTGTTGTCGGCCGCCGCCGCGCTGGCCGCGGAGCTGACTGAAACCGTTTCCCACCACCAACTTCAGGCCCTGATCGTGGCCGGGAACAGTGCCGAGCACCTCGTCGCCGACCTGGCCACGATGATCGCCGGCGCCGCGACCACCGCCCTGCCGCCGGACTCGACGGAAATCCGTCACACAGCCGCCGGTGCGGACGTCGTGCTGTGCGACGCCGACGGGCGTGTGGTCGTGGACGGGCTGGGCCTGGACCGTCCGATCAGGACGGTCGACGTCCGCGAAAAGCCTGGCGTGGCCCGACCCGAGCTGCCCGGGGATACCGACGACGCGCGCAAGGTGGTCGTCTGCCCGCTGGCCGAACGGGAATTCGCCCTGCCCTCCGCCGCGGTCGACGAGATGCTGCGGGCCGTACGGCTGCGCGCCCCGACCGGCGTCTGGCGGCGTTACCTCGCGCTGGCCCCGTTGAGTTCGCTCACCGAGCAGACTTTCGTCTATCTGACGTTGCAGCATCAGGGAACCGTTCTCCTGAGTAACGCCTTGCACGATGTCTCCGCCGCACAGCTGACCGCGCCGGTCGCCGAGTCGCTGCTTCGGCAGCATCCCGAGCTGGACGGCGAGGACCTGTGCCGGGCGCTGTTCGGCCCGACCACGCCGTACCTCGTGTGCTTCGATCCGGTCGCGCCGATCGACGAGCTCACCGCGCGCGGCGTGCCGGTGCATCGCGGCTTCGCCATCGGCACGTACCCGATAACGCTGGCGGCGCAAGGGACATCGGGGCACAGCGGCGAGCCGCTCAGCCACGTGTGGCTCAAGGTCGCCGACGACGGCGAGCTGATGGTCAAGAGCAAGTCCCACCTGATCATGCCGTGGCGGTCGGCCGACGACGGCTGGCTGGGGCTCGGCGTGCGGGGCAGTCTGGACACGGCCGGCCGCATCCTGGTCGGGTGACGGCCACTTCTCTTGGGGAGAACAGATGCCCGGGTTACCACCGCGCACGGTGCTGGACAAGGACGCGGAAACGCCGCTGTACCGCCAGTTGTACGACTGGCTGCGCAAGGACATCGAGTCCGGCCAGCTGCCGGTGGGCAGCCGGCTGCCGGCCACGCGGGCCATGGCCGAGCGGCTGGGCGTGTCCCGCAACACCGTGCTGGTCGCCTACGAGCACCTGCTGGCCGACGGATACGCCGAAGGCAAGGTCGGTTCCGGCACCCGGGTGGCCGGCCGCCGCGAGGACGATCGCTCGCCGGCCAAGCCTGAGCGCCGAAGACCGTTGGCGCAACGGCTTTCCGCCGCCGGACGGGCCATGCTGCGGGCCGAGCACGAGTTCGGCGGCGTGACCGAGGCCCGCCGGGACCCGACCCGCCCGTTCACGCTGGACGTGCCGGCGCTGGACCTGTTCCCGACCAAGATCTGGGGCCGGCTGCTGGCGACCAGGGCCGGTCGGGTGGATTCCCTGCTGGCCCAACAGTCGCCGGCCGGCTTCTGGCCGCTGCGCCAGGAGATCGCCGCCTATCTCGGCCTGCGCTACCGGATCCGCTGCACGCCGGACCAGGTGATCATCACCTCCAGCGCCTGCGCCACCGCCGGCCTGCTGGCCAAGCTGCTGCTGGCCGAGGGCACCCCGGTCATCGTCGAGGAGCCGTGCCGGCCGGCGATCCGGGCCGCGTTCACCGCCTTCGGCTTTCCCACCTGCCCCACGCCGGTCGACGAGCACGGCATGACCGTCGGGGCCTGTGCCGCCCGCTTCCCCGGCGCCCGCCTGGCCGTCACCACCCCGCACAGCCAGTTCCCGTTGGGGCACATCATGTCCCCGGCGCGGATGGCCGAGCTGCTGGCCTGGGCCGACCGGGTGGACGGCTGGGTGATCGAGGACCACGACGATCCCGGCAGCTGGTCCGAGCCGTCCGCGCCGACGCCGTGCCGGTTCGACGACGGCGGCCGGGTGATCCACATCGGCGAGTTCGGCCAGGTGTTGTTCCCCGGGCTGCGCATCGCATGGGCCGTGGTGCCCGAAGAACTGGCCGATGTGGTCACGACCGCCCAGCGTGCCTCGGTCGGGCTGCTGCCCATGCTGGAGCAGGCCGCGCTGGCCGATCTCATGTCCACCAACCACTTCATCCGCCACCTGCGGCGGGTCTCCGACGCCTACGGCGAACGCCGCGAGGTGTGCGTCGAGGCCATTCGCTCCTGCCTCGGCGACGGCCTGCCGCTCCAGACCTCGGCCCTGGGCACGCATCTCATCCTCGGCCTGCCGCCCGGCCTGTCGGCCGACGAGGTGGTGGCCACCGGCCGGCGGTTCCGGGTCCGGGCCCATGCCCTGTCCCAGTTCTACGCCAAGCCCTTCGACGTGCCGCAGAGCCTCGTGCTCGGCTTCGGCGCCACGCCGCCGGACGATCTCCGTGCCGGCGTGCACCGGCTCTGCTCGGTGTTCGCCGAGATCCAGCGGCCGCCGGCCACTCAGTCCACAGTGGACCACTCTCCGTCGGTCACGGTCTAGTCCCGGATTTCCGGGAGTACGCGGCGGATTTCCGTGTTAATGGCGTGGCAGACCCGCTGCGCCCATTCGGTTGAACATCACCTCGGGTCCGCTTTTCCGTGGTTATCGTGCTTGCGTGTTTTCGGCACCCGTCCGCGAGTGGAGGGCCGCTACGGCGGTCCTCTCACGGTGCGGCGACGAACCCGCGCCGATACTCGACCCCGTGCCGGAGCCCGTGCCCGAGCCGGAACCCCCGCCGCCGCTCAACGAGGTGATCAGATGAAGTGTCAGCAGTGCGGCTGGGACGACCACGGCGACTTCGCCTTCTGCGAGAACTGCGGGGCCAAACAGGCACCGGCCTCGATGGACACGGCGACGAAGGACGCGACCCGCTACCTGTGCGCGGCGGTGCAGCTCGATCCCGGGCTCAACGACTCCGCGCTGCGCGGCATTCTCCACGAGGAGCACCGGGCGGTCGCCTCGTCGCCCGGCATCGACCTCGTCACCGTGCTCAAGTACGGATTGGCGGCGCGGCAACGACATCTGTTACGCGACGGTGTACTGGGCGCGATCCTGTTCCTCTTCGTGATCGTGTTTCTCGGCTCGCCGGGGACCGCGCTGGCGTTGCTCGTCCCGTTGGGCCTGTGCGCCTGGCTGACCGTGTTCATCGAATCGATGGTCGCGAACTACAGCGTGGTCGCGGCCGAGCTCTCGCGTGACCGCTTCGACCCGGCCAAGGCGCCGCAGCCGGTGAACCGGCAGGACCGATTACGGCTGGCCGAGATCGAGGCCCGCGATCGGGGCAATGTCACCGTGTTCGCCGGCTACTCCCCGTTCGTCGGCTACGGCCGGACCGCCGGCCGGTGGTCGTTCACCCTCGACGTGGCCAAGCCGGCCGAGGACCGCACGCTCGTCGCGTTCACCGCGCAGGAACTGCGCGACTTCATCGCGGCCGATGTCGCCCGGCTCGCGCTGCCCGGCGTCGAGGTCGAGAACCGGATGTTCATCAACGGCCTCGATCTGTTGCACGGCTTCGAACCCGAGGTGCAGAAGGCGGTGTTGCCCGACGAGCTGGCCGCGCCGGTGTCCCGTGTGGACGATGCCGTGTTCGACCGGCTTCAGGACGATCCGCAGAGCCGGGCCCGGCCGTATCTGGTGCTGCGCATCGGCGGCTGGAGCGGTCAGCTGGTGGTGACGATGTTCCTGCGCTTCGCCCTGCTGCCGCAGAAGGACGTGCTGTTCGTCGAGGCCAACTACTCCCTGCTGACACCGATCCGGCACGAGTACCTGGCGATCGACCGCCTGTTGCCCCGGCCGACGTGGCGGCAGGTCAGCCGGCTCGTGTCGGCCAGCCTGGTCAAGACCTTGCCGGCGTTGTTCGGCGGCTTCTTCCGCACGGTCTCCGTGCCGCTGGCCGCGCTCGGGCGTCCGCGCAAGCTGCGGCGGGAGGCACGGGAGATCACCGAGGACCGCACGTTCAACTACGGCGCCGGGCCGAGCCTTCGGGAGCAGGCCGCCGACGGCGCGTACCACCGCTACTTCCAGCAGCTCGACCGCGAGATGTACGGCAAGCTGGCCGAGCGGCGCGTGATCGACGCACTGACGCGTTTCCTCGAGGACCACGGCGTCGACACCAGCGAGCTCGTCGAGCGCACCACCACGATCCTCAACCACGGCATCTACGTCGCCGGCGACGGCCGTATCGACGCCAAGAGCATCGCCGTCGGCAGCAACGCCGTGGCCCGCACCATCAACCGCGTGACCGAGGCCGGCCGTAAGGGATGACCGGACTAATGGGGCGAAACGAACACGCAGAACGGGTGGCCGGCCGGGTCGGCGTACACCCGCAGCGGCTCCTGCGGATCCTCGGACCGGTCGAGCAGCATCCGGGCCCCGAGCCGCAGCGCGCTGTCGTGGGCCGCGTCCAGGGCGTCGACCGTCGGCACCGTGAGATCGAGGTGCAGCTGCTGCGGGTGTTCGCCCTCCGGCCACGTGGCGGCCGGAAGGGCATCTACCTGCTGAAACGCCAGCTGTGACCCGTTCGGGTTACGCAGCACCAGCCAGTCCCGGCCGTTCGGGTCGGGTTCGCCCGGGGCCGGCGGCTCGTCGCCCTCACGGTAGTTCAGCCCGAGGAACCGGCGGTAGAACTCGGCCAGCCCGCGGGCGTCAGTGGTGTCCAGCACAACCTGACGGAAATTCGGCACTGTTTCCACACCACGCACCCTGGCACGGTTCTACGCTGCCGTCATGCCGGTCTCCAAGAAAGCCCGCGCCGCGGCCCGCCAGTTCCTCGATCCCGACGACGAGATCCGCTACATCTTCCCGGCGGACCTGATGCGGATGAGCCCCCGGCCGTCGGTGCTGATCGTGGTGACCCGCAAGGCGGTCAAGGTGCTGTCCACCGGGCGGTGGAGCCGGACCGCGCCCAAGTCGCTGGAAGCCGAGTACCCACGGCAGACCCGGCTCGGCCCGGTCAACACCCACATGGGCAACACCTTCAAGCTCGGCGGCTTCACCTACGAGGTGGACGAGGAGTACGTCGCCGTCCTCAACGCCGCCGACCTGGACCGAGCCGGCGACCTCCCGCCCGACCCGCTGCCCGACCTCTAGTCGACCCGCATGGCGGTCACCGGGCTCTCCCGGGCGGCGCGGCGGGCGGGGAGGAGGCCGGCGAGCATGGTGAGGGCGACCAGGCCGGCGGCGGTGGCCACCAGGAGCGGCACGGGCACGGTGAGCGGGGCGCCGAGGCCGAGGGAGAGCACGGCCAGCCAAGCGTGCGGAATGCCGATGATCAGTCCGAAGAGGACTCCGATCACGCCGTGCAGGGCGGCTTCCGAGACGGTGATGCCGCCGAGGGCGAGTCGGGTGAGGCCGATGGCCCGCAGCATCCCGGATTCCCGCCGGCGCTCGACCACCGAGAGCGCGGCGGTGGTGCCGACGCCGACGATGGCGATCAGCAAGGTGAGCCCGAGCACGGCGAGGGCCAAGATCTCCAGCGAGGCGATGAGATCACGCTGCTGTTCGCGGTACTGCGACAGCACGCTGACCTCGACGCTGGTGCCGAGGCTGGGCGGCGAATTCGTGGTGAGCAAGGCGTTCGTGGGGTGCGCGGACACGCCGAGCCTGTCCAGGTCGGCGGAGTTGATCACCACGCCGGCGCCGGCCAGCAGCTCGCCGACGACGATGGCGGTGACGTGCACGTGTACCGGGCCGAGGATGATGGTGTCGCCGAGCTTGAGCTTCAGTCGCTCGGCCTCGCTGGTGGTGATGACCGCCGTGCCGGGACCGACGTCGTCGAGCGAGCCCATGGTGGTCCGTAGGTCACCGAAGAGCGGCAGCTTGTGTATGTCCACATCGGACACCTTCAGGTTCCAGGGTGCGCCGTTGGCCACCAGGTTCTGTCGGGACAGGCGATATTTCAGACCGTTGATCTTGGCCACTACGGCCGCGGGGATCGGCTCGTCCTCCTTGAGCCCGGCCACCTCGACGTCGGCCGGGAAGGCCGCGGCGACCTGGGCGTCGTTGAACGCCCGCACGGTCTCGCCACCGACGAGCACGCCGGTCAGCAGCCCGGTCCCCAGCGCGACCACCGCCGACACGGCCGCAGCCCGCCGTGGCGCGCCGCCAACTCCTTGAACGGCAAGGCGAACCGTCGCACCGAGCGGGGCAAGCACCGCGCCGATGCCGCGCAGAACCGGCCGTAGCAACACCGACCCCAGGGCCAGCAGGGCGCAGAACGTCACCGTGCCGCTGGCGATGGTCAGCAGCAGGAAGTGCAGCACGGCACCGGACGGCCGATAGGCCGCGGCGATGCCGTCACCGAAGGCCTTGCGCACCAACAATCCCGCCACAGCCAGCAGCACGATCCCAATGGCCACGCGCAGCCGGCTCGCCGTCGACGAGTCACGGTCGGCGTCGGTCGCCCGCAACGCCTCCAGCGGGGACACGCGGGTCGCCGAGCGGGCGGGAGCCAGTGCGGCGAGCATCGTGACGAGCACCGATGCGGCGACCACGAGCGGCGTGAACGCCAGCGCCGGCCCGGGACCGCTTACGCCGAGGAGAAACGCCACCAGGTAGCCCGCGCCGACGGCGGTCGCGGTGCCGACGATGCCGGCGGCGAAGCCGACCAGAGCACCCTCGGCGACGAACGCCCGCACCAACTTCCGTTGCGGCGCACCGACTGCCCGCAGCAGCGCGGTCTGCCGGATCCGTTGCGCGAACACGATGCGGAACGTCGAGGTGGCCACCAGCAGCGCGGCGATCACGGCGACGATCACGAAGGCCGTCAGCACCGCGAGCAACGACTCGATCTTGCTGTCCTCGGCGGCCAGCGCCTCGTCCCGGGCCTGGTCGGCGGTGTGCACGCCAGGCAGCCCCGAAGATCCCTTGATGTCGATACGTTTGAGGTCGGCCGGAGTCACGGCGAGCAGGTTCGTGTCCGTCAGGTACGCGGCCGGCCCGTCGGCCGACGGCGCCTCGACGATCGCCGTGACCAGCAACGACTTCCCACCCACCGGGACCGTCGCGCCGATCTTCAGCCCCGACGCCGCCGAGGCGGCGATCTCGTTGCCGTGCTGCGGATACGTCCCCTCGACCACATGAACCCGGCTCAACGGCCCGGATCCTGGATCGGCGGTCAGCAGCAAGCGCTTTCCGTTCACGGTCAGCGTGGCGACCATCCGCCCGGCCGCCTCGACCACCCCGGGCGTGTGCCGGATCTTGTCCAGCTGGCCCGAGGCCGGGCTGCCGTCCGACTCCAGCACTTCGTCCACACCGGACGGAATGGTGGTTATTGTGGACAGTGCGGTGGCCTTGGCGATGTCGTGGGTCAGCATCGCTGCCGTGGCAAAGAAAGCCGCCACCATGATGGCGACGCCGGTCAACGCCAGCCGGGCCGGTTTGCGCAGCACGCCCCGCAGGTGAGTAGCGGTGAAGTTCACGCTGCCACCTGGCCGTCGGTCATGTTGATGATCCGGTCCGCGTACGACGCCGCGTGTGGATCGTGCGTGACCATCACCGTCGTCTGCCCGAACTCCCGCACCGCCGTACGCAACAACTCCAGCACCTGCTCGCTCGACGCCGAGTCCAGGTTGCCGGTCGGCTCGTCGGCGAAGATCACCTCAGGCCGGCCGAGCATGGCCCGAGCGATGGCCACCCGCTGCTGCTGGCCGCCCGACAGCTCCGACGGCAGGTGCCGCAGCCGGTCGGCGATGCCGAGCAGGTCGGCCAGATCGCGCAGCCTCGCCTTGTCCACCGACCGGCCGGCCAGGCCGGCCGGCAGCAGGATGTTCTCCCGCGCCGTCAGCTGCGGCAGCAGGTTGAACGACTGGAACACGAAGCCGACGCGGTCCAGCCGCAGCCGGGTCAGCCGGCGGTCGGACAGCGCCGTCATGTCGGTGTCGCCGAGCACCACCCGCCCCGAGGTCGGGGTGTCGAGGCCGGCCAGGCACTGCATCAGCGTCGACTTGCCCGAGCCCGACGCCCCCGTGATCGCCGTCAGCCGCGCCCGTCCGAACGCGACAGTGACCCCGTCCAGCGCCCGCACCTGCGCCGCCCCACGCCCGTAGACCTTGACCAGGTCCGTCGCGATGATCGCTTCCGCCATACCTCCAGCCTCGCCGCCACCCACTGCCCGCGCTTCTGCCCAAGGACCGGTCCGGCTATGACTTTCGGCCGACCTGCGCGGCCGGCCGGAGTGACTACGCTGCACCACATGCGCTATCTGTGGGCACTGTGCTGGCTGGCCGGCGCCGCGCTGCTGCTCACGCTGGGCGCGGTGGACTACGAAGCCGGCACGATCCGTGACGACCCGCTCGGGCTGCTTCAGCTGGGTTCGGGTCTGCTGGCCTGCCTGGTGGCGCTGGCCGGCCCTGGGCTGGGCCGCATCACGTTGCCGCTGGTCGCGGTGCTGCCGGCCATCTCGATGGTCGTCGCCACGGTGCTGACCGCGTTGGAAGCAGAGCGGCGGCCGCCGCTGACGTTCGCGGCCACGGTGGCGCTGTGCTGGCTGATCGCGCTGATCACCTGGCGGGGTCAGCGGGTGTTGGCGGCGATCACGGTACCGATCCTGGTGGCGGCGGTCGTGTTGCAGCCGCTCCTGCCCAGCACCAGCGGTATCACCGTGATCGTCGCGCTGGCGCTGGCCTTGGTGCTGGTGGTGTCGATCGCCGCCGGGCTGGCCGCCCGGCTGGTGGGGATCAGCCGGGAGCGGCAGGCGGCGGCGATCCGGCTGGCCCAACGGGCCGAGTTCGCCCGCGACCTGCACGACTACGTCGGCCACCACGTCACCGGCATCGTGCTGCTGGCCCAAGGGGCACGGGCGATGGCGGAGAAGAAGCCGGAACTGGTGGTACCGGCGCTGGAACGGATCGAGCAGGCCGGCACCGAGGCCATGGCGACCATGCGGCGCATGGTCGGGCTGCTGCGCGAGGCCGATGTCGGCGCGGACTTCAGTCCACCGGCGACGATCGAGGACATCTCCCGGCTGGTCACGGAGTTCGGGCCGGCGGCAACGCTGGAATTGGACGGCGAGTTCGACGGCATGCCGGCCGAGCTCCAGTCCACTGTGCACAGAATCGTGATGGAGGCGTTGACCAACGTGCGCAAGCATTCCGACGGCACACCGGCGGTCCGGGTCTCCCGGTCCGGGCAGTGGGTGCAGGTGCGGGTGGCCGACGACGGCCGGACGCGGCATGCCGGACGCGGCGGTTTCGGGTTGCGGGGGCTGGCCGAACGCGTCGCCGCGGTGGGTGGCAGCATCAAGGCCGGTCCAGGCGCCGCCGGCGGCTGGGTGGTCGAGGCGAGCCTGCCGGCGGGAGGTCACTGACGTGCCGATCACGGTTCTGATCGCCGACGACCAGGCGATGATCCGCACCGGGATCGCCATGATCCTGGCCGCCGAGGACGACATCGAGGTCGTCGGCGAGGCGGTCGACGGCCTGCACGCCGTGGAGCTGGCCGACCGGCTGTCGCCCGACGTGGTGCTGATGGACATCCGAATGCCCAAAATGGACGGTCTACAGGCGTTGCGGCAGCTGACCAAACCCGGTCGGGTCGCCCCGCCGAAGGTCGTCGTGGTGACCACCTTCGACGACGACGAGTACGTCTACCAGGCCCTGCGCGGCGGCGCCTACGGCTTCCTGCTCAAGGACTCCGGCTCCGCCCTGCTGGTCGAAGCCGTCCGCGCCGCCGCGGCCGGCGAGGCGCTGGTCAGCCCGGCCATCACCGTGAAACTGCTGCGGCAGCTCAGTTCCCCGTCCGGCGCCGCACCCGCCGCCGATCTCTCCGCCCGTGAGCTGGACGTCGTCAAGCTGGTGGCGCGTGGACTCACCAACACCGAGATCGCCGAGCGGCTGTTCATCTCCGTCGGCACGGTGAAGACGCACCTGGGCAATGTGCAGGCCAAGCTGTCGGCCCGCAACCGGGTCGAGATCGCGATGTGGGCCTGGCAGTCAGGCGTTGTCGACCGCTGACGCGAGCTCGTCCAGCAGCGCGGCGACCTCGACCGGCATGGACACCATGAGCGAGTGCCCGCTGGGCAGTCGCCGGACCGCGGTGGCGCGCTTGGCCATGATCTCCTGGAACTCCGGCGGGAGCGACTGGTCGCGCTCACACAGCACGTAGGTGGACGGAATGTCCCGCCACGCCGCGCCGACCTGCTTCTCCCGCCACGCCAACGCGCTTTGCGGCCGCAGCCGCGCCACCGCCTCGCGGGCCAGCTCGGGCGACACGTCGGAGTACATGGTGCCGATCGGGTCGTCCCGAACCGGGATCATCGTCAGCTCAGGTGGCAGCTCGCGGCCGGCGGTGGACATCAGGGACTCGCCGGCCTCGATCTGGAACGCCGCCAGGTAGGCCAGGTGCGCGACGTTCGGCGCGCCCACCGCGGCCTGCGACACCGGGATGCCGCCGTAGGAGTGGCCGACCAGCAGCACCGGGCCGTCGATCGAGTCCACCTTCTCACGGATCACCTTCGCGTCGGCCTCGACGCCGTAGGCCGGACCGGCCATGCTGGGCAGGTCCACCACATGCGACGGCCGGCCCAACTCCTTGCGCAGCAGGTCCCAACACCACGAACCGTGCCAGGCCCCGTGCACCAGCACGATCTCCGCTTCGGACATGAGGATCACGCTAGGCAGATCCAATCCGCCGCCGCCACCGCATTATCGGCGAACGCCGGGAAATCCTGCGCGATCGGTCGGCTCAGTTGTCGGTGTTCTCGGTGATGTCGGCGTCGCAGCGCACGGAGCCCTTGCCGTCCTTGGTGATCGGGCTGTCCTTCTCCAGCGTGATCGCACAGCTCACCGGCTGGCCGTCGGCGGCCTTCACCGACACCGTCACGTGGCCGAGACCGGAGGCCAGGATCTTCTGGTGGAACGGCAGGGTCTGCGGGCCGGTGCTCTTCTGCGGCGTGCTCTTCGGGCTCGTGCCGTCGGAGTTGCCCGGGTACTCGACGGTGACCTCGGCCGAGCCCGACCCGGTGACCTGGAGCGCGACCTCGTAGGTGTAGCTCTTGTGGCTGCACCCGCTGAGCAGGCCGGCGCCCACCGCGACCAGAGCGACCGTCGACATCACAGGAATCCTCGTCATGTCGGTATCGTCGCCGGTCGCGCCGCCCGGCCGCCTCTGTCCACGGACGGATCCGGCCTCTGACTTTCGGCCGATCCTCAGCCTTTGACCGAACCGCTCAGTCCGCCGACGATACGCCGCTCGGCCAGCACGAACACGCCCAGCGCCGGCACCATGGACAGCGTGGTGAAGGCCAGGATCCGGGCCGTGTCCTGGGAGTACTGGGATTGGAAGGTCGCCACGCCCAGCGGCAGCGTGAAGTGGCTCTGGTCGTTGAACACCAGCAGCGGCAACAGGTACGCGTTCCAGCTGGTCACGAAGGCCAGCACGGTCACGGTGCTCAGCGCCGGCATGGACAGCGGCAGCAGGATCCGCCAGAAGAAGCCCAGCCGGGACGCACCGTCCAGGATGGCGGCGTCCTCCACCTCCTGCGGGATGGCCAGCATGAACGGCCGCAGGATGAGGATCGTCACCGGCAGCGAGAACGCCGCTTCCGGCAGCGCCACGCCCAGCGGGTTTTCCAGCAGGCCGACCTGCCGCAGCAGCAGGTAGAGCGGTAGGGACGCCACGCCCAGCGGGAACAGCAGGCCGATCGTGAACACGCCGTACAGCGCTTCGCGGCCGCGGAACCGGTAGCGGGACAGGGCAAATCCCGCCATCGAGCCCAGCGCCACGGCCAGCCCGGTGGCGATCACGGCGATCACCGTGCTGTTCCAGAGGAATTCCCAGAACGCCGGCGCACCGAGGATGGCCGTGTAGTTGTCGGCCACCCACGGACTGGGCCAGCCGACCGGGTTGGCGTTGACCTGGGCCGTCGTGCGGAAGCCGCCGATCACGACGAAGAGCAGCGGGACGATGGTGATGCCGGCGACCAGAAGTCCGGCGAGGTAGGCGAGTTTTCTCATCCCATCGCCCCCTCGGTGTCCCGGCGCAGCGCGAAGCGCTGGTACACCAAGGCGAAGGCGAAGCAGATGATGAACAGGACCACCGCGACGGCGCTGCCGTAGCCGAACTCGTAGCGCTTGAAGCCGTGGTCGATGAGGTAGGTGGCCATGGTGGTGGAGGCGTTGGCCGGCCCGCCCAGGGTCATGATCCAGACGATGTCGAAGACCTGGAGCGAGCCGATCACGCTGAGGAAGATCCAGATGCGGATGGTGGGTCCCAGCAAGGGAAGCACGACGCGGCGGACGGCCTGCCCGGCCGACGCTCCGTCGAGGGCGGCGGCCTCGAGGAGCTCGGGGGGAATGCCCTGGAGGCCGGCGAGCAGCAGGATGATGCCGAAGCCGAGGTACTTCCACGTGATCACGGCGAACAGTGTGAACAGCACCACCTGCGGATCAGCGAGCCACTGGTGGATGACGCCGTGCAGGCCGAGGAAGGTCAGCGCCTGGTCGGTGAAGCCGCCGGGCTGCAGGATGAGCAGCCAGATCACCGCGGTGGTGGCCTCGGACAGCACGTACGGCGCGAACACGATCAGCCGCAGTGCTGCCCGCCCACGGAGCTTTCGGTTGAGCAGCAAGGCAATTGCCACGCTGACCGGCAGCTGCACGACCAGCGACAACACCACGATCACCAGGTTGTGCCCGACGGCGCCCTGAAAGACGTTGCCGCCCAGCACATCCCAGTAGTTGCCGAGGCCGACGAAGTCGGTCAGCGCGCCGAAACCCTGCCAGTCGTAGAGGCTGTAGTACGCGGCGACGATGATCGGCACGAGCACGAAGCCGACGAACAGCAGCAGCGCGGGGCCGAGCAGCAGGGCCAGTTCGAGCCGGCGCCTCACCTGTCCCCCGTCGCCGCCTGGCCGACCGTTGCCGCGACGCTGGCCGGGGTGCCCTTGCCCGCCACGAAGTTGGCGATGGCGTCGTCGAGCGCTTGCCCGACACTGGTCGGCAACGCGATGTCCAGGTAGGTCTGGATGTAGGTCGCCTTGCGGCTGAAGTCGAAGACCTGTCGCAGCGTCGGATCCTTCAGCGCGCTGGCGGCGTCCGGGTTGACCGGCAGGCCGATGCCGGCGGCGGCCAGCTTCGTCTGCACCTCGGCGCCGTCGATGTACTTCAGGAAGTCCGGGCAGGACGGCGGGGCCGCGGTGGTGCACGAGAAACCGTCGCCGCCGCCCAACGTGACGCCCGGGTCGCCGGCGCCGCCCTCGATCGTCGGGAACGGGAACCAGCCGAGCTTGCTGGCGAAGTCCTTGTCCTCGGTGAGCGCGGCCATGGTGCCGGGTTCCCAGTCGCCCTGTAACTCCATCGCCGCCTGCCCGTTGGCCACCATGCCGGCCGAACTGCCGGCGCCCTGCTGGGCCGGGGTGCCGAGGAAGCCCTCCTGGAACGGCTTCCTGGCCAGCAGCGCGGTGAGGTCGTCGCCGGCCTTGCGCCAGCACGGGTCGTCCAGCTTCTGCGCCTTGATCGACTGCTTGACCACGTCGGTCGAGCACTCGCGGACCGCGAAGTAGTCCCAGTAGAACGCGTCCGGCCAGCGGTCCTTGCTGCCGATGGCGACCGGCGTGACGCCGGCGGCCCGCAGCTTGTCGATGTCGGTGTAGAAGTCGGCCATGGTCGCGGGCGGGGTGGTGATCTGCGCTTTCTGGAACAGGTCCTTGCGATACCAGAAGCCGACCACGTGCAGGTCGAAGGGCACGCCGTACTGCTTGCCGTCGACCTGCCAGCCCTCGGCGGCCTTGCCGAGCGGGCCGATCCAGCTCGACACCGACGAGGTCAGGTCGAGCACCTTGCCGGACTTGATCTGGCTGGCCTCGCCGCCGCCACCCCACTGCTGGTAGAGGCCGGGCGGCGAGTCGGACTGCAGGGCCAGCGGCACCTTGGTCTGGAACTGCTCGTTCTGGATCGGATCGATGGAGATCGTGACGTCCGGGTGCGCGGCGTGATAGCCGTCGGCCACCGACTGCCACAGGCTCTTGAGCGGGTCGGAGGTGCCGTTGTGCCACCAGGTGAGCGCGCCGGAACCGGTGGTTCCCGACGAGCCGCACGCGGCGACGAGCAGCGCCGCGACCACGGCGGCGCACAGCCGGATGCTTCGCATGACTGGTCCACTCCTGACGACGTCGGCCGAGCTGGACCGGGCGGCAGAGCCCGAATTGGTGCCTGAGTCTGGAGTGGCCCGGACCTCGTGTCAATCGTTGTCGATAACGTTTTACACGGGTAGCGTCGGGCCCGTGCAGCCAAGCTCACGGGTCACCATCCGGGACGTCGCGGCCGCCGCCGGCGTGTCGGTGGCGACCGTCTCCAAGGTCATCAACGACCGCTACGGGGTGTCGGCCGACACCATGGCGCGGGTCCGCGCGGTCATCGCCGAGCTGGGCTACGAGGCCAGCCTGGTGGCGCAGAGCCTGCGCAACCACCGGACCAACGTGATCGGCATCCTGGTCGCCGACATCGAGCCGTTCAGCACCGAGCTGCTGCGCGGAGCGGCCGACGCGATCCGGGACACCGGCTACGAGCTGGTCGTCTACTCGGCCGGCGGCCGCACCGGCGACAAGCTGGGCTGGGAGCGGCGCTACCTGTCGCGGCTGTCCGGGACCCTGGTCGACGGGGCCGTGCTGGTCACGCCCAGCGTGCTCGACGTGCGCTTCGACGCCCCGGTGGTGGCCGTCGACCCGCACACCGGCCCGTCCGGGCTGCCGACCGTCGATTCCGACAATCTGCGCGGCGCGCGGCTGGCCACCGAGCACCTGCTTTCCTTGGGGCACAGGCGAATCGCCCTGCTGACCGGGCGGGAGGACCTCCAGTCGGCGCGGCTGCGCGAGCGGGGCTTCCGGGAGGCGATGGCCGACGCGGGCGTGCCGGTGGACGAGGAGCTGGTGCAGCCGGGCGACTACGACGCCGTGGTGTCGGCGGCGGCAGCAAAGCGGCTTTTGTCGCACCACACGCCACCAACTGCGGTGTTCGCGGCCAATGACACCTCGGCCATGGTCACCGTGGACACGGCCCGGTCGCTCGGGTTGCGCGTGCCGGAGGACCTGTCGGTGGTCGGCTTCGACAACATCCCGGAGTCGGCGCTGAACTCGCCGCCGCTGACCACCGTGAACCAGCCGATCAAGATCATGGGCCGGCAGGCGATCGAGATGCTGGTGCGGCTGATGCGCGGCGACGAGCTCGACAAGACGCACGTCACGCTGGACACCCACCTCGTGGTGCGGGGGTCGGCATGCGCCCCGCGGTAGAGCCGCCGGACCGGGTCCGCGACCTGCTGGCGCGGATGACCGTCGAGGAGAAAGTGGCCCAGTTGCAGAGCATCTGGGTCGGCGTGGACGAGGGCGGCGGGGTCGCGCCGCACCAGCACGACATGGCGGTCGAACCGGTCGACTTCGATGCCTCGATCAAGCACGGCATCGGTCAGCTGACCAGGGCGTTCGGCACGCGGCCGGTGGAACCCAACCTCGGCGCACGAGCCGTGGCACGCAGCCAGCGGCAGATCATGGAGGCCAACCGGTTCGGCATCCCGGCCATGGTGCACGAGGAGTGCCTCACCGGGCTGACCGCTTGGCAGGCAACGATTTTCCCGTCGCCGCTGTGCTGGGGCGCGACCTTCGACCCTGTGCTGGTCGAACACATGGGGGCGGCGATCGGGCAGACCATGCGGACGGCCGGCGTGCACCAGGGGCTGGCGCCGGTGCTGGACGTGGTTCGGGACCTGCGCTGGGGCCGGGTCGAGGAGACCATCGGCGAGGATCCGTTCCTGGTCGGCCTGATCGGCGGTGCCTACGTGCGCGGCCTGGAGTCCGCCGGCGTGGTCGCCACGTTGAAGCACTTCGCCGGCTATTCGTCGTCACGGGCCGGCCGCAACTTCGGGCCGGTGTCCATCGGCCCGCGTGAGCTGGCCGACGTGCTGCTGCCGCCGTTCGAGGCGGCGCTGAAGGACGGGGCCCGGTCGGTGATGAACGCCTACACTGACAACGACGGTGTCCCGGCCGCAGCGGACGAATCCCTGCTGACACAGCGACTTCGCGACGAGTACGGCTTCGATGGCACGGTCGTGGCCGACTACTTCGCGATCTCTTTCCTCCAGACCCTGCACGGCATCGCGCAGACGGCCGCCGATGCCGCCGGCCTCGCCTTGCGGGCCGGGATCGACGTCGAGCTGCCGACCGTGAACTGTTACGGCGAACCGCTGTTGGCCGCGATCGACGCCGGCACCGTCGACATCGGACTGATCGACCGCGCGGTTTCCCGGGTGCTGACCCAGAAATGGCAGCTCGGCCTGCTCGACGACGACTACTCCCCCGAGCCCGACGGCCCCGTCGACCTCGACCCCGCCGCCTCCCGCGCGCTGGCGCTCGACCTCGCCCGCCAGTCGATCGTGCTGCTACAGAACGATATTCTTCCGCTTTCTCCCGGCGCGCGGCTCGCCGTGATCGGGCCGCGGGCCGACGAGCGGCACGCCGTGATGGGCTGCTACTCGTTCCCCGTGCATGTCGGCGTGCACCATCCCGATGTGCCCCTTGGGGTTTCGGCGCCGACCGTGGTGGAAGCGCTGAGTAACGACTACACCGTTACTTACGCCCAGGGCTGCCCCGTGCTCGGCGGCGACGACGCCGGCATCGCCGAAGCGGTGGCCGCCGCCGAGGATGCCGACTGCTGCGTGGTCGTGCTCGGCGACCGGACCGGCATGTTCGGCGCCGGCACGTCCGGCGAGGGCTGCGACGTTGCCGACCTGCGACTTCCCGGCCGGCAGGAAGAGCTGCTGGAAGCCGTGCTCGGCACCGGCAAGCCGGTCGTGCTGGTGCTGCTGGTCGGCCGGCCCTACGAGATCTCCCGGCAGGCGGACCGCCTGGCCGCCATCCTCTGCGGTTTCCTGCCCGGGGAGGAGGGGTCGACCGCGCTCGCCGACGTGCTCAGCGGGCGGGTCGACCCCTCCGGCCGGCTGCCGGTGAGCTTTCCGCGCACCGGCGCCGGCCACCCTTCCACCTACCTGGCCCCCTCCCTGGGCCGGCGGACCGACGTGAGCAGCGTCGATCCGACCCCCCTGTTCCCTTTCGGGCACGGGCTCGGCTACACCCCCGTCACCTGGCTCGACGCCGACTGCTCGCCGTCCTGGCCCACCGACGGCGTGTGCCGCCTGTCGGTGACCTTGCGCAACGACCACGACCGCCCGGCGACCGAGGTCGTCCAGGTCTACCTGCACGACCCCGTGGCCGAGGTCGTCCGACCCGTGCAGCAGCTCATCGCCTGCTCCCGTGTCACCCTGCCACCCGGCGGCACCACCCGCGTCGACTTCGACCTGCACGCCGATCTCACCTGCTACACCGGACTTTCCGGCCGACGGCAGGTTGATCCCGGCACGGTCGAGCTCCGCATTGGACGGTCCAGTGTGGACATGGTGAGCACACTGTCCCTCGAGCTCACCGGCCCACGCCGGTACGTCGGCTTCGACCGGGTGCTGCGGCCGACTCAGGTGGCGATGCCGATCGCCTGACCGAAGGTCGCCCGGTCGGCGATCGAGGCCAGCATGAAATGGGCGACATCGGCCCGCGGGATGAACGCGCCGCCGCGGAGGTTCTGGTCGATCGCGGTGCGGTAATGCCCGGTCAGCGGCTTGTCGGTGAGCCGCGGCGGCCGGACGGAGGTCCAGTCGAGGCCGCTGGCCCGCAGCAGGTCCTCCATCACGGCCAGGTCCAGGTAGTGGTCGTAGAAGGCCCGCCGCACGAGCGGCGTGAGCACGTTGCGCATGATCACGCCCTCGCCGGCATCGTGCCGCGGCGGATGCGGCCGGTCCGGCGACGGCGTGGTCGACACCGGCGCGGCGCTCACCACGCTCAGCCGGCGCGCCCCGGTCGCCCGCATCGCCGCCAGTAGAGACCGGGTGCCGGCCGAGGTGATCCCGGCCAGCTTCGCGTTGCGGGGGCCGAGGCCGGACAGCACGGCGTCGGCCCCGTCGACCGCCTTCTCCAGGTCGGACGGATCCGCGTCGGACAGGTCGACCCGGACCGTGCGCACCTCCATCGACACCCTGCTCGGATCACGGACCACCGCCGTGACCTCGTGCCCCGCCGCCAGCGCCTGGTCGACCAGGCACCGCCCGATGCCGCCCGTCGCCGCCACCACCGTGATTCTCATTCGGCCCACCCCCGAAACGTTGTCTGTACCGCTATGACGAGTGGGCCGCCGAAAACCTGACAGGCTCAGCCACCCATCGGCGCGCCGGTCTCGACGAACGTCTTCAGGTCGCTGAGCAGGTACGGCCAGCCGCCACCGGCGTCCTGGACGTCGCCGCTGGTCATGGCGGCGGTCAGCGGCGCGTCGGTGGTCTCGTGGGTGACGGTCAGGCGGGTGGAGCCGTACTGCTCCTCCAGCTCCCAGGTGAGCGTGCCGGCGGCCTCGGCGGCGATCTCGGGACTGAAATTGGCGTGCCAGGTCTGGACCAGGCGGCGCGGCGGATCGCACTCGATCACCTCGCCGTCGATGACCACCTCGGGCGCGCCGTGGTCGAGCATCTCCTTGCTGGCCAGCGCCCGGAACGCGCCACCAACTCGGAGTTCGTACTCGCTGACGCAACGATAGGCGTACTTGTCGTTGAATTCCGGCTGGGTGATGGCGTCCCACACCTGCTGCGGCTTCGCGTTGATGAACACCCGGTTGACCTGCACGCTCATGGTTCACTCCTCGCTTTCGAGCTGGGCCTTCAGTTCGGTGAGCGCCGTGATGCGGGGCTCGGTGTACTTGTCGATCCAGCGGTCGTGGATGAGACGGATCGGGACGGGATTGAGGTGGTGATGCTTCTCCCGGCCGACCCGACGCGTGACGACGAGCCCGGCCTCCTCCAGCACCTTGAGGTGCTTGGCCACGCCGAACCGGCTCATCGCCAGCTCGCCTTCCAGCTCGGACTGGGTCTGCCCGTCACGGACGAACAGCAGGTCGAGCAGGAAGCGGCGAGTCGGGTCGGCGAGCGCCTTGAACACGCGGTCGTCGTCCTCGGTCACATGAACGAGAATAGGTGACCAAATGGTCACATGTCAACGCCCCCCACCCCCGCGAGTCCCGCTTACCGACACACCGAAATCCGTTCTCAGACACTTTCGAATGTCACATGCGCGTCATACTTGCCGCTCAGCGGCACATCCGGACCGCATGTGCCAGTCGGGTGGGCCGGGGCTGAGTGCATTGGCCGCACTGCCCGGGACAATGCCTCACATGATGTGTCCTTGTGGGCTCAACGCCCTCTACGACGACTGCTGCGGGCGCTTCCACCGGGGCGGCAACGCGCCGACGGCGGAGCTGCTGATGCGCTCCCGCTACGCGGCGTTCGTCGTGGGCGACAGCAAGTACCTGCTGCGCACGTGGCACAGCACGACGAAGCCCCGCCGACTCACGCTGGACGACACGGAGTGGACGGGGCTGTCGATCGTCGACCGCGACAAGGGCGGCCTGTTCGACAAGGAAGGCGTCGTGGAGTTCGACGCCTCCTATGTCGGCGGTGTCCTGCATGAACGCAGCCGCTTCGTGCGGGAGGACGGCAAGTGGGTGTACCTGAACCCGGTCTAGATATTGGTGCTGTTGGGGATCAGTGACGGCTGAAGGTAGGTGTAGGCCCGGGACCGACGGCGGTTGCGGGTCGTGATCTCGTCCTCCACGGCGGCCAGGTCGGCGCGGAAACGCTTGTGCGAGGCGGAAACGGCGCTGTCGGCGAAGTCGGAGCCGTAGTCGCCGAGCGTGCCGTGGTGCACCGACCCGAGGAAGGTCATCACGCAGAACTGCTGCACGGCGACGTCCAGCGGCGGCAGGTTGGCCAGCCAGTCGGCCTCGCCGTGCCCCAATCCCTTGGGCTCCTCGGTGTAGCCGGCCAGGGGGTTGGCCGGCAGGAACGCCATGTGGTCGGCCTGCGTGAAGTTCACCGCCGCGTGCTGCGGCCCGGCCGTCCAGATGACCATGGTCAGGATCTCGACGAGATCGTTGCGGTCCAGGATCTGCCCGGGCGTCGCCCCGAAGTCGCGCACCTGCCCGCCGTCGGCCGAGGCCACCTCGGCCGCCCAGGCCTGGAGCTCGAAGTCGCCGGCAACGTCCACATCGGACTTGTAGTAGCCGCCGACGAAGTCGCTGACCCAGCGGTAGATGGAGTTCCACACCAGCAGGCCGTCGTCCCGGTACGGGTGGTGCGGCAACGCCGAAACACTGTCCGTGCCGGCGGCGGCCAGTTTCGTCGGCAGGTAGTTGTCGCGGAACGACCGCTTGGCCCGCTGCTCGGCCAGCCACGGGTAGGTGCTCTTCAGGTCGGAGCCGATCAGGTACTCCACCGCCCGCCCGGGCTGGATCAGCAGCTCGACGGCCAGCTTGTTGATCGACATGGTGCCTTCGAAGTGCCGCCGCAGCAGCACCGCCACCGGGTGGTTGGCCGCGAGGTTGCGCACGGCCGCGATCAGCACCGGTTCACTCATCAGATGGGTGAAACCCAGGTGTGTCAACACTTCGTGGTACGTGTTGTGCGCGGCCAGCACGCAGTTGCGGGCCAGCTTCCACGAATAGCCGTCGGCCGGCGTGTAGATGTCCCGACCGGCCGGGTCCTGTCCACATTGGATCGCGAACGGCTTGAGCGGACCGCCGCCGCGCGGCACCACGAACGCGACCATCGGCGCGTACATGTACTTGGGCGACTGCGGATGGGTGCCATTGTCCAAAGCGGACATTGCCTCGTAGTCGATCCAGTACACCCGGCCGGCCGCGACGGCCTGGTCCAGGTCCTCACCCAGGTGGGCGGTGGTGAGCGGGAACTTGCCCGGCACGCGGTCCATCCGCACCAGCCGGGTCGGGTCCGGCCCGGCCACCATGACCTCGGCGAAGTACTCGTCCGACTCGAAGTCGGCGGTCGCCGGCGGCTGCTCGACGCGGGCGAACACGTCCTGGAATGCCTTGATCGTCTTGTCGGCGTGGTCGCCGGTGACGCCGCCGGGCAGCGGCATGAAGTACTCGACGATGCCGCCCATGTCGCCGGCCCGCACCATGGTGGCCAGCTTGTGCGGGGCCAGCGGCTGGAGGTCGTTGACGAAGTTCCACTTGCCCTGGCGCTTGAGCCGCAGCAGGTTCAGCCGCAGCTCCTCCTGCTTGGCCAGCGCCTTGAGCTGCCAGGCCGCGACCGGCTCGTGGTCGGCGCCGAGCGTGGAGGACACCGGGAACCCGAAGTCCATGGTGTAGCGGTACTCGTTCCGCACGGCGGCGAGCTGGTCGGCCCGCTCGCCGCGCGGATCGAACTGGGAGATGAGGTACTCGGGCAACGCGGTTACTCCTCGGCTGGCGCAGCGGCTACCCCCACCAAATCAGGGTAGCCGCGCGCATGCCGCCGAGCAGGGACCAACAGGCACCCAACTGTGCACTTAGGACCCGTAGACCTGCATCTCGTACAGAGAGTAGCCGTAGCTCGTGCCCCGGGCGACGCCGTTCATCCGCACGTACCGGCCGGATCCCGCCAATCCCGTGAGATCGTCGGTTCCGCCGTTGCCGGTGGTGGTGCTGTAGATCGTGGTCCAGTTGCTGCCGTCGTCGGAGGTCTGGATGGCGTACGACTTGCCGTACGCCGCCTCCCACGTCAGCTTGACCTCGGTCACGCTGTGGCCGGCGCCCAGGTCGACCTGGAGCCACTCCGAGTTCGAGCCTTCCTTGCTGGCCCACCGGGTCGAGGTCAGGTTGCCGTCGAACGCCTTGGCCGGCGCGTAGGTGCTGGACTCCACTGAGGACGAAGTCGCGGTCTTTCCCTGCGACAGCAACGTGCTCGTGCCGCCGCCGGTGCTCACCGTGAGGGCGAACGTCGCCGACTTGGTGTCCGAGCCGTTGGTGCCGACCACGGTGAACGTGCCGGACTTCGCGGTGTCCGACGCGGCCACGGTCATGGTGGAATTCCCGCTGCCGGAAACGGAAGCGGGGTTGAACGACACGGAAACGCCGGCCGGCACGCCGGTCGCCGACAGCGCCACGCTGCCCGTTCCCCCGGTGACCGCCACCGTGGCGGTCGTCGAGGCGCCGGGCTTGACCGTGGCCGACGCCGGGTTCACCGCGACGCTCAGGCCGGCCTGGCCGGCCGGGCTGAAGGTCCACTTGCTGACCGTGCCCGAGCAGCTGCCGGTGCCCAACGTGCCGCTGGCGTCACGGAAGCACTTCTTGCCGCTCTGGATGTCGTTGATGGTGCCGTCCGGGTTGATCGACAGCTGGCTGTTCGGCCCGCCGTCGCACTTGCCCAGCTTCACCGTGCTGCCGGAGATCGTCGCGCACAGGTTGTTGATGACCAGGAACGCGCCGTGGAAGGTGAAGGTCTGCTCGGCGGAACCGTTGCAGGCGGCCATCTTCAGCGTGGTGCCGGACGACGAGCTGTTGCCGGGGTCGTCGATGCACAGGCCGGTCGAGTTGTTCTTGTACGAGCCGACGGTGGTGTTCGGCTTGGCGCCGCCGTAGCAGGCGCCGGTGTTGATGTTGAAGATCGGCGTCGAGTCGTAGTCCTCGTTCGACGGCGGGTTGACCACCACCGGCTCGAGCGTCGGCGTGTTGTCGGAGTTGTAGTGGGTGAGGGCGTCTTCGCAGTCGATGGCGTCCATCGCGCTGCCGCCCTTGCCGCCCAGCCACAGGTCGATGTGGTGCAGCTTGGGGCCGCCGTTGGGGCCCTTGCCGTTCCAGTCGGCGCTGCACTCCTCGCAGCTGTCCTCCATGATGAAGTACTTGCGCACCCGCGGCACCCACACCTTGGTGCCGGCCTTGTACTCGCCGGTGTCGGTGGCGAAGGTGATCGGGTCGTCGTAGCTGCCGACACCGCCGGCGGTGTCGTGGATCTGCGGGTACGAGATGTCGCCACCCGGCGGGGTGTTGTCCCACCAGCCGTAGAAGGTCAGGAACGTCTGATCGGTCGTCGCCGCCGACGCCGTGGTGCTGCTCAGCAGCGCGGCCAGCGCGGACAGGGCAACGAGGATGGCAGTCGCCACGGACGTGGCGAGTCTGCGCCGACTCATGGTGCCTCCGGGGTCAGGGCGGACGCGGCGGCGGGGTGCAGGAAGATTCCGCCCGGCGGGCGGCTCCCGTCAATATTGTTAGGAAAGTTCTCTAACAATTTCCCCGACGTCACCCGTTCGGAGCAGCGCCCCCTTTCCCTACCTGAGTGGCTCAGTTGGCTTCAGCGCGCAAGTGAGCCACTCACGTAGGACGGCTGGGCCCACGTGAGTGGCTCAGTTGGCTTCAGGGGCCAACTGAGCCACTCAGGTGGAGCGAAGTATCGGTGTTGCGTTATATAAGCGGGCGGTGCAGGGTCGGGGGGTGCACGCGTTCGACGTCCTCGGCGACCCGGTCCGCCGCCGCATCCTGGAGCTGCTGGCCGACGGGGAGCTCAGCTCCGGCCAGCTCACCACGGTCATCCGGGAGGAGTTCGGCATCTCCCAGCCGGGGGTATCCCAGCATCTGAGGGTGTTGCGGGAGAACGGCTTCACCACGGTCCGGGCCGACGGCACGCGCCGCCTCTACGCCGTGGACCCGACGCCGCTGCGGGAGATCGACGGCTGGCTGGACCGCTACCGCCGGTTCTGGCGGCAGCCGCTGGACGCGCTGGCCACCGAGATCGCCCGGGGTAAACGGCAGAAACCTCCGATAGAGTGAGACCGACCGGTCGGTATGGACATCACACACGGAGGACCCATCCCATGACGCTGGGGCGCAGGGCGTGGCAGGCCATCGAGCCGCTGCACGGCTTCATCTACTTCGTGCCGGAGGCGCAGCAGCGCTTCGCGGCGCTGGGCCTGGAGGCCGGCGCCGGCTACTTCGCCTCCCGGTCGGCGGCGTTCGGGGAGGCCTCGGCCGAGACGGTCATCGCCACCTTCTACAACTTCAACCCGGAGTTCGTACGCCGCAGCATGGTGGGCGTATGGGAGAAGGTCACGCCGGACCAGGTGCTGACCGCCCGGCTGGAAGCGGCGGACGCCGCGCTGCGCCGGGGCCTGGGCGACTTGATCGATTCCGACGCCCTGGTCGAAACGGCGGCGCTGACCCGCAAGGCGGCCGAGGCGGCCTGCAAGCGACTGGAGGGCCGGCCGTTGTTCGCGGCGCACGCCACCCTGCCGTGGCCGACCGAGCCGCACCTCCAGCTGTTCCACGCCCAGACGCTGCTGCGGGAGTACCGCGGCGACGGCCACCTGGCCGCTCTGCTCACGGCCGAGCTGACCGGCATCGAGGCCCTGGTCGTGCACGCGGCGACGGGTTACCTGCCGGCCAAGGCGCTGCGCGGCTCGCGCCAGTGGAGCGAAGAGCAGTGGTCCGAGGCTGTCGCCGGGCTCCAGGAGCGCGGAATCGTGGCGCAGGGCGAGGAACTCGGGCTCACCGAGGAGGGCCGAACGATGCGCCAGCGCGTCGAGGACCTGACCGACCAACTGGCCGAGCCAGCCTACGCGGTGCTCGGCGAAGCCGGCGTGAATCGCCTTGCCGAGGTGGGCAAACCGTTGTCCGACGCGGTGATCGAGGCCGGTCTGCTGCCGTACCTCAAGAAGAAGTAACGGACGGACAGGAAACCGGACAGATTCTTGACATCGATGTCACACCCGGTTGAGCTGTCGCCCTGGCAACGGCGCTCCGGGAGGGTTCGACGTCATGAGACGACTGTGGTTACTGCTGCTCAGCACGGCATTGATAGCAGGGCTCACAGCAACTGTCCCAGCGGTGGCGTCCGCCGCGGGCGCCACCGATTTCTCCTCGTCTTTCGAGGCCGGCCAACCCCAGCCGAACTGGACCGACACCGTCGAAACGGACGCGTCGGGCACGCCGCGGGCCAGCGGTGTCAACGGGGCCGACGCGACGACCATTCCCGGCAACGTCGATGACAAGGTTGTCGACGTCCAGGCCAACGCGGAGAACGACGGCGCCGGCGAGGTCAAGGAGAACCTGGTCGACGGCAACGTCAACACCAAGTGGCTGACCTTCACCAGCACCGGCTGGGCCCAGTTCCAGCTGTCCGAGCCGATCGCGATCGTGCAGTACGCGCTGGCCTCGGCCAATGACGCGCCCGGCCGTGACCCGCAGAACTGGACACTGTCCGGCTCCCAGGACGGCAAGTCCTGGACGACGCTGGACACCCAGACCGGGCAGAGCTTCGAGAGCCGGCAGCAGACCAAGTCGTACCCGCTGGCCAACACCACCGCGTACCTGTACTACCGGCTGGACATCACGCAGAACCACGGCGACCCGATCGTGCAGCTGGCCGAGGTGCAGCTGATCGAGAAGGTCGGCGACACCCCGCCGGCGCCGACCATGCGCAGCTTCGCCGGCAAGGGTCCGACCGGCGGCTACAACTCCAAGGCCAACGTCGGCTTCACGGGCGTGCGCTCGTTCCGCTACGCCGGCAGCCACCTCGGCGACGGGCATGCCTACTCGTACAACAAGATCTTCGACGTCGACCTGGCCGTCGCCAAGGACACCCAGCTGTCGTACCAAATCTTCCCCGACCTGATCGGCGACGACGCCCAGTACACCAGCACGTACGCGGCGGTCGACCTGGCCTTCTCCGACGGCACCTACCTGAGCCGGCTCGGCGCGCTCGACCAGCACGGCTTCACGCTCTCGCCGCAGGGCCAGGGCGCGTCGAAGTCGTTGTACACCAACCAGTGGAACCACATCGCGTCGACGATCGGCACGGTCGCCGCCGGCAAGACGATCAAGCGCATCCTGATCGGCTACGACAAGCCGACCGGGCCGGGCGCGTTCGGCGGCTGGATCGACGACATCAGCATCGCCGGCAACCCGGCGCAGCCGAGCCACACGCACCTGAGCGACTACGTCAGCACGGTGCGCGGCACCAACGCCAGCGGCTCTTTCTCGCGTGGCAACAACTTCCCGGCCACCGCCGTGCCGCACGGCTTCAACTTCTGGACGCCGATGACCAACGGCGGCTCCCAGGACTGGATCTACCAGTACGCCAAGAACAACAACGCGCAGAACCTCACCCCGGTGCAGTCCTTCGCGGTCAGCCATGAGCCGAGCCCGTGGATGGGTGACCGGCAGACGTTCCAGGTGATGCCGGGCACCGCCGCCAGCGCCGACCGCGGCGGCCGCGCACTGTACTTCAGCCACAACGACGAGATCGCGCAGCCGGACTACTACTCGGTCAAGTTCCAGAACGGGATGCGCACCGAGATCACGCCGACCGACCACGCCGCGATGTTCCGGTTCACCTTCACCGGCGACCAGTCCGTCGTGGACTTCGACAACGTCAACAACAACGGCGGGCTGACCCTCGACCCGGCCGACGGTGTGGCCACCGGCTACTCCGACGTCCGAAGTGGACTGTCGACCGGCGCGACGCGGATGTTCGTGTACGCCACCTTCGACAAGCCGGTGACGGCGGGCGCGAAGATCACCGGCACCGGTCGGGACAACGTGACCGGCTACTTCCAGTTCGACACCGGCGCGGACAAGACCGTCACGATGCGCATCGCCACCTCGCTGATCTCCGTCGACCAGGCCAAGAAGAACCTGGAGCAGGAGATCTCGGGCAGCGACACGTTCGACGCGGTGCGGGCCCGGGCGCAGCAGGCGTGGGACAAGCAACTGGGCGTCATCACGGTCGACGGCGCCAGCCAGGACCAGCTGGTGACGCTGTACTCCAACCTGTACCGGCTTTTCCTGTACCCCAACGAGGCGTACGAGAACACCGGCACCACGGCCAGCCCCAAGTACCAGTACGCCAGCCCGGTGTCGCCGCTGGTCGGCGCGAACACGCCGACGCAGACCGGGGCCAAGATCTCCGACGGCACCATGTACGTGAACAACGGCTTCTGGGACACCGCCCGCACCACCTGGCCGGCCTACTCGCTGCTGACGCCGTCGATGGAAGGCAAGATGATCGACGGCTTCGTCAACCAGTACAAGGACGGCGGCTGGACCTCCCGCTGGTCCTCGCCCGGCTACGCCGACCTGATGACCGGCACCAGCTCGGACGTGGCCTTCGCGGACGCGTTCGTCAAGGGCATCAACAACTTCGACGTGCAGGCGGCCTACGACGCCGCGGTGAAGAACGCCACCGTCGCGCCGACCAGCTCCGGCGTCGGCCGCAAGGGGCTGGACACGTCCAACTTCCTCGGCTACACCTCGACCGCCACCGGCGAGGGCTTCTCGTGGGCGATGGAGGGCTACGTCAACGACTACGGCATCGCGCAGATGTCGAAGGCGTTGCTGGACAAGGCGAAGTCCAATGACCCGCGCCGGCAGGAGTACGCCGACAACTACACGTACTTCCTGAACCGGGCCCAGAACTACGTGAACCTGTTCGACCCGTCGGTGAACTTCTTCCAGGGCCGCAACCCCGACGGCAGCGAGCACACTCCGGCCGCGAGCTACGACCCGCGGGTGTGGGGCGGCGACTACACCGAGACCGACGGCTGGAACATGGCCTTCTCGGTGCCGCAGGACGGCCAGGGTCTGGCGAACCTGTACGGCGGCAAGGACAAGCTCGCGGCCAAGCTGGACACGTTCTTCAGCACTCCGGAGACGGCCAAGTTCACCGGCTCGTACGGTGGCGTGATCCACGAGATGCTGGAAGCGCGTGACGTGCGGATGGGCCAGTACGGCGGCAGCAACCAGCCGTCGCACGGGATTCTCTACATGTACGACTACGCCGGTCAGCCGTACAAGACGCAGGCGTACGTGCGGGAGGCGTTGTCGCGGCTGTACACCGGCAGCGAGAACGGCCAGGGCTACCCGGGCGACGAGGACAACGGCGAGATGTCCGCGTGGTACATCTTCGGCGCGCTGGGCTTCTACCCGCTGGCCATGGGCAGCGGCGACTACGCGATCGGCTCCCCGCTGTTCACCAAGGCGACCATCCACCTGGAGAACGGCAAGTCGCTGGTCGTCAACGCGCCCAAGAACAACGCCAAGAACGTGTACGTGCAGGGGCTGAAGGTCAACGGCAAGGCGTACGCCAAGACGTCGCTGCCCAGCAGCCTGCTGGCCGCCGGCGGCACGCTCGACTTCGACATGGGCCCCAACCCGTCGAAGTGGGGCACCGGCTCTGGCGACGCGCCGGTGTCGATCACCAAGGGCGACGCCGTGGCGCAGCCGTTGCACGACCTGACCGATCCCAAGCAGGGGGCGCTGTTCGACAACACGTCGAACACGCAGTCCACTGTGGACGGCGCGGTGTCGGTGCAGCCGTCCGACCCGAAGCAGCCGGTGCAGATGTACACGCTGACGTCGGGTTCGCAGGCCGCTGCCGCGCCTGCTTCGTGGGCACTGAAGGGTTCCTACGACGGCACCACGTGGACGACGATCGACCAGCGGTCCGGGGTCAAGTTCACGGATGCGAGGCAGACCAAGGCGTTCAGCGTCGGCAAGGCCGGCCGGTACAACTACTACCGGCTGGAGACCACCGGCACACTGTCCGAAGTGGAGCTTCTCGGCAAGCCGAACCCGGTGTGCGCCACCACGATCGACGGGACCGTGAACGGGCCGTTGACCGTCAAGGGCGTGACCTGCGTGACCGGCACGGTCAACGGGCCCGTCACCGTGTCGCCCGGCGCGTCGCTGTACGCCTTCGGCGGCGCCATCGGCGGTCCGGTGTCGGCTTCGGGTGCGGCGGCCGTCGTCCTGCTCGGCACGCACGTGTCGGGTCCGGTGAGCATCGTCGGCACCACCGGTGAGACCAGCATCGAGACCGCCCGTGTCGACGGTCCGGTGTCGCTCACCAACAACGCCGGCGCGGTGGTCACCGCGACTACTGTCGGTGGTCCGCTGGCCTGCACCGGGAACACCCCGGCGCCGGCCGACAACGGCCTCGCCGACACCGTCGGCGGCCCCGCCGCCGGGCAGTGCAGCACTCTGACCACCTGACGCTCTCCCACCCGAGCGGCGCTCACCTCTGACGAGGTGAGCGCCGTTCGTCGTTCCGGGCTGCCCCTTCGGGCACACTGGGTGACGTGGTGAACGATCTTGTTGCGCGCGCACGCGAACTGGCGCCGCTGTTGGCCGAGCAGGCAGCCGAGACCGAGCGGTCCGGTGACGTCGTGCATGCCGGCGCGTTGGCCGAGGCCGGGATGTTTTCCGTGTTCGCACCGGGTAAGCAGGTCGAGTTGGCGACCGCCGTCGAGGTGTTCGCCGCGCTCGGCCGTGGCTGCGGGTCCAGCGCGTGGGTGGCGATGATCCTGTCCGCCGGCTGCGCGCTGACGGCCTTGCTAGATGACGAAGTACGGGCCGAAGTATGGGGTGATAATCCGCTCACCGCGGTGGCCAGCGTGATGGCCCCGACCTCGACCGCCGAGCGGGTGCCCGGCGGGTGGCGGGTTTCCGGACAGTGGCGACCGGCTTCCGGGGTGCGGCACGCCCAGTGGGTGCTGCTCGGCGTGCCCGTCGGCGGTGGGCCCGTACAGGCGCTCGTGCCGACTCGGGAGACGCGGATCGTGCACACCTGGTCCGTGAGCGGGATGCAGGGCACCGCCAGCGACACCGTGGTCGCCGAAAACGTTTTCGTGCCCGAGCGGCGGATGCTCTCGTTGGCCCGGGCCACCGTGGCCGGCTACGCCGCCGAGCGGCCCGACGTGCCGTGGTCCAGCGTGCCGATCTGGGCGTTGTTGCCGATGATCGGCATCGGTCCCGTGCTGGGCATGGCCGACGCCGCCTTGGGCCACGCCATCGACCTGGTGCGGCGGCGTGGGCCGATCATCGGCACCGAGTACCGCCGGGCCGTCGACTCCCCCGCCGTCCAGGTCGCCGTCGCCCGCGCTTCCGGCCTCATCGACGGGGCTCGCCTGCACGTCGACCGCTCCGTCCGTGATCTCACCGCCGCCATGCACTCCCGCAGCGGTCCCGACGCCACCGTCTCCGCCCGTATCCGCATGGACGCCGACATCGTCTCCAAGAACGTGCGGCAGGCCGTCGCCCTCCTCCTCGACGTCACCGGCGCCGGCGCCTTCGCCTCCTCCGCTCCGCTCCAGCGGGTGTGGCGTGACCTCGAGGTCTCCTGCCGCCATCGGATCTTCGTCCCCGACAACGGCCGTGAAAGCTACGGCCGAGCCCTCCTCGGTCTCGGCTAGCTCCCGGCCGACATGGCCACAGCCGAGCCTTCCTCGGCCACTGCCACGGCGGCCCGCACGAATGCCGCCACCGCACGAGAGCGGGAACGCTCGGGCCAGGCCAAGACCACGTGCGTGAGCTGGCCGTCGAGGACCGGGACGGCCACCAGCTCCGACCGGAGGGTATGGCGCACCGACTCCGGCAGCACGGCGACCATCCGGCCGAGCACGATGAGCTGCATCAACTGGGCGGTGTCGCGGACCTCCGGGCCGTTGCCGCTCATCCCGGGCCAGCGGGGCAGGATCTCGTCGGCGAGGTCGGCCAGGTGCAGACTGCGCCGCCGGGCCAGGCGGTGCGTCCGGGGCAGGACGGCGACCGCGCGTTGGGTCAGCAGCTCCTCGGTGTCGAACCCACTCAGGTCGTCGTAAGGCGCATGTAGCAGCGCCACGTCCGCCCGGCCGTCCCGCAGGAAACCGGCCTGCTGCGCGATGCCGCAGATCTCCACGTCCACCGGCAGCGCGTCCGGATCTCCTTGGTACGCCTCGAGAATCCCGCCCAGCAGCCCTGCGTCACCGCCCGGCTTCATCACCACCACCAGCCGCCGCTCCACCTGGCCCGCCCGCTGCGCCCGCCGCACCGCCGCCTCCACCGCGTCCAGCGCCTTGCGGCCCTCGTGCAGCAGCACCTCCCCCGCCTCGGTCAGCCGCACACCACGGCTGTTCCGGATCAGCAGCTCCGCCCCGAGCCGCTGCTCCAGCTGCCGGATCGCCCGCGACAGCGGCGGCTGCGCCATGCCAAGCCGCGCCGCCGCCCGTCCGAAGTGCAGCTCCTCGGCCACCGCCACGAAGTACGCCAGCTCCCGCGTCCCCACCCGATCCATACCGCAAGGGTATCGCCGCCGCTTGTCAAATGAGGCCCCTCCGGAACGCCCCGCCCAATCCGCCCATACCGCCTGTTGTGATTGGATGGAAATCGGGGGGACCCCCGGCGGGTCCGCCCAGTACCGTGCCGCCCATGCGGGGCAAGGAGTTCGAGGCGCGGCAGCGCGAGCGGGAGTAGTTCCACGGCCTGACGGTGCCGCCGGGGGCGCACGCGATCGTGCGGGTGGACGGGCGAGGCTTCTCGAAGTTCACCGAGCAGCGGTTCGAGAAGCCGTTCGACGAACGCTTCTCGGCGCTGATGGTGGCGACCGCGGAGGCGATGCTCACCGAGTTCGGGGCCCGCTACGTCTACACGGAGAGCGACGAGATCTGGCCTCGGCGGTGTTCACGCAGCACGCGGGCGTGCCGGGGGTGTTCGACAGCCGGATCTGGCTGGGCAACACGAGCGGTGACGTGCTGGACTACTTCGCCTGGCGGCAGGCCGACGCGACGCGGTGCGCGCTCAACGGCTGGTGCTACTGGACGTTGCGCAACAACGGAAAGACGCGGCGCGAAGCCGATCAGGCGATCAGCGGGGCGTCGACGGCGCGGAAGAACGAGCTGCTGTACGGGTACGGCATCAACTTCAACGAGACGCCGGCCTGGCAGCGGCGCGGAGTCGGCCTGTGGCCCGAGGAGTTCGAGCGCGAAGGCCACGATCCCGTCCAGGGCAGAGCGGTCACGGCCATCCGCAGGCGGACGAGGATCGAGCGGGAGCTGCCGATGAAGGACGACTACCGGGCCCTGCTCAGCGATACCGTCAGGGTATAGCCGGGTATCGAACGGGTCCTGGCCCGTGCCGCCCCGACCTGGTGGACTCAGGGCCATGACCGACACCATCGCCCTGGTCACCGGGGCCAACAAGGGCATCGGCCGCGAGATCGTCGCGCAGCTGGCGGCCCGGGGCATGACCGTGCTGCTGGCCGGCCGCAACCCGGAACTGGTCGAGCCGGCCGCCGCGGACCTCGGTGTCCGCCCGGTCATCCTCGACGTCACCGACGACGCGAGCGTGGCCGCGGCGGCCAAGCTGGTCGAGGCCGAGCACGGCCGGCTGGACGTGCTGGTGAACAACGCCGGCATCACCGGCGGCCGTGGCAACGACGTGGCGTCCGTGCAGAAGGTGTACGACACCAACGTGTTCGGCGTGATGCGCATGACCGACGCCTTCGCCCCGCTGCTGCGGCGCTCCGCCCACCCCCGCATCGTCAACGTGTCCAGCACCGTCGGCTCGCTGGGATTCATGGGCTCGCCGGACAACCAGCTGCCGTTCCTGCTCGGCTACCCGACCTCGAAGACCGCGCTGAACGCCGTGACCATCCAGTACGCCCGGGAGCTCGGCAAGGAGGGCATCAAGGTCAACGCCGTCTGCCCGGGCTTCTGCGCCACCGACCTCAACAACTTCCGCGGCCACCGCACCCCGGCCCAGGGGGCGGAGATCGCGGTCGCCATGGCCACCATCGGCGACGACGGCCCCAACGGCGGCTTCTTCGACGAGAACGGCCCCGTCGCCTGGTGACGTGAACGGACCATTCCAAAACTCCGAGTTGAGGAATGGTCCGTTCCGAACTTCAAGGCTTGGCAACTACCAGCCGATGGTGAAGGTCTGCGTCGCACCCAAAGCGCCCGTCACGTCGACGGTGTGGGTACCGACGCCGGCGACCGTGACGGTGATCGACTTCTGCAGCTGGGTGGGGTCGGAGACGGCGAAGTGCCAGCCGCCCCAGCCCCGGGTCCACAACACCGAGGCCGGGGCGGAGACCGAGACCCGGCCGACCGTGCCGGCGGCCCAGAAGTTGGCGCCGACGACGTCCGAGTCGAGCTGAACCGCTTGCACCACGGCGGTGTTGGCCAGCACGCAGTACCGCCCGCGGGCCCCGGCGGTCTCCCACGGCGTCGCCCCGGGCAGCACGACGTAGGCGTAGGTCGCGCCGGTGGGGTTGGTCCCGTGGTCGATGACGATCTTCTGGAACCGCCGCGTGTACGGCACGGTCGTGCCGTGCGTGTTGGCCCCGGTGTCCACGCCGAACCAGCTGCCGGTGCGGTCTTCCCGTGACGTCACAACGGAAGCGTTGTCGAGCAGCACGTAGCCGGCGACGCCGTCCAGGTGCAGCCAGTGCTTCTCGGTACGCAGCTTGCGGGTGCCGTTCTCGCCGAGGCTGCGGTTCTCGATGGTGGTGCGCACGTGCGCGCCGCTGGCGTCGGTGATGCCGGCGCCGAGGCAGACCACGCCGTCCGGGGTGAAGAACCAGGACTTCTTGGCCGACAGGGTGCCGTCCTGGGAGATGAAGTCCAGGCCGAACGCACCGTGCCGGTCATCCCAACGCGAGCCGCCGACCCACGCGGTGGTGGTCACCGGAGTGGTGCCCAGCAGCGGCGGCGTGGCGCCGTCCTTCTCGGTGGTGCCGGGCAGCAGGGTGGCGTCCACGGTCGGCCAGTAGGCGTCGCTGTAGTTGCCCTGGTCGCCGGGCAGGAATGTATACAGCACACCGTCGCCGGTGTACCAGCCGTGCAGGTTCTGCCCGTTGATCGCCTCGTACCGGGTGATCCGGGTGGAGCCGACGCCCAGCGAGGCCGACCAGGTCGGCGTGACGTGCACCATCCGGTCCTGCTGCGGGAAGACCCGGAACGTGGACACGGTGTGCGCGGCGTCCCTTGTGGACAGTTCCTTGGCGAACTCGACCTCGGGCACGCCGACCATCTGGAGGCCGCCGGAGAACCGGACCAGGTTCTCCACCTTGAAGTACGGCGCCCACTGGCCTTCCTTGATCCACTTCATGGCCAGCGAGACCAGCTGCTTCTGCGTGGCACCGGTGGCGTGCCGGGCCAACAGCACCGTCGCGGCGGTGAGCTGGTGGCCGGCGTCGTAGGCGGTCTCGCCCTGCCGGGACAGCATGCGGCCACGAACCGGCTCCATCATTGCGCCGGAGGCCACGAACGGCGCATACACGTCAGCCACGGTGTCGTAGAACTTCTGCTTCACGTCGGCCGACAGCTGGGTCGCGGTGCCCTCGGTGACGTGGATGATGCCGGCGGCCGCGGTCAGCAGCACCAGGCCGTAGTGGCCGGGGTAGGGCACCACGCCGTGCTGGATGAACGAGCCGTCGGTGTGGTAGCCGTCGCCGGTGGTCACGCGGGCGACGAGGCTGGAGACGCCGGCGCCGACCTGGTCGGTCACGGCGGCCAGGGCGTTCACGATGCGCTGCGAGTCGCCGGAAAGCGCGCCGGCCACGATGCTGATCAGCGACTTGTCGGCCCGGTTGGCGCCGGTCTCGACCAGACCCGGTGTGTTGGTGCGGAAGTTGGGGTCGGCGTTGAAGCGCAGCACCGGCTTCAGGTAGCGCTGCACCGCGTCCGGCGCCAGGTGTTCCCGCATGCAGACCAGGGTCTGGATCACCCAGTACGGCACGCCGATCTCGTACGAGTACCAGTTGCCGATCTCGCCGACGGTCTCGTTGTACTCGGTGCGGTACAGCGTCTCGATCGCGGTGGCGATCCGCTCGGCCTGGCCGGCCTTGGCCGACAGCACCGAGCCGGGCGTCGCGAAGTCCACCGCGATGGTCCGCAGGCGGTACCACATCGTCGGGAAGTAGTTGCTGCCCGGACCGACCGGCAGATCGGTCCACAGCTGGTCGCCGGTGACCGTCATGGTCGAGTCGTACTGCACGGCCACTTCGTCGAGCGCCTTGACCGCGCCGGTTCTCTCCGCCGACGCGATGTTGCGTCCGACCTGGAGCTCGCGGTAGGCGGCGATGATCTTCTCCCCATCGCTCATCGGCACTGTGGAGACCGGGGCGGTGTCGGCGATGGCGACGCCGGAACCGAGGGCTCCGGACAGCGTGCCGACCGCCGCGGTGGAGACGCCCGCGGCGACGCCGTAGCGGAGCAGATTCCTGCGGTTGATCGACATCGCCGCCTCCATTTCACGTATGTGAACACGCTTCACATTCTCGAAATATGGCGGAGAAATTAGTGTGACCGGCAGCACCTGTCAACGGCGCGGCAGGGCCACCAGTGCGATGCCGGCGGCCGCGAGCAGGCCCGCCACCTCGACAATTGGGTCGATCCGACCCGCCGGCACTACCAATACGACGGCCACCAGGGCCAGCACCGAGACCTGGATCAGCAGATATCGGCGCAGCGGCCGTCGGAACGCCGACAGATGCAGCCGCGCGCCGACCGGCAGCACGCCGGCGATACCGGCCAACACATGACCCATATGCAGCAACGGAATCAGCAGCACGGCCTCGACGCTGAGCGTGCTGCCGTCCATGAACCCGGTGGCCACCGCGGCCCCGCCGATCAGCACGGTCATGCCCGGCGAGGCCGGCATCGCCACCGCGACGACGAGGATCACGCTGAACACGATCAGCAGCGAGGAGCCGAGTCCTTGCAGCTCAAGCACTCCCAGCACGGCCACGCCGACGACGGCGATCGCCGCCCGCAGCCACCACGCCGACAGACCCGGTCTGAGTTCCATGGTCATCGGCGCGTCCGGCGCAGCAGGTCGGCGATCGAGGCCCCGTCCGCCCACGAGGTCACGGCGACTCCGTGGTCCCTCAGTGCGGACAGCCGCGCGCTGTGCTCCAACCGCAGCAACCGCCGCACGGCCTCGCCCCAGCGATCGGTCCGGTCGGCGATCAGCTGCTGCGGCATCACATCCACGGCGAGCACCCGGTTGCCGCGCCTCGCCGCATGCACGGCCAACTGCACGATCGCGTCGTCCAGGAACGGCGACAGCACCACGACCACGGCCCCGTGCGGCACCTGGTGCTCGTTGAGCACCGGCGACGCCGACCAGCCTGCCGCCGCCGCGCACACCACGATCTGGTTGCGCAGCCGGAGAAGCTGCCGCCGGCCGACCCCGGGCTTCAGGCCCAGCTGCGGGCGGCCGAGATCGACCAGCCCGACCCGGTCGCCCAGCCGCAGATAGCTGGCGGCCAGCGAGACCGCGGCCCGCACGGACGTGTCCAGGCTGCCGCCGGGCCGAACCGTCGCGCCGACCAGAGAGGTCGACCAGTCGGCCAGCTCCGGCACCACATCGGTGCGAGTGTCCAGCGCCAGCACGATGTCCGCGTCGGCGGTCGCGTGTCGTTCGCGTACGTACAACTCGCCGTTGTTGCTGCGCAAGGAAACCCGCCAGTCGATGCCGCGCAGCCGGTCCCCCGGCTGGAACGGCCGGATGTCGCGCAGCTCGACGCCGTCGCCCGGACGCCGGGAACGGTGCGCGCCGACCAGGCCGGCCGGTCGCGGCGGCAGCGGGCCGACCGGCAGCTTGTCCAAGGGCGGCAACACGGTCCGGCTCATGTCGCTGCCGACCATGGGACCGTGCACGACCATCCCGTCCTGACCGGCCAGCAGGTGATCAACTCGTACGTCAACGCCCTCGCCCCACGCCGACCGGCGCAGCGGGGCCGACACGCGGCGGACCGTCGCCGGCAGCAGATGCACGCGACCGGGGCCGTCAACTCCCTTGGTGGGCAAGCGAATGGCCAGCAGCTCGGCGTTCTCCCCCGGCTCGATGTCCACGACAACCGATGGCGTGTCGGCGGTTTCGGCCGTGCGCGGCGGCGGCGTGACCTTGACCGTGGGCTCGCCGGCCGGCGCGGCCAGCCGGGCCAGCACGCCCGAGATCAGCAGCGGCGCGCCGATCAACACCAGCTCGACCTGGTGGAGGATCACGCCGACGATGATCAGGCCGGCGCCCAGCAGCACGGCCCGGCGCAGGGTCTCGGTGCCGTGCCAGGTCTCGTTGCGGCCGCCGAGCAGGGCCGACCGGATCCGCTCCGCCCGGTTGCTCATCGCGTGCTCGCCGGCCCCGGGACCTTGCCCAGCAGCTCCGTCACCACCTGCACGCCGGTCAGCCCCGAGGTCCACGTCTCCGGCCGCAGCACCAGCCGGTGGGCCAGCGCGGCGACCGCGCATTCCTTGACGTCCTCGGGAAGCACGTGATCGCGTCCGTCCACAACGGACAGTGCGCGAGCCACGAGGGTCAGCGCCAGCGAGCCGCGCGGCGAGGCGCCGACCTCGACCGCCGGGTGCGCCCGGGTGGCCGCGACGAGATCGACGCAGTAGCGCAGGATGTCCTCGTCGACGTCGACCTTTTCCACCTCTGCCTGGAGTTCCGCCAGCCCGGCGGCGTCGACCACCGGCGCGACCTCGGTCTCCTCACGCTGCCGGGCCAGCCGGCGGCGCAGCACCTCGATCTCCTCGTCGGCCGGCGGATAGCCCACGTCCAGCCGCAGCAGGAACCGGTCCAGCTGCGCCTCCGGCAGCGGGTAGGTGCCTTCGTACTCAACGGGATTCGCGGTCGCCAGCACGTGGAACGGCCGGGGCAGGGGAAAAGTGCGGCCCTCGACGGTGACCTGCTTCTCCTGCATGGCTTCCAGCAGCGCCGACTGCGTCTTCGGCGGCGTGCGGTTGATCTCGTCGGCCAGCAGCAGGCCGGCGAACACCGGGCCGTGGCGGAAGGTGAAGTCGCGCGTTGCCGGGTCGTAGAGGAAAGACCCGGTGACGTCGGCCGGCAGCATGTCCGGCGTGCACTGGAGGCGGCGGAACTCCAGGCCCAGCGCCTGGGCCAGGCTGCGGGCCAGCAGCGTCTTGCCCAGCCCCGGCACGTCCTCCAGCAGCACGTGGCCGCCGGCCAGGACCGCCGCCAGCGCGAGCCGCAGCGTGCGGCGGCCGCCGACGACGACTTCGCCGACGGCCTCGAGCACCGATTCGCTCGCGGCGGCCACAGAACTCACAGTTCCTCCAGGCGGGTCAGCAGTTCCGCGAACCGAACCGGGTTCGGCAGGGTCGCGGCGGGATCGGTGAGCAGCCGGTGCAGGTCGTTGCCGAGCAGCTCACGGGCGCGCGGGTCGGCCAGGTCGACGTCCTCATAGCCGGGGTGGCGGCGGATTCGGCCCAGGGCAAGGGTTCGCAGCCGCGGACGGACGCGGTTGGCGAAGCGGTGCTGGTCGCTCTCCGCGTCGGCAAGACGGGCGCCGAGCGAGCTCGCATGGGTGGCGATCGGGGCGGATCCGCCGGCCGGCAGCGGCTGCCAGCTCGGGTCGACCGGCGGCAGCAGGCGCGTGCCGAGGAAGGCCAGCGCCGCGACGACCACCGTGATCAGCAGCGCCCAGGGCATCAGCGGCACGCCGATGATCACGTACTGGACGATGAGCGCGAGCGCGGCGGTCACGCCGGTGACAAGCCAGGTCAACGGGCTGCCTCCAGGTCGGCGATGATCCGGTCGAGCGCATCACCGGCGGCGTCGGCGTCGGCGTCGGTCAGCACGCCCGCACACCCGAACCGGGCCCGGCCGTAGAGCCGGCGGAGCCGGTCCAGCGCCTCGGGGCTGACGTCGTGGCCGGCCAGCACCGAGCCGACGAACTCGGTCGGCGTCTCGTGCGGCTGGCGCTCCGTACCGGTCTCGGTGGCCGCTTCCTCCAAGCTCAGCCAGGCCGCGACCACGCGGTCCGACGGCGGCCCGCCCTCGCGTCGGCGCAGCTGGGCGAGCGCCCGCCGGCCGGCCACGACCATTGGACCGATGTCGCCGACGCCGCCCTCGGCGTACTTCTCGTTGCCGCGCGGCGCGACCAGCGAACGCACCCGGTGGTGGCGGCGGATCATGGAAAGCAGCGTGATCACCGCGGCCACGGCCAGCACCAGGCCGACGATGCCCAGCAGGAGGACCGCGTACGTGAGCGGGCTGACCCCCTGAATGGGTTGTTGGGGCTGGGTCGGCTGGGGTGGCGGCGGCGTGGTCTCGCCGAGCATGCCCAGATGCAGGGGTTGCAGCGTGATCGACGTCGCGCCGCGGGCCGCGACCACTGCGAGGAGCAGCAGCGCCGCCAACGCCAGCATCCGGGGCGCGACACGCGACATGCTCGCAGAATGCACCATCTGCCAGGCTTGCCGCATGGGATTGTTCACAGTCGATCAGGCTCGGGCCGAGTTGGCGCACCTCATGCCCGTCCTGGACGAGTTGGTCGCGCTGCGGGCCGACGCCGCCGAGCTGGCGTCGTCGCTGTCGCCCGGCGGGCGGCCGACCGCGCTGGGCGGCATGCCGGAGTGGAAGGCCGCGCAGGCCCGGCTGGACGAGCTGATGACGCTCGTGCAGGAGACCGGGGCCGAGCTGAAGGGTTTCGCCCCGTTGCTCATCGACTTCCCGGCCGACCTGGACGGGGTGCCGGTGCTGCTGTGCTGGCTGGAGGGCGACCAGGAGCTGGGCTGGTACCACCGCGACGACCTGGGCTTCGCCGGCCGCCGCCGGCTTGGCAATTGAACGTTCACTCAATTAGGCTGGCGGCATGGCGACCCGCGACCCCGAGGCCAAGCGGCAGGCGCTGCTCGACGCCGCGCTGACCGAGTTCGCCGCGCACGGCATCAGCGGCGCGCGGATGGACCAGGTGGCCAAGCGGGCCGGGTGCAGCGCCGGGCTCGCGTACACGTACTTCAAGGGCAAGGACGAGCTGTTCGACGCCGTGTACGAGCAGATCGTGCGGCTCACGGTCAGCGAGGTGCCGATCGACGCCGACGACCTGCCCGGCTACGCCGTGCGGCTCTACGACGCGCACCTGGCCAATCCCGAGGTCGGCCGGCTGATCAGCTGGTACCGGCTCGAACGCGGCGCGGCCGCGCTGGCCACTCCCCTGGCCGTCGAGTCCACCCAGGCCAAGGCCGACGCCATCCGCGCCGCCCAGGCCGCCGGCACCGTGTCGTCACGGTTCGACGCCTCGGCGTTGCTGTCCCTCGTGCTCCACACCGCCGCGTTGTGGACCACCAACGAGCCGTTGGCCCTCGACCACGACCGCATCCGCGCCACCATCGCCGAGGCCGTGCGCCTGCTCGTCACACCGTGAAACCCGATTGTGTTGGGGCTGACCGGTTTGTGAGCGGCAGTTCCCACCACCTTCGTCCGAAGTGGACGATGTAGCTGCGGCGCGTCCCACTCCTCGAAGACGTCCATCGCGGGGTCGATGGGCCGCCAGGCCGGGTCGACCGGCTCATCGACTCGCGGCGGCCAGCCGTCTTCGACGTCGAACACCAGGTGGCCGCAGCAGGGGCAGGGCCGGCGGGTGTCAGCCACCGGGGCCTCGGCCGCCCGCTTGAGGACGGCCAGGCGGCGGTCCCAGACCGAGGCGAGGCCGGCCAGGTAGCGGGAAGTGCCCTCGAGCGGGGCGGATTCGACCTGGTAGAGGACCTGACGGCCGTCGCGGCGGGAGCTGACCAGGTCGGCCTGCTCCAGGACGAGCAGGTGTTTCATCACGGCCTGCCGGGACACCGGCAGGCGCGCGCCGAGCGTGGTCGCGCTGGCCTGCCCGAGCTCGGCCAGCACGTCCAGCAGCTGGCGGCGGGTCGGGTCGGCCAGCGCGACGAGCACGTCGTCAACGCTCACATTCGGCCTTCGCCACGGCCAACTGCATGCCCCACCCCTTGATGTTGCCCTCCCGGTGCTCGGCGGACACAAAGCCGCTCTCGACGACCCGCAGCGTGGTCACGCCGTCGGTCTCCGACAGCCAGAACTCGACCAGCGTGGTCGCCCGCTCGTTGCCGTCGTCCAGCCAACGGTACGACAAGTAGCTGTGCGGCTCGGCCTTTTCCGTGCGGATCCGGAACGTCCCGTACCGGGGGTCGACCACCACGTCAACGTCGTCGCCCTCGCGGCTGCGGGTCTGCGCCCCGCGATCGCCGTCGCCGATCCACCAACCGCCCTGGCTGACCAGCTCCCACACCCGTTCGACCGGTGCGTTGATGGCGATTTCGCGCTCGATGTCGTCCACGTTCGCTCTCCTCCTCATGTGCTACCCCCAGGTTGCACCTCATGGCGAGAAAGTGCAACCCATGGGTTTCACCTGAGACTCAGACCACCGGATTCAGCATCCGGTCGTTGAAGAGCTTGCGCACGTCGTTGACGTCCACATCGGGCCCCTGGTCCATCAGCGCGGCGATCTCGACATCGGCACGGGCGGCGGCGACGGAGCGGGGCATCATGACGGCCTCATAGGCCCGAACGGCCTGGTCGAGGTCGTCATGGGCGACGATGGCGGCGGCCAGCTCGGAGCCGTCGAGCAGGGCGAGATTGGCGCCGATGCCGTGCGGCGGCAGCAGGTGGGCGGCGTCGCCGAGCAGGGTCGCGCCGGGCACATGAGTCCACGAGTGCGCGGGCAGCCGGTGGATGGGGCGGTTGATGAAACCGCCGTCGCTGCGGCGGACGAGGTCGAGCAGGCCATCGTGCCACCCGTCAAACCGGTTCAACAGGTGTGCGCGGACAGCGTCCGTGTCGGTCATGTCGACGCCGGCGATGGCCGGCCACTCGAGCGGGATGTCCTCCAGGATGGCGTAGACCACGACGTGTCCACCGCTGTTGCGCTGGGTGCAGATCATCGCGCCGCCGGCACCGGCCATCATGCTGCCGAGGCCGATCAACTCGGCCAACTCCGGGTGCCGGGTGTCGATGTCGTCGAGATGGGTCTCGACCATGCACTCGCCGGTGTACACCGGCAGGACGTCGGACACGGCCGGCCGCACGCGCGACCAGGCGCCGTCGGCACCGACCACGAGGTCGAAGACTTCCGTTGTGCCGTCGCCGAAAGCCACGCGGGCTTCACCGTCCACAGTGGTCACGTCAACCAGCGGCCGTCCCCAGTGGACGGTCTCGGGCGCGAGGGAGTCGAGCAGCAGCTCGCGAAGCTGGCCGCGGTCGATCTCGGGGGCGTAGTACTCGTCGTCGGCTTCCTCGTGGTTGAGGATCGCCGCGGTGAGCGGATCCAGCATGCGCATCTCTTGCGCCTCAGGCCGGGCCACCGCGCGGAACTCGTCGTACAGGCCGATGGCGCGCAGCGCGGCCTGGCCGGTGGGGGCGTGCAGGTCGAGCATGCCGCCCTGCCAACGGGCGGTCTCGGACGCCTCCCGCTCGTACACGGTCACGGGAACGCCGTGAATTTGCAGGCCACGGGCACAGGCCAGGCCGGCGACGCCGGCGCCGATCACGGCGATGCGGGGAGTGTTCATGGGAGGGCTCCTTCGAGGTCGGGGTTCTCCTCCAGAAAAGCACACCCGATAAGAAAGTGCAACGACTCAACTTTTTGAGCGTTACACCTTTGTCCGGTAGGCTGCGGGCATGGACGAACCCGTCGGGCGGCGCGAGCGCAAGAAGGCCCAGACCCGCAAGGCGCTGGCCGACGCCGCGCTGGCCCTGTTCGTCGCGCACGGCTACGACAACGTGGGCGTCAAGCACGTGGCCGACGCGGCCGACGTCTCGGTGACCACGCTGTTCAAGTACTTCCCCAGCAAGGAGGCCCTGGTCTTCGACCAGGACGAGGACATCGAGGCGGCGCTGGTGGCCGCCGTGGGCGACCGCGGCGGCCGGTCCATCCCGCAGGCCCTGCGCGAGCACCTGACCGAGCGGGCCGCCGAGAAGCCCGAGCACGTCCAGGGCATGGCCGACTTCCGACGTCTGGTCGAGCAGACCCCGGCCCTGCGCGAGTACGTCAGCCGGATGTGGCTGCGCCACGAAACCGCCCTGGCGCAAGCGATTGCCGCCGAGACCGGCGCCCCCGACGACGACATCCGCTGCGCCGCGCTGGCCCGGTTCGCGTTGGAAGCCGTGCAGCTGGCCCACCGCTACCCGGACGAGGGCCAGGCCCTCGAACCCGTCTTCGACCTGCTGGAACGCGGCTGGACGGCGACCAGCGCCGACTGATCACCGCGCGCCGCTGGCCGATGTCGATCGCCCCGCCCCACGTGAGTGGCTCATTTGCGCCCCCAGCCCACCTGAGTGGCCCACTTGGCTCCCCCAGCCCCACGTGAGTGGCTCACTTGGCTCCAGGCACCAACTGAGCCACTCACGTGGGGTCAAAACGCCAAGTGAGCCACTCAGGTGGGGGCTAGCGAACGACGATCGTGACGGTGACGGTCTTCACCTCGGCCGGCAGCTTCTGGGTGTCGACGGCCAGGAACTCGCCGTCGTCCTGGACGCCGGACGGCGTGATCTTCGCGTGCAGCTGGAACGGCGGGGCGGTGGTGGTCACGCCGTCGATGCCGAAGTCGCTGTCGTTGCTGACCACGATGGTGCGGCCGTGGTCCGGTGTGGCAACGCCCTCGATCTTGTCGTGGCCGAAGAAGCCGCCGGTCGGGTCGAGCCCGGTGACCAGGCCGCCGAGGTCGACGTACAGCGACTTGGCCACCGGCGTGATGCCGACCTTGGCCAGGTCGGCCGTGGCGGTCTTGGTGTCGTCGGTGCCGACATAGGCGTCGATGGTCGCGTTGCTCGGGCCGACCAGCAGCCCGCCCTTGGCCGCGTCGTAGCCGACGGCCTTCGGGCCAACGTCGGTCGCGCCGGTGAGATCGATCTTGAACAGCTTCTTGTACGCGTTCGGCTCGACCTTGCCGTCCCGCTCGTCGACCAGGAACGTGGTGGCGGACAACGCGGTGATCTCGCTGACCGCGCCGCTGTTCGTCTTGGGGTCGTCCAGCAGGTACAGGTACTCGTGGGTGGCGTGCGTGCGCAGGTCGTAGGTGACGATGCGCAACGTGGTGACATTGCTCGGCTTCTTGGTCAGATCCGGCTGCTGGAGCGCGGACTGCATGATGCCGACCAGGGTTCGGCCGTCCGGCGTGACGGCCAGGCCCTCCATGCCCTTGTTCGGCACGCGGTTGGCCAGCTCGGCCGGCAGCGAGCCGTCGAACGGCGAAAGCCGTTGCAGCGCACGGCCGTTGCGGTCGAAGTGGGTGATGAACGGGCCGTACTCGTCGGACACCCAGAAGGTGCCGTCGGGCAGTGCGACCAGGCCTTCCGAGTCGTAGCCGTACTGGTCGGCCGGCAGGGGGTTGCCGTTCAGGTCGACGATCTTCTCACCGGTGTTGGCGGCCGTGTTGACCCGACCCGAGTAGGGCGTGCCGTCCTTGGCGCGCAACGGGATCGTCCGTTCCAGCACGGCTTTCCCGTTGACAAGGCGGAACTTGCCGATCGCCGGGTCGAAGGACGGCAGCGGCTCGACCTTCTGCCCGTTCGGGCCGTCCACGTTCGGACCGCGGTCGGTGACGCCGTAGTACTCGTCGCAGCTGCCTGGGACCAGGGCCAGCGACGAGCCGTAGCCGCCGCCGGTGATCGGCACGCCGCCGATCACGCCTAACGGCGCGACGTGCGTGGTGTACAGCCGCACTGCGTCGGTTTCGTTGTAGGTGAAGGAATCCGTGCCGGTGAAGCCGGCGGCCGGGGTGTAGCGCAGCGTGCCGTCCTGGTTACGCGTGACAGTGCCGTGGGACGGTGCGGTGTGCGACACGATGGTCTGTCTGGCGTTCACGGTCACCGGCTGGCCGCGGTGTGTGCGGTAGCCGGGGTCGGGGCTGGCGTCCGCGACACCCGTGGCCAGCAGGCCCGAAGCAATCAGGCACAGCGCGACTGCGCCGGCGGTGGCTTTGATCCGGTTGCGATTCACCGCAGGAGTGTCGTCACGTGAGGTGGACGCCACTCGACCGGCGGGCGACGCGCCGGTGAACAAACTCGGCCGATGCGGCGGTCACGCGGTAGACAACAGGAATGTCGGAACAGCAGGAGTTCAACCGGTCGGTGATCGAGGAGTTCCGGGCCAACGCGGGCCGGGTCGGCGGCCGGCTCGAGGGCGTCGACCTCGTGCTCGTCACCCACACCGGCGCGCGGACCGGCCGCGCGCTGACCACGCCGCTCGGTCACGTCGTCGACGGCGACGACCTGGTGATCGTCGCCGCCAACCGGGGCAGCGCCACCCATCCGTCCTGGTACCACAACGTGGTCGCCAACCCCGATGTCACCGTCGAGGTCGGATCCACCACATATCCGGCAAAAGCCGTCGTCGCCACCGGGGACGAGCGGGCCCGGCTGTGGGAGAAGGTCGCCGCGCTGAAGCCGTTCCTGCTCGACTTCCAGAAGCAGGCCGGTCCCCGCGCCATCCCTCTCGTCGTGCTCCGCCGCGCGTGATCGGCCGTCTGCACCACGTCGAGCTCTGGGTCCCCGACCTCGCCCGTGCCATCCGCAGTTGGGGCTGGCTGCTGGGCGAGCTCGGCTACCAGCAGTTCCAGGACTGGCCCGCCGGCCGCAGCTGGCGACTCGGCGAGACCTACCTCGTCGTCGAGCAGTCCCCCGCCCTGACCGCTCCCGACCACGATCGCCGGCGGCCTGGCTTGAACCACTTGGCCTTCCATGCCGGCAGCCGCGTCGACGAACTCGCCGCCGCCGCGCCGAAGCACGGTTGGACCCTGTTGTTCCCCGATCGCCACCCGTACGCCGGCGGCCCCGACCACTACGCCGCCTACCTGGCCGACGAGGACGGTTTCGAGGTGGAGCTGGTCAGTCCAGGCCGGCCAGCAGATCCGTCTCGGTGATGCCCGGGCCGTGGCCCTCGCGGATGAACCACTCGGTGCCGAAGGCCGCGGCGAAGTGTTTCTCCGGCATGGACAGGAACCAGGACTCCTCGGGGATCTGGCTCACGTGCGCGCGCATGGCCTCCCGTTTGGCGTCGGTGTAGGCGCTGACGTCGACGCGGGCGGTGAGCTCGGCGGCGGGCTTGCCGAACTCGGCGCCCTCGAAGTCGGGGATCTCGGCGCCGGTCTCCTCGGCGTAGCGGCGCCACCGCTCGTACGCCTCGTCGCGGTTGGAGGTGTGCTGGTAGACCCGAGGCGTACCGGCGATTTCGGCGGCGCGCCGGCCGACGCGGTGCACCTGGATGTGGTCGGGATGCCCGTAGCCGCCGTTGTCGTCGTCGAAGGTGATGACGTCGGCCTGCTCCTCGACGAGGATCGCCGCCAGCTTCTGGGCGGCCTCCTCGATGGAAGCGTTCCAGAAGGCGCCGGGGGCGGAGTTCTGCTCCCAGCCCATCATCCCGGAGTCGTGGTAGCCGAGGAACTCCAGCCGCTTCACGCCGAGAATGTCGGCGGCGGCACGGGTTTCGGCGGCGCGGCGCTGCACCAGAGTCTCACCCTCGGCCAGCAGGCCCTCGGGGATCTCGCCGAGCTCACCGCCGGTCGCGACGACGAGCACCACCCGGTGCCCCTCGTCGGCGGCCTTGCGCATCACGCCGCCCACGGTGATCGACTCGTCGTCGGGGTGGGCCTGGAAGGTCACGAAGGTGGCCATCTCGATCTCTCAGTCGTTGGGGCTCTGCTGCTCGGCCAGGAACTGCTCGAACTGGTCGCCCAGCTCGTCGGCGGTCGGCATCTGCTCGAGCACGTCGCTGAGCAGGCTCGGCTTGCCGGCGGCCTCGGCGAAGGTGTCGTACTGCCGCTCCAGCGCACGAACGACGTCCGACACCTCGGCCGACTCGCTGACCTGGCGGTCGATCTCGATGGCGGCACGGCGGGCCGACTCACGCAGCGAGTCGTCCGGCAGGGCCAGCCCGGTCGCCTTGACGACGGCGTCCAGCAGCGTGACGGCGGCGGTCGGGTAGGCGGTCTGTGCCAGGTAGTGCGGCACGTGCGCGGCGAAGCCGACGGCGTCGCGGCTGGCCTCGCCGAGACGGAACTCCAGCAGGGCGGCGATGCTGGCCGGCACCTGGAGCGTGTTGGGCATCTGGTGGTGGTCGCCGATCAGCTCGGGCCGCGTGCCGTGCCCGGTCACGCCGAGGGCTCGCGTGTGCGGGGCGCCCATCGGGATGCCGTGGAAGCTGGCGACCAGCCGCACGCCCCAGCGGTCCATCAGCGCCTTGACGGCCGCGATGAACAGCTCCCACTCGTGGTCCGGCTCGGGGCCGGACAGGATCAGGAACGGCGTGCCGGCGGTGTCGTGCAGCAGCTGCACCTCCAGCTTGGGAGCGTCGTAGCTCTCCCAGCGGTCGGTGCTGTACGTCATGATCGGCCGCCGCGACCGGTAGTCGATCAGGCGGTCGACGTCGAAGGTCGCGATCACCCGGTGCTCGAACCGCTCCAACAGGTGCTCGACGACCAGCTTGCCGGCGCTGCCCGCGTCCACGAAGCCGTCGAAGCTCACCAGGAGCACCGATCCGTCCAGGTCGGGCGTGTCCGAGTCGACCTCGACCAGGTCCTCCGGATCCCGTGCCACCGCTACCTCCCACACCAGCCGTACAGAGCTCTTCATTCTGCAACGCGTCAGCCGTTCGGATTCATCCCGGCCGGTCAGCTATAGTCAACGCTTGAACAATCAAAGCCAGGTCACCCGAGAGGACGATGTGAAGCTCACCCCGCTGGCCATGGCGGTGCTGGAGCTCCTGCTGGAGCAGCCCATGCACCCGTACGAGATGGCCCAGGTGATGCGCGCCCGCCACGTCGAGGCCCGGGCCAACGTGAAGCCCGGCTCGCTCTACCACGCCGTCGAACGGCTGGAGACGCACGGATTCATCGAGGTCGTGGACACGCAGCGGGAAGGCCGCCGGCCGGAGCGGACCGTGTACGGGGTGACCGAGGCCGGGCGGGACGCGTTCATCGCGCGGGCCAAGGCGATGGTCGGCAGCATCGCGCCGGAGTACCCGGAGTTCGCCGTCGGCCTGTCCGCGCTCAACGAGCTCGACCGCGAGGACGCGTTGGCCGAGCTGCGCACCCGCGCGCTGAAACTCCAGGCCGAGGCGGCCGCCGAACAGGTCATCGTGGACAGCCTGATCGCCAAGCCGCTGCCGGCCCTGTACTGGCTGGACCTCCGGTTCACCGCCGCCCGGCGGGAGTTCGAGCTGGCCTGGACCAACCAGCTGATCGAGGACATCATCACCGGCCGGGTCGACTGGGTGCCGGCCGAATGCGAGGACGAGGCGTGAGCGAGCTGCGACCGGTCAACCCGTGGGGCGCGATGGCCGCGCTCTGCACCGGCTTCTTCATGATCCTGCTGGACGCGACCATCGTGTCCATCGCCATCCCGGCCATGCTGCGCGGCTTGAACGCCAGCCTGAACGCCGTGGTCTGGGTGACGAGCATCTACCTGCTCACCTATGCCGTGCCGATGCTGTTCACCAGCCGGCTCGGCGACCGGTTCGGACCCAAACGGGTCTTCATGGCCGGGCTCGTGCTGTTCACCGCCGCGTCCTTGTGGTGCGGGTTGGCCGGTGACGTCGGCACGCTGATCACCGCTCGTGGCGTGCAGGGTCTCGGCGCCGCCCTGATGACGCCGCAGACGTTGGCGTTCATCAGCTTCCTGTTCCCGCCGGCCCGGCGCGGGGCCGCCATGGGCGTGTGGGGCGGCATTGCCGGGTTGGCCACCGTGGCCGGGCCGCTGCTCGGCGGTGTGCTGGTGGACAACTTCGGCTGGCAGTGGATCTTCTACGTCAACGTGCCGATCGGCGCGATCGCCGTCGCCATGACCGTGCTGCTGGTCCCCGACTGGCGGCCCAATGCCGCCCACTCGTTCGACGTGCCCGGCATCCTGTTGTCCGGCCTGGGTTTGCTGCTCGTCGTGTTCGGGTTGCAGAACGGCCAGCAGTACAACTGGGGCGAGGTCTGGGGCGGCGTCACCGTCTTCGAGATCATCGCCGCCGGCGTGCTGCTACTGGTGGTCTTCGGCTTCTGGCAGCGCTTCAACCGCCGTGAACCCCTGCTGCCCCTTCGGGTCTTCGGCAACCGCAACTTCTCCGGCGGCACGCTGGCGTCGGTGACGGTCGGTTTCACCATGACCGGCATGTTCTTCCCGATCGTGATCTACCTCCAGACCGTGCTCGGCCTCACTCCCCTGCACGCCGGTCTGCTCACCGCCCCCATGTCCCTGTTGTCCGGCGTCGTCGCCCCGTTCTCCGGCCGGTTGTCCGACAAGGTCAGCGCCAAGTACCTGCTCGTGTTCGGCCTCGTCACCCTGGCCGGCGGCCTCGCGTGGATCTCCTTGCAGGTGACGCCTTCGACCCCGCCGCTGGCCCTCATCCCCGCGCTTCTGTTGTGCGGCTTGGGTATCGGCTTCATCTTCTCGCCCATGAGCACCATCACGATGGGTTCCGTGCCGCGCGAGCTCACCGGTTCCGCTTCCGGTATCTACAACACCGCCCGCCAGGTCGGCGGCGTGCTCGGCTCCGCCGCCGTCGGCGTGTTGCTCCAGGCCCGTATCACCGCTTCGCTGGCCGCTTCCACCGCCGGCCTGTCTCCACAGATCCAGGCCGGGCTGTCCAGCGCCGCCAACGTCGAGGGTGGCGCACCGCCCGACCTCGCCGGTGTGCCGGATTCCGTACGTCAGCAGGTCACCGACGCCATCCACAGTGGACTCACCACCGCCGCCAGCCAGACCCTGTGGCTCCCTGCGACTTTCCTGCTCCTCGGCGCCGTGGCCGCCTTCGCCATGAACACCAGCCGCCGCGAGCATCGGGCTCCGGAACCAACCGTCAGCCCCACCACTGGACCATGATCACGCGCACCTCGCGGTCACGCTCAATAATCAGGTAAACGACCTGACCGGCCGCGCCCGGGCCGAAATACCAACGCCGCATCGCGCCGGTCGGGTTGTTGCCGTTTTGCGGTGTACCACGCCAAGGGGTCAGCTCAAGAACAGCAAAGACTTCAGCGAGCGCCAAGCCCGCCTCGCGCGGGAGCGCGTCGATCTGTTCCTGGGCCTCGGGATCGATATCGAGGCTGTACATATCTAGCTGTCGAACCTCGCCCGGATCCTGGCCAGCATCTCTTCGCCCGAGATGCTGCCCTCCGGCGCCTTCCCGGTGGCGAGAATCTGCTCGGCCTTGGCCATCAGACGGTAGTGGCTACCCGGGTCCTTGAGCTCGGCATAGGCAATATGCCGCCACTTGAGGAGCATCTCCTCGATATCGGTCAAGCTGTGAGTGCGCTTCGCCTGCTCAATCACGAAGTCCCACTCGCGGTCGAACTCATAGCACATCTGGTTCGACAGGCAGGCACGGATCGCGCCCGGCTCCGCGGGGGCGGAACCGGGTCCGGCTCTGGCTCGTAGGACATGGGCAGTGCCATGCCAATCACGGTAGCAGCCAGGGCCCTGACCACAAGTGGGTACACGCCGTAACCAAAAATCTCACCGAGGGTGACCGGTGTGCGCTCGATCGAGGGGATCAAGCGCACACCGGTCGGGACCGTTACGGCAGGACCTGGATCTTGCGGCCCTTGCCGGCCTTGAACTGCTCAAGGGCGGCGGCGTAGTCGTCGAGGGGCAGCCGGTCGCTGATGAAGATCTCCGGGTCCAGGACACCGCCGGCGAAGAGGTCGGCGGCACGTTCGTAGCTGTGCAGCACGGCCATCGAACCGGTGATGGTGATCTCCTGGTTGTAGATCTTGTACGGGTCGATCTCAACCCTGGCGGCGTAGTCGGCCACGCCGAACTGGAGGAAAGTGCCGCCCTTGGCCACGCGGGAAAGGCCGTCCTGGATGGCCCGGGCGTTGCCGGTGGCGTCGATGACGACGTCCCAACCGCCACGGTCGAGCTCATCGGCGCTGGTGGCAACCCCGGTGCAGCCGAGCTGACGGGCGGTGGCCAGACGCTCCTCGTTGAGGTCGACGACCTCGATGGAGGCGGCGCCGGTGAGCTTGCCGAGCTCCAACATCATCAGGCCCATGGTGCCGGAGCCGTAGATGAGCACGGACTGCGCCAGCTGGGAACGAAGAACGTCGTAACCCCGGACGGCGCAGGACAACGGCTCGATCAGGGCGGCGTCCTCGGTCCGTACGTGATCGGGCAGCTTGACGCAGTTGGCCACGGGGGCGACGGCGTACTCGGCGGCCCCGCCGGCGGTGGAGACGCCGATGCCGCCCCACCGCTCGCACAGGTTGTTGCGGCCCGACCGGCAGTACCGGCACTCGAAGCAGTACAGCGACGGATCGACGGCAACCCGGTCCCCGACAACGACTTCGGTGACGTCCGCGCCCACCTCGGCGACCACGCCGGCGAACTCGTGGCCGGGGATCACGGGCAGCGTCGGCGCGAACTCGCCCTGCAGGATGTGCAGGTCGGTGCCGCACAGCCCACAGGCCGACACGTCCACCACGACCTGCCGGCGCAGCGGCGTCGGATCGTCCACAGTGGTCACTTCCACCTGGCCGACCCCGCTGATCACGGCTGCCTTCACTTCACTGCTCCCAACGACAGGCCCTGGACCAGCTTGTCCTGGGCGGCGAAACCCGCGGCCAGCACCGGCAGTGAGATCACCGTCGCGGCCGCGCACACCTTGGCCAGGAACAACCCCTGGCTGGTGACGAAACTGGTGAGGAACACGGGCGCGGTCCCGGCGACCACGCCGGTCAGCACCCGGGCGAACAACAGCTCGTTCCAACTGAAGATGAAGCAGATCAACGAGGTCGCGGCGATGCCGGGCATGGCGACCGGCGCGACCACCCGGCGCAGCGTGGTGACCAGCCCGGCGCCGTCCAGCGCGGCGGCCTCCAGCATCTCGGTCGGCACCTCGGCCAGGAACGACCGCATCAGCCACACCGCGATCGGCAGGTTCATCGACGTGTACAGGATGGTCAGGAACGAGATGTTGTCCAGCAGCCCGGAGAACTGGGCGAACAGGTAGATCGGCAGCGTGCCGGCCACCACCGGCAGCATCTTGGTGGACAGGAAGAAGAACAGCACGTCCGACCATTTGCGCACGGGCTTGATCGACAGCGCGTACGCGGCGGGAATGGCCAACAGCAGCACGATGACCGTCGACCCGATGCTGGCGCTGGCCGAGTTGATCAGCGGCGGCCACGGGCTGGCCCCGCTGCCGGCGCCGAAGAACTCCTCGTAGCCGCTCAGGGTCAGCGGCGCCAGCAGGGACGGCGGATTGGTCGCGGCGTCGGACTCGCTGTGGAAGGACGTCAGCACCATCCACAACACCGGCAGCGCGAACAGGATCCCGGCCAGCCAGGCGAAAAGTCCCCACGGCCGCCACATCTTGCGGGACGTCATGACTTCACCTCGTTGCGCAGCAAGGACGACACCACGCGCAGGGCGAAGGTGGCGATGACGATGGAGGCGATCACCACGATCACGCCGGCCGCCGACGCCTGCCCGTAGTCGTGGGCCTGGAAGAAGGTCTGGTAGATGGTGTACGGCAGGTTGGCCGTGCCGAGGCCGCCGGAGGTGATGGTGAACACCGCGTCGAAGTTCTGCACGATGTAGATCGATCCCAGCAGCCCGCCCAGCTCCAGGTACTGCCGCAGGTGCGGCAGCGTCAGGTAGCGGAAGACCTGCCACGGCGTGGCCCCGTCCATCCGTGCCGCCTCGACGGCGTCGGACGGCCGGCTTTGCAGCCCCGCCAACAGGATCAGCATCATGAACGGCGTCCACTGCCACACCAGCGCCGCCTCGACGGCGATCTTGGGCATGGTCGAGATCCAGTCCGGCTGCGGCGGCGTGACACCGCCGAACAGCCCCCAGATCCACGACAGGGCGCCGTTGAGCAGCCCGTACTCGGGGTTGTAGAGCACGTGCTTCCACAGCAGCGCGGCGGCCACCGGCACCACCAGGAACGGCGCGATCAGCATCGTCCGCACGAACCCGCGGCCGCGGAACTTCTGGTCCAGCAACAAGGCCAGGCCGAGTCCCAGCAGCAGGCTGACGATGACGACCGACACCGTCAGGATCACCGTGGTCACCACCGACGAGCGCAGCCCGCTGTCGGTGGCGACCGCGATGTAGTTGCCCAGACCGGCGAACCCGCGGTTGCTCGGATCCAGCGCGTTCCAGCGCAGGAAGGAGATGAGCAGGGTCGCGACGAACGGCAGCTGGGTGATGATGATCGTGAACACCAGGGCGGGCAGCAGCGGCGCCCGGCGGGCCCACTCGGCGGCCCGCCTCGGCCCACGGTTCACCACGGGGACCAGCGGTCGGTCCAGGGTCTGGGTGGCCATGTCACTTGCCCTGGTACTTGGTGGCGACCTGTTCGGCCAGCGCCTGCGACGCGGTCAGGGCGGCGTCCACCGTGGTCGATCCGGCGATGGCCGAGCTGATCTGCTGCGACACCTTGGTGCCGAGATCGGTGAACTCGGGGATGTCGACGAACTGGATGCCAAGCGTCGGCCGCGGCTGCACGCCCGGGTTCTTCGGGTCGGCGGTGCTGATCGCGTTCTTGGTCTGCTCGGCGAACGCGCCGGCCGTCTTGACGTAGTCCGGGTTCTCGTACGTCGAGGCCCGCTTGCCGGCCGGCACCCGCGACCAGCCCAGCTGCTTGCCGACCAGGTTCTCGTAATCCTTGCTGGAGGCCCAGGAGATGAACTTCCAGGCGTTGTCCTGGTTCTTGGACGCCTTCTGCACGCCCCAGGCCCAGGTGTAGAGCCAGCCGGAGGACTTGGTCTTCATCACCGGCGCCGGCACGTAGCCGAGCTTGCCGGCGACCGGGGAGTCCTTGGCCTCCAGCGAACCCGCGGCCGAGGTGGCGTCGTACCACATGGCCACCTTGCCCTGCTCCAGGTTGTTCAGGCACTCGGAGAAGCCGGCCTGCGGCGCGCCGGACTCACCGTGCGCCTTGACCAGGTCCACGTAGAACTGGGTGGCCTGCTTGAATTCCGGGCTGGTCAGCTGGGCCTGCCAGTCCTTGGTGAACCAGGTGCCGCCGAAGGTGTTGACCACGGTGTCGAGCGGGGCCATCACCTCGCCCCAGCCCGGCTGCCCGCGCAGGCAGATGCCCTTCATGCCGGCCTGCGCCCCGTCCACCTGCGCGGCCAGGTCGGCGACCTGCTGCCACGTCGGGTTCGGCGGCATGGTCAGACCCTTGGCCTGGAAGACATCCTTGCGGTACATGAGGAACGAGGACTCGCCGTAGAACGGCTCGCCGTAGACCTTGCCGTCGTCGGCGGTCAGCGAGACCCGCATCGGCTCCAGGATGTCGTTCTGGTCGAACGCGGTGTCCTTGGCGATGTGGTCGTCCAGCGGCGCGAGCCAGCCGTTCTTGGCGTAGAACGGGATCTCGTAGTTGCTGATGGTGGCCACGTCGTACTGGCCGGCCTGGCTGGAGAAGTCCTGGCTGATCTTGTCACGGACGTCGTTCTCCGGCAGCACGGTGAAGTTGACCGTGATACCGGTCTGCTTGGTGAAGTTGTCGGCCGTGAGCTTCTGCAGGTCGACCATCTGCGGGTTGTTCACCATCAGCACGTTGATCGAGTTGCCGCCGCTCGCACCGCCACCGCCCGCGCCGCTGCACGCGGTCATGGCCGCGGCCACCAGCACCGCACCCATCGCCGCAACGCCGGCACGGCGTGCTCCGATTCGCGCCATTCCAGACATCTCCTCGTTTTTCTCCACTACCGCATGGGCATTCGGACAGCCCCCATGGCCCGGTGGCGCGCACCGGGAGTACTCAGACGCGGACGACCCGCGGCCCGAGCACCGCGTACCGCTGACCGTCCGCTGTGGACAGTCCGGTGTCGGTGACGATGGCCTCGAAGTCCGCGATGTCGGCGAACCGGCTGAAGCTGGACACGCCGAACTTCGTGTGCACACCGGCGAACACGCGCCGCCGGGACACCGCCACCGCCTTGGCCTTGACCGCCCCGACCGCCGGGTCGGGCGTGGTCAGGCCGTGCTCGCGGGAGATCCCGTTGGCCCCGATGTAGGCCAGGTCGATCACCATCTCGCCCAGCATGCGCAGCACCCAGTGGTCCACCGTGGCCAAGGTGTGCCCGCGCAGCCGCCCGCCCAGCAGCAGCACGGTGACGCTGGGCGTGCCGGACAGCGCCGCGGCCGCCGGCAGGGACGCCGTCACGACCGTGAGCGGACGGTCGGTCGGCAGCGACTCGGCCACCAGCTGCGGCGTGAAGCCCTCGTCGATGAACACGGTTTCCGCGTCGCCCAGCCGGTCGGCGGCGGCGCGGGCGATGCGCCGCTTCTCCGGCAGGTGCGAAGTCGCGCGGTAGGCGATGCCGGTCTCGTAGCCCGCGGTCTCCACCGGCACCGCGCCGCCGTGTGTGCGGCGCACGAGCCCGTGCTGGTCGAGCAGTTTGAGGTCGCGGCGGACCGTCTCCGGCGCGACGGCCAGCTCGGCCGCCACATCGCCCACTTCGACCCGGCCGTTGGCCCGCGCGCGGGCCAGGATCCGGCGCTGGCGCTCGTCGGCCTGCATCTGATCCCACCTCCACAACGCTGTGTTGACTCGGGCATTGGTCGGCCCGTTCGGGCAGGAATCAGGTTTAACACCGTCGTCACGGTGTGGCCAGCGCCACAGCAGGCCCGGGGGTGCCCGGTTTTCGCCCGTTTGAGGGGCCCTCAGCGGCCAACCTGCCGGTCAACGGCCCGTGTCCTGCCCGTTTCACGGTGTGACTGTGCCCGTTCGCTGCTCGTATTCACCGGATGCGGTTAACTGGTGGCCATGGGCAGCATCTCGGACCTGGTTCGCTGGGCGATCGTCGCGACCGTGGCCGGACCGCTGGCGCTGGTCGGCACGCCGGCCCCGCTGGCCACCAACAGCCCGCTGCCGCCGGGGCTGTCCATCGACCAGCTGGCCGGGCAGCGGGTCATCTACTCGTACCCGGGCGCGACGCCGCCGCAGACGCTGCTGGACCGGATCCGCCAGGGCCGGGTCGGCGGCGTGATCTTCTTCGGCGAGAACATCAAGTCCAGCAGCCAGATCGCCGGCGTGGTCAGCCAGCTGCGGCAGGCCGCCGCGCAGAGCCCGGTGCACCAGCCGCTGCTGCTGATGACCGACCAGGAGGGCGGCCTGGTCCGACGGCTGCCCGGCGCGCCGACCATGTCGGAGAAGGCGATCGGGCAGGCCCCCGACGCGCAGGCCCAGGCGGCCAACGCCGGCACCGGGGCCGGGCAGAACCTGGCCGGCGTCGGCATGAACTTCAATCTCGCGCCGGTGCTGGACGTCTACCGCACGCCCGGCGACTTCGCCGACTCGGCCCAGCGCTCCTACAGCCAGGATCCGGCCAAGGTGAACACCCTCGGGCAGGCGTTCGTCACCGCCCAGCAGCAGACCGGCGTCGCCGCCACCGTGAAGCACTTTCCCGGGCTCGGCTCGGCCAGCACCAACGAGAACACCGACGAGCGGCCGGTCACGCTGACCGCCTCGGCCGACACGTTGCGCACCGTGGACGAGGCGGCGTATCCAGGCTCGATCGCCGCCGGGGCCAAGTCGGTGATGCTGTCCTGGGCGATCTATCCGGCGCTCGACCCGAAGCTGCCGGCCGGGCTGTCCCCCACGATCATCAACCAGGAGCTGCGCGGCCGGCTCGGCTTCAAGGGCGTCACCATCACCGACGCGCTGGAGGCCGGCTCCCTGGCCGCGTTCGGCACCACCGGCCAGCGCGCCGTCACGGCGGCCGGCGCGGGCATGGACCTCATCCTGTGCTCCGGCCGTGACGTCAGCCAGGGCGACCAGGCCGCCGCCGCCATCTCGGCCGCCGTCACGTCCAACACGCTCGACCACAGCGCCTTCGACGCCTCCGTGAACCGCGTGTTGGACACCCGCGGCACTCTCCACTGAGTTTTTGGCGCCGCCTCCGGCGTCGCGGCTCGGCCCCTCGTGACCGGTGCCTCGCCCTTGCCGGATTTCGACCGCCGCATCGGCGCAGGTGGTGAGACACGTCGCTAGCGGCGGCCGAAATCCGCCAACCGGGCGAAGCACCGGCGGGGCCTCGCGGGCGGCGAACACCAATTCCCCCAAAATCCCCTGCAACACTTCAGCCGCTGCGACCACAAAGGGGAGTGGAGATGCTGGCCGACCCCGAGTCGGCACCTGACGCGCAGCTCTGGGGGGCGATCGCGCATGACGACCATGCGGCGTTCACCACGCTGTTCGAACGGCATGCCCAGGCGGTGTGGAACTACGCGTACCGGCTGACCGGGTCCTGGTCGACGGCCGAGGACGTGCTGTCGACGACGTTCCTCACCGCGTGGCGGCGCCGGGCCGAAGTGGTGCTGATCCGGGAGAGCGCGCTGCCGTGGCTGTACACGGTGGCGGCCAACCTCGTGCGCAACGACCACCGCCGGCGCAGCCGGTTCCTGCGGCTGGTGCCGAAGCTGGCGGTGCCCGACGAGACTCGGGACCACGCCGAGGAGTTGGCCGAAAATGACCACACCCGGCACCGGCTGCGCGAGGTGCTGACGGCGGTCGACATGCTGCCGGCGTCGGAGCGCGAGGCGGTGCAGCTGTGCATGGTGGGCCGGATGAGCACGGCCGACGCGGCCGCGTTGCTCGGGATCACCGAGGTCAGCGTTCGTTCCCGCCTGTCGAGGGCACGCGCCCGGCTGCGCGGATTGACCGAGGAGAACTTCGATGACTGACCCGTTCGACCTGCCGGAGCGGGAGCTGCCCGAGCACGTCCGACGGGACGCGCTGCGCCGGATTATGACCGAAATCGACCACGAGCCGCCGCGCCGCAAGTCCGGCCTGGTCCCGCTGCTGATCGCCGCGTCCGTGGTGATCCTGATGGCCGGCGCGACGATCGTGACCACGGCGGTGCTGGGCAACAAGGACCACAAGGTCAGCACGGCCGGCCCGCACTCCACGATCACGACGGCCCCGTCGGGCAGCGCCGAGAACGGCTTCGGCCTCTACAGCGCACAGCGCGACTGGGGCACCGGCGCGGAGATGGAGCGCTGCTGGAGCGCCGACCACAAGCCGGATACCTGGACGCCAATGCTGCGGGTCGAGCGAAACAACCTGGTCGCGCTCCTCTACCGCGTGGCCAACGACCTGGTGTTCTGCCAGCTCACGGCAAAGACGATCACGGTGAAGTCGGTGCCGTACCCAGCCCCGCCGCCCAGCGGGACGCCGGCGCGGGTCATGTTCATCACGACCGAGGGCACCTACGCCGGCGTGACCGCGCCGGGCATCGACAACCTGACGATCAGGACGACCAGTGGCCTGATCCCGGAGCCGTCGGCCATCGGCAACGGCGTGTTCATCCTGCCCAACAGCTACAAGCGGACCGACACCCTCACGCTGCGCGGCTTCACCGTGCCGGACTACGGCATGCAGGCGGCTGACCTCCCGCAGCCGCTGCCACCGAGCCAGCGCAGCAGCGACCCGCGCGGCGACCGGACCTCGGTCGCGGGCCAACGGCTGGGCAATTGTCTGTCCACGGTGAACCCGCCCATCGCCGACGCCGACTGGTTCGCGCCGGGTGCGTCCATCGTGACCGATGACCAGCAGTGGGCCCAGCTGGGCGTGCTGGGCGATGCCCTGGTGTGGTGCAGTTCCGTGGCCGACGACCCGCACGTGTACCTCGCGCTGCCGCCGAGCACGCACTCGGTGCAGTGGCTGAACGGCAACAAGCGCGGCTTCGCGGCGGTCACCCCGACACTGATCGGCATCGCCAGCAACCCGGACGTGGCGACCGTCACGCTCAGCCAGCCCGGAACAGCGGACATCACCGCGAATGTCGACCACGGAACGTTCATCGTGCCGGGACCGGGCGGGCAGCCGCTGTCCGGCTCGAAGCTCACCGTCAAGAAGGCCAACGGCGACGTGATCGAGCAGTTCACGATCTAGGCTCGGCCGGGTGACCACCGAGTACCGACAGTTCCGGTTCCAGCGGCCGCCCGGCTCCACCGAGCTGGTGCTCATCCGGCACGGCGAGTCGGCGCCGGCCCGGTTCGACCGGCCCTACCCGTACCGGGACGGGCACGGCGATCCGGAGCTGGCGCCGCAAGGCCGTGTGCAGGCCGAGAAGCTCGCGGACCGGTTCGCCGACCAGCATTTCGACGCGATCTACGTGACGACGCTGCGGCGCACCGCGCAGACCGCCGCGCCGCTGGCTTCCAGGCTCGGCATCACCCCGCGGGTCGAGCCCGACCTGCGGGAAGTGCATCTCGGGGAGTGGGAAGGCGGCCTGCTGCGCAAGGCCGTGGCCGAGGGCCACCCGCTCGTCACGGAGATGAACGTCAAACAGCGCTGGGACGTGATCCCCGGCGCCGAATCCACCGAGCAGCTGGCCGAGCGGGTCGGGGCCGGCATCCGCCGCATCGCCGCCGCCCACCCCGATCAGCGGGTCGCGGTGGTGGTGCACGGCGGCGTGATCGGGCAGGTGCTGGCCATGGCCAGCGGCGCGCGGCCGTTCACGTTCATCGGCGCGGACAACGCGTCGGTGTCGGTGCTCGTGGTGGCCGGCGAGCAGTGGATCCTGCGGGGGTTTAACGATGTGTCACACCTGTGATGGCGGATCCGCGTCGAAGTCGCCAAGATCGGAGAAGACGAACACGCGCACGGCATAGCCGGTGGTGGGATGCACCTGGGCCAGGTAGGCCGACACCGGACTGCCGACGATTTCCTCGACGGCGTCGAGGAACTCCTGCCGTGTCGCCTCGTGCAGCGCTTCGTGGTGACGCAGCACGGCGTCGGAGTAGCCACGCTCGTGCAGCACGACGTCGGCCACCGTGAGGCTGTCGATGGACAACACGACGAGGCTGATCGGGTCGTCGTCGGAAACGGACACCTTGACGTTGCGGGGACCTCGCCCGTAGAAGGAGCGTTCGAGACTGGTGACCTTCTCGGCGACCGCGTTGCGCTGGGCCCTGGTGATGCGCACCGGTGGCTTTCCTCTCGGCGGGCCGGCGGGTTACCCTCGGCCGGTTGACGAACAACCCGGTTCCGACAACAACATAGTGGTTACCGAGCCCTGTCGCAGCGGAACAGCAGTTCCGAGGCGGTGCGTGCCCGGGCGAGATACCTCCCGTGCTGGCGTGGCGCGAAGGTCCGGGCACCACCGGACAGGCGCGCGGCGACACCGCGGGATGCCGAGCGAAAGGCTTGTCTCGTGGTAGTTCAGACTCATCCCGCCCAGCTGCGGGACCTGGTGGACGACTACGTCGCGCGTCGCGACGAGTGGTCGCCGCACGTCCGCTTCGATCTCACGGAGCGGTACTTCCAACGCCTGCACCGTGACGACGACGTCGAGGTGTGGCTCATCTGCTGGGATCTCGGTCAGGACACGCTGCTGCACGACCACGGGGGCAGCGTCGGCGCCTTCGCGGTGGCCGGCGGCCAGCTGATCGAGGACTACGGCCTGATTCCTGGGGCAGACACCACGCAGGAGGGTCTGCGGACCCGCCGCCACCGGGCGGGCGACTCCGTCGGTTTCGGCCGGACCTACCTGCACAACCTGGTCAACGTCGGCATGGAGCCGGCCATTTCGATCCACGCCTACTCCAAGCCGTTGACGTCGATGAACTTCTACTGCTGGCTGCCGACCGGCATCCACCACCTGCGCGAAGTGCAGTGCGACACGCCGGAGCCGGACACCACCGCGCTCGAGCTCACCGCGGCCCGGATGCGTGAGGCTGTCCGATGACCGACATGGTCACCGGGCTGCTGGAGACCGCGCGCGAGCACATCACGCGGTACAGCCCGGCGCAGGCAGCCGAGGCGATGCGGGCCGGCGCGGTGCTGGTCGACCTGCGGCCGACCGAATACCGCTGGCGGTTCGGGGAGATCCCCGGTGCCGTCGCGGTGTCCCGGCACGTGCTGGAGTGGCGGATGGACGTGAGCAGTCCGCACCGCCTCAAGGAACTCCGGGCCGGCGACGTCGAGCAGGAGATCATCCTGCTCTGCAACGAGGGCTACACCTCCAGCCTCGCCGCCTACCAGCTGCGCAGCCAGCTCGGGCTGCGCAACGTCAACGACGTGGACGGCGGCTTCGCGGCGTGGCGCGACGCCGGCCATCCCATCGTGGGCCGGCTGGGCTAACGCACTCGACGCTCCCCGGCGGTGACGGGCACCGTGATCTCGTTGCCGGCCGGGGGCATCGGGCAGATGCCGTAGTCGGTGAACGCGGACGGGAAGTTCCTGGCCTGGTTGAAATCCAGCGTCACGTGGCCGTCCACCGGCAGCGGCGCGTCGAGCTGCCGCCACGGCGCGGTGGTGTCGTTGTTGGTGGGGTCGTGGAACACCAGGCTGATCGTGTCGCCGCCGGCGGTCGCGATCAGCCGCTGTTGCGTGCCGTTGACGGTGAAGCGGACCTCGCCGACCTCGAACAGCACCTCGTGGATACCGGGCTGCGCGGAGTCCACCTCGTGCCGCTTGGCCGGGTGTCGCGGCGTGAACTCGGCTTCCACCAGCCATTCCGGCGCGTAGTCGAAGACCGAGGGACCGTCATACCTTTTTAGCGCCGGCCCTTCCGGGTCGCGCAGCCGGATGCCGGGACGGCCGTCGCGGATCAGCGTCTCCACGTGAATGCCGCCGTAAGTCACGAACTCCGCCGCATCGCCCTTGACCTCACGGACACCGTCCAGCGGCCGGCCGTCGTGGCGCAATCCCTCGGACACCGAGGCTTTCACGCGGATCACGCCGTGCTCGGCGCTCCACTCGCCCGGCACGCCGGGGAACCGGGTCGGCCTCGGATCCAACCAGTGCAGCCCGACCAGGCTCAACCACCCGTACGGCTCACGCAGGTCGCGTTCGCGCCCGGCCAGCCACTCCTGCCATCCGCTCATGTTCGACATAACACCGCAAAGCCGCCAGACCCGTCCACATCCTGGAGCGCCGTTGACAGTGACCTCGGGCACTGGTCCGATGGCCTCATGGATCTGACCAGGCGCCTGCACGTGGACCTCGCCCGCGTGACCGCGCAGGGCTGTGTGGCACCGATCTAGCCACCCCCGGTCCATCACCCCCTTTTGCGAGGAAACCGCCATGCCGTACCAGTTTTCTGCCCCGCTGACGGTCAGTTCCAGCCAGGCCGCCGAGGTCACCGTGGTCGTTCGGGTCAGTACGAACAACGACCAGGCGCCGCTGGTGGCCGCCCGCGTCGTCGACGCCGTGCGTACCGCGGTCGACGTGCCCGGCACCACGTTGACCGTGTCCGTGCCCGCCCCGCGCGCCGCCGAACCCGGCACTGACCTGCGAATTCAGCCTGCGGCGCGGCGGGTTTGGCAACGCGGGGACGCCGTCGAGCTGACCCGGATGGAGTTCGACCTGTTGCTGCACCTGGCCCGCCGCCCCGGCCATGTGCACCTGCGCACCGTGCTGCTGTCCGAATTGTGGGGCCTGCCAGTGGGAGTCGAGACCAGGACCCTTGACGTGCACGTTCGCCGGCTGCGCCGCAAGCTCGGCCCGGCCGCCGAGCTGATCACTACCGTCCGTGGCGTGGGCTATCGGATGGACGGAGCCGAACGGGTGATCATCGAGGAGTGAACCGCCCGATATGTCGGGCTGGAACCTCAAATGTTCCTCAAATCCAGGCCCATAGCCAGATCGTGACCGGAAGACCGGTTCACATCGGGCCGGCTTTACGCCATGCTCCGCCACACCCGAACGGGTGGTGCAGGTCACGTCCATAGTGGACCAGAGGGCAGGGGTGAGCGATGGCTTCGCCGTCAAACGTCGCTTCGTCACCGGGTGGATCCGGGCATTTCAAGAGAACCGTCGGCTTCTACGGCCTGATGTTCATCTCGCTCGGCTCGATCATCGGATCGGGCTGGCTGCTGGGCGCGCTCAACGCCGCCAAGGTCGCCGGCCCGGCCTCACTCATCTCGTGGGTGTTGGCAGCAGCGATGTTGGCAGTGCTGGCCCTGATCCACGCGGAGCTGGGCGCGGCCTACCCGGTCGCCGGCGGCACCGCCCGGTTCCCGCTGTTCGCCTTCGGCGGTTTTGCCGGCTTCATCGCCGGCTGGTCGGCGTGGTTGCAGGCAGTGGCGATCGCCCCGATCGAGGTCGAGGCCGCTCTTCAGTACTCGGACAGCATTCCGTGGGTGAAAGACCATCTCGCCCTGTTGCACGTCGGCGGCGATCTGGATGGCACCCTCAGCACGAGCGGGTTCATCTGGGCCACCGTGCTGATGATCATTTTCACCGTGGTCAACATCGTCGGCGTCAAGCTGCTGTCCGAGAGCAACACGGTTGCCGTGCTGTGGAAGACCGCCGTCCCGCTGCTCACCGTGTTCGTGCTGCTGCCGCTGAGCTTCCACGGCTCCAACTTCACCGCCGGCGGCGGTTTCATGCCGTTCGGCCTGCACGGCGTTTTCGCCGCGCTGCCGGTGGGCGTGGTGTTCGCCTTGCAGGGCTTCGAGCAGTGCATCCAGTTGGCCGCCGAGGCCGCGAACCCCAAGCGTGACCTGTCCCGCGCGGTGCTCGTGGCCATGGGAATCGGCGCGCTGGTCTACATCCTGCTCGAGGTCGCCTTCGTCGGCAGCCTCGACCCGTCCGCGCTGGTACACGGCTGGTCCAACCCGATGGACAAGGGCGCCTTCGGCCCGTACGCGGCACTGGCCATCGCGGCCGGCGCCAGCTGGCTGGCCTGGGTGCTCTACATCGACGCGGTGATCTCACCGGCCGGCACCGGTCTCATCTACGTCGGCACCTCGGCCCGGCTGACCTACGCACTGGGCCGTGACAAGCAGATTCCGGGCGTGTTCGGCAAGCTGAGCATTCGCGGTGTGCCGGTGTGGTCGATCGTGCTCGCGTTCGTCATCGGCGAGGCGTCGTTCGCGCCGTTCCCCAGCTGGCAGAAGCTCGTCGGCATCGTCACCTCGGCCACCGCCGTGATGTACGCCTTCGCCCCGGTGTCGCTGACCGCGCTGCGCAAGCGCGATCCGGACCGCCCCCGGCCGTACCAGACGCCGATGCCGGCGGTGCTCGCGCCGCTGGGCTTCGTCTGTGCCAACCTGATCATCTACTGGAGCGGCTGGGACACCATCTACAAGATCGCCGGCGCGATCGCCATCGGCCTGGTCATCTTCTTCGTCACCAGGGCCTTCCAGCCGGCCGAGCAGCGCCGTCCGCTGCACCTGAAGTCCGCGCAGTGGGTCATCCCCTGGATCGTCGGGCTCGGCGTGCTCGGTTGGCTGGGCCGCTACAGCAGCGACGGCGGCCCCGATCCGAGCAACATCCTGCCGGACGGCATCGACGTGCTGGCAATCGTGGCGTTCAGCCTGGTGATCTTCTACTGGGCGGTGAACTGCGCGCTCAGCAGCGAGAAGGTCGCCGACGCGGTCAAGCAGGAGGAAGAAGAGCTCCAGCAGCAGCCGGAGATCACCACGGCCTGAAACCCCTGTCACGACAACGGCCCCGGACCTGCGTCCGGGGCCGTTGCCCTTCAGTCGGCGCGGTGGGCGATGCCCTCCTCGATGGCCAGCCGGGTCAGCTCGGGTCGCCGCCGCCGGCCGGTCTTGTCCCTGATCCGGTCCAAATAGGACCGTACCGTTCGGACGGTGATGTTCATCGCCTCGGCGATGTCCTGGTCCCGTTCGCCGGCGGCCAACAGCGAGAGCACCTGCCGCTCCCGGTCGGAGAGCACGAGTTTGGGCCCGCTGTGCCGTTCCCGGGACGAGTTGAGCACGAACGAGGCCAGCGTCGGCGACACGTAGCTGTTGCCGATGGCGATTTCCCTTACCGCACGCAGGATTTCGTCGCCGTCGGAATCCTTGGACAGGTAGCCGCGCGCCCCGGCGGCAATAGCGCCCAGCACCTCGGCCTGCCCGGCGTGGGCCGACACCACGAGCACTTTGTGGCCCATACCGACGACTTCCAGCACGGCCGCCGCGTCCTGCACGCCCCGTAGCTTCAGGTCCAGCACCACGACGCTGTCCCGTCGCTGCCGGCCGGCGGCGAAGCGGCCCACCGAGTCGGCGACCACGCCCAGCTCGATGTCCGGCGCGTCGGCCAGCACCCGGGCCACCGCGGCGCGGTAGAGCGGATGATCCTCGATCACACCGACGACGATCGGCTCCTGGTCGGCCCCCATCAGTACCCCATCCCCTCAGTTCACCGGTGCCGGCTTCGTTGCCGCGCCCCGGTCCAGCGCCGCGCCCTTGGGCAGCAGCGCGAGCAGGCTGGTGTCCACGGTCGGCGCCTGGACATTGCCGTAGCCCAGCGCCTTCACGGCATCGGCGTCCGCCACCGGATACTTGCTGCCGGTGTCCGTGATCAGGTACACGGCGTTCGACCGGTCCTTCACCAGAGCACCCGATCCCGGTGGCACGTAGACGTTCTGGCCGCCGCGGGCGTCGGTCCGGTCGACGGCGATCGGGTGCGCGTCGGCCGGCAGCGGCACGTCCCGACTGACCGTGACCTTGGACCCGTTGGCACACAACGTGATCGTCGCCGGAACAGTGGCGACCACGGACGGGATCCTGACCGGATAGCCGCCGGCGTTCTCGTCCACGGCGGAGGATTCGGCCCGTGGCGCGGAGTTCACGTCGGCCGTGGACACCTGGACGGTACGGGTCCCGGTGTTGGCCGGGTTGCCCGCGATCAGCTTGGCCTCGGTCTGCGTCACGGCTTGCACGGAATCCTTGCGCACCAGGTAGAAACCGCCATTGTCGGCTTGCAGGACCTGCCCGACCTTCGTACCGTTGCCACCGATGCTCGGCCCCGCGCCGCCGCTACCGTCCACTTTGACCAGACCGAGTCCCTGCCCCGCCGACACGGTGTCCAGCCAGGCATCGGCGACCGGAATGAACGGCATGCCGTCGTAGCCAAGGGCGGTGATCGCCGCCGCATTGGGCAGCGCGTAGCGGCGGCCGGCGCTGATCAGGTAGCGGTCGCCGGAATGCGCTTGCACGAGCAGGCCCTGGCCGTTCGGCTGCGGCGTGCCGCCGTTGACCGGGCCGAGAATCACCGTCGACACCGCCTCCACGCCGGCCGGTCGGTCCGCCGACGCACTCGTGCAGGTCGTGAACGCGCCGCCCAGCAAGCGATCCGCCGCCGGCAGCGAGTCCGGCGCTCCGGGGATGCCATAGGCCGGGCCGCGAGACACGCTCGCCAGCGTCGCCGCCGGCACCGTCACCGTCTTGTCCCCGTTGCCGCCGGCCAGCAGCCGGGCCGAGGCGAAGTTCAGCACCGGGTGCAGCAGCTTGTCCTGGCCCAGCACGAAACGTGCGCCCGTCTCCTGTTCGACGATGACCTGGCCACCCTGCCGCCAATCGGCGTCACCGGTCGGGTTGATCACCCCGAGCACGCCGAACACCGCCGTGACCAGCAGCGCCGCACCGGCCCCGATCGCCACGCCCAGCACCAGGCGGCGGCTCGGCGAGACCGGGTGGTTCGCGTCGGCCGCCACCAGCGCCGACACCAGCCTGCGCCGCAGGAACTGGTAGGCCTGGATCTGGTCCCGCTGCGTCCACACCACGTGCCCCCAAGCCCGTGCCCCCTGTAAAAACACCTTGCCCGGTAAGAAATCCCTCTGTACGGGGCGACCCGAGCATACCTATGCTGCCTGCGGCGCCCGGGACAAGTTCGGGGATTTTCGGGCAGCTTTGCCGGAAACGAGGGCAAGGAGCGTCGCAGCCTCATGACGTTGGCAGACACGAGCACGCGGCACCGGTCACGGTGGCTGCGTCCGGTGACCGCGGGCCAGATCGCCGTGTGGCAGATCGCCGTGCTGGCTGTGCTGTTGACCGTGAATCCGTTCGGCGTGACCGGAATCGCCGTAGCCGCGGCCGCCGTCCTGGTGGTGGTCGCCACTTCTGTGCGGCGCGGCGGGCTTTGCCTGTACCAGTGGTTCGGTGTTCGGCTCACGTATCTCCGTCGGGCCAAGCCTTCCCCGTCGGCCGACCCCATCGAGGCCGTCCTGCCCGGCATTCGATTCGTTCGACACGTCGACCGCGCCGGCAATCGTGTCGGGCTGGCCTCCATCGGCGCCGACCGCGTCGCCGTCGTCCGCCTGCCGTCCGGCGTTCGCCCCGAGTTCGACGTGCTCGTGACCGCTCTTCGCGATGCCCAGCAGCGCAGCGACATTCCTCTCGCCGGCGCTCAGCTCGTCGTGTGGGCCGTTCCCGGGCCCACATCCGTCGAGCCCATGCGCATCCATTGGCTCGCCTTGCGGTATCGGCCTTCCGTCGCCCCCGGCGCCGCCCTCGCTCGCGGCGGCGGCTCCACCGGCTCCGACCGCGCCGCCGCGTCCGCCGCCCTTGGTCTGGTCGGACGCCTCGCCGAGGCCGGCCAGGCCGCCGCTGTGTTGGACGAGCCCGAGCTCCGTCAGGACCTCCTCGTCGCCCTCGGCGCCGACCCCCGTGCCTTCGCCGGCAGCACCCCCGGCGCCCGCCCCGTCGTCACCGTCGCCGAGTCCTGGCGCTCGTGGTCCATCGGCCGCCTCACCCAGGCCTCTTTCTCCCCGGTCCCCGCGTCGCCACCGAGATCCTCGGCTCGATGATTCCCGGCACCGAGTTCACGTGCACGTCTTTGCTGCTCCGGCGCACCCCTCGCGGCACCACCGAGAGCTCCGTGTCCCTGCGCCTCGGCTACCTGGCCAAACACGCCCAGCAGCGCCCCGAGGCCATGGTCAGGCGCCTCGCCGCCGACCTCTACCCCACCACCGGCCGGCAATCCGCTGGCCTGCACCGGTCGCTCCCGTTAGCCTTTCCTGACTAAGGGGGCACATGGCTGAGCCGTACGCGCACGGAATGCTGGATGTCGGGGACGGCAACCAGATGTACTGGGAGATCTGCGGCAATCCGGACGGCAAACCGCTGGTGCTGCTGCACGGCGGTCCCGGCCAGGGCTGCATGCCGGGCATGCGGGACACCTACGACCTGGAGCGCTACCGCGTCGTGCTGTACGACCAGCGTGGCTGCGGGCGTAGCACGCCCAGCGCGGCGGATCCGTCGACCGACATGTCGGTCAACACCACTGCCCACCTGATCGCCGATCTGGAACTGCTGCGCGAGTACCTCGGCATCGACCGCTGGCTGGTCCGCGGCGCCTCGTGGGGGTGCACGCTGGCGCTGGCCTACGCGCAGCGGTACCCGCACCGGGTATCGGCGATCGTGCTGTCCGCGATCATGACCTGCCGCCGTGAGGAGATCGAATGGCTCTACGGCGGCGCGTCCCGATTCTTTCCGGAGGAGTACGAGCGGTTCGCGGGCGGTGAACCCGACGTCGATCATCTGCTGGCCGACTACGCCCGGCGGTTGGCCAGCCCGGACCGCGAAGTGCAGGCCCAGGCGGCGATGGCCTGGGGGCGCTGGGAAGACGTCACGCTGTCGCTGGAGCCCAACGCCAGGCCCGGCGCGTTCAGCGGCCCGGTCGACGACGATCTGCTGGCCATCACGCGGATCTGCGCACACTACTTCGCCAACAACGCCTGGCTCGACGACGGCGAACTGATCCGCAACGCGGGCACACTGGCCGGCATTCCCGGCGCGCTGACGCACGGTCGGCTGGACCTGAGCTGCCCGGTGACGACGGCCTACGAGCTGGCCGCCGCCTGGCCCGGCGCGGACCTGTTCATCTGCGACCAGTCCGGGCACCGGGGCAGCCCGGCCAAGGGCGACTTCCTGCGCGCCGCCGTGGCCCGGCTGGCCTAGATGTTCTGACCCGTGAGGTTGGGAACGCGGCTGGCTGGGGGTAGGCCCTTGAGCGCGGTGTGGCCGCGGTGGTGATTGTAGGTGTGTAGCCACTGCGGCAGGGCCTGGCGGCGTTCGGTCTCGGACCGGTAGGGGCGGGCGTAGGCCCATTCGTCGAGCAGGGTGCGGTTGAACCGTTCCACTTTGCCGTTGGTCTGGGGCCGGTAGGGGCGGGTGCGTTTGTGGGTGATGTCTGCGGCGGCCAGGGTGTCGCGCCAGAGTCGTGAGCGGTAGCAGGACCCGTTGTCAGTGAGTACCCGTTTGACGGTGATTCCGTTGGTGTGGAAGAAGGTCTGCGCCCTCTGCCAGAACGCGGCGGCGGTTTCCTTGGTCTCGTCGGGCAGGATCTCGGTGTAGGCCAGACGGGAGTGATCATCGATCGCGTTGTGCAGGAATCCGTAGCCCAGCAAGGGGTTGCGGTAGGCGCTGCGGGTCGCGGTGGCGGTGCGTTGGCTGTTGCGGCCGCCGATCTGACGGCCGTGCACCCGGTGACCGCCGCCGTCGGGGATGTTGCCCAGCTTTTTGATGTCGACGTGGATCAGGTCGCCGGGAGCGTCGCGTTCGTAGCGGCGGATGGGTTGCGCGGTGGCGCGGTCCAGATGCGTCAGGCGAGCCAGGCCGTAGCGACGCAGCACCCGGTGCACCGTAGCCGGGTTCAGGCCGAGCAGGTAGGCGATGCGGGCCGGTCCCCAGCGGCGTAGTACGCGGACCTTGATGATGCGGCGTTCGGTGCGGGTAGGGGTACGGCCAGGGCTGGTGCGAGGACGGGAGGACCGGTCGACCATGCCAGCGGCACCGAGTTGGCGGTAGCGCCGCGCCCAGCGTTGAGCGGTGCTGACCGAGACCTGGAACCGGTCGGCCGCTGGTCGCAGTGGCCAACCGTCGTCCACGACGCAGCGGGCCAGCCGCAGCCTGCCCAGCTCGGTCAAGGGTGCGTTACGGTGGGGCATGAGGGCCTCCGGGAGCTCGGTGTAGACGTCGCAATCCACACCGAACCTGGAGGCCTTCCCTCATTTCAAGATCATCGGTTCACGTGTCTGCCCGTTCGCAACCTCCCAAGGCAGTACACCTAGAGCACGCCGCGAACGACCTCGTAGACGTTCAACACGGCGCCGACCAGCGGCACGATGGCGATGAGACCGAGGAACTCGGCGATGTCCATCATCCGCGACCAGTACGGCGATCGCCGGCTACGGCGGACGCGGGTGGCGTGGGCGAGGCAGAGGATGGCGGCGATCACCAACACGCCGACGGCGATGAGCGTGCCGTGCTGCCACGTGATGAGCCACGCACCGAGGCGGGCGAGCATGGCCAGGCCGGCGAGGAGCAGCACGAGGCGTTGGGCGGTGCCGGCGTAAGAACGGGACCGGAGCAGCCATACGACACCCAACACGCCGGAAAGGGCGGCGGGCCAAGGGGAATCCTCGCCCAGTAGAGCGAAGACACCGCCGACGCCGGCGAGGGCGAAAGCGGCGAGCAGGCCGGTGAGGATGCGCTCGGCGTTGGCGGTCTGGTCCAGGACATCGGGCCCGAGGGTGGGTTCCTCCTCGGCCCGGAACGAGTCGATGTCGGCCGGCACGCGGGGCAGCGGCAGTTTTCCCAGGCGCAGAGCCAACATCGGGGCCAAAGCGGCCAAAGCGGTGACGGTGGCGGTCAATACGGCGGCCGGACCGGCAACGCCGACACCGGCCAGCAGGACGATGGCCGACGTGATGGTCCCGGCCGCGGCGGCCACGGCCAGTCCGCCGAACCACGGCAGGCGATCCGACAGCAAAACGGCCGCCAGAACACCGTATCCGGTCAAAGCGGCCAAGCCGGCCGCCAACGACGCGACGCCCAAGGACACCGCGAAAGGCGGCACGGCAGTCAATCCGGCCAACAAAGCGGCACCCACACCAGCGGCGGCACACGCGACGCCGGAGCCGGAATCGCCGTAGGCACGGGTCAAAGCGCCGCCGCTGAACAGCAGGACCAGGGCATACCCGCCACAGGCGGCGGGAGCGTACCAGGTGCCGGACAGGCCGGCGGCCAACAAGACGGCAGCGCCGAGCAACGCGACAACGGCCGCCAGCTGGGCCGATCGCCGGGCGATCTGCCCGGCCCACGCGCCGGTCTTGGTGCCGGCGACGCTGGCGATGGCGTCGACGACGTCGTCGAACAGCAGCGGCACGACCTGCCGTTCACGCGGGCTGAGGTGCAGCACTTCCCCGTCACGGAGTCCGATCGCGGCGACGGTGACGCCTGGCGGGAAAGGAGAATCGCCGAGCCGGGACAGCACCCAGCCCGGATTGTCCGGCGACGCCTGGCCTTCGGCCCCGGACAGGCGCACCAGCTGCGGCACCAGCTCGGCGAGCGTGCTCTGCACCGGCAGCGCGACGTCCACACGCGCCCGGGGAGTGACCACGGTGATCCGGCGCGTCGTGGAGATCATGACGTGAACCGCTCCATCCGGCCGGCGGCCTCGATCACCGGCGCGAACCGGGCGCTGGTCGCCTCGGCCATCTTGCGCAGCCCGTCGTTGACCGCCTCCAGCACCATGTCCCCGAGGTCACGCGCGTTGTAGCGACGCATCGCCTCCGGGTCGATGTCGATCGCGGTGAACTGCCCGCTGCCCCGCAGCGACACGGTCACCTCGTTGCCGCGCGAATACCCCTTGACCTCCATGGCCTCGACGCCACGCTGGATGCGCTGCACCTGCTCCTGCTGCTCCCGTACCTGATCGAGCAGGCCCTGCACGTCGACACCGGTCTCCAGATCCATGATCCGCCTCTCACTCGTCGTCCGCGCGCAGGTGGAAACTGCCCACCACCCGCTGGAAGTCCGGCACCGCCCGCTCGGCCTGCGACGGCGTGCACGTGCCGGCCAGCTCCACCACCACGTGCCCGTCGTTGTCCGGCAACGGAACCGACAGGTGCACCTGGTACTGCGCCAGCCGCTGGCCGCCGACCAGCAGGTCGATCACCTGGGCCACGCCGGGAGCGGGATCCTCGCCCACGTCCTGTCGGCTGCGCACCACGAGCTCATCGGCCACTTCGGACAGTCGCGCGACGGCGGCGTCCACGGCGGCGTGCAGGTCCACAGTGGACTGGGGCTCGCCCACACCGACGGTGATATTGGGCGTGAACTCCCCTTCGGGCGTAGGCAGCACGATGACCAGGGCCGCGCCCGGAGCGCCCGATTCGGCCGGGTCGACGGGAACCCAGCCGTCCGGCACGTCCAACGCCAAAGGCAGCTCTACCATGTCAACGCCCTCGCCGCCTGCGCCGCTGTGTTGCTCACGGATTCGTACGCCTCATGACCGTAGTGCGAAGCGGTTTCCCACACCTTGGGCAGGTCGACGTCGATGTTCGCACCCAGGCTGGCCCCGACGCCCAGCGCCGCGCCGACCTTGAAGTTGACCTTGAGATGCCCGTTGTCCATTGTGGCCTGACCGTCGAACTGGGCGCCGATGCCGGCCTCCAGCTCGCCTTTCGCACCCACGCCGATGCCGGCCACGTCGACCCCGGCCGAGCCACTGATCTTGGCCCCGGCAAAGGCATCCAGGTGCGCCGCGACGCCGTGCGAGCTGCCGTCGAGGTGGCCGGCCACCTGCCCGCCGACGTACGCGCCGACGTCACCCTTGGCGGTGACGACGCCGTCGGTCAGCGCTCCACTGGCGCCGATGTCGGCCAGGGTGCCCTGAACCTTGCCGTCCAGCCGGAACTCGCCGCCGTGCACGAGCGCCGCCGCGTCCCACGTGGCCCGCGGGCCGAGGTAGGCGTGCGCCTCGTCGACGTTGTCGCCGACCTTGGCGCCCCAGCTCTCGTCGCCGAGCACGCCCTCGCCCTTGAGTAGCGTGATGTCCGTGCTGTGCCAGATCTTCTGGCCGGTGGTGGCGTGCTCCGGCAGCTCGGCGTCGCCGAACGGAGTCTCGTCCTTCTTCGGCGCACGGGTGCCCGAGAATCCGTCATCGGTGAGCTTGTACCAGCCGGAGTTGGAAAACCACGACGGCACCGACCGCGGTCGCCTGCGCCCGTCCAGGATCTCGTCTCCGATCCAGGACAGTGGACCCTTCTTCAGCTGCGTCAGGTCGACCTTGAGCTTGCCTGGTCCTTCGTCTTCGGCTTTCTCGGCCGGCTCAGCGGTTTCCGGCTTCAACCCGTACAACCGGGTCAGCGCGTCGGCCAACCGCTGCCGCAACGCGGTCGCCGACTTCACCGCCGAGTCGCCCAACTGCTGGGCCGCGTTGAGGAACGCCTGCTCCGAGCCGGCCGCCGCGGTCCGCGCCTCGTCGCACAACACCCTGGCGTACTGGAGGAACTCGGCCCGGACAGTGTCCATTGCGGACATGGTCGTCTGAATCGCGTTGGCAGTCATGGACAACCGCTGCGACTCGATCTTGAGCTGCTGGACGACGTCGTCGATGTCCTTGGTCAGCACGCCGGCGGCCGACTTGAACGCCAGCTGCGCGGCCCCCTGCCAGCCGGCGTCGGACTTTCCGGCGCAGCTGGTCATGTCCGACGACACCGCAGCGAGCTTCGTCGCGTCGTCCGCCTGCCGCTGCGCTTGCTGTTGCAGCGCAACGGGATCGCCGGTCACCTGCTTGGCGCACTCGTCGAGCACGCTCAGGTAGCGGGTGAGGACCGAGGCGACCACCCCGGAGATGTCGGTCACGACACCGAGACCTTGCCGGTGCCGGTCACCGAGATGTGCTCGGTCACGTGCTCGCCGTTGACCGGGATGTCCACGTCGACCTGGGCGTCATGGCCGGTCGGGATCTCCACGGTCGTCGACTCGCTGCCGATCGTCGTGGTCACCTTGATCACGCCCGGGTCGGCCGGCGTCGCGGGCGTGCTGACCGGCGGCGGGGTGGGAGTGGTCCCGGCCGGCGGGTCGACCGGGATCCACGAATCGGACGTGCTCGGAGTCGTCCCCGTCCCACCGAGCGCGGGCGGCGTGTAGCTGTACGGATTCGGTTGTGCCCCATTGGGATTCGACACGGTCGACGTCGTCGGCGTCGAGCCCACCTGCTGGCCGGAAGCCGAAGCCACCGCGGGCGGCGTCACCGGCGCGGTGACCGGGTTGCTCGTCACCGTCGTGGTCGACGGCGTGGTCCCGCCCGGGGTCGAGGCCGAGGCGGACTTGTTGCCGCTGAACAGCTTCTCCAGCTCCTGGATGATCTGGACCAGCGTCGTCAGCTCGGTGGCCAGCTTGGTCAGCCCCAACGTCTTGAGCAGGCCGCCGATCGCCTCGATGAAACCACGCAGCGAAGCCGAAGTCGCGGTGGACAGCGCGACCGCGGCCGCATGCGTCCACGGATTGGACATCAGCGCCGCGACCGTCGGGTTCACCGCCGAGACCACCGAGGTGTAGGCGGTCTGCGCGGTCTTGACCAGCGTGCCGGCCACGCCGAGCAGCTGCGCGCCGTCCTGCACCACCTTGATGATCTTCTCGAAGGACTGCAGCGAGTCGGTGATCTTCTTCAGCGCCGTCTCCGACGCCGCGCCCGACCACACCTGGGCCAGCTGCTTCTCCGCCTTGGCGAAGTCGTCCATCAGCGTGACGAACTGCTTGGCCTTGTCCAGCACATGGGCCACGTGCGCGGCGATCTGCTCGGGCTGGCCGGTGACGATGCGCGGCAGGAACGTGATCGGCCCGCCGGAGCCCGCCGTCGCGTCCATCGCGCTGGAGTTCGGGAACGTGAACACGGTGGTCTCTCCTGTCAGGCCGGCATCGGACGGTAGACGCGGACCATCGCGAGGCCGCCGAAGTCCGGGGTGAGCAGGCCGTGGTTGTAGAGCTGGCCGCCGGCCCCGGCCACGCCGATGGCCGAGTTGACCACCACCACGTCGCCCGCGTGCACACCGCCGGGGATGTCGCCGAGGTTGCGGGCCACGCCCGAGTACACGCCGATCACGCCCACCTGGGCCTGGTGATCGGGACTCGCGTCCAGCCAGTTGGCGAAACCCGTGCTGTCGTGGGCGAACTGCCCGGCCGACGAGTCGTGACCCAGGCCCGCATGGCCCAGGTAGTCCAGCACGTTGGCCACCGAATGCGGATCGCCCGCGCCGCCGACGCTGTCGTTGAACGCCTGCGCCGCCACCAGGCCGGCCGCCGGGCTCGACCACAGGCTGGCCGTGTTCGCCGTGCCGGCCGACGGGTTGCCGCCGAAGCCCTTGGCCACCGCGCGGTCGGCGTCGTCGTAGGCGTCCGCGCTCTTGCGGATCAGGTCGTTGACGGCTTGCAGGCCCTTCAGCAGCGACTGCAACGCGGCCACCTGCTGCGCCTGCATCGCGACGTTGCCCGAGGCCACCGCGTCGCCGATCATCGCGAACGAGGTCGGCGCCAACACCAGTGCCTCCAGGTCGAGCACGGCGTTGACGGTCTGCATGATGATGCCGCCGATGTTGCCGACCGCGGACCGCATGGCCTCCGGACGCACCTCGTACTGACCGGTGTCCATCCCACTCCCTCCCTGGTCGGCGACCTTGTGAGACGGAGAGTAGAGCGGACACCAGAGCAATCCAGACGGCAGAATTACCCACTAGCCACCATGACGGCAGAAATACCCACAAGCCCGACTCGGTTCTCTGGGCAGAATGCCGTGGTGAGCGCGGTACAGACCAGGCGGGCGCCGCTGGAGCCGCCGACCGGCGAGATCATGCTGCAGTCGCCGCCGATGCTGCCCAAGGGCTCCAACCAGGGCGCGGTGCAGCTGCTGTTCTTCCTGCCGATGATGCTCGGCATGGGGGCGATGTCGTTCGTCTACATCGGACGCAGCGGCGGCGTGATGACCTACGTCTTCGGCGCGCTGTTCGCGGTGTCCATGGCCGGCATGGTGATCATGTCGCTGGCCCGGGGCGGGGCGGCCAAGAAGGCGCAGATCAACGAGGAGCGGCGGGACTACCAGCGCTACCTGACCGGGCTGCGCGGCCAGGTGCGGGAAGTCGCCGAACGGCAGCGGATCGCGCTGACCGCCGCCCAGCCGGAACCGGCCGATCTGTGGGCGTTCGTGGAACGCGGCCGGCTGTGGGAGCGGCGGCGGACGGACCCGGCGTTCGGCCGGGTGCGGGTCGGCGCCGGCCCACAGCGGCTGGCCACACCCTGCGCGCGCCGCAGACCGTGCCGCTGGAGGACCTCGATCCGGTGTCCTCCACGGCATTGCGGCACTTCATCCGGGCCTACGCCACCGTGCAGGATCTGCCGGTGGCGATCTCGCTGCGGTCGTTCGCGCGGATCACGGTGACCGGCGACCGGCGTCAGGTGCTGGACCTGGTCCGGTCGATGCTGGCGCAGCTGGCGGCCTTCCACTCGCCGACCGACCTGCGGATCGCGTTCTGCCTGCCCGGCGAACGGATCCGCGACTGGGAGTGGGCGAAGTGGTTGCCGCACAACCAGGGCACCACCGGTGATCCCACCGGGCCGACCCGGCTGGTGGCCGAACGGGTCGGCGTGCTGGCCGACCTGCTCGGCGCGGAACTCGGCGAACGACTGCCGTTCAGCAAGGCGACTTCGCCCGAGTACCAACACATTGTCGTCGTCCTGGACGGCGGCCGGACGACCGACGACAGCCGGCTGACCGCGGCCGGCGGCCGCCAGGCCGTCACGGTGATCGACGTCAGCGGCGGCATCCCGGACGAGTCCGACGACACCGATCTGTTCCTGCACGTGGCCGGCGAGCGGCTGGGCATGGTCGTAGGCGAGGACAGCGACCGGCGGATCGCGCTGCTGGGCCGTCCGGACCGATTCGATCACGCGTCGGCCGAGGCTCTCGCCCGCCAGCTCACCCCGCTCTACCAGGGAAAACCGGTGGTCGCGGAGTCGCCGATGGCGGCCAGCTTCGGACTGCCGGGGCTGCTCGGCATCGGCGATCCCCGTGATCTCGACACGGCCGTCACGTGGCGTCGGCGGACGGCCCGGGAGCGGCTGCGGCTGCCGATCGGCGTCGACCCCGACGGCCGGCCGGTCGACCTCGACCTGAAGGAGTCGGCCGAGGGCGGCATGGGCCCGCACGGCCTGGTGATCGGCGCGACCGGCTCCGGCAAGTCGGAACTGCTGCGCACACTGGTGATCGGCCTGGCCGCGACGCACTCGTCCGAGCAGCTGAACCTGGCGCTGATCGACTTCAAGGGCGGCGCGACCTTCGCCGGCATGACCGGCCTGCCGCACACCTGCGCCGTGATCACCAACCTGGCCGAGGACCTGTCCATGGTCGACCGCATGGGCGACGCGATCAAGGGCGAGCTGGTCCGCCGCCAGGAGTTGTTGAAGGCAGCGGGAAACTACGCCTCCGTGCGGGACTACGAGCGGGCCCGGATGGACGGCGCGTCGCTCGAACCGCTGCCCTCGCTGCTGGTGATCATCGACGAGTTCTCCGAGCTGCTGTCCAGCCAGCCCGATTTCATCGATCTGTTCGTCATGATCGGCCGACTGGGCCGCAGCCTCGGCATCCATCTTCTCCTGGCCTCCCAACGACTTGAGGAAGGCCGCCTGCGCGGCCTCGACTCGCACCTGTCCTACCGGGTCGGTCTGCGCACGTTTTCCGCCTCGGAGAGCCGTTCCGTGCTGGGCGTGGCCGACGCGCACCAGCTGCCGCCGGTGCCGGGCTCGGGTTATCTGCGCGTAGACACGGAAACGCTGATCAGGTTCAAGGCCGCGTTCGTGTCCGGGGAACTGCCGGCGCGCGGAGTCGTCGAGGCCGGCCCGGCCCAGATGCGCGCCGTGGTGCCGTTCACGCTGGCCCCGACGCCGATCCCCGAGATCGTCGCGGAGCCCGTTGCCTCGGAGTTGCCGACGACCGGTGAGACGATCATGGGCACGATGGTGGATCGGTTGCAGGGCAAGGGACCTGACGCGCACCAGATCTGGCTGCCGCCGCTGGGCGAACCGCCGACGCTGGACCAGCTGATGCCGCCGCTCGGCGTGAACGACGAGCGCGGGCTGTGCCCGGTCGGCTGGGGTGGCAACGGCCGGCTGATCGTGCCGATCGCCATCGTGGACAAGCCGTTCGAGCAGCGGCGGGACCTGCTGTGGGCCGACCTGTCCGGCGCCGCCGGCAACGCGATGGTGGTCGGTGCACCGCAGAGCGGCAAGAGCACGTTGCTGCGTACGCTGATCGGCGCTCTCGCGCTCACCCACACGCCGGCCGAGGCGCAGTTCTTCGTGCTGGACATGAGTGGCGGCGCGCTGCGCCCGATCGCCGGCCTGCCCCACACCAGCGGTTACGCCACCCGACGCGAACCCGAGCGGCTGCGGCGGATCGTCGCCGAGGTGACGACGCTGCTGGCCGAGCGGGAATTGTTCTTCGCCGCCAACGGGATCGACTCGATCAACACGTTCCGGCAGCGCCGGTCCGAGTTCACCGAGAGCACCGACGGCCGCGAGTTCGGCGACGTGTTCCTGGTCGTGGACGGCTGGGCGACGCTGCGCGAGGAGCAGGAACCGTTGGAGCAGGCCGTGATCGGGCTCGCCGCCCGCGGGCTGGGCTTCGGCATCCACGTGATCGTCTCGGCCAACTGGTGGATGGGTGTGCGGCCGCAGTTGCGCGACGCCGCCGGTACTCGTTTCGAGTTGCGGCTCGGTGATCCCGCCGACTCGTCGATCGACCGCCGCGCCGCCCAGAACGTGCCGGCCGGCGCGCCCGGTCGCGGGCTCACCAAGGACAAGCTGCACTTCCTCACCGCACTGCCCAGAGTGGACAGTGACCAGCGGCCGGGTTCCCTTGCCGCCGGCACGACCGCGTTCGTCGAGGCCGTGGCCAAGGCGTGGACCCGCCCGCCCGCTCCGCCCGTTCGCCTGCTGCCACGGGAAGTCCCGCTGGCCGAGGTCTCGGGCGGCGACGGCAAGATCGTCCCGCTCGGTCTCGACGAGGCCGATCTCAAGCCCGTGCACCTCGATTTCGCCGCGGAGCCGCACTTCCTGGCCTTCGGCGACGTCGAGTCCGGCAAGTCGAACCTGCTGCGCGTGATCGCCCGGGGAATCACCTCGCGCTATTCCCCCGCTGAGGCCGCCATCATCGTCGTCGACTACCGACGCGGCCTGCTCGACGCCGTCACCGGCGCCCACCTACTCGGCTACGCCGGCGCGGAGAACGCCGTCACCGGACTCGTTTCCGAAGCCGCCGCCGCCATGCGGACCCGCCTGCCCGGGCCCGAGGTCACCGTCGAGCAGCTCAGGGAACGCAGCTGGTGGACCGGCCCCGAGCTGTTCGTGCTCGTCGACGACTACGAGCTCGTCGCCAACCCGGGCCGCAACCCCTTGTCCCCCTTGCTGGACTTCCTCCCCCAGGCTCGGGACGTAGGGTTGCACCTGATCATCGCAAGGGCCAGCGGCGGCGCGTCCCGTGCCCTGTTCGAGCCGTTGATCCAACGCGTGCGTGAACTCGGTTCCCCCGGCATCGTGCTGTCCGGCTCCAAGGAGGAGGGAATCCTGTTGGGCGACGCCAAACCCTCGGCCCAACCGCCCGGCCGTGGCCAGCTGGTCCGCCGCCGTGCCCGAACTTCCCTTGTGCAGGTGGCAATCGCGGAGTAGTTGCCGCGCGAACAACCGGCAAATCGGGTGTCCGAACTCGTTCGGCGGAACCGACCCGAGGGTGGCGCGGAGGACCGTGGTGGGGCACCAGTCGCGTGTCGGGGAGGGCGCGCAACTGTTCCGCAGTGTCCTCCGCGACCACATCAGGGGAGGACCTCCGTGTCTTTGATCAGTTGTGCCCGGCGAACGGGACTCATCGCGGCGGCCGCGTTGGCCGCCGCGGTGGCCCTGGCCGTGCCGGCGTCCGCCGCCGGAGCGGTCCCCGCCGAGCAGGCTCAACAACTTCAGGCCCGCGCCGACCACTACGTGGCGATGGGTGGCGTGCAGGTGGCGCCCGATCGCGTCACCATCCGCGGCACCGAGGTGCGGCTGCTGGCACCGAACAGCCCGGCCTATACCTGCCGCTACCTGCACTTCTGCGCGTACCGCTACCAGAACTACGTCGGCGAGGGATCCGACGTCGTCGACATGCTCCAGTGCCACGAGTACTTCATCCCGTGGGCCGACCGCGGTTCGTGGATCAACAACCAGACCCGGGGCACCAACGCGGTGTTCGAGGACAGCGAGCACGGCGAGTACGACGACTCCGGGCCCGCGCCCAACCAGACCGTCGACTACCCGTGGCGGCCGATCTACTGGGTCACGCCCTGCTGAACCGCACCTGTGGGTAATAGTGCCGTCACTGCACCTGGCAGTTGTGCCGTTTGCTCGAACCACTGCTTTTTCTAGCGTTAGCGGTGACCAGCAGGCAGTCGAGCGAGAGGAGGTGGCCCGTGAGCAGCCCCGGCTTCAAGGCCGACGCAGCGGCGATGACGCGAGCGGTCCAGGGTTTCGAGGAGTGCGCGGCGAACGCCAAGAAGACCATGTCGGACTTGGAGAACGACCTGGTCTCGGCGCTGAGCCACTACCAGGGCAGCCAGGCCACCGCGTTCTGGCAGCTGCACACGCAGCTTCAGGACAAGATGCGGGTTGCCAGTTCCGAGCTCGACACCATGTCCAACCTGGTGAACCAGAGCTTCCACAACTACGGCAGCGGTGACAGCACGGTCGCCCAGAGCCTGACCAGCCTGTCCAACAACGTGGACGCCGGTGGCGCGGTCTTCGGCCGCCTGACCGGCGGCACGCTGGCCTGAGCAGAGGGAGCACACGATGACCGCCGACCAGATCAGCGTCGACTTCGCGGCGCTCCAGGTCAGCTCGCAGACGCTGGCCGCCAAGGCGAAGGCGTTGCAGGAGTACCTGGACCAGCTGCACACCGCGCTCCAGCCGATCAAGGCCACGTGGTACGCCTCGGGCAGTGCCGCGGGCCAGGCGGCCGAGCAGGCCGAGACGCGGCTGCGCAATGCCACCAACGACATCGCCACCATCGTCGGCCAGTTCGGCGGCAAGGTGCTGGAGGCGCACGACCTCCAGCTGGCGTTGGAGAACAAGAACACGCAGTACTTCGCGTGACATCAGGCGGCGGTCCGGCGTGCTGCCGGCCCGCCGCCGTCGGCGTTGAACACGATTCTGGGGAGCTGACCAGGGATGTGGGACCAGTCGTTCTCCGTCCACCTCCAGTCGCTGACCGACTTCGCCCGCGAGCTGCAGACCCAGCTGGACGGCATGGGCGGTCCGATGGACCAGCTCACGCAGCTGGCCGGCGCGCCGGTGCTGCTGGGCGAGTTCGGCGAGGCGAATTCGCTCGAGGCGCGGACGAAGGCCGCGGTCGCGGAGATGCACGGCCTGCTCGATCAGGTGCGGCAGGCGATCGAGTTCGCCGAGAACGTGACGAAGACCGTCGCCACCGGCTACGAGCGGCTCGACGACGATCTCGCCAGCGGCATGCAGGTCACGACCGGTTACGCGGACAGCCAGGGTGACTCGACATGGACATGAGCCCACACACGAACTTCGCCCAGTACAGCCATGAACAGCTCTACACCATGCTGTTCGCCAGCGACCCTGACACCGTCGGCGAGGCCGCCGACATCTGGGACACGACCGGCAAGGGCTTGCACGACAAGGCGAACGACCTCCAGTCGCAGCTGTCCGGGTTCTCCGACAAGTGGCAGGGCGGCGCGGCGCAGCAGTACCAGTCGATGATCGGCGATCTGGCCGAGGGCATCCGCAAGGTCGCCGACACCGCGTTCGCGATGCGGGACCTGACCCACGATGCCGGTGAGGCGCTGACCACCGCGCGGGCCAAGATGCCCAAGCCGGTGAACGTGCCGCAGGTGTCGCCGTCGGTCGTTTCCCTTGCCACCACGCAGATCCAGGTGCAGGCCGACACGCCGCCCCAGGTCGTCGCGCAGATGCAGCAACAGCAGTCGGCCGCGATCGCACAGGTTCGGGACCAGCAGTCGGCCGTGGCCGCGTCCAACGCCGCGCATGCCGAGGCCGTAATGGTGATGCAGGCCCTGGCCGGCGACTACACGACTGCGCAGCAGTCGATTCCGCCGTCGCCCAACGCCGAGCAGGTGCCGTCGGGGACCACGCCGACCACCACCCAGTCCGACAGCGGCGTGAGCGCGCCGATCGTGTCGTCGTCGTGGGTGAACACCGCCACCGGCACCACGACCACCCTGCCGGCCGGCGGCGGCGTGCCGACCGGCCAGCCGCAGGGCGGTTCTCCCTTGTTCGGCGGCATGTTCACCGCCGGCCTCGCGGCCGCGTCGGCGGCGGCGTTCGGCCGGTTCGGCTCGATCATGCCCAAGATCCCCGGTTTCGCGAAGCCCAAGTCCGACGAGAAGTCCACCACGCCCGCGGGCGCCAAGCTTGGCGACGGCGCGTCGTTCACACTTCCCGTCGGTGGTGGTGGCGCAGGCGGCGGTATCGGCGGTGGCGGCGGTGTTTCCGGTTCCGTGCCGACCAGCATGGTCTCCAGCCCCGGCAGTCCCACCGCCGATCTCGCCGGCGGCGCGCTCGGCGCTGCCGTCGCCGATGCCGCTGGTAGCAAGGCAATGGGGCCGATGATGCCCATGATGCCGATGAACGGGGCCGGGGCCAACGACATGGGTGGTGGGCGGCGGATCCCGCCGTGGCTGGTCGAGACCGAGGACGTGTGGGGCGAGTCGTCCGCCGTCGCGCCGTCCGTGATCGGTGAGGACTTCTGACCCGTGCCGACCATCAGCGCCCAGCAGATCGCCCAGCACGCCTACAACGCCGGTTTCCGGGGCGACGCCCTGACCACCGCCGTCGCCGTCGCATTGGCCGAATCCCATGGCGACACCGGCATCCACGGCGACGTCAACCTTCAGACCGGCACGTGGGGGCCTTCCGTCGGCCTGTGGCAGATCCGCTCCCTCAACCCCGGTCACGGCACCGCCGCCGAGCAGGCCCTTCGCAACGCCGCCGCCAACGCCGATCCCGCGACCAACGCCCGGCATGCTTACGCGATTTCCCACCACGGCAGCAATTTCCGGCCGTGGTCCACGTACACCAACGGCGCCTACCGGAGTTACCTCTCCCAGGCGCGGACCGCCAGTCGCGGGGTGACCGGCGGTGCTCCCTCCGGCGGCGCCACCCCCACCTCGTTCCGGGCCGCTCCTCGCGCCTTGGACCTGGTGGCCGCCGAGCTCGCCGCCCAGGCCCAGCGGTTGCGGTCCCTTGAGGGCGAGGTCCGCTCCCCCGGGCCGACCCCGTCCGCCTTCGGCGGCCTGCCGCAGTCGCAGCAGGCCGCCGAAGTGCACGCCTCGCTCCTCGAGTCCCTCGCCGCTCGCATCGCCGCCCAGCAGTCCCGCGCTTCCGCGCTGTCCACCGGCGTTCGGTCCAGCTCCGCCAACTACCAGCAGGGCGACGACCAGGCCGCCCGCGCGTACCTGTCGCTCATGCCCTGACGCCCCACCCGTCACATTCGAATGTCACATGCGCGTCGTTGTTGCCTCTATTCGGCACATCCGGACCGCATGTGCCAGGGAAATCAGGCTGGGGTGGTGGTGCGGCCGTAGCCCTTGCGGCCGGTCTGGTCGGTGCCGTGGGCGGCGAAGCTGTAGAGGTGGATCTCGGTGCCGTCGGGGTCGTGGAAGACCAGGATCCAGCCGATGGTGGCGTCGATGACGGGCGAGTGGTCGATGCCGAGCGTGTCGAGGTGGGCGGCCCACTGCTCGGCGGCGGCCTTGTCCGCGATGCCGAAGCTGACCGGGTCGAAGCCCTGGATGCCGGCGGCTGCGGCGGGGTTCTCGCGCAGGGCGAGGCCGACGTCGCCGAGACCGGGGGCGAAGCCGGCGAGGCCGCGGACGACGCCCTGCTCGTCGGGGAACTCCATGGTGACCTCGAATCCGAACACCTGCTCGTACCAGGCGCGGCTGGCCGCCAGGTCGCTGACCGGGAACTTCACGTGGTGGATGCCGGTGAGCTGTGGCATGGCCCCCTCCATTTCAGTGCAGTGGTACTGCATTCACAGCTGATAGAGTGCGCTCGATGAGTGACGACGTCAAGCGCCCCTACCGGTCCCGCCGCCGCGCGGAGTCGGCCGAACAGACGAGGGGCCTGATCCGAGCGGCCGCGGCGCGCCTGTTCGTGGCGCGCGGCGTGAGTGCGACGACCATGCGCCAGGTCGCGGCGGAGGCGGGCGTCGCGGAACGGACGGTCTACACGGCCTTTCCGACCAAAACGGCGCTGTTCAACGAGGTGGTGAACATTGCGACGGTCGGCGACGACCTGCCGGTGCCGGTGGCCGAGCGCACGTCCTTCACCGACCTGTTCACGGAGACCGACCCCCGCCGCGCGGCCACGCTCTGCGTCACGTACGGCACGGCGCTGTTCGAACGGGCCGGTGACCTGATCATGGCGGCCATCGAGTCGGCCGGCGCGGACGCCGACATGCGTGAGTTCTGTGACCGCAGCGCCGCGGCCAACCGGGCCAACATGGGCGCGCTGGCCCAGGCCTGGTCGGAGAACGGCCTGCTACGGCAGGATGCCGACACCGCCGCCGACCTGCTGCACACCCTCTGTTCGCCGCATGTGCACCACCTGCTCTGCCGGCAACAGGGCTGGTCGGCCGAGCGTTACCGCGACTGGCTCATCGACACCTTGCTGACCACGGTGTTCAGGGACTGACCCGCCAGCCCCGCGCCCGGCCGCGCCGGATGGTCACGGTGATCAACCCGGCCAGAGCCGCCAATCCCACTCCGCCCAGGGCCAATCCACCGACGAGGACGTTGATCGGAGCCTCCGCCGGGGCGGCAGCCGGGACCAAGGCCGGTGGCGTGGCGGCGGTCGGCGAAGCGCCGGGACCGGCGGCGGTGAGAGGCAGCTGCGAGGTCACGGCGGTGTAGGCATCGACCACACCCCAGCCGAGACGGGGATCGCGGCCGCCGCCGGCGGCACGCGAAGCGGTGAGCGTCAACCGGTTCACGATCTGCGCGGGCGTGGCGGACGGCTGATGTGCGCGCAGCAGAGCGACCGTGGCGGCGACGTAGGCGGCGGCAGCGGAAGGATCCTTGATGGGCCAAGAATGTCCGTAGCCGCCGGCCGAGGTGCCGACAAGGTCGGCACCGGGTGCGGCGATGTCGATGTAGTCGCCGGATTCGGTAGTAACGGCATTGCCGTTACGGTCGACAGCACCCACTGAGAGCACGCCGGGCAGGGCCGTGGGATAGCTGATCGCGCCCTGTTGGCTGCCGACGGCCGGTGACACGATGACGGCACCGTCGGAGATCGCGGAGCGGACGGCGTCGTCGAGGGCCGGACTGTCCACAGTGGTCGGAACATCGACGAGAATGGTGCCGACACCGGCATGTGCGGCTGCGGTGATCGCGGCGGCGAGACGGCCGGGATCACCGGGATTGGTCTCGCCGGAGCCGGCGGTGTAGCGGATGGGCAGCAGCCGAACGCCAGGTGCCAGGCCGACGAACGTGGTCTGGTCACTGGCCTGAGCACCGATGATGCCGGCGGCGAAGGTGCCACGGCCGTCGCAGTCGGCGACACCGCCGGGCGCCGGCACGAGGTCGCTCGACGCCAACACCTGACCGCGACCGAACTGCGGATTGCCACCGTCGACCCCGGCACCGACGATGGCGACGGTCTGCCCAGTGCCCTTGCTGAGCAGCCAGATCCGCGCGGGATCGAGCAGCTTCTGGGCCCACGGCGGCGAATCCTGGTACACCTCGGTCGATTTGGCGCAGCCGGCGGCGTATCCATCAGGCACGTCGACGAGCAGGGCCAGCACGAGCGCCACGAACAGCGCGGCGGCAACCCTCACCGCGGCACCCACAGCGTCACCCGTGTTCCCCGGCCCGGCTGGGAATCGACGTGCGAGTGCCCGCCGACCTCGGCCAGCCGCGCGGCGATCGACTCGCTGATACCGAACCCGGCCGGCCGATCGGCGTCGCTGAAGCCGCTGCCGTGATCACGGGCGATCACGGCGATGCCGCCGTCCCGCTCCTCGACCCGCAGCACGGCTTCATTGGTGCCGGAATGCTTCATGGTGTTACGCAAGGCTTCCCGCGCCGCTTCACGCACGGCTCGCCGCCGTGCCTCCGGCATCGCGCTGTCGTCGATCTCCGCGAACACCAGCTGCGCCCGCAGCCCCTCCCGGGCCATTTCCGTGGCCAGCAGGGTGAGGTCCTCGCCGATGGTGGTCGGATGCGGCAGGTCGAGCTCCCCCGCGAGGCCGCGGCGGAGCTCCATGGCCTGGGCACGGGCGATGCCACGCAGCTCGGCCAGCCGCTCAGCGGCGTGCCGGTCGTCGCCGGGCGCAGGCAAGGCCATGACCTCCAACGCCTGCAACACGGTGTCGTGCAGCTCGCGCCGAACCTTGGCCGCCTCGGCCTCGCGTCCCCGCCGGATTCCCAGCCCCAGAGCCAACCTCGTGCCAAGGCCCACCATCAACAGCGCGCCGGTCGAGGTCACGATGGTGACGCCGAGCAGCAAGGTGTTGCCGGCCAAGGTGATCGCGTTCACCGACAGTGCCAGCTGCAACGGCACGCTCAGCGCGGCCAACAACAGTCCAAAGGGGATGCCCCATGCGACCGTCCACAATGCCACCGAGCCGGTCAGGTGGGTCCAGGTCAACGCCGAGGCGGACGGATCAAGGTAGCCAACGACGAGATTGGCCACGAAGGCGACGGACGCATCGGTGATCAGCAGGCCGCGCATGGAATCGCTCAGCACACCGGGAACCCGCAACGCCCACACGATCGTCGCCGCGTTCAGCACGAAAAGCAGCAGTCCCACCGCGACGCCGACGCCGACGTGACCGGCGGCGAGCACCGGCAGCAGCATCGCCGGCAGCACGACGAAGCGGTACACCATCGGCACCAGCACCACGTACTTGCAGGCCCGGACCATCAGCGAATCGGGCTCGGACTGGCTCTCGGCCGAGCACATCGCCGAGATCCGCTGCCAGCCCGGCACCGGCGCCGGATCCACCACCTGGTCGGGCACGTCCCGCGGGGTCAACGCGATCACCGGCGCACCCCGGCGCAGCAGCTGCCCCAGGAAACTCGGCACCCGCGCCGGGTATCCGGCCAACGACATCAGGACCCCTCCGATGCGCCTCGGCTACCCCAGCACCGTACCGGGGCCGGGCCGGGCCTTCGAGGGGCTCAAGGAAGTCGCCCTGGTGCGCGAAGGCACTTCCCTTGAGCCGATCAGAGCAGGATGATCAGGTCACGCGCACCGCGCCGGCCAGCTCTCGGATGTCGATGTCCTCGTGCGCCCGCAACTCGGCCAGCCGCTCCCGCCACGGCGGCGTCCACTCGCTTTGCCGGCCGCCGAATCCCACCAGCCACACCTCGAGGCGTGCGCCGACATAGCCGCCGATTCCGGCCAGCTCGGCCAGGATCTCGACGGCGGCCGTCTCGTTCCAGCCGCTGGATGACAGGAAAACCGGGCCGGGCAAGCGATCCGGTCGATCGCCGACGACCGTGACCAGTTCACGCCACCAGGACACGTCGAGGGTCTGGACCGCTTGGGAGAACAGGAGATCCGCCGCCGCCCTCGGCATGCCGACCCGCAGGTAGGCATCCACGAGCCTTCGGCACAACAACGCCGAGCCAACGGCGATCTGGTGGTGGTCGGCGAGCCACTGCCGCACGTCGACACCGACCCCGACAACCCGTTCCAGCAGGGACAATGCCACCCGTTCGCCGATCTCCGTGTCCGCGACACGCGCTATCGCGTTGGTGACGGCCGCCGAAATCGCGGCGTCGTAAGGGCCGCCGGCTCGCTCGACCACGCGATCGAAGCCCTCGGGGGCGAGCCGCCAGCACAGCGCATAGGTATCGATGACGTCCCGCTGCCCGCTTCGAATCGCTTCGACGATCAGCCGTGCCCTCGTCACGAGCTGGTCCCGGGTCAAGGTGGATGGCCTCTTCCACACCGCTTGTCGAACCGTCGAATCCTCATCGGACATGGCCTCGGCGACGGCGACGGCCGCCCGCGGATCCTCGCCGAGGAAAGTCAGCAGCGAGGCGGCGGCAACGGCTTTGATGTCACGGTGATGACTGCGCCACAGGCCCAGCAGCCTGTCCACGGCGTCCGGCGGTCGGATCTCGGCCAGCAGGCGGGCCTGTTCCTTCAACCCGCCAACGGATGCGGCGGTCCAGCGGCCGTCGTCAAGATCCGCGAGCACGCGACTGGCCGCCTGGGCAACGGGACCGGGCCGGGACTCGATGCAGCGCACCAGCACCGATTGCGTGCGCGTACCACGGATCGCCGCCACGGCAAGCGATTGCGGCGCGGTGTCGACCAGGGTGGCCAGCACCTGCTGATCACGGATCATGGTCACCGCCCTGGCCCGCACACCGATCTCGGCCATCTCGTCCATCGCCAGCCTGATCGCCTGGGCCTCGTATCGGGCCTGCTGGGCCGCGTTCCAACGGCCGGTCCGGCGAGTCGGCCCGGGCCAGCCGGCGTCCAGCACGGCGTCGACAAGATCGGTCCTGCTGCCGGCGATGTGTTCCCACACCTCGGGTTTGAGGCCGTTACGACGATCGCGCGTCACCAGTTCGACCGCCCGAGTGGCGGTCATCGGCCGGATGCGGTCCACCAGCCGGCGCAGCGCCCGCCGCGACGCCCGCGAGTTGTCGAGCTGGGCGGAAATCGTGTCGATCATTCGCTGCCACAACGCTTCCGGGACCGCATCGAGCAGCCGTCGCGGTGCCGACGCCAGCTGGTTGAGCACCACCGTCCGCACGTAGTGCGCGTCCCGCCACGCTCGATCCGTGTACGCCACTGCGCCGGCGAACACCGAGGCGTCACTGCTTCGCGCGGCGCAGGCTAGAAAGTCGTGCCAGGCCCGCGCGCGAAGGCGGAGCTGGGGACGCATCGTGGCCGGCAGCAGCTGCTCGGACACTTCCTCGAACGGCAACGCCGCGAGCAGGTATTTCCGTTCGGCGGCATGGATTCGACGGTCCTCGATCGGGAGTGTGGCGACCTCATCGACCGAGCTGTGCTGGTCGACAAGACGCCGCCGCTGCGGCAACGGAAGTGCCGCCAGCACCTGGACCCGCTCGGCGCCCCTCAGCCGCGCGATCAGTGGCTCGATGTCCGATGTGGACGGCAGCGCGGCCAGCGCCAGCCGCGCCGACCGACACAGTTCGGGGTGTCGCGCCACAAGTTGGCCGACGGCCTCGGGTTCTCGTGCCACCAACGCTTCCAACAGGATCGGGCGGGACTCGTCGGAGATCAACCCCAGCACGACCTTGGGTACCGTCTTGACCAGTTGCCGCTGCACCGACAGGTCAGCACCGGTTCGTGGCAGCCATTCCGCCACCACAGCCGGCGAGCACGCCGGCAGCAGCCGCGATGCCTCCACCCGTCCTCGAAGCGAGAACACCTTGGGCAGCAAGGAATCGGCCAGCTCGCGCCGCCGGGATCGTTTCAGCAGACCGTAGACCAGCAGCCGGTCCCGGCGTGGCACAACATCGATCAACGAGGCCAACGCCTCGTCCGGCACGGGCACCCGCATCGCCGCCGACAGCGCGCGGCGTCTCAACACGGGGTCGTGCAGCGCCCGGACGAGCTCGGGAATGTCCCGCCGAACCGTTGCATAGTGCAACGCGAGGTGGCGGTGATAGCTGGAGCCGGCGTCCAGTTCCCGGTGCACGGAACGGTACTCGGCTTCGGACAACAACAGTGCGTGCTCCGCCAGCGCGCGCATCCGCGCCGCAAAGGGGAGCCGGTCGACAGGCGCGCTCACCGGATGGCGGTGGCGTCGTCCTTCCTGGAGATCATGGATGCATGATGCCCCGCCGCCGGGACGAGCGTCAACCGAGCGGCTCGGCGAAGGTCGCCCGCTGCCGCAGGGTCTGCTCGGCGATCTTCAGCGCCAGCTCCACCCGCTGCTCCAAGCTGCCGGTCAACAACGCCCAGGCGTGCCCGGACTCCTGGAGGGCCGAGGTGAACCACGCGGTCATCGAGGCCCGGACGGCAAGATCGCCTTCACGGAGGCCGTCGTCCAGCCACGGCACGCCGACATGGTCGGTGAGCAGGTAGAAATCGCCGACGCCCGCTCGCGGCCGCCACGACCCGATGTACCGGCGCTCCCACACGGCCGTCGCGAACGCGTCGGTGTCGCACACCAGCAACGGCGAACCGGAGGCAGCCGCGGTGTCTTCGCGGCGACGCTGTTCGACGGCGATGCGGTCGAAGTCGTCCTGCACCCACACCAGATCGTCCAGTTCACCACCCTCGGCGCGCCACTTCACGTGCGTGTACTCGCGGCCGTATTCCTCGACCCACCGCGTGCGCCCCCACACGCCGCCCCGCGCCTGAAACGCCTCCGCGACCAGCCGGGACACGGTGGTCGTGCCGGTCGACTCTGCGCCGACGAACACCAGCCGGGTGGCCAGCCCGGCCCGGACCACCGGATCCAGGAAGTCCCACTGCCCAGCCAGATCCGCCCGGATCGCGGTGGCCGACACCGGCACGGCCAAGCGGGTCGGATCCACCAGCACGTGCTCGGCCCCGAAGCGACGGGCCAGCTCGTCGCCGTACTTCTCGGACGTGAACACCGCGTCGATCGAGGTGTCGCCGAGGGCCGCGCGCATCACCGCGACCTGGGCCGCCCAGATCGGCTCGTCGGCCATGTCCACCGGCACGTCGCAGCGGGTGCCGACCACCTGTACTCCGGGGTGCACTTGACGCAGCCACGAGACCCGATCGGCCAGCGGGATGGACTCCACGCTCGCCGCCTCGACCAGCACCGTCAGCCGGCGGCAACGGGCGGCCGCGGTCCGTACGAGATGGTGGTGCCCGAGATGCGGCGGATAGAACTTGCCCAGCACCAGGCCGTGGTCGTAGGTCATGCCGGCACCAGCGTTCGCCGCCACTGGCGCAGCCCCAGCACGCACAGCCCGAGGAACAGCACGTACACGATTGCCGTCAGATCGAGCCGTTTGACCAGGTAGAACGGCACATAGATGACGTCGGCGGCGATCCAGAACCACCAGCTCTCGATCTTCTTGGCGTTCAGCAGGAACTGCGCGGCGAGCGAGATCGCGGTGGTCAGGGCGTCCCAGAAGGGCGCGGCGTCGTCCACGGCGGTCAGCAGGACGGTCAGACCGGCGGTGCCGACCACCACGAAGGCGACGCAGCCCGCAAGCAACGTAGGAGTTGCTTGCGTCGGCTCAAGGGCCGTTCGCCGCGGCCCGCCGCGCACCCACTGCCACCAGCCGATGAAGCCCAGCACGATGTAGATCACCTGGAGCCCGGCGTCGGCGTAGAACTGGGCCGACACGAACAACACAAGAAAGAAGGCGCTGTTGGCGATGCCGACCGGGAAGTTGGCCACGTGGGCCAGCACGGTCAGCAGCACGCAGGCGCCGCCGGTGACGAAGCCGAGCAGCTCGGCCACCGACACCTGGTCGTCGCCGAGCACGAAGAGCACCTGGTTGAGCCAGTCGATCATGGTCGTTCCCCTCCCCCGCGAGCCGGCTCACGCTACCTTTTTCCGGTGCCGCTGTTCACCGCAACCTGCCCGGTGAATCCCCGGGAACAGCAGTGGATCGAGGAGTCGCTGGCCTGGCTCCGCACCGCCTTCGGCCCACCACGCGCCGTGATCACCGAGCTGGGCGACGAGGTCTTCGGTCGGCTCTGCCAGCTCATGGACATCGACCCGAAGACGATCACCGTGGAGCTGTACGGCGACTCGAACGAGGACGACCTGGCCCGCGCCGCCGGGCTCACCGTTCGGTCGAAGGGCGCCGCCGGGCACTACCGGCGCGAGAACGGCCGCCCGGTGATCGCCCTCGACCGCACGCTCACCTCGAACCGGCTGGTCGCCACGGTCGCGCACGAACTCGGCCACGTCCTCCTTGACGGCCGCTACGACCACGACGACCACGAGCCGCTCACCGACCTGCTGACGGTCCACTTCGGACTGGGCATCTTCGCCGCCAACGCCTGCTTCGACGTCAGCCAGGACCACCAGCGCCGCCAGGTCCGCCGCCTCGGCTACCTGACCGAGCCGATGTACGGCTACGCCCTCGCGTGCCACGCCCACAGCCGCGGCGAGCACCGCCCGGACTGGGCCGCCCACCTTGACGTGAACCCCCGGGTCTACCTGAAGCGGGGCTGCGCCACCTGCGCCGGACGCCATGAAAGCGACGTTGCTTGCGGACGTGAACGGCCTCACTGTTCCACTTCCGCCGGGATAGTTGTACGCTCATAACTATTACAGTCGTAGAACTACCCCGAGGGGGACGTGTGCCGGAGCTCAGCCGTCGCCGGCGGCAGCTCGTGTTGGCGATCTGCTGCATGAGCCTGTTCATCGTGGGCCTGGACAACACGATCGTGAACCTGGCCCTGCCGGCCATCCAGCGCGACCTACAGGCCTCGGTGTCCAGCCTGCAGTGGACCATCGACGCCTACGTGCTCGTGCTGGCCAGCCTGCTGATGCTGGCCGGCTCGACCGGCGACCGGATCGGCCGCCGCCGCACCTTCCAGACCGGTCTCACCCTGTTCGGCCTCGGCTCGCTGCTGTGCAGCGTGGCCCCGAACGCCGGCCTGCTGATCGCCTTCCGGATGGTCCAGGCGGTCGGCGGCTCGATGCTCAACCCGGTGGCGATGTCGATCATCACCAACACCTTCACCGAGCCCCGCGAGCGGGCCAGGGCCATCGGCGTCTGGGGCGGCGTGGTCGGCCTGAGCATGGCGCTGGGCCCGCTGGTCGGCGGCGCGCTGGTCGAGTCCGCCGGCTGGCAGTCCATCTTCTGGATCAACGTGCCGGTCTGCCTGCTGGCGATCGTCCTGGCCGCCAGGTTCGTGCCGGAGTCCCGCGCGGCGAAGGCCCGCAAACTGGACCCGGTAGGACAGTTGCTGGTGATCATCCTGTTCGCCGGACTGACCTACGGCATCATCGAGGGCCCGGGCCACGGCTGGGGCTCGCCCGAGATCATCTCCTGCTTCGCGCTGGCCGCACTGGCCGTGATCGGCCTGGCCGTGTACGAGCCGCGCCGCCAGGAACCCCTGCTCGACCTGCGGTTCTTCCGCAGCATCCCGTTCTCCGGCACCACCCTGATCGCGATCAGCGGCTTCGCCGCGCTGGCCGGCTACCTGTTCCTCAACGCGCTCTACCTCCAGCAGGTCCGCGGCCTGACGGCGATGGAAGCCGGCCTGTTCTCGCTGCCGTCCGCCGCCATCACCGCGGTGCTGGCCCCGATCACCGGCCGGGTGGTTGCCCAGCGCGGCGCCCGATTGCCGCTGGTCATCGCCGGTATCGGCTTCATCGTCAGCGGGCTGCTGCTCACCCAGCTCACGGCCGACTGGCCGCTGCCGCTGCTGTTCCTGCCGTACGTGGCGTTCGGCATCGCCTTCGGCACGCTGAACGCGCCGATCACCAACACGGCGGTGTCCGGCATGCCCCGCGCCCAGGCCGGCGTGGCCGCGGCGGTGGCGTCGACCAGCCGACAGCTCGGCGTGGCGCTGGGCGTGGCGATCATCGGCTCGGTGGTGACCTCGCACGTGACCGGCCCGTTTGCAACCGGTTTCACGCCGGCCAGCCACCTCGGCTGGTGGATCATGGTCGGCTGCGGCGTGATCGTTCTGGCCATGGGTATCCTGACCACGAGCCGATGGGCTCGGCGCACCGCCGACACCGCGGCGGCGACCTTCGAGACCGACGAGCCCAGGATTCCGGTGACCACCTCATGACCACAGAGACCGCCGGCCGGGCCTGGCAGGCGATGCGGTCGCTGGTGCTCGAGCAGCACGACCGCCGGGCCGAGGTCTGCCAGGTGCTGGACATGAGTTTCATCAAGATCAAGGCGCTGTACAAGGTGGCCCGCGGCCCGATGACCATGCGCGAGCTGACCGACGCGCTGGCCACCGACAAGCCGTACACCACACTGGTGGTCGACTTCCTCGAGGATCGCGGCCTGGTCGAGCGCACGCGGCACCCCGAGGACCGCCGCTGCAAGATCGTCACCGTGACCGAGAAGGGCGCGGCCGAGGCGGCCAAGGCCACCGCCATCCTCAACGCGCCGCCGGAGCCCTTCCTGGCGCTGCCGGCCGACGATCTCGCCGAGCTGGACCGGATCCTGGCCAAGCTGGCGGTCGACTGACTTGCTGCTGCACGGTTTGTGCGGCCCGGACGGCCGGATGGCGTTGTGGGCGGAGGATCCTGACCTGCCCCGCGCCGCCGACAGCGACACGCACCCGTTCGCCGTCGCGCCCTACGGCACGACCGAGGTTCGCACGATCACGTTGCCATCGACCGAATCCGGGCCGCTGGCCTCGACCGATCCGTCGGACGGGCAGCGACTCCGGCCGTGGCAGGTGCCGGTGAGCGTGGTGGATTCCACGGTGATCGCCACGTTGCCGGACGACAGCGACACCGTGCGGTTCCTGGCCGACGTCGCCGCGTTCGCCGAGGACCTCGTGTCGCGCGGGCGTGTCGTGCCGGACGAGGAATCCCGTTGGCGGGCCGTACTGTCCGGTGTGGACTCAGCGCGATTCGTGGCACTGGCGGGGGCGATGCCGCCGGCTTGCCGGGCGGAGTCGCTCGACACCGACACCGGCACGATCCTGCACTCTACAGTGGACACTGTCGTCGATGCCACGGTCCGGCAACGGCTTGACGGCATGCGGCTGAGCCGCGGGCGGTCGGAGCTGGACCGGTGGCTCGCGGCGCTGACCGGCGAGCCGAAGTCTTTCCCTGGCCTGGAAAAGCCCCTGGAGGCGTGGCGGGCGGGCGCGGCGTCGGACAGCCCGGTGCGCACGTGTTTCCGGCTCAGCTCGCCCGATCTGGAGGACGACGACTTCTGGCTGCTGGAAGTGCTGTTGCAGTCGGTCGACGACCCGAGCGTGCTGGTGCCGGCCAAGCAGATCTGGCACGGCAACGACGACGTGCTGTACCGGTGGATCGACGATCCGCAGGGGCAGCTGCTGGCCGATCTCGGTCGGGCCAGCCGGCTGCATCGCGGCCTGGAGAAGCTGCTGCGCGAGGCCCGTCCGGCCGAGTTGCGGACCGATGCCGATGGCGCGCATGCCTTTCTGCTCGACGCGGCGCTGCTCACGCAGGCCGGCTTCGCCGTGTTGCTGCCGGCCAAGTGGGGCTATCTCGGCCTGCGGCTGTCGGCCCGCAGTCCGCAGGCCATCGCGACGGTCGGCCGCGAGCGCGGCATGGGCCTCGACCTGCTCGTGGACTACAAGTGGCAGCTGGCCCTGGGCGGCGAGCCACTCACGGAGGCCGAGATGGCCACGCTGGCCGCGGCCAAGGTGCCCCTGGTTCGGCTGCGCGGCCGGTGGCTTCACCTGGACCGCAAACGTTTGGCAGCCGGTCTCGACTACCTGAGCCGGTCGGGTCACGGTCGCATGACCGCCGGCGAGGTGCTGTGGGCCGAGCAGGCCGACCTGCCGCTGCCCGTGACCGATGTGCACGCCGAGGGCTGGCTCGGGTCGCTACTGTCCGAACATGCCGACAAGCGGCTCGAACCCGTGGAGACGCCGGCCGAGTTCGCCGCGACGCTGCGGCCGTACCAGCAGCGTGGGTTGGCGTGGCTGAGCCTGATGGACCGGGTCGGGCTCGGTGCCTGCCTGGCCGACGACATGGGCCTGGGCAAGACAGTTCAGCTGCTGGCGCTGGCCGTGTCGACCGCCGGGCGCGGGCCGACGCTGGTCGTGTGCCCGATGTCGGTGGTCGGCAACTGGCAGCGGGAGGCTGAGCGCTTCGCGCCGACGCTGTCCGTGCACATCCATCACGGCGACGACCGGCTCGACGGCCGTGAGCTGGCCCGGCACGATCTCGTGATCACGACGTACGGCGTGGTCGCCAGGGACGTGGCCACTCTGTCCGAAGTGGACTGGGACCGGGTCGTGCTCGACGAGGCCCAGTACGTCAAGAACAGCTCTTCCGTGCAGGCCAAGGCAGTTCGGGCGCTGCCGGCCCGGCACCGGGTCGCGCTCACCGGCACGCCGGTGGAGAACCGGCTGGCCGAGTTGTGGTCGGTGATGGACTTCCTCAACCCGGGACTGCTGCGCACCGAGAACACGTTCCGCGCGCGGTTCGCCGTGCCGGTGGAGCGCTTCGGCGATCAGGACGCCGCCGCCAAACTGCGCCGGATCACCGGGCCGTTCCTGTTGCGGCGCTTGAAGACCGATCGCACGGTGATCGACGACCTGCCGGAGAAGTTCGAGGTGCGCCAGCTGTGCAACCTCACCGCCGAGCAGGCCACGCTGTACCAGGCCGTGGTGGACGACATGCTCGGCCGGATCCGCGAAAGCCGTGGCATCAAACGCAAGGGCCTCGTGCTGGCGGCGATGACCAAGCTCAAGCAGGTGTGCAACCATCCGGCCCAGCTGCTCGGCGACGGCTCGCCGGTGGCCGACCGCTCCGGCAAGGTGGCACGGCTGGAGGAGATCGTCGAGCAGGTGCTGGCCGACGGGGACAAGGTGCTGTGCTTCACCCAGTTCGTCGCGTTCGGACGGATGCTGGTCGGGCACCTGTCCGGCCGTTTCGGCATCGAGGTTCCGTTCCTCCACGGCGGCACCCCGCAGCGGGCCCGTGACGAGCTCGTCGCCCGTTTCCAGGAGCCCGACGGGCCTTCCGTGCTGCTGGTGTCGCTGAAGGCCGGCGGCACCGGGCTGAATCTCACTGCCGCCAACCATGTCGTGCACCTCGATCGCTGGTGGAATCCGGCGGTCGAGGACCAGGCCACCGACCGGGCGTTCCGGATCGGCCAGCGGCGGGATGTCCAGGTGCGCAAGTTCGTCTGCGTCGGCACGCTCGAGGAACGCATCGACAAGTTGATCGCCGAGAAGCGGGCGCTGGCGCACCTAGTCGTCGGGGCCGGCGAAAGCTGGCTGACCGAGATGTCCACCAGCGAGCTCCGCGAGCTCATCACCCTTGCCCCGGAGGCCGTCGGTGAGTAGCGGCCTCGGCGGCCAGTTCGTCGCCGTCCTCGAATCCCTGGGCATGGCTTCGCGCCTGCGCCAAGGACGTCTGGCCGCCCGCGCCGGGCAGGTGCTCAGCATGTCCTTGTCCACCAGCGTGGTGGTGGCCCAGGTCCAGGACGGGTCGAAGACGCACCGGTGCCGTATCGGCATCAAGGCGTTCACCAAGCCCGAGTGGAACTCCGTCGAGAAAGCCCTTGCCGCCCAAGCGCTCTACACCGCGCGGCTGCTGGCCGGCGAGGTGCCGTACGAGATGTTCGCCGACCTCGGTCTGCGGCTGTTCCCGGACGATCTGCGTGAGCTGGCCATGGACTGCACCTGCGACACGTGGGACATGCCGTGCACGCATCTCGCCGCGGTCTGCCACCTGCTGGCCGAGATGTTCGACCAGGATCCCTTCCAGGCGCTGGCCTGGCGTGGCCGCGGCCGGGACGAACTCCTGTCCCGGCTGGGCGAACTCCGCCGCACCACCCGGGAAACCGCCCCGGTCAAGGGTTTCTGGCGACGGCAGCAGCCCGTCACGGTCGCGGCGGCCGAGCCCGTCGAGCGGCCCGACGCCGTACTGGAAGAGCTCCCCCCGCTGCCACTGGAGCTGCGCGGCGACCGGATCGCCGACCTGCTGCGCCCGGCCTATCGCCGACTCAGGACACCACCCGGTCCAGCACAGTCCTGAACACGTCACGGTCCACAGTGGACGGATCGGCGGCCAGCCACTGGCCCAGTTCGGCGACGAAGCGCTGCGGGCTCATCGGCGGCGCAAGGGCGTCATCCGGGTCGCCGGTGGAGATTTCGCCGGCCCGGCTGGGATAGATCAGCACGGCGCCGCGAACCTCGACGCCCGGCAGCAGCTCCTCGAAGGCGTCGATCGAGTCCTCCAGCCGGACCGCGCCGCCCCGGAACGGGTGGCCGTTGCGCCACATCGCGCCGACCTCGTCGACCTCGTAGTGCCCGGGCAGCCACAGCTTCGACTCGATCAACACGAGCCGGTGCCCGCACAGCACGGCGTGGTCGACATCGGCGAACACGGAGTCGGGCAGACCGAGGCCGTGGAAGATACGCACGCCGGGCAGCCGGGTGAGGTACTTGGCCAGCAGCTCGGCGGTCAGCTTCTCGGCCCGGTCCCCCGGCAGGCCGAACGACTTGCTGGTGCCGATCTCGGCGGTGAACGACTGGTGCTCGCGCTTGGCGGCCAGTAAACCCCGGCCCATGCGGACCAGCACGACCACGGCGGCGGCCAGCAGGAGCAGCACGACGGCCAGTAAAAAGGGGCTCAGGTTGATCGCCAACAGGATGGACAGCAACAGGATCAGGCTGGCCAGCGCCACCACGACGGGGGCGTGACCGGGTCCGACCTGCGGCACGAAGCGCACCCGCTCGCGCACGTCGACCAGCTGCCACCAGGGGATGCCCCGCGGATCGAGCCGCGGCAGTTTCGGCACGTAGTCCGGGTCGTCGCCGAAATCCGCCGCGGCGCCGGTCTTCTGGTCCGCGGCGCGGCGGCCGGCGCGGGCTCGGGCTGGTCGCCGAGGTCGTAGCGGGCCCGCCGGGTGGGGTCGGTCAGCGTCTCGTACGCGAGCTGGAGCAGCCGGAACGTGCCGGCGGTGCCGCCCGCGTCGGGGTGCATGACCTTGGCCAGCGCACGGTAGGCCGACTTCACCTCGGCGGCCGACGCGCCGCGCGGGACTCCGAGCAGTTCGTAGTAGTCGACCTCGGCCACGGCGCACACCCTAGTGCAGCCCGGAAAATGTTGATCATGCAGGCTTCAGGCCAGGTTCAGCCTGATGCCACACAGTGGTGTCATGACACCCAGAACCAGGACGGCACTGATCACCGGCGCCGCGGTGGTGGCCCTGGTGGCGAGCGGCGGCGTGGCCTACGCCGTGAGCAGCACACCGACCAGCAGCCCGACCGCGTCGTCCTCCTCCGCACCCGCGAAGGCCAAGGCCAAGCACCGGCCGCTGCTCGGCCACGTCGCGCACGGCGAGGTCACGCTGAACGGCAAGGACCACAAGGTCGTGGACGTGCAGCGCGGCGAGGTGCAGGCGGTCAGCGCCACGTCGATCAGCGTGAAGAGCGACGACGGCTTCACCGCCACGTACACGATCACCAGCGACACCAAGGTCCGCAAGGGCGGCAAGCAGTCCGCGATCGGCGACGTGCACACCGGCGACAAGGTCGGCATCGTCGCCACCAAGGCCAACGGAACGAGCACGGCGACCCGCGTGGCCGAGAAGTAGTCAACCCGTCCCGGCGGGCCGGACCTCAGCCCTGGGTCGCCAGGACCTCGTCGCAGAACTCCAGGCAGCGGTCGCAGATTCGCACGCCCGCCTGCTCGGCCAGCCAGCCGTCCTCAGCGGCCGGCCGGTCGCAGAACGAGCACTCGGCCGTGCTGGACGTCAGCGGCGGCTGCGCGCGGAACCGCCGCACGCAGCCGTCGCAGACGAAGACGCCCGGGCCGGCGATGAGCCGGTCGACCTCGTCGGCGGTCGAGGCGCAGAACGAGCAGTCGCCGACCTTGAGCCGCGGCTTCCAGCCCTCGGTGCCGCCGGCCTCGTCGATCATCTGGTGCACCCGCTGGTGGCTGATGTCCAGCGCGTCGGCGATCTCGCGCAGCGAGGCGCCGGCCAGGTGCAGCCGCCGCACCGCATGGTGGTAGTCGGCCTTGGCGAGTTCGGTACGATCCTGCGCCTCGGCCCACGCGTCGGCGGCGGCGCGGGCATCGCGCAGCAGGTCACGGTCAACCGGCATCCGTCTACCGTACCTAGACACCTCAGATCCGTCTAGTATCACTGGACATGTGGGGGAAGTTGGCGGCGTGCTGGTGCGCGCTGTTCGCGGCATTGCACGTCTACTGGGCAGTCGGCGGGGGCATCGGCCTCGCCGCCTCGGCCGGCGCTTCGCTGGCCGCCGAGCGGCCGACCTGGTTCGTCCTGTTCGGACTGTGGGGCGTGGCCGCGGTGTTGGTTGCCGGCGCGGCGTTCTGCCTGCTCCGGCACCCGTGGCAGCGGGTCGGCCAGTTCGCCGGGGCCATCCTGGTGGCCCGCGGCGTGCTGGTCGAAGTCACGCTGCTGACCGGGATTTCCGAGGTCAGTGCGGACGAGCGATTCTGGAGCCTGGTGCTGTGGAACCCGTGGTTCGTGCTCGGCGGCGGTTTGTGGCTGGCGGCCTTCAACCAATCGCCTCGACGGCGTCGGCGAGCGCGAGCAGCCGGCGGGCGTCGTCGACGTGCAGGTTCTCGATCATCCGCCCGTCAACGGTGACCACGCCGTCGCCTCGCCCGGTCGCCTCCTCGAAGGCGGCGATGATCCGCCGGGAGCGGTCGACCTCCTGCTCGGACGGCGCGAACGCCTGGTTGCACGGCGCGAGCTGGCTCGGGTGGATCAGCGTCTTGCCGTCGAAGCCGAACTCGCGGCCCTGCCGGCACTCCGCCGCGAAACCGTCGAGATCCTGCACGTCGTTGTAGACGCCGTCGAGGATCTGCTTGCCGTACGCCCGCGCGGCCAGCAGGCACAGCGACAGGCCGGTCAGCAGCGGCGCACGGCCGGGAACGTGCTGCGCGTGCAGCTCCTTGGCCAGGTCGTTGGTGCCCATGACCAGCACCGTCAGCCGGCTGCTGGCGGCGGCGATCTCCTTGACGTGCAGGATCGCCACCGGCGTCTCCACCATGGCCCAGATCTTGGTCCGCTCCGGGGCGCCGGCCTGCTCCAGCATCCGTTCGACGGCATGCACGTCGGCGGCGGAGTTGACCTTCGGCACGACCACGGCATCCGGGCCGGCCTTGGCCGCGGCCCGCACGTCCTCCTCGTGCCAGACCGTGTCGCAGGCGTTGACCCGGACCGTCAGCTCGCGCCGCCCGTACTCCCCGGACGCGACGGCGGCGCAAACCCGCTCGCGCGCGGCCGGCTTGGCGTCGGGGGCGACGGCGTCCTCCAGGTCGAGGATCAGCGCGTCGGCCGGCAGCGTCTTGGCCTTCTCCAGGGCACGCTCGTTGGCACCCGGCATGTACAGCGCCGACCGGCGCGGCCGCAGGTCACTCATGGGACGCCTCCGCGTACGCCTTGGCGAGTTCGGGATCACGCGCCGCAAGGGCGTCGGCCAGCTCGGCGACGACGCGGCACTGCTTGACCGTGGCGTCGTCCTGCATCTTGCCGTCGATCATGACCGCGCCGGTGCCGTCGCCCATCGCGGCGATCACCTTTCGCGCCCACGCCACGTCTTCCGGCGACGGCGAGAACACCCGGCGGGCGATGTCGACCTGCACGGGGTGCAGGCTCCACGCGCCGACGCAGCCGAGCAGGAAGGCGTTGCGGAACTGGTCCTCGCAGGCCACGACGTCACGGATGTCGCCGAACGGCCCGTAGTACGGCAGGATCCCGTGCGCCGCGCAGGCGTCGACCATGCGCGCGACGGTGTAGTGCCACAGGTCCTGCTGGTAGGTCTGCCGGCCGGCGGTCAGGTCGTCGCCAACCGGATCCGTGCGCACGAGGTAGCCGGGGTGGCCGCCGCCGACCCGCGTGGTCTTCATGCGGCGGCTGGCCGCGAGGTCGGCCGGGCCCAGCGACAGGCCCTGCATGCGGGGACTCGCGCCGGCGATCTCCTCGACGTTGGCCACGCCGCGGGCCGTCTCCAGGATGGCGTGCACCAGGATCGGCCTGGTCAGGCCGGCCTTGGCCTCCAGCTGGGCCAGCAACCGGTCGACGTAGTGGATGTCCTCGGCGCCCTCCACCTTCGGCACCATGATCACGTCCAGCTTGTCGCCGACCTCGGTGACCAGCGTGAGCAGGTCGTCGAGACCCCACGGCGAGTCAAGGCTGTTCACCCTGGTCCACAGCTGCGTGTCGCCGAAGTCGGTGGCCTTGGCCACGGCCACCAGCCCGGCCCGGGAGGCCTCCTTGCGGTCCGCCCGCACGGCGTCCTCGAGGTTGCCGAGCAGCACGTCCACCTTGGGCACGAGGTCGGGCACCTTGGCGGCCATCTTCTCGTTGCCCGGGTCGAAGAAGTGGATCATCCGGGACGGCCGGAACGGGATCTCCCGCAGCGGCTGCGGCGCGCCGACCGCGAGCGGCCGGAAGAAGTCCTTGGCGGAACGCATGGCCGATCATCGCTCCGGGCGGACGCCGCTGTACACGCCGAGTGGCCGAAACCTCAGTCCCGGCTCGCCGTACTCCTCGACGGCGTGGGCCAGCCAGCCGGCCGTGCGGGCCAGGGCGAAGATCGTCTCGCCGGCGTCGGGACGCATGCCGTAGGCGTGCATCAAGGCGGCCAACGCCAGGTCGACGTTGGGAAAGGTGTCGGCGGCGACGATCACCGCGTCGACGGTGCCCATCACGTCGGCGGCGTCCGGATGGTTGCGGAGCAGGCCGAGCAGCACGTCGGCGCGGGGGTCGTGGGCGCGGTAGATGCGGTGTCCGAAGCCGGGGATGCCGCCGGCGCGCTGCCGCTCGGCGACGGCGCGCAGCGGGTTGTCCATCGCCTCGGCGAGGAACCGGTAGGCGAGGGTGCTCTGCACGCCGTGGTAGCGGCCGTCCACCGCGCCGAGCCCGGCGGACACCACGGCGTACGGGTGCGCGCGGGCGCTGGCCGCGACGCGGGCGGCGACCGTCGAGACGGCGAGGTCGTGGTCGGCGAGCAGCACCAGGGCGATGTTGAGCAGGCCGATGTCGACCGGGCGGCCGCCGAGTTTGTTGACGAGACGCTGGGCGATCAACGTGCCGGTGGCTTCGCCGTCGCCCGGGAGGGCGTCGGCCAGCACGCCGATGATCTTCTGCCCGGCCCGGACGACGGCCGGCGTGGACAGGTCGAGCCGGAGCGGGTCGACCGCGCCGAGCACCGCGACGGCGACCTTCATCGCGTCGACCGTGCCGGTCCTGGCCGGCAGCGCGGCCAGTGCCGTTCGTACGACCTGGACCAGTGAGTCATATCGGGGGAAATTTCGAGTTTGGTCGAGTTCGCCGGTCCAGAGCAGTCCGGCAACCGCCTCGAAACTGACGGTCAGGGCGAGTTCGCCGGCGTTGCGGCCGCGGTAGAAGAGCAGGTCGTCGTCGAGCAGCGTGAGTTCGGTGCGGATCCGCTCTACCGCGCCGGACGCCTGCCGGGTGTCACGGCCCTTCGCGACGAAATCGTCGATCTCGTCCTGTCGGAAGAAGCTACCGCGACGACCGTCCAGCCTGTGGCTGCGCAGCAGGCCACGGCTGGCGTAGGCGTAGACCGTCGTCTCCTTCACGCCCAACCGGTGCGCCACCTGGGCAGTGGTCAGGTAACGCTCGTCACTCGCGCCGGCCATGACCTGCGACTCCTCATTTTATGTTGACTGTATCAACATTGACAATAGTGGATTGTCAAATCAACAGTGGATCCAGTCGAGATGGAGGTCGAGATGGACGTACCGGCTGGTCTGCGCGACGTCGTGGTCACCACCACCGAGCTGGGTGACGTGCGCGGCGCCGAGGGCTTCTACCACTACCGCGGCTACCCCGCGATCGAGCTGGCCCGGACCAGGACGCTGGAGGACGTCTGGTTCCTGTTCGTGGAGGGCCGACTGCCCGAGGCCGACGAACGAGTCGACTTTGCAAAAAAGGTCGCCGCGCTACGACCGCTGCCGGACGAGGTGCGTGAGGTGTTGCCGGCGATTGCCAAAGCCGGCGAGAAGTTCAATCCACTGGCCGGACTGCGCACGGCGTTGTCGCTGATCGGCGCGGCTCGTGACCTGCCACCGGTGTGGGACGCGACGCCCGCGCGCCGACGGGCCGACGCACTGCTGGTCAGCGCCGTGACGCCGACCATCCTGGCCGCGCTGTACCGACTGCGGTCCGGTTTGCCGGCGCTGGAGCCTCGTGCGGATTTGTCCGCGGCGGCGAACTGGCTCTATCTCGTCACCGGCGAGGTCCCGGACGAAAACCAGGAATCGGCAATTCAGAGCTATCTCGTCTCGACCGTGGACCACGGCTTCAACGCGTCCACGTTCACCGCCCGGGTCGTGGCGTCGACCGGCTCGGACGTCGTCTCCGCGGTGTCCGCCGCGATCGGCGCGTTCGTCGGTCCGCTGCACGGCGGCGCCCCGGACCGCGCGCTGGACAGCCTCGACGAGATCGGCACCCCGGACAAGATCGACGCGTGGGCCCGTGACAAGGTGGCGGCCGACGACCGGATCATGGGCTTCGGCCATGCCGTCTACCGCACCGAGGACCCGCGGGCCCGGATGCTGCGGGAGATCGCGCTGAACCTGGCGGCCCGGGGCTTCGCGCCCGAGCTGGCCGACTTCGCCGTCACCGTCGAGCGGCGGATCGTCGAGATCCTGGCCGAGTTGAAACCCGGCCGGCAGTTGTACGCCAACGTCGAGTTCTACGCCGGCGTCGTGATGGAGCAGTGCGGTCTGCCGCGCTCCATGTTCACGCCGACGTTCGCCGCCAGCCGGGTCATCGGCTGGTCCGCGAACGTGCTCGAGCAGGCCGGCGGCGGCAAGGTCATCCGACCCGCCGCCCGCTACGTCGGCCCGCCGGCACCCCAACCGGTGCCGGCGGCCTAGTCGACACCGGCTGACTCATCTGGCCCGCTGGGTCAGGATCACGCAGCCGAGCACGACGAGCGCCACCACCACCGTGACGACGTCGATGTGCTCGCCCAGCAACAAGGCCGACCAGGCCAGGGTCAGCACCGGCTGGATGGCCTGGATCTGGCCGATCCGGGCCACGCCACCGCGGCCCAGGCCCGCGTACCAGGCGAAGAAGCCCAGGAACTGGGAGATCACCGCCACGTAGGCGAAGCCGGCCCAGGCCAGGGCCGGGGCGGCGGCCAGGCCGTGGGCGCTGACGACGGCGACCGGAATCGTCACCGGCAGCGCCAGAACCAGCGCCCACGAGATCGTCCGAGCGCCACCGAGGTCACGGGAGAGGACGCCGCCCTCGGCGTAGCCCAGTGCGCACACCACTACGGCGGCAAGGAACCACAGGTCGGCGGCCCGAAAGCCGCCGGCCATGCCGCCGGAGACGGCGACGAACGTCAGCACCGCCGCGAAGCCCGCGCCGGCGGCCAGCCAGAACTTCGGCGACGGCCGCTCGCCGCCACGCACCACGGCGAACACGGCGGTGGCCGCCGGCAGCAACGCGATGACCACGGCCCCGTGGGCAGCGGTCGCCTGGGTCAGGGCAATGGAAGTCAACGTCGGGAAGCCGATCACCACGCCGAACGCCACCACGACCAGTCGCCGCAGCTGGGCGGCGGTCGGCCACTGAAAGCCGACCGCTGGCCGCCTGACCAGCACGGATACCGACTGACCGGCAGCCGACCGGGACGCGGGGAAGGCTGCTCGAGCACCGGACCGGGTCCACGCGAGGCGCGGCACGCCGGATAACACCAGGTAGCCGATAGCCAACCCACCGGCGACCGCGGCCCGGCCGAACGACATGAACCACGGGTCGAGGAAGGCAACGGAGTACCTGGTGACGGGCAGGGTGAGGCTGAAGGCCAGCACCCCGAGCGCGCCGAGCGCGATGCCGGACGTTACCCGACCGGGGGCAGTAACGTTATCCTTGGCTCTCATGAATGAGGATAACGCAGAGCAGGGTGTTATCCGACTCCTGCGCACCGCCGTCCACCAGGTGGGACCGGGCGGACGGCTGCCGTCGGTCCGGAAGATCATGGCTGAGCTGCGGGTGTCGCCGGTGACCGTGCAGCACGCGATGCGCCGGCTGACCGCCGAGGGTGTTATCGAGGTCCGGGCCAGCAAGGGGGCCTACGCGGCGGCCAGGCGGCCGACGGCGGTGGTGCCGGACCTGGAGTGGCAGTCGGTGGCGCTGGGGGCGAAGCCGCCGGGCGACGAGTCGTTGCGTGACCTGCTGGCCCTGCCGGAGCTCGACAAGGTGCCGATGTCGGGCGGTTATCTCGATCCGGAGCTGCAACCGGTAGCAGCGCTAGGGGCTGCATTGGGCCGGGTGTCGAGGCGGCCCGAAGCCTGGGCGCGCGGTCCGGTCGAGGGCCGGGAAGAGCTGCGGGCGTGGTTCGCCCGTGAGGCCGGCGGCGCGTTCCGGGCCGGCGACATGGTCGTGTGCCCCGGCGGCCAGGCGGCGTTGTCGACGGCCTTCCGGGCGTTGACCGGTCCCGGCGACCCGGTCCTGGTCGAGGCTCCGACCTATCTCGGCGCAATCGCGACAGCCCGAAGCGCCGGCCTTCGCGTAGTGCCGGTGCCGGCCGACGCCGACGGTGTCCGGCCGGATCTGCTGGCCGCGACGTTCGAGCGCACCGGCGCGAAGGTCTTCTACTGCCAGCCGCTGTACGCCAATCCGCACGGGGCCGTGCTGTCCCGTGAGCGGCGACCGGAGGTGCTAGCGGTGCTAGCGAAGTTCGGGGCGTTCCTCATCGAGGACGACTATGCCCGCGACCTGGTCATCGACGGCACCGCGCCGCCCCCGCTGGCCGCCGACGACGTGCACGGACACGTCATCTACCTGCGCTCGCTGACCAAGACCGCCGCCCCCGGACTACGGGTGGCCGCCATCGGCGCCCGCGGCGCCGCCGGCGCCCGGTTGCGCTCGGCCCGAGTCATGGACGACTTCTTCGTCGCCGGACCCCTACAGCTAGCAGCACTAGAATTCCTGTCATCGCCAGCGTGGCAGCGCCACCTGACCTCCCTGCGCCCCGCCCTCAAAGCCCGGCGCGACGCCCTCCTCACCGCCGTCGCCACCGAGCTCCCCCAGTTTCACCCCGTCACCGTTCCTCGGGGCGGCATGCAGGCGTGGCTTCGCCTCCCCGACGGCGTCGACGACCTCGCCCTGACCACCGCCGCTGCTGCCCAGGGCGTCGTCGTCTCCGCCGGCCGTCCTTGGTACGCCGCCGACCCACCCGCCCCACACCTGCGCCTCACCTTCGCCGGCGCACCCCCCGAGGTGCTCACCGACGGCATCCGTCGCCTGGCCCACGCCGCCCGCGCGATCGGCATACCTCCCGGCTAGCCGCCCCGTCACCTCTCCGCGGGCGAGCCACCAGCGGCGCTGACCAACCCGGTACGCCGGCCGGCCCACGTCACCTGGCTGCCGGCACACCCCTGGGTGGCCGGTCTTGGCCGACCGCGGCGGCCGCCGCGAAAGTCGCGGTCGGCCGCCCCGGTACGCCGCCGGCCCGCCACGCCGGCGCGCTCACCAGGTGCTGATCGACAGCTTCGACCGACGGCGGCCCGGCCACCGCGGCTGTCGGGATACCGGCCGAATAGTCAATCTGCCGCCGATTTCCGGATGTAACACCTGCTCACCGGTGAACCGGCGGGCCGAGCCGACACGTACTCATCACCGGAAACGAGCAGGGAGGACCCGGTGATGACAGCCACGGACGGATTTGCGGTCGTACGGGCGGACAGCGAATTCAAACTTGTCGCGCTCCGCGATTTCCCGGCCGGCAGCCGGCTATTCGCGGTGGAGGGGCAGATCACCGAGGAGCCGACCCGCTATTCGGTGCAGGTGGGCGCGGGCATCCACCTCGACCTGCCCGGCGGGCACGCCCCCGAGGAGCTGATGGACCGCTTCTTCTGGCGGTTCACCAACCACAGCTGCGCGCCCAACGCCCAGCTGCGCGGCCGGGACTTCTTCGCGCTGCGGCCGATCGAGCCGTGGCAGGAGATCACGTTCCACTACGAGAGCACCGAGTACGAGATGGCCGAGCCGTTCGACTGCCACTGCGGGGAAAGCGCCTGCCGCGGCCGGATCGAGGGCTTCCGGTACCGCACCGAGGACGAGCGCGAGCAGCTGCGCCCGATGCTGGCGGACCACCTGCTGTCCATGCTCAATGTCGTCCACCGCTGAGCGCCCGACCGTCCTGCACGAGTTCTTCGCGCAGGCAGCGGTGCGCTGGGGAGACGCCGTCGCGGTGGACGTGCCGCCGGCGGCGTCCCGACCGGCCCGCGACACGCTGACCTACGCGGAGCTCAAGCACGAGTCGGAGCTGCTGGCCGGCGTGGTGCACCTGGCGGTCGGCCGCGGCGCGGTCGCGGCGATCATGCTGGGGCGCACCACGCCGCGCCTGTACGTGGCCCAGCTGGCGGTGCTGCGCTCGGCCGCCGCCTACGTGTGCATCGACCCGGCGTTCCCGGACGACCAGGTCACGCACATCCTCAGCGACTCGAGGGCCCGGGCGCTGCTGACCGACGCGGCCGGCGCGGAGCGGGCGAGCCAGATCGGCTATCCCGGCCCGATCATCCGCGTCGACCTGCCGCTGACCACGCCGGCGCTGCCGCTGCCCGAACCGCCGTCGCCCGACGACGTCGCGTACATCATCTACACCTCGGGCAGCACCGGCCGCCCCAAGGGCGTGATGATCCAGCACCGGGGCGCCGCCAACCTGGTCGGCGGGGACGTCGAGGAGTTCGACCTCGGGCCGGGAGACCGTGTGGCGCAAGGGTCTTCGCCGGCCTACGACTCCTCGATCGAGGAGATCTGGATGGCGCTGGCCACCGGCGCCACGGTGGTCTCGATGGACGACGAGACGGCCCGCCTTGGCCCGGATCTGGTGCCCTGGCTGCGCAATGAGCGGATCACCGTGCTCTGCCCGCCGCCGACCCTGTTGCGCGCCACCGGTTGTGCCGATCCGCGCACGGAGTTGTTGCACCTGCGACTGTTGTACGTCGGCGGCGAGGCGCTGCCGGATGATGTGGCGGAACGCTGGTCGCGCGGCCGCCGGATGGTCAACGGCTACGGCCCGACCGAGTGCACGGTCACGTGCATGCGGCAGGACATCGCGCCCGGTGAGGCGGTGGCGATCGGCCGTCCGGTGCCGGGCATGCGCGCCCACGCCCTCGACGAACAGCTGAAACCCGTTGCCCCGGGCGACAAGGGCGAGCTGTGCATGAGCGGCCCCGGGCTGGCGCTCGGCTATCTCAACCAGCCGGAGCTGACCAAGACGAAGTTCGTCGACCACCCGGAGCTGGGCCGGATCTACCGCACCGGCGACCTCGTGCACGCCGACCCGGACGGCACCTTCTTCTATCACGGCCGCATCGACTCGCAGGTCAAGCTGCGGGGTTACCGGATCGAGCTGGAAGCCATCGAGGCCGTGCTGGCCCAGTGCCCCGGCATCCGCGAAGCGGCCTGCCGCGTGCAGGGCGAAGGTGCCACGGAAATGCTTGCCGCGCACGTGGTTCCGGACGATCCGCGCAAGCCGCCGCATGTCGAGACGCTCAAGGCCGAACTGCGCAAGGCACTTCCGACCTACATGATGCCGGGCGCATTCGGCATCATCGACGACCTTCCCCGCACGGCCGGCGGAAAGCTCCGCCGCACCGAGCTGCCCGTGCTCAAATCGCAGCGCACGACCAGCACGCAACCGGCGCCGACCGATCCGATTGCCTTGTTCATCGCGGAATCCGTGCAGGCCGTGCTACAACTTCCCGGACTGCCCGGCACCAACGACGACTTCTTCACCGACCTCGGCGGCAGCTCGCTCAACGGCGCCATGCTGATCACCAAGCTGCGCACCAATTCCGCCACCGCGTCGATCACCGTGCGCGACCTGTACGAGACGCGCACGATCGGCCAGCTGATCGGCCGGGCCGTGCCGGACACGGAAATCGTTGGCAATCAACGGGAACGACACACCGTCGACGTGATCGGCGCGACCATCGCGCAGGCGCTGTGGCTGCTGCTCGAGCTCGCCTTCGGCTCGATCATCGCCTACTTCGTCACGTTCCAGGCGCTGCCGTGGGTGGCCACGCAGATCACGCTGACCGGCATGATCTTCCTCGCGCCGGTGGTGCTCAGCGTGGTGCGGCTGGCCATCACGCCGCTGTCCATCGAGATCGCGGTGCGGGCCAAGAAGGTCCTGATCGGACAGTACAAAGCGGTGCGCACGCCGGTGTGGAGCCCGTTCCACGTCCGGATCTGGCTGGTCCGGCAGTTCATGCGGTTCATCCCGTGGGGCACCATCGCCGGCACCGAGTACACGTCGGTCGTGCTGCGCAAGCTGGGCGCCAAGATCGGCGAGCGGGTGCACATCCACCGCGGCGTCAACCTCCAGCAGGGCGGCTGGGACCTGCTGGAGATCGGCGACGACGTCACGATCAGCCAGGACGCCTCGCTCGGCCTCGTGCATCTGGAACAGGGCCAGGTGGTGATCGGCCCGGTGACGGTCGACAGCGGCGCGGTGATCGACATCCGGGCCGGCGTCGACCCGCACACCCGGGTCGGCCGCAACGCCTGGCTGTCACCGTTGTCCCATCTGTCAAAGGGAAGCACCGTGCCCGATGGCGAACGCTGGGACGGCGCACCGGCCAGGCCGGCCGGCCTGGCCGGCGAACCGCCGACCGTGAGCGGTCGCACGCTCTCGCCGCGCGGCCACGGCCTGGCGATGATCCTCTGCCGCAACCTGCTCGGTCTGGCGCTGTCGATCCCGTTCGTCTTCGTCGCCGGCTTCCTCGTGGCCAAACTGGGCCTGACCTACGACAGTCTCCTTACGGCGCTGAAGAATCCGCTCGATCACATCGCGCTGCTCGCCATACTCGGCGTCTGCGCGTGCCTCTCGCTGGTGTACGAAGTCGCGCTGGAGGCCATCGCCGCCCGGGCGCTCGGACCCGTCCTGCCCGGCGCGATCAGCCGGTACAGCCTCGGCTACATCCGCGTGTGGCTGAAGACCGGCCTGGTCGACTCGGCCGGGAAATGGCTGTCCGGCGGCATCTTCTGGCCGGTGTGGCTGCGCGCCGCCGGCATGAGGGTCGGCTCCGGCTGCGAGATCAGCACGATCATCGACGTGGTCCCGGAGCTGGTCACCATCGGCCCCGACACGTTCTTCGCCGACGGCATCTACCTGTGCGGGCCGCGGATCCAGCGCGGCACGGTCGTGCTGGACGAGGTCGAGCTGGGCGCCAACACCTTCCTCGGCAACCACGCCGTGATCGCCGCCGGCCAGCAGCTGCCGTCGGACATCCTGATCGGCATCTCCACGGTGGCCGACGACCGGCTCATCCGGCCCGGCACCTCCTGGTTCGGCCATCCGCCGTTCGAGCTGCCGCAGCGCGAGATCGTCAGCGTCGACCGGTCGCTGACCCACGAGCCGTCACTGATCCGCGTGATCAACCGGAACTTCTGGGAGTGGCTCCGGTTCACCCTGCCGCTGGTCCCGCTGGCCGCCGTGGCACTGTGGACGGCCGGCATCGACAAGGCCGACGAACTCCTTGACACGCCGGCGTTTCTGCTGCTCGGTGTGCCGGCGGTCAGCTTCCTGACCGGCGCCTTCCTGTGCCTGACCGTGCTGGTGATGAAGTGGGCCCTGCTCGGCCGGGTCAAGGAGGGCATCCACCCGCTGTGGTCGTGCTGGTGCAGCCGCTGGGACTTCCTCTATGTGGCTTGGGGTTTCATCGCCGGCAAGCCGCTGTCGGCGATGGAGGGCACACTGCTGCTGCCGATCTACCTGCGGTGGATCGGCGTGAAGATCGGCAAGAAGGTGGCGCTGGGCGAGGGTTTCGCCCAGATCGTCGACCCGGACATGCTGGAGTTCGGCGACGGCGCGACGGTGAACGCCATGTTCCAGGCGCACACCTTCGAGGACCGCGTGCTCAAGATCGGTCACGTCAAGGTCGGCGCACATTCCACCCTCGGCGACGCCACGGTTCCGTTGTACGGGGCGGTGGTCGGCGAGCACACCACGGTCGCCCCGCACAGCGTGATCATGAAGCATGAGCACCTGCTGCCCGGACTGCGTTACGAGGGCGCGCCGACCCGGCGACGCGGCGACGACGACGTCGAACCGGTCGACATCGGCCGCCAGGAGCTCGAAGGTCCACTGTGGAGCGTGCAGCCGGTGGTGGTCGGCGTGGCCCGGCACCGGATCCCGCGGCCGAAGGCACGCAAGTCCGGGTAATGGCGAGACGGGTGGCCGACCGACGATCTAAGGTCACCCTGTGTCGCAACGGAGAACGCTCGCTGTGCTGGTGGCCGCGCAGATCACCGGCAGCATCGGGATCGGCGCGTCGGTGTCGGTCGGCGCGGTGCTGGCCGCCGACCTGTCCGGCTCCGCCGCGTGGTCGGGCAGCGCGTCCACCATGACCACGCTCGGCGCGGCCGTGTGGGCATTACCCCTGGCCAGGGTGGCCGCCGCGCGCGGACGGCGGCTCGCGCTCAGCCTCGGCTGGGCGGTGTCCATGCTCGGCGCGCTGCTGGTCATCCTGGCGGCCTCCATCCACTCGTTTCCGTTGACGCTGCCGGCAATGCTGTTGATGGGCGCCGGCACCGCGGCCAATCTCCAGTCCCGGTTCGCCGCCACAGACCTGGCCGATCCCCGCCACCGCGGCCGGTCGCTGGCGCTGGTCGTGTGGTCGTCCACCATCGGCGCGGTCGGCGGCCCCAACCTGACCAAGCCCGGCGCGTCGGTCGCCGAGGTGCTCGGTATTCCCCCGCTGGCCGGCCCGTTCGTCTTCTCCGCGGTCGCGGCCGCCGGCGCCGTGATCGTACTTTTTGTCCTGCTACGGCCCGATCCGTTGGCCCGCAACGGCTCCGCCGGCCGCAACCTCCGTGTCGGCTGGGAGGTCATCAAATCCTCGCCCCAGGCCCGATTCGGCGTCGCCACATTGGCCTTCTCGCACACCACCATGGTGTCGCTGATGGCCATGACCCCGGTTCACATGCAGGAGCACGGTTCCACGCTGACCATCATCGGCCTGACCATCAGCCTGCACATCGCCGGCATGTACGCGCTGTCACCGGTCATGGGCTGGATCGCCGACCGTTGGGGCCGCGTCCGCACCGTCCTGGCCGGCCAGGCCGTCCTCGTGCTCGCCGTGGTCCTGGCCGCCACCGCCGGCGACTCCATGACCATGGTCACCGTCGCCCTGATCACCCTCGGCCTCGGCTGGTCCATGTCCACCGTGGCCGGCTCCACCCTCGTCGCCGACTCCGTCGAACTGGCCCGCCGGCCCGCCGTGCAGGGCGTCTCCGATCTGCTCATGAGCCTCGTCGGCGCGACCGGAGCCGCCCTGGCCGGCGTCGTCCTGTCCGTACTGACCTACAGCGGCCTGAGCCTGGCCGCCGGCCTGCTGGTGCTGCCGGTGATCCTGTTCGGCGTCGCCGCCCGTCAGAACCAGGGGTTGGACCAGCCGAGGTAGTGGCCGCCCCACTTGCTCTCGATGGTGGCGATGGTGGTCTCGCTGAGCTTGCCGGCGGCCACGATGTCGTTGGAGACGAACTTGCCGTTGCCGATGGAGATCATCACGTGGCCGGCGGTGCTGTTGGGGATGCTGAAGAAGGCCAGGCCGCCGGCCGGCACCGTGGTGCCGGAGTGCTTGTACCGGCTGGGCGTGGCCGACCAGTGCGCGGCAGCGCTGTTGTGGCCGCTGGCCGAGCGACCGTAGGCCAGGGCGACGACGTGGTCACAGCGGTGGTCGTAGTCGGAACTGGTGACACCGACATGGTTCTTGGCCCACGTGACGGCCTGGGCGCAGGTGTGCGGATTGCTGGTGGCGGGGCTGCCGCAGGTCGCCGCGGCCGGGGCGGCAACGGCGGGCGCGGCGATGGCGACCGGGGCGGTCAGCAGCGCGGCGGCCAGCAGTAAGGCCTTGACCTTCATGGATCATCCTCCCAGGTGGCTGGCGACGTCCCGGCGCAGCTGCGGCAGCATGCGGTACAGCACGTCGCCCGGACAGTCGGTGGCGACGTAGTCGCGGTGGCCCTGAATGGCGTTGGGCGAGATCGAGTACTGGTCGCAGACGTAGGCGCACAGCGTCACCAGCGAGTTCCACAGCTTGGCCGGCGGCTGGGTGGCCATGTAGTTGCCCTCGTTCTCGATCCCGATGGCGATGTCGTTCTGGCCGGGGCAGTGCGCCGCCCGCACGATCTCCGTGCCGCCGCGCAGCGTGGACAGGCTGTTGTGCCGGCCCTCCATCACGATGCCGCCGCGGGTGTTGGTGAAGTGCTGGCCGGTGTCGCTCCAGTGGTTGTCGTCCATGTGGTGGTTCTGGATGGACCGGGCCAGCGCGAAGGCGTGGGCCTGCGAGTAGTCGGTGCTGTTCGGCGTGTCGGTGTGGTGGATGAGGATCCGCACCGCCTTGTGCGGCAGCACCGTCAGCGGGTCGGCCGGCGGCCGCGCGCCCCAGGCCGAGCAGCCGTAGATCGTCGGCGCGGTCGCCGCCGACGCCGTGCCCATGCCCAGGGCCGCACCGCCCAGCGCGATGCCGGTGAGGGCGGCCGACCGCAGCAGGGTCCGCCGGTCAAGGAAGTCGCGCTCCGAGTTCTCCATTCCGTCAGGTCACCACAGCCTTCCGCCGCTTCGACCGGGATTCGGCGAAAGGTCACGCAAAGGCCCGCCTCGACATGTTTGGCCGCGGGTGGACAGGCCGGGCGTCCATCCGGCGGTCACCGACCGGACGTTCGGGCAGGTCTGCGGTCACGCCGCCGAGCGGCGCTTCGCACGGCGGCCTCGATCGGACATGCTTGACGGAAAGCGACCGGAAGGACACGCGATGGCAACGGTGGAACAGCGGCATCGGCTGCCGGTGCGGGTGCTGGTCGCGGCCAGTGTCGGCAACGCGATCGAGTGGTACGACTGGACGATCTACGCGACGTTCAGCATCTACTTCGCGAAGGTGTTCTTCCCGGCCGGCAACGACGTGCTGGCCCAGCTGAACACGGCGGCGACGTACGCGCTGGCGTTCTTCTTCCGGCCGCTGGGCGGGTACCTGCTGGGCCGGTGGGCCGACAGCCGGGGCCGCAAGCCGGCGATGATCGGCACGATCCTGCTGATGGCCGGCGGCTCGCTGGTGATCGCGGTGCTGCCGGGCTTCGAGCAGGCGGGCTGGCTGGCGCCGATACTGCTGCTGCTGGCACGAATCGCCCAAGGGCTGTCCCTGGGCGGTGAAGTGTCGAACGCCTCGGCCTACCTGGGTGAGATAGCCCCGCCGGAGCGCCGCGGCAGGTACTCGGCTTTCTTCTACATCTCAACGGGTTCGGCGGTGCTGCTGGCCTCGATCCTGGGCTTCACGTTGGCCCACACCATGTCGGCGGCGACGCTGACCGCCTACGGCTGGCGCATACCGTTCGTCGTGGGCGGCGTGCTCGGCCTGGTGGGGCTGGTGCTGCGTAGCACGCTGAAGGAGACGGAACCGTTCGCGCAGAACAAGGTCCGGGTGAAGGACCCGCTGCGCACGACGCTGCGCGAACACCCGAAGGCGGTGGGCTGGCTGGTCGGCACGACGGCGGTGTCGACGCTGGTCTACTACACGTACTTCAGCGCCCTGACGCCGTTCGCGGTGAACAGCCGGCACGCGGCGGCGCAAGACGTCTTCCTGGCGCTGTCGATCGGCACGGCGCTGTTCGTCGCGCTCCAGTACCCGTTGGGCGCACTGGCTGATCGGTTCGGCCGTAGGCCGCAGATGCTCGTCTTCACCGGGGCGACGGCGGTGCTGAGCGTGCCGCTGTCCACGCTGATCGGCCCGGGCCTGGCCGGCCTGACGCTGGTGTTCTGCGTCGGCCTCGGCCTGTACACGGCGCAGACCTCGATCGCGCCGGCGCTGCTGAGCGAGCTGTTCCCGACGAAGGTCCGGGCCGCCGGCATCGGCGCCTGGTACAACATCACGGTCGCGGTGCTCGGCGGCACGGCGCCGCTGGTGATCAACGCGCTGGCCGCGGCCGGGCTGTCCACGCTGTTCTTCTGGTATCTGACGGCGATCGCGGTGATCGGCTTCCTCGTGGTGCTCACGCTGCCGGAGACCAAGGGCAAGACCCTGACCTAGATTTCACCCTGGCGTCGGCGGTCGATATGCGCACGGTAGCCGGTCGTCTCGGCGCGATAACGGCGTCAGCCAGCGCAGACGCCGCACAGTGGGCCGTTCGGGCTATTGCCGACAAAATCACCCGGACAGCCAAGAGACCCCCTGCCGGCCCAACGGTTGCCGCCGAACCGACTACCGTGCGCAGCGCCCGGCGGCGATCACCGTGGCAACCGGACCGGCGCTGTGCCAATCGAAGTCGCCGAACTCCGTCGGTTCAACAGGATTTCGCGTGAAAGTCGCGTCTTCCTGGCCCGGGTACGCTGCCGGGCGGGTGGATCGTCGGCACGAGGAGGCTCACCATGGGAGATGTTCCTGCATTTCCCCACGGTAGGCCGCTGACGCGGGCGGACCTGGAGGCGATGCCAGATGATGGGCACCGCTACGAACTCGTGGACGGGACGCTCGTCATGAGCCCGTCGCCCCGTCCACTGCACCAGCGCATCGTCGCGCGGCTGCTGATCGCGCTGACGATGAACTGCCCGGCGCACCTGGAGGTGCTGCCGGCCCCCGTCGATGTCGTGCTGGCCGACGACACCGTGTTCATCCCGGACGTGGTGGTCGGCCGGCGCGAGGACTTCACCCCGACGCATCTGGCCGGCGTGCCCGAGCTGGTGGTCGAGGTGCTGTCGCCGAGCACGCGGCTGGTCGACCTGAAACTCAAGCGGGCCAAGTACCAGGAGGCCGGCTGCCCGAACTACTGGCTGGTCGATCCGGGCCTGCCGGAGCTGCGCTGCCTCGCCCTGCGCGACGGGGTGTACACCCAGATCCTGACCGCGGTCGGCGACGAGATCGTCGAGGTGACCGAGCCGTTCACCGCCCTGCTCAGTCCCGCCCAGTTGGTCGCGCCGCACGGTCGGTGACGGCCTCGTCGTCGACGCGACGCTGTTCCCGTTGCGCCGCATCGGTTTTGCGGTCGAACAGGCGGTGAAGGTGGATGATCTTGCGCGCCGGTTTCTCGGCGTCGCGCTGTGCTGGCATGGCCTCCATGATGCCAATGACGATCTTCGATTCCGGCCGGTTCGGCCCCCGGCGCGACGACCGGCGGTCGACGGTCGCCGAATGGCCCATGCCCGGTTAGGCCGGACCGATCACCCCGGTCACGTGCGTGAATTGGTCTGAACATCGGATGTCGACGCCCGGTTTGCCCGGTGTGGTGGTGACCTACGGCCACCTTCCCTTGACGCATCGACGCTGCCTCTCGTAGAAGTGAGAGCGGCTCGCCAGCGGCTTCCGCCCCGCCCGAGCGGTCATGACACCGCCCCAGGACGGAGTTCACGCGTGCGCTCTACCGGACGCCGGCTGACTGCCGGCTTCGCCGTCGCCCCATTGGTTCTCGCGGCCGCCGCCGTGATCACACCGGCCGCGCAGGCCGCGACGCCGTCGGTTCGGCCGGGCGTCTACGCCCTGCCCACCGGTGATCACGTGCGGATTCACGGCGGCCGCGCCGACTTCCTACCCGCGCCGGGCCACGGCGCGGCCGCGATCACGACGTGGCTGGACGGCCGGCCGACGGTCGTGCCGGCGGCCGCGCTCAAGCACCTCAGCTCGTTGGACGCCTTCGAGATCGGCGGCACTGCGCCGGCCGCTCATCCGAACTACGTGATGGCCCCGCTGCACATCACCGCCACCGATCACGAGGGCAAGCCGGTGCAGGCGGCCGAGGTCGTCGTGATCAACACCGACGACCCGGGCCGGGCCACCTGGGACGGCATCATGCTGACCGGCGACTCGCGGATCGCCGTGCCGGCCGGGCACTACAGCGTCGCCGTCGCCGCGTTCGAGACCGACGCGCAGGACAACCCGACCGAGACGGAACTGCTGACCGCCACCGACGTCACCGTGCCGACGGCCGGCAGCACGGTGGCCATCGACGGCCGCAAGGCGTCCCCGGTGTCGTTCACGACGCCGCTGCCCAGCGTGGACGGCGCGACCGTCGTCGGCTGGAGCCGTGGCGTCGGAAACAAGCTGGCCACCCTGGACATCGGGGCGCTGGCCGGCACCCGCTTCTACGTCGGCCAGGCGGCCAAGGCGCAGTACGGCACGCTCCAGTACTCGGTTGCCGGCCGCCGCAACTCCCCCGTCGGCACCGTTGCGCCGTACACCTACGCGTTAGCCACGCCGAAGACGGATTCCATTGGCGCGAACCAGACCTACGCGGTGAAGGCGTCATCGCTGGCCACGATCGACAACACCTACGTGACCGATCAGCCCAGCCAGCGCGCCATCATGTTCGACGACTTCGCGCTGCACTCCCAGGGGCCCGGCAACCCGGCGCTGCCCGTCGTCCCGTACCTCGACGTGACGGCCCCCGCTGCCGACCGGCACTACGTGTCCACGGACCCGTCCTTCGACTACGAGGGCACGTTCAACCCCAACGGCAGCCCGTTCACCAACCTTGACCGCATACTGCCGCTCAAGGGCGGCCAGCACACGGCGCTGACCTGGCGGGGCGGCGTGATCACGCCGTCACCGTCGACTGTGGACGGTCCGTGCTTCCTGTGCCGTGACGGCGACACCCTGCACGGCGTCGGCGTGATGGACACCGACTTCGCCGGCAACATCGGGCAGTGGAGCGACGGCCCGACCACGCTGGCCGAGGACGGCAAGCAGATCTACAGCGGCGGCACCGAGGGCTACCAGTTCGACCAGAAGCTGGCCGCCGGCAAGCACCACTACCTCTACAAGATCGACGCCACGCACGACACCAACACCACCGCGCTGTCCACGCACACTCAGATCGCCTGGGGCTTCGACTCCACGACGTCGAACGGTCCGGTGCCGATCCTGTACGCCGGCGCGGGTTTCAACCAGGACAGCCACGACAACATCGCGCCCGGCAAGGCGACCGTGTCGCTGGCGTTCCACCACCAGACCGGCGCGGCCGACCCGGACGTCAGCGCCGCGACGGCCGATATCTCCTTTGATGACGGCAAAACATGGCAGCCGACGACCGTCACGCTCAAGGACGGCCATCACGCGACCGGCGCCTTCACCGTGCCGGCCGGCAAGCCCGGCTACCTGGCGCTGCGTTTCCACGCCGTTGACAAGTCCGGCAGCACGCTGGACGAGACCGTGCACAATGCCGCCCTGGTCAACGCCCCGAACGGCATCGCCACTGCACCGTCCAATGAGGACGCACAGCCGACTGTCGACGCGCATCCGGTGTGCGCCAAGGCCGTGAGCGGCCACGCCCGGTGCCTCGCGCTGTCGGCCACGGCCAAGTGGCAGCCGAGCGCGGCCAAGCTGCCGGACGGCCTGGCGCCGGCCGACATCAAGTCCGCGTACAGCATTCCGTCCGATGCCAAGGGCGGCACCGTCGCGATCGTGGACGCCAACGGCGATGCCACCGCCGAGCAGGATCTGGCCGTCTACCGCAAGACGTTCGGCCTGCCGGCGTGCACCACGGCCAATGGCTGCCTGACCATCCTCAACCAGGACGGCAAGACCGCGCCACTGCCGCCGGTCAACCCGGACGACGACTGGACCGACGAGATCTCGCTCGACCTGGACATGGTCAGCGCGGTCTGCCCGGCGTGCCGCATCGTGCTGGTCGAGTCGAACAGCTCCAGCACCGCCGATCTGTCGAAGGCCGAGACGGCCGCCACCGGCTCCGGCGCGGTGGCCGTGTCGAACAGCTTCGGCGGCGACGAGAACACCGAGTCCATGGCCCACGCCAAGGACTTCACCAAGCCCGGGGTGGCGATCACCGCGTCCAGCGGCGACGCCGGCTTCCTCGAGGCCAGCTGGCCGGCCTCGCTGAGCACGGTGATCGCGGTCGGCGGCACCACGCTGACCAAGGACAGCAGCGCCCGCGGCTGGACCGAGTCGGCGTGGAAGAAGGCCGGCTCGGGCTGTTCCGGTTACGTGACCAAGCCTTCGTGGCAGACCGACAAGAACTGTCCCAACCGGACGATCGCCGACATCTCCGCGGTCGCCGACCCGGCGACCGGTCCGGCCGTGTACTCGGCCGGCGACTGGTTCGTGGTCGGCGGCACCAGCGCGTCGTCGCCGATCATCGCGGCCATGATCGCACTGGCCGGCAACTCGGCCAAGCTGGGCAACGCCAAGTACATCTACCAGCACACGAGCGCGCTGCACGACGTCACGACGGGCAGCAACAAGCAGCACTGGGACTGCGGCGGCGACTACCTGTGCACCGCCGGCAAGGGCTACGACGGCCCGACCGGCCTCGGCACACCCAACGGACTCGGTGCCCTGTAACGAAAAACGCGGGTGACGCCGGTTCGGCGTCACCCGCGTTCTTGTCGTTATCGGACCACCTGGACCACGTCGCCCGGCTTCAGGCTGGTGTAGAACGTGGCAGCCGCGGCGTGCGCGAGGTGCACGCAGCCGTGCGAGGGGTCGGTCAGGCTGCCCTCGTGGAACGCGTCACCGCCGTTGAAGAACACCGAGTACGGCATCGGCGCGTTGTTGAAGATGGTGCTGCGGTGGTGCAGATCCTTGAACGTCACGCGGAATGTCCCCGGATCCGTCGGCGCACTCGCCATGCCGGGCATCGCCGGCACCGGTCCGTAGGTCACGACTCCGCCGCGCATCAGCCACGCCTGGTGCGTCGACAGGTCGACGCAGGCCCGCGCGGCCGCGGAACACGGGCTCGACGGCGCGGCCTGTGCCGGCGTCGCCAAAGCCCAGACGGCACACCCAGCGGCGATCGCCGCCCCGGCAGCCAATTTCACTGTGCTGGTCATCAGTCATCGCCTCCGTCCTCGATGGAGGGCGTACCCGTGATCAGCGGAGGCAAACCACAAAACTCCGATCCACCAAGGCAAGCACGGCGGCATGGGCGCGCACCCCCGACTCTGTGCGCGTCCACACCGCCGTGCTCTTCCCTGTTCCTCTTCCCGCACCCGCAACCAGTGTTCCCACCGCATCACGTCGTCAAACCAGAAAAATTTCCGAGCGCGGTCAAGTGCTTTGACCACCAGGGTTCAGAGGTCCACAAAGGACACTCACGGCCGACGGCCTGCGACGACGGTGAGACCGGGCTAGCGTGGCCACTTCAACGCGAACGACGTCGAACGGAGAACACATGCTCACGCTCACGCCGACCGCTGTTGCGGTCGTGCGCGATCTGACCAGCGACGACGGCGTGCCCGACGGCACCGGCCTGCGGATCGCCAACCAAGACGGCCGACTCGCGCTCGCACTGGCGCCCCAGCCGGACGAGGCGGACCGGGTGATCGCGGGCGACGGGGCGCGGCTGTTCCTCGACGATGCCGCGGCGACCTACCTTGACGACAAGATCCTGGACGCCAACGTGGACGACCAGGGCAACCCGACTTTCACGCTGGCCACGCAGCAGCCGCCGACCGCGGCGGTGTGACCCGCTGAACGTGGAAACGCCACGTGCGCGGCCAACGAGAGCCGCCGCACGTGGCGTTTCCACAGGTCGGAAATCAGTGCCGGTCGGAGCCCATGAACGGGGCGGCCACCAGCAGCGCGCAGACGGCGCTGACGGTCAGCACCACCAGGTGCAGGATGTGGTCGGCCAGGTTCAGGCCGAGCGAGTCCGGCACGGCGACGCCGTAGGCGAAGAAGCCGGAGAACACCGCGAACTGGAGCATCGCCCACGGCGCGGTCAGCCGGCGCACGAACGACGACAGCGCGCCGATCACACCGAAGATCACCAGCAGCAGGCTGTGCAGGGGGCTCAGCGCCAGGCCGATGACGTGCGCGGTCGGCGTGACATCGCCGAGCGAGCCGCCGCCCCCGGAAACCAGCCCTACGACGCCGATGACGGCGACGAGCACGCCCACCACCGCGAAGATCAGTCGCGGCACGCGCGAGTGGTCGACCATCTCCTCCGCCTTTCGGGACACCTGTGGATCTCAGGCGGGATCCTCGCACAGTCGGCTCGGCCGCTCGTGCCGACCCCGCCATCCACCGATCGGTTGACCCCGGGCTGATCGCCCGGTCGATGCCGGCGAAGTGCCTGGACGGCGACGCTGGGGCCATGGCGGTCATCGAGGTGGAGCACCTCCACAAACGTTATCGGGATCACGTCGCCGTGCACGACGTGTCGTTCACCGTCGAACGAGGCGAGATCTTCGGCGTGCTCGGCCCGAACGGGGCCGGCAAGACCACGACGGTGGAATGCGTCGAGGGCCTGCGGACGCCGGACGCCGGCGCCGTACGGGTCCTCGGTTTGGACCCGCGCCGCGACCACGACACCCTGCGCACCCGCATCGGCGTGCAGTTCCAGGAGAGCCAGCTGCCCGAGAAGATGCGCGTTCGGGAAGCGCTGCGGCTCTACAGCTCCTTCTACGCCGACCCGATGGACTGGCGGACACTGCTGGACGACTGGGGCCTGGCCGACAAGGCGAACACGCCGTTCGGCAAGCTGTCCGGCGGCCAGAAGCAGCGCCTGTTCATCGCGCTGGCGCTGGTCGGCAAGCCCGAGATCGCGGTGCTGGACGAGCTGACCACCGGACTGGATCCGCAGGCCCGCCGGGACACCTGGGGCCTGGTCGAGGACATCCGCGGCCGGGGAGTCACCGTGTTGCTCGTCACGCATTTCATGGCCGAGGCCGAGCGGCTGTGCGACCGGATCGCGGTGATCGACCGCGGCCGCGTTGTCGCCCTGGACACGCCGGCCGGGCTGGTCTCCAAGGTGGCCGCCGAGCAGCGCATCCGATTCCGGCCGAGCGTGCCCGTGCCGGACGGTCTGCTCACCGATCTGCCGGAAGTCACGTCGATGCGTCAGGTCGGCCCGCAGCTGGAGATCACCGGCACCGGCGACCTGTTGCAGGCGGTCACGTCCGTGCTGGCCCGGCACCGAATCGTCGCCGCCGACCTGCGGGTCGAGCAGGCCAGTCTGGACGACGCCTTCGTGGCGCTGACCGGAAAGGACGCATGATGAGCGCCCAGCTTCGTATCGCCGGCTCGGAACTGCGCCTGTACCTGCGGGAGCCCGCGGCGGTCGCGGCCACGCTCGGCCTGCCGCTGCTGATCATGGTCTCGTTCGGACTGATCATCACCCCGGACGGCGACCCGATCTTCACCTACTTCCCCGGCCTGGCCGTCTCGTTCTCGCTGGCCATCCTGTCGTTGAACCTGCTGCCGACGATCCTGGCCGGCTACCGGGAGAAGGGCATCCTGCGCCGCCTCTACACCACGCCGGTGCACCCGTCGAAGGTCCTGATCGGACAGCTGCTGGTCAGCTGTGCCGTGGCGGCGGCGATGGCGGTCGTGGTGGTGGTCGCGGGCGCGATCATCGGCTTCCCGCTGCCGGCTCAGCCGTTGGGTTTCGTGCTGGCGTTCGTGCTCGGCGCGCTGGCCCTGTTCGCGGTCGGCCTGCTGGTGGCGGCGATCGCGCCGACGGCCCGGATGGCCACGGCCATCGGCATGCTGCTGTTCTTCGTCAACATGTTCACCGGCGGCGTGTTCACGCCGCGCGAGGCGCTGCCCGGATTCCTGACCCGTATCGGCGACTTCATGCCGCTGGGCGCGACCATGCAGGCGGTGCGCGACGCCTGGGACGGTCACTTCCCGCAGCTGCTGCACCTGGGCGTGCTGGCTACCATCACGGTGGTGTTCGGGCTGGCCGCGGCCCGGCTGTTCCGCTGGGAGTAGCGCGCCATGACCGACAAGGACCGGCACATCTTCTGGGTGAGCGGCTACGGGCTGCTGATCCTGTCCACCGTGCTGGCGCTGACGGTCCCGGTCGAGGGCCAGCCGCCTTGGGTGGTGCTGGCATTGGCCGGGGCCACGGCGATCGCCCTGGCCTTCGCCCGGCAAGGTGTGGCCCGGTGGCCGGTCCCGTACTACGTGCTGATGATCGCGTTGATCGTCGCGATGCAGTGGGCCAGTTCGCTGCTCGCGGTGTTCGGGGCGATCGGCTACGGCCTGGCCTTTGCGTTGCTGCCGCCCCGGTGGATCGCGGTCGGCGTGGCGGCCCAGACCACGCTCAGCGTGGTCGTGCAGGGGCCGGACGCGCAGCCGTGGACGGTGCTGACCAGCGTGGTCGTGCCGATGGTGTACGCCGGTTTCATGGTCGGCCGGCAGATGGAGAAGTACCGCCGGACCAGCGAGGAGCTGACCGCCGCGTTGGCCGAGAACACCGGCCTGCACGAGCAGCTCCTGGTGCAGGCGCGGGAGGCCGGTGTGCTGGACGAGCGGCAGCGGATGGCCCGCGAGATCCACGACACGCTGGCCCAGGGCCTGGCCGGCATCATCACGCAGTTGCAGGCGGCCGAGCAGACCCGGGATCCGTCCCATGTGGAGCGGGCCACCCGGCTGGCTCGGGAGAGCCTCACCCAGGCCCGCCGGTCGGTGCAGGCGCTGCGGCCGGAACCGTTGGAGGACAACAGATTGGTCGACGCGGTGGCGGAACTGGCGGAGGGCTGGTCGCGGGACAGCGGCGTGCCGGCGACGATGTCCACGGAGGGGCAGCCGCGGCCCGTGACGCCGGATCGGGAGGTAGCACTGTTCCGGGTGGCCCAGGAAGCGTTGGCCAACGTGGCCAAGCACGCCAAGGCTTCCCGGGTCGGCGTCACCCTGTCCTATTTGGACGACCAGGTGGTGTTGGACGTCCGTGACGACGGCCGCGGGTTCAGCGGCGGGCGGGCAGGCGGCTTCGGACTAACCGTGATGCGGCAGCGGATGGACGGCGTCGGCGGCACGCTGGCCGTCGAATCGGAGCCCGGTGCCGGCACCGCGATCTCGGCGAGCGTGCCCAGTGAGTGTGCGCGGTGAGTGACGCGATCCGGCTGCTCATCGTCGACGATCACCCGGTCGTGCGGAACGGGCTGCACGGCATGTTCGCCGGCGACCCCGAGTTCGACGTGGTCGGCGAGGCCGCCGACGGCGCCGAGGCCGTGGCCTACGCCCAGGCGCTCGACCCCGACGTGGTGCTGATGGACCTGCGCATGCCCGGTATGGACGGCGTAGCAGCGATACGAAAGCTAGCAACGCTAGCGATCAGGGCGAAGGTGCTGGTTCTGACCACGTACGACACCGACAGCGACGTGCTGCCGGCCATCGAGGCCGGCGCCACCGGCTACCTGCTCAAGGACACACCACGAGCGGAGCTCCTCCGCGCCGTCCGGGCCGCCGCCCGCGGCGAGGCGGTGCTGTCTCCCACCGTGGCGACCAAGCTGCTCGGCCAGGTCCGCGCCCCGGCCAAGGACGACCTCAGCAAGCGGGAGCTGGAAGTCCTAGCACTGATAGCGAAGGGCGCGACCAACCGCGAGGCCGCGGCGAAGCTGTTCATCAGCGAGGCCACGGTCAAGACCCACCTGCTCCACCTCTACGCCAAGCTCGGCGTCTCGGACCGGGCCGCCGCCGTGGCAACGGCCTTCGAACGGGGGCTGCTGCGCTGACCCCTTGTCGCGCTGAGTGACCGCCCTCTCGCCGGGCGTATAGTCGCGAGCAGGGGAGGGCGCCATGCCTACGTTGGTCTTCATGCTCACCATCGCCACCGTCGTCCTCTGGGGCGGGGCGGCGATCCGGGTCTGGCTGAAGCTGCCGCCGCCCAAGCAGCCGCTGGCCGTGGTCTATCTCGCCGTGCCGGTCGCCGGCCTGGCCTTCGTGGCCTTCGGCGGGGCCGTTGGCGACCTGGTGATGGGGCTGGCCACGATCATGGGCGTGCTGTTCTGGCTGCACACCGGGTTCAAGCCGGAGCAGGCCATGGAGTGGCCCGAGGAGGAGCCCGACCGCATCACGCACCGCGGCGGCCAGCTGCTGATGCGCCGCCAGCTCAGCACCGTCGGCGCGATGGTGCTACTGATGGTGATCCTGCTCATCACGCTGCCGTGGCTGCGGGACGTGCAGTGGCTGACCCCCTGACCGATAGGGTGGGGCGAACCTGAAACACGTGAGGAGAGCTCCGCCATGGCGTTGGAAAAGCCCGTAGTAGAGCCGCATGACGGCGGCGCCCCGGCCGACCTGGTCATCGAGGACATCACCGTCGGCGATGGCCCCGAGGCCGTCGCGGGCCAGCTGGTCAACGTGCACTACGTGGGCGTGGCGCACTCCACCGGCGAGGAGTTCGACGCCTCGTGGAACCGCGGCCAGGCGTTCCAGTTCCCGCTCGGCGGCGGCCGGGTCATCCAGGGCTGGGACCGCGGCGTGGCCGGCATGAAGGTCGGCGGCCGCCGCAAGCTGGTCATCCCGCCGCACCTGGGCTACGGCGACCGCGGCGCCGGCGGCGTCATCAAGCCCGGCGAGACCCTGATCTTCGTGGTCGACCTGCTCGGCGTGAACTGACCCCAGCTTTATGCAGGGAAGGACGCCTTACCTGCGTTGAACGCAGGTAAGGCGTCCTTCCCTGCATCAGCTGGCCCACTTGGCCAGTGCGGCGAAGTCCTCGTCGCGGAGGCCGTGGCGCGGATCCACCCAGTGCAGCAGGGCCGGCCCGGCGTGGTGGTCGGCGACCCAGGCCCGGTCGGCCGGGGTGAGCTCGTCGTCGACCCAGGCGAACGGCCGCCCGGCGGCCCAGTCGACGATGTGCCGGGTCTTCCAGTGGATGCCGTCGGGATCGGCGGCGTGCTCGTGCGGCCAGTCCAGCCACGGCAGCTCGGGCAGGTGCAGCGGCGGCCCGATCCAGTCGTTGGCCTCGTCCTTCCAGGTCGTGGCCCACACCAGGTCGTAGGGCAGGGCCAGCAGCCGGGCCCCGTGGTCGACGTTGAGCCACACCCGCAGCGGCCGCACGAAGGCGGCGGGTCGCTGCGGATTGGCGGCGATCCACGATCTGGGTTTGGTCCGATACGTGCTGTAACCGAGGGGCCGCCGGTGCGGCTTGGCCATGTACGGGTTCAGCGGCCCGTCCACGTCCAGCAGCAAGACCGGCCGGCTGGCGCCCACGCCACGACCCTAGGCACCCCGCCGTCGGGTGTCACGCCTCCTGCGGCCGGTCTTCGGACTCGTCGACGTCGTAGTCCAGATATGCCCCGATCAGGTTGAGCAGCAGGTCGGTGTCGACCGGCTTGGTCACGTAGTCGTTGGCCCCGGAGGCCAGGCTCTTCTCCCGGTCGCCCTTCATCGCCTTGGCCGTCACGGCGATCACCGGCAGGTCGGCGTGCGCGGACATGTCCCGGATCGCCGCCATCGTGGCGTTGCCGTCCAGCTCGGGCATCATGATGTCCATCAGCACCAGCGCCACGTCGTCGTGCTGCTCCAGCGCCCGGATGCCGGCGATGCCGTTGTCGGCGAACACCACGTGCAGGCCGTGCAGCTCCAGCACGGTGCTCAGGGCGAACACGTTGCGCAGGTCGTCGTCGACGATGAGCACCTTCTCGCCGTGGAACCGCGGCGCGGTCGACGACAGCGCCGTGACCATCGGGATCGGGTCGTCGAACAGCACCGACTCCTCGAGCTCGTCCACCTCGGGCAGGTCCGGCGCGGCGGCCAACAGCGCCGGCGGCGGCGCCACCGGCAGGCACAGCACGAAGGCGCTGCCCTGGCCCGGCGTGCTGCGCACCTGGAGCTCGCCGCCGAGCAGGTGGGTGAGCTCGCGGCTGATCGACAGGCCGAGCCCGGTCCCGCCGTACTTGCGGCTGGTGGTGCCGTCGGCCTGCTGGAACGCCTCGAAGATGACGCCGAGCTTGTCGGCCGGGATGCCGATGCCGGTGTCCTCGACGGCGAACGCGATCCGGGCCGGCGCGGCCCGCAGCGTCGACCGGCGGACCTGGCTGGCCGGCATCTGCTTCATGGTCAGCCGGATGCTGCCCTCCTGGGTGAACTTCACCGCGTTGGACAGCAGGTTGCGCAGGATCTGCTGGAGCCGCTGCACGTCGGTGTGCAGCTCGTCGGGCACGTCGGTGTCGACGGCCACCGAGAAGTCCAGGCCCTTCTGCCCGGTCAGCGGCCGGCACAGCTTCTCGACGTAGTCGACGAGGTCGACCACCGACACCGTGGTCTGCTCCAGCTGGAGATGCCCGGCCTCGACCTTGGCCAGGTCGAGGATGTCGTTGATCAGCTGGAGCAGGTCGCTGCCGGCGGCGTGGATGGTGCGGGCGAACTCGACCTGCTTGTCGGACAGGTTGCCGTCCAGGTTGTCGGCCATCAGCTTGGCCAGGATGAGCAGGCTGTTCAGCGGCGTGCGCAGCTCGTGCGACATGTTGGCCATGAACTCGGACTTGTAGCGCGAGGCCAGCGCCAGCTGCTGGGCCCGCTCCTCCAGCTCCTGGCGGCCCTGCTCGATCTCGGTGTTCTTCAGCTCGATGTCGCTGTTCTGCCGGACCAGCAGCGCCGCCTTCTCGGCCAGCTCGGCGTTGGACCGCTGCATCTCCTCCTGCTGGGCCTGTAGCTGCTCGGACCGGGCCCGCAGCTCCTGGGCCAGCCGCTGCGACTCGGCCAGCAGCGCGTCGGTGCGGGAGCTGGCCTGGATGGTGTTGACGGTGACGCCGATCGTCTCCTTGAGCTGCTCGAGCAGGTCGCGGTGCACCTCGGTGAACCGGCCGACCGAGGCCAGCTCGATCACGCCGAGCACCTTGCCCTCGAACAGCACCGGCAGCACGATCACGTCGGACGGCGGCGCGGCGCCGAGGCCCGAGGTGATCTTGATGTAGCTCGGCGGGGCGGCGGCCATCCGGATCGTCTTCTTCTCCACCGCCGCCTGCCCGACCAGCGACTCACCCAGCGCGAACCGCGGCTCACGGCCGCCGGCCGGCACGCCGTAACCGGCCGCCTGGCTCAGCTCGTCGCCGTCGGACAGGAAGAACAGGCCCTGCTGCGCGGAAACCAGCGGCGCTAGCTCGCTCATCATCAGCGAGGCCAGCTCGACGACGTCCCGCTGGCCCTGCATGAGACCGGACAGCCGGGCCAGGTTGGTCTTGAGCCAGTCCTGTTCCCGGTTGGCCGTGGTGGTCTCCATCAGGATGCCGGTCATCCGGTTGATGTTGTCCTTCAGATCGGCCATCTCGCCCCGGGCCTGCACGGTGATCTGCCGGGTCAGGTCGCCGGCGGTCACCGCGGTCGCCACCGCCGCGATGGCCCGCACCTGCGTGGTCAGATTGCCGGCCAGCTCGTTGACGCTCTCGGTGAGCCGCTTCCACGCGCCGGTCACGCCGACGACCTCGGCCTGGCCGCCCAGCTGGCCTTCGGTGCCGACCTCGCGGGCAACACGGGTGACCTCGTCGGCGAAGCCGGACAGCTGGTCCACCATGGTGTTGACGGTGTTCTTCAGCTCCAGGATCTCGCCGCGCGCGTCGACGTCGATCTTCTTCGACAGGTCGCCGCGGGCGACGGCCGTTGTCACCTGGGCGATGTTGCGGACCTGGGACGTCAGGTTGTCGGCCATGAAGTTGACGTTGTCGGTCAGGTCCTTCCACGTGCCGGCGACGCCGGGCACCCGGGCCTGGCCGCCGAGCATCCCTTCCGTGCCGACCTCGCGGGCGACCCGGGTGACCTCGTCGGCGAACGCGCGCAGCGTGTCGACCATGCCGTTGATCGTCGCGGCCAGCGCCGCGACCTCGCCGGCCGCCTCGACGACGATCTTCTTGGACAGGTCGCCGTCGGCCACCGCCGTGGCCACCCGGGCGATCGAGCGCACCTGGCCGGTCAGGTTGTGGGCCATGACGTTGACGTTGTCGGTCAGGTCCTTCCACGTGCCGGCGACGCCGCGCACCGTGGCCTGGCCGCCGAGCTTGCCCTCCGTACCGACCTCTCGGGCGACACGGGTGACTTCGTCGGCGAAGGCGGACAGCTGGTCCACCATCGTGTTGATGGTGTTCTTCAGCTCCAGGATCTCGCCCCGCGCGTCGACGGTGATCTTCTGCGACAGGTCGCCCTTCGCCACCGCGGTCGTCACCTGGGCGATGGACCGCACCTGCGACGTCAGGTTGCCGGCCATGAAGTTCACCGAATCGGTGAGATCTCGCCACGTTCCGGCGACACCCGGCACCGTGGCCTGACCGCCCAGCCGCCCCTCGCCGCCGACCTCCCGGGCCACCCGGGTGACTTCCGCGGCGAAGGAGGAAAGCTGATCGACCATCGTGTTGAGGGTGTTCTTCAGCTCAAGGATCTCGCCCTTGCCGTCCACGGTGATCTTCTGCGACAGATCGCCCTTGGCCACCGCGGTCGTCACCTGGGCGATGGACCGCACCTGCGACGTCAGGTTGGCCGCCATGAAGTTCACGTTCGCGGTGAGGTCGCGCCAGATGCCCGCGACACCGGGAACCGTGGCCTGGCCGCCGAGAATGCCCTCGGTGCCGACCTCGCGCGCGACCCGCGTGACCTCGTCGGCCAGCGCGGAAAGCTGGTCCACCATGGTGTTCACGGTGTCCTTGAGGCCGAGCATCTCCCCGGAGACCTCGACGGTGATCTTCCGGCTCAGGTCGCCGTCGGCCACCGCCGTTGTCACCTGGGCGATGTCGCGCACCTGGGCGGTGAGGTTGCCCGCCATCAGGTTCACGTTGTCGGTGAGATCCTCCAGATTCCGGCTACTCCGGGCACGACGGCCTGGCCACCGAGCTTGCCCTCGGTGCCCACCTCCCGGGCTACCCGCGTCACCTGCTCGGCAAACACGGAAAGTTGCTCGAGCAGCCCGTTGACCGTCGCGCAGAGCTGAGCGGCCTCGCCGCGCAGCGGTTGTCCGTTGCGGTGCGAGGACATTCGCTGCGACAGGTCACCCTGGGCGACCGCCGCGAGCACGCGCGACAGCTCGGTCGTGGGGTGCAGCAGGTCCTCGAGCACCAGGTTCACCGACTGGCGGGCCACCGCCCAGCCGCCGGTGAACGCCTCGGTCGACAACCGCTCGCCGACCCCGCCCCGCAGCGTGGACAGCTCGCCGACCAGGTCCTGGTTGCGTTCCACGATCTCGTTGAAGACCTCGGCGACCCGGGCGGCCGTGCCGTCGCCGACCGGGGTCAGGCGTCGGCGGAAGTTGCCGTCCCGCACGTCGCGCATGGCGCTGAGCAGGCGGTCAAGGAACGCGTCTTCGCCGGCGGACTGCTTGGTCCCGACCGGCAGCGAGGTGGTGTCCATCTCGGCCTCCCTCGAATCGGCTGCCATCGAATAGCGTGTCGGTGACAGCTAGCCTGCCACGAGACCAGCCAGGGAGTGCAGGCGAGTGAGCAGCCGAGCGCGCCGGGCTAGTCTGAGAACGTCAACCGGCCAGGAGTCTGGAGGTGGCGCGGTGGTCGACCGACACTCCGCACCCGGGATTTCTGAGCCGACCAGAGCGGGCGCGACGCGATCGGGGTCGACCGGAACGGGGTTGGACGGAATACCGCTGAGCAGGCAGGAAACCGTCGGCGTCGCCGTGTGGCAGGCGCTGCTGGACGCTGCCGACGGGGCGGTGCTCGTCCACGACGCCCGGGGCGTGGTGCGGGTGGTGAGCCGCCGCGCGGCCGAGCTCTTCCCCGAGTTGCGGCCCGGTGTCGAGCTGGCCGGTGTGGCCGGATTCACCGGTTCGGAGCAGGGCGAGGTCGAGACCACGTGCCAGGGCCTGCCGTGGCGCTGGGTTTCCACCCGATTGGACGCAGACCATGTGGCGTGGCATGGTGATGCGGCCGAGGCCGACGAGCCCTGGTGTGAAAAGTGCGCGCAGTCACGGTTTCTGGTCAACAGCAGCCGGCTGTTGGGCAGTTCCCTGCGCCGGGACCAGACTTTGCGCAGTATCGTGCAGCTGGCCGTGCCGACGCTGGCCGACTGCTGTGCCGTTGTGCTGCCGGCCAAGCGGGGCCGGGTCGAGTGGTGGCGGTACACCCGTGGCGGCGACACCGAGCACGGGCGGATGGGTCAGCACGTGCTCCGGTCCGTGACGGCGCTGAGTGAGGCTTTCTCGGGTTCGACGACCAAACCCATGCCCGGGCACCCCGTGGCCGGCGCGCGGCTGGACTGGCTGCTCGGCGGCGATTCCGCCGTGCCGGCCAGCGTCGTGGTCGTGCCGCTGCGGCACGAGGACCTCAACGCCGGCGCTTTGGTGTTGGCCAGCAACGACTCTCGCGGTGCCGAATCCCTTGGGGATCAACTGGACGTCCTCCGCGACTACGCCGGCCGGGCCGCCGCCGCGTTGAGCTCCGCGCATTCGTTCAGCGAGCAGGCCCGGGCCACCGAGGCGTTGGAGTCCAGCCTGCTGCCCACGCCGCTGCCCGACATGCCCGGCCTCGCCTGGGCCTCGTGCTACCGGCCGGCGCAGAGCACCATCCGCGTCGGCGGCGATTTCTACGATGTGTTCCCGGAATCCGACGGCCGGGCCCTGTTCCTGCTCGGCGACGTCTGCGGCAACGGCGTCGAGGCCGCGACCCTGGCCGGCCGCATCCGGCACACCGTCGAGGCGCTTCGACTCGTCGAGACCGAGCCCACGAAGCTGTTGCACCTGTTGAACAAGGCCATCCTGACCAGCTCCGACAACCGCTTCGCCACGCTCGTCGTCGGCGCCCTGGAACGCCTCGACTCCGGCGCCGTGCGTTTGCGGCTGGCCTCCGGCGGCCATCCCTCGCCCCTCGTCCTTCGGGCCTCCGGCGCCGTCGAGGAGATCGCCGTGCCCGGCACCCTCGTCGGCGTGCTGCCCGATCCCCACTTCGGCGAGGCCGGCGTCACCCTGTCCGCTGGGGACGTCTGCCTGCTCTACAGCGACGGTGTCACCGAGGCCCGTGGCGGCGGCGACGGCCGGGAGCAGTTCGGCACCCACCGCCTCACCGAGGCCATCGCCGCCGGCGCCGGCCTACCCGCCGCCGACCTCACCCGGCACGTCGAGCACCGCCTCAACGACTGGCTCACCGGCCGCGACCACGACGACGTAGCCCTCCTTGCCCTGCAAGCCATCTAGCCCCCGCGAGTCCCGTTCACAGTCACACCGAACTGCTGAATCCGTTTCACGCATTCGGTGTGACGCTGGGCGGGACTCGCGGGGTCAGCCGATGCGGCGGCGGCGCATGCCGACGTAGACGACTCCTCCGATGACCAACAGCAGGGCCGCTACCGCAACAGCCGTGGCGAAGGAGAAGCCGGAGTCCTCGGACTTGCCGGAGGCGAGGACGTGCTGGGACTCGCCGGGCGGGACGGCGGTGGTGACGGCGGGCCGGGCGGTGGGGTCGGCGTCGACGAGCTGGCCGACGGGCTGGGCGCCGGAGGACTTGAGGGTGAAGCCGTAGTCCATCATCGGCGCGGACTGGCTGTACATCTGCGTCACGGGGCTCATGGTGCCGCGCATGCCGACGAACACGATGCGGGATCCGTTGCGCTGCGCGGCATTGATGTAGGTGTGCAAGGCATCGTCGGTGTAGCCGGTCTTGCCGCCGAGGTCGCCGTCGTAGTTGTAGAGCAGCGGATTGTCGTTGCCGACGACGAAGCCGGGCTTGTCGCCCCAACCGGGGAACGGGATCTGCTGGGTGGCCACGGCGTCGGCGAAACGCTTGTCCTGCATGGCCAAGCGGAACAACACGGCCAGGTCGTAGGCCGACGACACCATGCCGGGCCCGTCGAGCCCGGCGGGAGTGGCGGTGCGGGTGTCCAACGCGCCGACGCTGTGGGCCAACGCGTTCATCTTGGCCACGGTCTTGTCGACGCCACCCAACTGGGTGGCGAAGGCGAAGGCGCAGTCGTTGCCGGAATGCATGAGCAGCGCGTGGAAGATCTGGTCGTTGGTGTACTTGCCGTCGGGCCCGATGCCGACGCGGGTGCCGTCCTGGTTGGCGTCGTCCCAGGTGCCGGTGACGGCGGTGTCCATCTTCAGCTCACGCAGGACGACGAGAGCCAGCAAGACCTTGATCAACGAGGCCGGGCGCTGCCGGGCGTGCGGGTCGCGAGCGGCCAGCACCTGGCCGGTGTCGAGGTCGGCCAGCACCCACGACTCGAACTGGTTGTTCGGCGGGGCAGCGGCGCCGGGCGGGATCACGGGGCCGCACTCGGCCATCCGCGAGCCGCCGACGGGCTGGGCCGGCACGGGCAGCGGCGCGGGCGGCTGCTGACCGGGCGCCGGTTTTTCGGACGAGTCGACGGGCGGCGGCGGCGCGGTGCGGAAGTCACAACCGGCCGGGTCGGCGGCCGCTGTGGGTGCCGCAATCGTGCAGATCAGCACGAACAGGGCAACCAGCAGGCGCAGCAGTCGTCGGGGCACACGGCAGCGTAGCCGGAAATCCGGTCGCGTCGGTGTCAACTCCGCTCGTACGTACGCCGCCAGCCGACGCGCGGCGGACCCTCGGCACGGGCCCGCAGCAACACCGTCGGCTCGGTGACGTACGGGACGGTCGACTCCTCGAAATCGGTCACCGCAACCGTGACCGGATCGGCCCCGGCGTGCACGGCCGCGGCGCGGGCCTGCTCCCTGGTCCGGTGCCGGATGTCGTCGCCGTGCGCGCTGTTGGCGCTGAACATCCGCACCGCCTCACCGCTGATCGGCGCGACGGCCACGCCGACCGCCGCGGCGGCGTCGGCCCGCGGCGGGCAGCACACCAACGTCGTCCCCGGCAACGGCCCCGGCAGCGTGTCGACAAGCTTCTCCGCGCCCGGCCCGATCACCAGCAGCGGCAGGTCACGGGGCGAGCTCTTGGCCCGGTCGACCGCCGCCGCCAGCTGCGGCAGCCCACAGCCGGAACCACCGATCGGCGGCGTCGTCGGCACGAGCGCCACGGTCCGCAACCCGGTCTGCACGCCGGCGATCGCCGTGGGCCCAGCGGCGAGCTGCGCCGAGCCGGCGGTCACGGAGCACACGGCCGTCGGCTCGCCGTCAACGTCGGTGAAGGCGACGAGCGCCTCCGGCTCACCAGCCAGCAACGCCGCCCCGCGCGCACCAAGCGCCGCCGCAGCACCGTGCATGAGCAGCGGCCGGGTCAGGGCGTAGTCCACGGTCATGATGGAGCCGTCGTTACGGGCGAGGAACGGCTCCGCGTGCGACAGCCCCACGTCGACCAGCGACCGACGCAGCCGGTGCGCCGCGCCCCAGGCCCGACGGATCAGCGCCGCCTGCAACACGGTGGCGTTCTCCCGCTCCAACAGGCCGGAGCCGCCCATCTCGTGCGACAGCAGGATGGGCACGGAGTCGCCGAGCTCAGCCCGCAGCAACCCGGCCGCGGCCAGCTCGTGCCCCGGGGCCACGGCGGCGAACACGCTGCTCACCGCGACCGCGTTGACCCGGCCGGAGATCTGCCGCGCGAACGCCACCAGCGCGGCGGTGTCCAGCGGCTCGAAGTCGGTGCCGTCCAGCCGCGCCCCGCCGGCCACGCACGCCTCGGCGATGGACACCGAGGACCGCAGCTCGGCCGGCCACCCGGCCAGCGGCGGCAGCGATGTCGTCGCCGCGCCCAGCCGCACCACGGCCACCGGCCCCAGCTGTCCCGGCCACCGCCGCCAGCCGTCCGACGCCCCGGGCAGCCCGGCCAGGCCGTCGATCTCGCTGACGCCGATCATCACCTGCTGGATGTGCGCGAGGTCGACGCCGCGCGGCCCGGCCTGGGCCATCAGTTCCTCGACGACCACCGGCATCACGGTCGAGGCGGCGGCGGTCGTCAGCGGGCGTTCGATCGAGGCCAGCACGGTGCCGTCGCTCTCCACGAGGGCGGCGGCGAACCGGTCACGCTGCATCGACAGGCCGAGACGGCAGCTCCGGTCGGGGTTCATGACGCGACCACCGGCCGGTACGGCAGGTCGAGGCCGAACGCCGCCGGCCCGACCAGGTCCAGCCCGGCCGGCGTGCGCCACACGTCCGGGCACGGCAGCGCGAACGCCACCACGCGCTGCCCGTATCGCAACTCCTCGGCGCCGAGCGCTTCGCCGGTGTACGTGTCGAACACCGTGATGATGTCCGGCACCGTGGCGAGCACCTGGCCGTCCTCGATCACGGCGAGGTACTCGTGCCCCACTTCCAGCCGCAGCGTGCGGCCCTCGTCCGCACCGGTGCCCTCGATCGTCGCCGGTGTGTGCCGCCCCGGCTCCGGCAGCGCCGCGGTGACGCGCCCCTCGGCGATGAGCACGCCGTCGAACTCGGCCACGATCGCCCGCGCGGCGTCCGGCACCGACGCCGCCGCGCCGATCAACTCGCCGATGCGCAGCGCCTTGCTGACCGAGCCGGTGATGACGGCGTCGGCCACCTGGTCGACCGTCATCACGTACTCGCTGCTGACGCCGCGGTCGCCGAAGCCGACGACCACCGACCGGGCCATCCGCTCGGCCCAGCCGTCGCCGGCGTGCACGGCGACGACCCGGTCGTGCTCGTCGGCCAGGACAACGGGGTCCGGGGTGACGCCGGCCAGGTGCATGGCCACCCGCGACATGCCGGGAAAGGCGCGTCCCATGCCGTCCGCGTCCAGCATCGGCAGCCCGGCGTGGGCGGCAAGCGCCACCGACGCGGCCCCGTGGAAGCCGCCGATCTCGTTGCACAGCATGGCCACCACCGGCTGGCCGAAGTGCCGCTCCACGTGCCCGCGGATCGTCGCGGCCTCGCGGCAGGTGCCGATCCGCTCGGCCCCGATGGCCGGCGCGCCGAGGAACGTGCACGGCATGACCAGGCCGTTCGCCGGCAGCTCGGTCGCCGGCACGACCTGAACCGGGCCGTTCAGTTCGACGGCGTGGACGGCCAGCGGCAGCGCGTAGCGGGCCTGTCCCCCGCCTCCGCCGCCGAGCACGTCGCAGCCCCGCGCGAAGTCGCGCAGACGTCCCCCGGCCAGGTGCATGCCGCGATCGTAATCACCTGGCGACAGCGCGCCAGTGTCAGGCGGCCGAACGGGTTGCGGCGGGGCGGCGGCGCAGGGTGGTCTCGCTGATCTCCCGCGGCGTGTAGAAGGAGTCCTCGGGGTTGATCGCGGTGCCTGGCGCGACCACGGCGTCGATCCGGTCCAAGGTCTCGTCGTCGAGCACGACGTCCGCGCCGGCGAGCAGGTCGTCCAGCTGCTCCCGGGTGCGCGGGCCGATGATCGCCGAGGTGACGCCGGGGTGCGCGATGGAGAACGCCATCGCCAGGTGGGTCAACGAGATGCCGGCGTCGGCCGCGATCTTGGCCAGCTCCTCCACCGCCGCCGCCTTGCGCACGTTCGCCGGCGCCGCCGGGTCGTACATCGCCGGCATGATCGCGGCCCGGCCGGTGCTCATGTCGACGCCGTTGCGGTACTTGCCGGTCAGCCAGCCCATGGCCAGCGGGCTCCACACCAGCACGCCCATGCCGTAGCGCTGGGCCGTCGGCAACACCGCCGACTCGATGGTGCGGTTGAGAATCGAGTACGGCGGCTGCTCGGTGCGCAGCCGCTCGAAGCCGCGCCGCTGCGAGACCCACTGCGCCTCGACGATCTGCTCGGCCGGGAAGGTCGACGAGCCGAAGGCCCGGATCTTGCCGGCCCGCACCAGGTCGGTCAGCGCGGACAGCGACTCCTCGATGTCGGTGTCCGGGTCCGGCCGGTGCATCTGGTAGAGGTCGATGTGGTCGGTGTCCAGGCGCCGCAGGCTGTCCTCGACGGCCCGCACCATCCAGCGGCGCGAGTTGCCCTGCCGGTTGACGTCCTCGCCCATCGGGCCGTGGAACTTGGTGGCCAGCACGACGTCCTCGCGTCGGCCCTTGATCGCCTGGCCGACGATCCGCTCCGACTCGCCGTCCGAGTACCGGTCGGCGGTGTCGACGAAGTTCAGACCCGCGTCCAGCGCGGCGTTGATGATCCGTGAGGCCTCCTCACGATCGGTGTTGGCCCAGGTGCCGAAGTTCATGGCGCCGAAGCAGTACGGGCTGACCTTGATCCCGGTCCCGCCCAATACCCGCATCTGCATCTCTCACGTCCCCTTTGCGGCTTGAGTTGCAACACCAATGTAGCGAGTTTTCCCAAAGGTGCAACCCCATGTCGCCGCCTACCATGGTCACGTGACCCGACCGCTGCGCGCCGACTCCGAACGGACGATGCGCGCCATCCTCGACGCCGCCAACGAGGTGCTGTCCACCAACCCGTCGGCCACGCTCCAGCAGATCGCCGACGCCGCCGGCGTCGCCCGCACCACCGTGCACCGGCGCTTCGCCAGCCGCGAGGCGCTGATCGACGCGCTGGCCCAGGACATGTTGGAGCAGACCGAGGCCGTGCTCGACGACGCCCGTACCGACACCGCGCCGCCACTGGTCGCGCTGCACGAGCTCAGCGCCGGCTACATCCGGGTCAAGAGCCGCTGGCGGCTGTCCGAGGCCCGGCCGTCGGACTCCCACGAGTGCATCATCGAGCGCATCAAGGCCAAGAACCGCGCCCTGTTCCAGCGGCTGGCCGACTCCGGCACCATCGCCCCCGACGCCGACCTCGACTGGGCGATCCAGGTCTACTTCGCCCTGCTGCACGAGGCGATCGAACGCCGCGCCGACACCGGCAACGACCCCGACACCCTGGCCGCCCTGGTCACGTCCACCCTGGTCGGCGGCCTTCGCGGGCTGTGACACCAATGCCAAAATCGCGGCCCTGGCTGACCAGGGCCGCGACTCGGATTCAATTCAACAATCAGCAACCCAGGTAAACCCACGCGACCGTGTTGCCGTAGTGGTCACCGCCACGCCCGGACGCGGTGCGAATGTGCCGCCATCCGGAGACGCATTCGTAGGCCCAGACCTGGTCGGAGCCGCTGATGTGACCGACGACGTAGGTGTCGCCGACAGGCGCCGCATACATCGTGTAGTCCACATTGGGCGACGCGCCGACCGATGCGAAGTTCTGCGCCGCGGGCGTTGACGGGCCAGCGTCGGCCGTCGAGGCCGTCAGTGCCGCGGTTGCCGCCACCAACGCCACGCCGCCCAGTGCGACGCCACACTTTCGAAGATCCACAATTTCCCCCTGTGAGATGAACCGTCGAACCTCGAATTGATCGTGGCATCGCCCCGACCGGATTCACCAGTTCACGAGTACGACCACGGGCGGCCATATATGGCCGATCCGATCGGCCCAGTCGCGGTGCATCCAGGCGCGCCGGTCGCGGTGGCCGCCTTGTCGGCCGGGCTGCTGGCGTCCGGGTTCGGGCTCGGTGTCCAGGGCGTGTGCATCGGCATGGTGTTCGCCCGCACCGTGCCCCGCGAACTCCAATCCCGGACCCGAGGGGTGTACCAGACCGTCAGCTTCGGCATGCGCCCGATCGGCGCGCTCGCCGGCGGCTTCGGGGCCGCGGCGATCGGCGAGCGCCCGGTGCTGCTGGGCGCGGCCGTGCTCGGCGGCCTGGCCTCCCTCTGGCTCCTCCGGTCCTCGCTGCTGCGCGCTAACCCTGGGTGATGTACTGCTCCAGCTGGGCCTGCTCCTCCTGGAGCTGGCTGATCTGGCGCTTCACCACGTCGCCGATGCTGACGATGCCGGCCAGGCGGCCGTTGTCGACCACCGGCACGTGCCGGATGCGGCGCTCGGTCATGAGCACCGAGAGGGTCTCCACGGTGTCGTCGGGGGTGCAGGTGAACACCGAGGTGGTCATGATCTCCGACACCGGGCGGTCCAGCACGGCCGCGCCGTGCTCGGCCAGGCGCCGCACCACGTCGCGCTCGGAGACGATGCCGGCCACCCCCTCGGGAGTCAGCACGACCACCGCGCCGATGTTGTGTTTGGCCAGCTCAGCGACGAGCTCGGTGACCGTGGTCCATGGTGGCACGGTGGCCACGCTCGACCCTTTGCTCCGCAGGACGTCCGCGATACGCATCGTGCTCGCCTCCGATCGGCGCAGGGGCTCTGCCTGAAACGTCCACGGTAGTGGCCGGGGTCACAAAGCGCGCGGGGCCGAGAGCCATGTTTCGATCAAGTGAGCGCCGATCGAGTCCAGGAACCGCGGCAGATGCTGGTCGCGGACCTCCTCCGGGGTCAGCCAGCGGGCCTCGGCCAGCTCGTCACCGTCCACGTTGATCTCCGGGGACAGCGCCTCGGCCCGGAAGGCGATCATCAGGCCGGCCGGGAACGGCCACGGCTGCGAGCCCACGTAGCGGACCTCGCCGACGGCGACGCCGGCCTCCTCGGCGACCTCGCGCCGCACCGCGTCCTCCAGGCTCTCACCGAGGTCGACGAAGCCGGCCAGGGTGGAGAACCGGTCCGAGCGCACGTGCCGGCCGAACAGCGCGCGACCCTCGTGTTCGACGAGCACGATCACCGCGGGCTCGATGCGCGGGAACAGTTCCCGGCGGCAGCCGAGGCAGTCTCGGACGTTGCCGCCGTGCCGGGGCCGGGTCTCGCCGCCGCACGTGCCGCAGAAGTGCTGGTTGCGGTTCCAGTGCAGCAATGCCTTGGCGTACACCAGCATCGCCGACTCCTGCGCGCTGACGTCGCCGAACAGCGACCGCACGTCCACCGCGGACGGCGGCTCCTCGGCCAGCTCCACCGCGAACACGCCCGTGTCGCCGTCGAGGCCGAGGAACACCTCCTCGCCGTGCGGCGGGGCGTCCGGCGCATACCGGTCCCGCCAGAACGGGAGCACACGGGCATCCGTCCGCAGGGAGGCGATCCAGTCCGGGTCGGACCGGCGGTCACTGGCGCGGTCGAGCCGCAGCCCGCTGTAGGGGATCACCGGACCGATCGTATGGTCAGTGCCATGCAGCAGAGCACGCGAGTGAGGACCATCGCGGAAACCATCCTGAGCCGCCGTGGCCGGGTGTCCTTCGTGGAGGTGCTGGTCGAGCTCGGCTGGGTGCACCAGAAGAACGTGGACAGCTGGCGGCGCGGCGAGCTGGACCCGTTGTCCAAGGCCATGTCGGTGAGCGACCAGCAGCTGATCGAGGCCGCGGAGACGTTCAACATCTGGGGCGGCCTGCGGTTCAGCCGGGACACCACACCGAACGTCTCGGCCACCCGCGACCGCCGGACGCTGCGGATCACCGCCGGCAGCGACACGCAATGGGTGCACCTGCGCTTTCGCAAGACGGAGGACCGGGTGCGGCCCCGCGCCGACGAGAAGGTGCCGGACCTGGTCGTGCTGGAGGCTCGTGACGAGTTCGAGTGCGAGGAGTGCGGCGAGCACGACCGGTTCCTGATGATGGAGAGCCAGTCGGCGCTCTGCATGAGCTGCGCCGACCTGGACCACCTGGTGTTCCTCAAGGCCGGCAACGCCACGCTGAGCCGCCGCGCCCGCAAGGAGAGCGGCCTGGCCGCGATCGTGGTCCGGCCGGACGCCCGGCAGCGCAACCGGATCTGGCGGCTGGGCATCCTGGTCGAGCCGGACGCGCTGGAGCGGGCCGAGCAGCAGTGCTTCGACGACGAGGAGATCCGGGCCCGTCGCCGCGTGAAGGACGCGGAACGCCGCGAACTGCTGGACGAGAAGTTCATGGGGCAGTTCACGATCGAGATCCGGCTGCTGTTCCCGAAGATCCCGGCCGAGCGGGCCGAGGCGATCGCCCGGCACGCCGCGCTGCGCGGCAGCGGCCGGGTCGGACGCTCGGCCGCCGGGCAGGCGCTGGACGAGCGGGCCGTCCGGCACGCCGTCGTCGCCTCCGTACGGCATCTCGACACCGACTACGACGCCCTGCTGATGAAGGGCGTGCCCCGTCAGGAGGCCCGGGACCAGATCTGGCAGCGCATCGACCAGGTGCTCACAGGCTGGTCATGAACGCCCGCGTGACCTCGTCGGCCGGGAAGAACGACTCGATCACCAGCTCGGCCACGGTCACGTCCAGCGGCGTGCCGAACGTCGCGATCGTGCTGAAGAACGACAGCTCCACGTCGCAGCGCCGGATCCGCAGCGGCACGATCAGGTTGCTCAGGCCGGGCAGCAGTTCGACGGCCGGCTCCTCGTCGTCGCACGGGTACGACTTCAGCTCCCGGTACAGCTCGACCAACTCCGGATCGGCCACCGCGTCGAGCTGCCGCCGCAGCTGGCCGAGCAGGTGCGCCCGCCACTCCCCGAGGTTGACGATGTGCGGCGCCATGCCGTCCGGGTGCAGGGCCAGCCGCAGCACGTTGGTCGACGGCCCGACCAGGTGCTCGGCCGCGCCCGCGGTCAGGAACGACGCGCTGGCGTTGGCGTCCAACAGGTTCCAGTAGCGGTCGACCACCACCGCCGGGTACGGGTCGTGGCCGGTCAGGATCTGCCGGATCGCCGTGCGGATCTCGGTCAGCTCCGGCGAGTCCAGCGCCGTGCGGGTGTAGACCGGGGCGTAGCCGGCCGCCACCAGCAGCGTGTTGCGCTCGCGCAGCGGCACGTCGAGGCGGTCGGCCAGGTGCAGCACCATGTCCCGGCTCGGCGTCGACCGGCCCGTCTCCAGGAAGCTCAGGTGCCGGGTCGACACCTCGGCCTGGTTGGACAGCTCCAGCTGGCTCAGCCGGCGGTGCTCCCGCCACTGCCGCAGCAGCTCCCCCACCGGCCGCTGCCTGATCTCCGCCGTCGTCATGCCGCCGACGCTACTCAGCGCGGGTCGTCACGGACATTACCTTCGACGTAAGGGTCACGCGTTCCCCCAGCTCGGACAGCCATTTCTCGTGCGCGACCAGTCGCGTCAGCTCCGGGCCGGGCTCGATGACCTCGGTGAAACCGCGGGCGGCGTACCAGGGCGCGTTCCACGGGATGTGCCGGAACGTGGTCAGCGTGACCGCCCGGCCGGCGGCGCGTCGGAAGACGGCCGCCAGCAGGGCGGTGCCCAGACCGCGCCTCTGATGATCCGGATGCACGGCGAGTTGGTGCAGGTGGAGGCCGTCATCGACGTCGCCGACGTAGGCGAAGCCAACCGCTGGGCGGCCGACTACGAACACGTCCTCGGCGGCCGCGATGTCCCCGGTCGCCGGGCTCGGTGGGAACACGATCCCGTACGCCTCGAACAACTTGTCGGCCGCGTCCTCGACGGCCAGCAGGCCGGCCAGCTCGCCGGCCTCGGCCACCCGCACCTCGTCCATCAGCCCTCCACTTGGGACTCCACGATGTCGGCGGCCCGCCGAACACCGCCACTGTCGGCGATTTCCTGCTTCACCTTGGCCAGGTTCGCGGCGATGCCGGCGTCCGTGCTGACATCTAGCAACGCTAGGCGGAGCCGTTCGACCGTGACCTCGTCACGGGGAATATGCCGCCCCAGGCCGAGTTCTTCGATCCGCGGCCCGGTCAGTAGCTGGTCGACGGCCTGCGGCACGGCGATCAGCGGCACCCCTTGCGCCAGCGCCTCCATCACGCCGCCCATGCCGGCGTGCGTGATGAACGTACTGGCCCGCGTCAGCATCGACGCTTGCGGAACCCATTGCCGCACAACGAAATTCTCCGGCAGTGGCCCGAGCTCCGCCGGGTCGGTGAACCGCCCGACCGCCATCTCCACGTGCCAGCCGTTGTCGGCAAACGCCGTGACGCAGTCACGGAAGAAGTCCGGCCGGTCGGTGTAGGACGACCCGAGCGAGATCAGCAGCACCGGCCGATCTGCCGGCCCCGGCCACCGCGGCGGCGATCCCATCGGGCCGACGAACGTAAAGTTGCCCGCCACCGTCTCGCCGGCGAACTGGAACGACCTCGGCATCGCCACCAGGCACGGCCTCGGCACCAGCAGCTCGCTCGGGATCCCATACGCCGCAACGTACTTCGGGAAGTCTTCGGCGTTCGAGTCCGGCAACGCCACATAGCTGGCCGAGATCTGCACCACCGGGATGCCCCACCGGTCGGCCAGCACCGGTCCTTGGAACGCCCCGATATCGCAGACGATCAGATCCGGCCGGTCGTCGGCATAAGCCGCCTCGATCTGCGGGATGACGGCCCGGTATTCGGTGACGAACATGCGAGTGCCGGCATCGCCGTCCTCCGGCATCCGCTCGGGGAACGTCGTCGTGTGCAGCACCGGCGTCGCGCCGGCCTTGGCGACGACATCGGTGAACTGCTCGGTGGTCGCGTAGGTGACCCGGTGGCCGCGGGCCACCAGTTCGGTCACCAGGGGCAGGCCGGGCTGGACGTGGCCGTGCTCGGGCACGGCCATGAACGAGATGTGCATGGCGGAACTCCTGCTGAGTCAGACAAGTGGGTACGCGAGATCCACTCGGCACTCAGTGGTACAGCGGCAGGTGTCCAAAGCCCATGCGCCCAGCATAGGGATGGGCGCGACCGATTTTCGGCCGGGCGACTGCGCTCGCGGCGGCTAGGAGACCCAGCTCGGCAGCGGCTCCCGGGCGGCGAGCCAGTCCTGCGGCACGTCGGCGACCAGGGACACGATGCCGCCGACGATCGCGCCCGTGGTGTCGATGTCGCCGCCGACCTCGACACAGGTCAGCACGGCCCGCCGGTAGTCGTGCACGTTGGTGGCGGCGGCCCAGGTGGTGAACGGCACCGTGTCCTGGGCCAGCACGCGCGAGCCGTTGCCGAGCTCAAAGGCCACTTCGGCGGCCGTGCGGCCGAGAAGCTGCCGGGCGCGGTCGACGCGGCGGCGGACCTCGCTGTCGGGCAGGTGGTCCAGCACGAAGTCGAACAACCGGGCGGCGCTCGGGGGCTCGGCGGCGAGCCGGCACCAACCCGTATAGGCGGCGGCCAGGGCCACGGCGACGCCGCCGGCCACGCCCTCGGGGTGCAGGTGCGTCACCTGACAGGCCAGCGTGGCCTGCTCGACCACACGGTCCGGGTCGTCGGCGTAGAAGGCGCCGAGCGGGGCGATGCGCATCGCCCCGCCGTTGCCGCAGGAGCCGGTGCCGCCGAAGGCGGCGCCGGCCGCGGTCTGCCACGGCACGCCGTCACGGATCCGGTGCAGGATCACGACCGCACCGGGGCCGTAGCCCCGGTACGGCTCGCACCGGTCCGCGAACAGGCCTGCCAGCTCGTCCTGGTCGATCTCGCCGCGATCCCGCAGTTCGGTGAACACCGAGCAGGCCATCTCGGTGTCGTCCGTCCACTCCCAGCGGCCGTCCGGTATGCGCGGCAGGGCATTGCCGGGAACGAAGTACTGCGCGCCGAGGGCGTCCCCGACGGACAGGCCGGCCAGGGCGTCACGGGCGAGGTCGAGCCGGGTCATCCCCCGCTGCGACGGTTGGAGTACTGGCGCTGGTGGCCGGTGCTCGCCGTCTTGATGTGGGGGTTGTAGGACACGCCGTTGGTCTTGTTCGCGGCCTTGCCCTTGTGCCGGCGTTCCGCGCGGTTGGGGCGGACGGCGGCCTCGTCACCGGACTCGGCCTGTTCGGCGGTCGGGTTCTGGTCGGCATGCTGCTCGGGCATGAGTGTCCTCCTGAGGGTTCGTCACGAAGCTTGGGGATGAAATCGCGAAGGCGCGCTCAGAAGATCATGCCGTTGACGGTACCAGCCGATACCGCTTCGCGGCACCTGCATTTCAGCGGGTCTCGACCGCACGAACGCGTGACTCTCGAGGTGGCTACCCGGCCAGGAACTCCTCGAACGTGCGGCGGCCGACCGCCTGCCCCGGCGCCAGGTGGTGCCCCTCGCGATAGGCACGGGCGATGGCCCCGGGCACCGGCACCATCGCCAGCTTCCGCCGCTTGCCGGTGAGCATGAGGTAGGTGTGGGCCAGCTGCCGTATATCCAAGATCTGTGGGCCGCCAAGGTCCGGGACCCGCCCCTGCGGCGGACCAAAAGCTAGCGCTGCTAGCCGGTCGGCGACGTCGCCGGTGTCGATCGGCTGGAACCGGAATCCGGTCGGCAGCGGCATGATCGGCAGCTTGGCGGCCAGGTCCAGGATCTGCGCCACCAGCTCGTGGAACTGGGTCGCGCGCACGATCGTCCATGGCAGGCCGGATGCGGCGATCTCCTGCTCCACGGCCAGTTTCGCCCGGTAGTACGGCATCGGCACGCGGTCGACGCCGACGATCGAGACGTACACCAGGTGCGGGCCGCCGGCCCGTTTCGCCGCCTCGATCAGGTTGCGCGTGGCCACGATGTCGCCGCGGCCATTGGTGGTCGCGCAGTGCACGATCGTGGCGGCACCGGCGATCGCCTGGTCGATGTTCGTGCCCTTGCGCAGGTCCACCGAGACCGTGGTGTTGCGACGGCTGATGGACTGCACCTCGACGCCCCGTTCGGCCAGCCTCTCCACCACCACCTGCCCCAGCCGGCCGGTGCCGCCGGTAACGACGATCCTGCGCCTCATCGCTCTCCCAACCCCGCACCATTCGCCACCGCAAATGTCACATGAGCGTCTTACTTGCCTCTATGCGGCACGTCCGGACCGCATGTGCCAGCCTGCCAGCGCGGCGCGGCTGGCGGGCGGGCGGGCGGGCGGGCGGGCGGGCGTCAGGAGAGCAGGCGGTCGACCAGCATGTCGACCCGGGCGTCGTGCTCGCCGTCGGCCAGCCGGCCGTCCCGGGTCAGGGTGGCCAAGCCGTGCAGAGCGGCCCAGCCGACCTCGGTGAACGTGCCGATCAGGGCCTGGTCCTCGACCACCGCCTCGAAGGCGGCCACGAACTGGCCGAACGCCTCCTTCAACACGGCCGGCGAGTCCGGCCGCGCGAAGCGCAGGCCGACGTCGAGGGTGAACATCGCGTGGTAGAGCGCGGGATTGTCGGCGGCGAAGTCGAGATAGGCGTCGGCCACCGCGCGGAGCAGCGGACGCCGCTCGACGTGCTTGCGCCTGGCCGTCTCGATGGCCGCCGACAGCTCGGCGATGCCCTGCTCGGCGACGGCGGCGATGATGGCGTCCTTGTTGGCGAAGTGGCTGTACAGCACCGGCTGGCTGTACTCGATCCGCTCCGACAGCCGACGCGTGGTCACCGCGTCCCAGCCTTCGGCCTCGGCCATCTCCCGCGCCACCCGCAGGATCAGCTCCCGCCGCTCGGCCTTCACCCGTTCCCGCCTACCCGGTTCGCTAGTCACGCTAGAAATCCTAGCACCGCTAGATTTCCTAGCGCAGCTCCTGCTAGCGTTGCTACGAAACCTAGCAACGCTAGATTCTCGAAGGAGCCACCTCGCATGTACACCGCAACCGTCGTCCTGGCCGCAGTCCTCGGTGTCGCCGTCGTCGTCATGGGCGCCGCCTACCTGCTCGCCCCGGTGGCCAACGCCAAGGGCTTCGGCCTGCCCGACTGGCCCGAGGGCACGCTGACCGCGTGGCTCAACGTCAAGGGCATCCGCGACCTGGCCATGGGGCTGGCGATCCTGGTCCTGCTGGCCACCGCCGGCCCGCACATCTCGGGCTGGTACCTGCTGGTCAGCGCCGTGGTCCCGGTCGGGGACGCGCTGATCCTGCTGCGCCACCGTGGTTCCAAGGCCCTGGCCTACGGCATGCACGGCGCAACCGCGGTGGTGGTCGCCGCGGTCGGCGCCGCGCTCCTGCTGGCCGGCTGACGCTGCTACCTGGTGGTCGAGTACGAATGCGCGCCGGCACCGGCCAGCTTGCCGCCGTCCACGATGAGGTACTCCTCCCGGATCGGCTCGTCGGCGAACCAGTTCTCCAGGATCTCGCGGGTGCCGGCGGCGTAGCGGGCCTGGGCCGCCAGGGTGGAGCCGGAGATGTGCGGGGTCATGCCGTGGTGCGGCATGGCGCGCCACGGGTGGTCGGCCGGCGCGGGCTGCGGGAACCAGACGTCGCCGGCGTAGCCGGCCAGCTGCCCGGACTCCAGGGCCCGCACCACCGCGTCCCGATCGGCGATCTTGGCCCGGGCTGTGTTGATCAGGTACGCGCCGCGCTTCATGGTGCCGATCAGCTTGTCGTCGAACAGGCCCTCGGTCTCGGGGTGCAGCGGCGCGTTGATCGTCACGACGTCGCAGTGCGGCACCATGTCGGCGGCGCTGTCGTGCCAGGTCAGGCCGAGCTCCTCCTCGACCGCACGGGGCAGCCGGTGGCGGTCGGTGTAGTGCAGGTGCACGTCGAACGGCTTGAGCCGGCGCAGCACGGCCGTGCCGATCCGGCCGGCGGCGACCGTGCCGACGTGCATGCCCTCCACGTCGTAGGCGCGGGCCACGCAGTCGGCGATGTTCCAGCCGCCGTCCAGCACCACCTGGTGCGAGGGCAAGTAGTTGCGCACCAACGACAGGATCATCATCACCACGTGCTCGGCGACGCTGATGCTGTTGCTGAAGGTGACCTCGGCGACCGTCACGCCGTGCTCGATGGCGGCGTCCAGGTCCACGTGGTCGGAGCCGATGCCGGCGGTGATGGCCAGCTTGAGCTTCGGCGCACGGGCGATGCGCTCAGCGGTCAGGTACGCCGGCCAGAACGGTTGGGAGATGACGACATCCGCGTCGGCCAGCTCACGGTCGAACTCCGAGCCGACACGGTCCTTGTCCGAGGTGACGACCAGCGTGTGACCCTGGCTCTCCAGGAACTCCCGCAGCCCCAACGCGCCCGACACGCTGCCGAGCAGGTGCCCGGGCGTGAACCCGAGGCCCCGTGGCGACGGCAGCGTCTGGCCGTTCGGATAACCGGGCACCTGCGGCAGATCGTCCCGGGCGTAGGCGCTCGGGTATCCGGTGGTCGGGTCGTCGTACAGCACACACAGCACCTTTGCCATGGCTGTCCCCAATTTCCACGTGACGAGTAGGTACTCGTCGACCTTGCTCGCGGTCCTCGGGGGCCGTCAAAACGTTCTTCGCTATCCCGGGATAGCCCGCTTCTATCGCAGGTAGCCCGCCAGCACCCGGTCCAGCTCGCCGCGCACGTCCACGTCACGGGCGATCTCGACCAGGGCCCGGGCCAGCATCGGCTCCGGCTCGTGACCGGCGACGACCAGCCCGATCCGCGGCGCGTGCGGCGGATCGTCCAGTCGGACCACCCGCATCCCTTGCGGCACACCGAACATGTGCAGCCAGGCATGCGAGATCACGCTGGACCACTGCCGCGAGGCCACATGCGCGTACAGCGCCGACACCGTGTCGGTCTCGATCGCCGGCACCACGCTCGCGCCGACCGCCGCGAACATCTCGTCCAGGATCCGGCGGTTGCGCATCTGCCGTGACAGCAGGCACAGCGGCACCGTCGCCGCCTCGGCCCAGCGCAGGCTCTCCCGCTCCGCGAACTGGCCGTCGTTCGGCGTCAGCAGCAGATACCGTTCCTGGTACAGGGGAATCACCCGGCCCGGCTGATCATCGTCCACATAGGTCATCGCGATGTCCAGCTCGAACTCGGCCAGCCGACGCGTGATCTCCAGCGAGGGCAGGGATTCCAGCGTGATCCGGGCGTGCGGGTGGCGCTGGCAGAACGGCGTCGTCAGCAGCGGGGCCACGGTCAGCGCCGTCGGGATCGCCCCGATGCGCAGCACCCCCGACAGGCTGCCGCGCATCGTCGACAGGTCCTGCCGCAGCCCGTCGCGCTCGGCCAGGATGCGGTGCGCCCACAGCAGCACCCGCTCCCCCTCCGGCGTCAACCCCTCGTACCGTTGGCCGCGCTGCACGATCGGCACGTCCAGCTCGTGCTCCAACTTCCGGATCGCCGCCGACAGCGACGGCTGCGACACGTGACAGGCCGCCGCCGCCCGCGCGAAATGCCGCTCACGGGCGAGCGCGACCAGGTACTCCAACTGACGCAACAGCACGGCACAGCATGGCGTGTGACCGGGACCTGGTGCCACTGGCGGGGAGTAGCGTCGGCGGCATGGAATACCTCCGGTTGGGCAAGAGCGGGCTGTCGGTGTCCAAGGTCGTGCTGGGCTGCATGAGCTTCGGCGACCCGGCCGCCGGCACCCACAAGTGGTCCTTCGGCATCGACGAGTCCCGGCCGTACTTCAAGCAGGCCGTCGAGTCCGGGGTGACCACCTTCGACACCGCCAACGTCTACAGCCTCGGCGCGAGCGAGGAGATCACCGGGCAGCTGCTGCGGGAGTTCGCCAAACGGGACGAGGTGGTCATCGCGACCAAGGTCCGCGGCCAGATGGGCCCCGGCCCGAAGGGCGTCGGCCTGTCCCGGGCGGCGATCTTCACCCAGGTCGACGCCAGCCTGCGACGGCTCGGCACCGACTACATCGACCTGTACCAGATCCACCGGTACGACACGGCGGTGCCGATCGAGGAGACGATGGAGGCGCTGCACGACGTGGTCAAGGCGGGCAAGGCCCGGTACATCGGCGCGTCGTCGATGTGGACCTGGCAGTTCGCGCAGATGCAGCACGTGGCCGACCAGCACGGCTGGACCCGGTTCGTGTCCATGCAGAACCAGTACAACCTGTTGCAGCGCGAGGAAGAGCGGGAGATGCTGCCGTACTGCCTCGACCAGGGCATCGGCGTCATCCCGTGGAGCCCGCTGGCCCGCGGCCGGCTGACCCGCGACTCGGGCGAGGAGACCAACCGCACCGCGAGCGACGGGTTCAGCAAGATCCTCTACGACGCGACGGCCGACGCCGACAAGGCGATCATCGACGCGGTCGGGGCCGTCGCCACGGAACGCGGCGTGCCCCGGGCGCAGGTGGCGCTGGCCTGGATGATGGGCAAGAAATCGGTCACCGCGCCGATCGTCGGCACGACCAAGCCGCACCACCTGACCGACGCGGTCGCCGCCGTCGACCTCAAGCTGACCGCCGACGAGGTGCAGCGGCTGGAGGAGCACTACACGGCCCGCCCCGCTTCCGGGTTCTGACCCGCGGCTGTCCGGAATTCCGTGGTCAGCGGGCGGGATTCCGGGCAGCCATAATGGATCCATGTCGGAGTACAGCCGCGATTCGCGGTACATCACCACCCGGATCACCGCCGACGGCCGCGACGGCTACCCGGTCGAGCCCGGCCGCTACCGACTCGTGGTCGCGCGGGCCTGCCCATGGGCCAATCGCATGATCATCGTGCGGCGGCTGCTCGGGCTGGAGGACGTGCTCTCGATGGGCATCTGCGGGCCCGTGCACGACGAGCGCAGCTGGACGTTCGACCTCGACCCCGGCGGGGTGGATCCGGTGCTGGGCATCGAGCGGATCCAGGACGCGTACTTCAAGCGGTTCCCCGGCTACGAGCGGGGCATCACCGTGCCGGCCATCGTGGACGTGCCGACCGGCGAGGTCGTCACCAACGACTTCGCGCAGATGACCATCGACCTGTCCCTTGAGTGGGCCCGGTACCACCGGGACGGCGCGCCGGCGCTGTATCCCGAGGCGTTGCGGGCCGAGATCGACGAGGTCAACGACGTCGTGTTCCGGGACGTGAACAACGGTGTCTACCGCGCCGGTTTCGCCACCGACCAGGACGCGTACGAGAAGGCGTACCAGCGGCTGTTCGACCGCCTCGACTGGCTCAGCGACCGGTTGGCCGGGCAGCGCTACCTGGTCGGCGACACCATCACCGAGGCCGACGTGCGGCTGTTCACCACGCTGGCCCGGTTCGACGCCGTCTACCACGGGCACTTCAAGTGCAACCGCACCAAGCTCAACGAGATGCCCGTGCTCTGGGCCTACGCGCGGGATCTGTTCCAGACGCCCGGTTTCGGCGACACCATCGACTTCGTGCAGATCAAGCAGCACTACTACGAGGTGCATCGCACCATCAACCCGACCGGCATCGTCCCGGCCGGCCCCGACCTGCGGAACTGGCTCACGTCGCACGGCCGCGAGTCGCTCGGCGGCCGCCCGTTCGGCGACGGCACCCCGCCCGGGCCGCCGCCCGCCGCCGAGACCGTCCCGGCGTCCAACGGCGCCGTCTGATCTCAGCCCACCGCCGCACGCAGGCAGTCGAGCGGGTCCGCGGCGTGGTACGGCCGTTCCGAGGGTTCGATTCCTCGCAGGAACGCGTCGTACACCGCCGCGCCGCGCAGTTTTCCCAGCGGGCGCGTCAGTTCCAGCGCCCGTTCCGGCTCACTTCCCGCGATCTTCTTCCGCCACAGCGCACTCCACTCCCGTTCGAGCTCCGCCTGATCCGGCACGTCCAGCCCCGGGTGACCGATCACGCTGTCCGTCCAGTCCAGGATCACCCGGTTCCTGCCGTCCGACCGCACGTTGCCCGGATGAAAGTCCCCGTGCACCAGGCTGTCCGGGATCCCGCAGGCCGCCAGCGCCTCGAACCTCTTCGGCAGCCCCGCCACCAGCTCGTGCACCGCCGCCCGCTCATCGCGTGCCAGCTGATGCCCGTACTTCCCAACGACTTCGGTCACCCGCTCGACGAACCGCTCCGCTCGCCAGTCCGGCAGCCCCAGCGCCAGCAGCTCGTCGACATGCTCTGGCGCCATCGCCTGGATCTCGAACAGATCCCCCACCATGGCAACGATTTCCGGCACCTCGGCGTCGTACCGGTCCGTTCCCGGCACGTCCGCCAGCAGCATCCGCCCGCCGTCCGCCTTGAGCACCGCCGGAACCAGGCCTGGTACCCGTTTTCCCAGCCATTCCAGCACGATCGGCTCCTGCCGTAGGAACGGCGGCACCTCTTTCAGCCAGGCCCCGTCGAGCCGCCACACCGACGACAGATTCCAGGTCCTCTGCTGCTCCCCGCTCTCCACCCCGGCCCACCGCAACGCTTCCGCCGGTCCCCCTGGCTCCGCCCACCGCATCCGCAGCGGATGCGGCTGCACCCACTCCTCGTCGAACGCCCCCAGCTCCGGCCAAGCGTCTCCGCATTCAGCCAGATAGGTCACCGCGCCCCCGTGCGGTTGCGCCCTTTCCGCCGCCACGAGCCGCAGCACCGTCACCTCGAGGCCGAATTCCGCCCGCGCCCCGGCCACGACCGGAGCCATTTCCTGCCACCACTGGGATGCCACGTCGAACTCCGGCGTGGTCCCCAACGGCGTCCCGTCCGGCGCTAGCAGCGCTAGCGTGACCGTGCGTCCCATGCTCAATCCCACAGGCGGCCGAAGTGGGCCAGCTCGTCGGCGTGCTCGATTCGGTGTGACCACTCGGCCGGCCACCAGTCGAAGCCGTGCGCGGCGCCGGCGAAGGCGCCGGCCAGGCAGGCGATCGAGTCGGAGTCGCCGGAGGTGGTGGCGGCGCGAGCTAGCATCGCTAGCGGGTCGTCGGGGAAGAGCAGGAAGCAGTGCAGGGCGGTGGCGAGCGCCTCCTCGGCGATCCAGCCCTCGCCGGTGCGCAGGCACGGATCGATCTCGCGGTCGGGTGACGTAAGAACGCCGTTGAGTGTGTACAACGCGATCAGACACTCATCCCACCCGCGGGCGATGAACTCCGTCGGGCTGTCCACACCGGGCCGCATCCACAGGTCGGCCAGCCAGTCCTCGTGATACACCGTCCGCTGCTCACGGCACCGGTCAGTCAGCGCACTCGGCAGCTCGGCCGGCGGCATTCCGTTGCGCAGCCAGTGAATCGCCAGCGCGGTCAGCTCGCTGGCCGCCAACGCGGTCGGATGCCCGTGCGTCAATGCCGCCTGGAACTGCGCCCCGGCCGCTCGCTCCACGTCGTTCAGCCCCGGCATCAGTCCCATCGGCGCCACCCGCATGTTCGCCCCGCAGCCCTTCGAGGTCTCCCCCGTCGCTTTGCGCCACGGCAGGCCCGACGCCAACAGCTCGCACGCCCGCAGGCACGTCATCCCCGGCGCACGGTTGTTCTCCGGACTGTCCACCCAGGCCACGAACTGCTCGCGCAGCGCCCGCTCCAGCGCCGTCGGCTCCAGCGGCCCCCGCGTCGGCATCGCCCGCGCGACCGCCAGCGTCATCTGCGTGTCGTCCGTGATCAACACCGGGTCGCCGACCAGCTCCCTCGGCCCGCCCGTGCCGTAGCGCCGCACGATCTCCGCCACCGACAGGAACTCCGTCGGCGCCCCCATGGCGTCGCCGTACGCCAGTCCGAACAGGCTCCCCGTTGCTCTCACCTGCCGATTCTCACATCGTCGACAACCGGATATCGCTCAGCAGCGTGCGCAGTCCCCGTTCCAACCCGGCCCGGTCGCGGTTCGACAGCCCGGCCGCCATCCGCTGCATGTTCGCGGCATGCTCGGTGAGCACGGTATCGATCAGTTCCCGGCCTTGTTCGGTCAGCGCGACCGTGAAACTGCGCCGATCAGCCGGATCCAGCGTGCGCTCGATCAGGCCGGCCTCCTCCAGTCCGTCCAGGCGTTTGGTCATGCCGGAGCGGGACATCATCAGCGCGTCGGCCAGGTCCGACGGCATCGCCGGGCCGGCGCGGCGCAGCGCCGTCAGCACGTCGAACTCGCCCGCGCGCAGGCCGTGGGCCGCGCACCAGTTCTCCATGAACGTCGTCAGCAGCGCCGCGAGCTGCATGATCCGCCCGAACGTACCTAGCGCCGCTAGGTCCAGGTCCGGCCGTTCGTGCCGCCACTGGGCCAGGATCACGTCGATCGCGTCGTCCACCCCGCCCATCCTAGTTCGCCAGGAGATAATTCTCTAGCGAACTATCCTCTGGCGAACTACCCTCGCCGCATGACACTCGTACGGGCCGACGAGGCCGAGCTGTTGGGCACCGACTCCGCCGCCATCAGGCTGCTCGCCGACGGCCGGGACACCGACGGCGCGATCAGCGCCAGCCGCACCACCCTGGCCGCCGGCATCGACGGTCCCCCGCCGCATTTCCACCGCGGCTCCGCCGAGATCTTCTTCGTGCTCTCCGGCTCCTTGCAGGCGTTGGCCGGGGACCGCGTCGTCACCCTCTCCCACGGCGACTTCCTCGTCGTGCCCAGGCTCATGCCGCATGCCTTCCGCACCGTCACCGAGGCCGCCGACGTCCTCATCCTCTTCGCCCCCGGCATGCTCGACCGCCTCGACTACTTCCGCCTCGGCGACCGCGTCCTCAAGGGACAGGCCGATCCACGCGAACTCCTGGCCACCCAGGACCGTTTCGACAACCACTTCACGAAAAGCCCGCTCTGGAGCGCGGCTCGCCCTCACCAGGCGTCATAGATCGCGCCGTGGCGGTGGCGCGTGGGCGTTGCGTCGCCCCAGCGCAGCTCACGCCGGCACTTCCGCCGCGCCTTGCGTTCGGCGATGCGGGCTGCGGACGCTTTCCCTCCACCGCAAGGCATTTCGCGCTGTACCGCAGGTCGTAGACGACAAACTTCCGCCACGGCTGAACCGCGCGGGGCGGTACGTCATGTGATGGGCAGTGCGGGCCATCGGACTCCTTCGGCCACACCACCGGGACTTTCCCGGCGGAGCTAGCCGAATCCCGTAGGCCCGATCCACATGGGGCTCAGAATACGGGCCCTGCCCACCGAGTTTCCGTCCTAGGATCCGGGCGTGCAGATCGTCACCACCGGCGACCGTCCCGACCTGACCGGCACCGCCATGGCCCCGCTTCGCAACGCCTGGCCCACTTTTGCCCTGCATGACCCGATTTCCCGCGAGTATCGCGACGCGTTCGAGCGGCATTTCGCCCAGTTCGACGTGCTGCTGGTGGAGGGAGATGAGGTCCTGGCCCACTCCGGCGCGGTCGCCCTGAGCTGGAACGGCGATCCCGCAACGCTTCCCGCCGGCTACGACGGGGCGATCGTCCAGGCCGTCACCGAGCACACCAGCGGCGTCCCCGCCGACACCCTGTGCATCATGTCGGCCACCGTCCACCCCGCCCACGCCGGCCGTGGCCTCGCCGGCACGATCCTCACCGCGCTCCGCGATCGGGCGTCGGAATCGGGGCTGCACAAGGTGATCGTCCCCGTCCGTCCGACACTCAAGGCCAGCTACCCGCTGACGCCCATGGCCGACTTCATGACGTGGACCCGCCCCGACGGCCTGCACCTCGACCCGTGGATCCGCACCCACCAACGCCTCGGCGCCACCATCCTCGGCCCCGCACCAAGGTCGATGGTCGTGACCGGAACCGTTGCGGAATGGGAGAAATGGACCGGCATGGCCTTCCCTCAATCCGGACTCTACGTCGTCCCCGGAGCACTGGACCTGGTTCACATCGACGGCGGCGAAGGCGTCTACGAGGAGACCAACCTCTGGATGCGCCACCGCTGATCTCTACACTGCGCCGGTGTCTTCCTTAGATGAGGCGGTCGCGGCCGTCGAAGCCGCGGTCTCGGCGCGGGACATCCCGCAGCTCGAGGCCGGTTACGAGGCATTGAGATCGGTGCCAAGGGACGAATTCATGGCCCGGTCGCCTGAGATGGGGCCACGGCTGGCCGGCCTGCTCTCAGGCATGCCCGTCTGGCACGCGTCGGTCTACGCCGTTGCGGTCGGCGCGCTGGTCGAGTGGCAGGCCGATGCGACGGCCTGCGCACCGGCGATCCTGGACGGCCTACGCGACAGCCTGGCCGGTGCCGTCGAGTTCGCCCGGCTGTGGCACGAGAAGTTCGCCGACGAGGAGTTGCCCGACCCGCACGGTATGCCCAGCGCTGACGTGCAGGACCCCGCGTGGCACACCGTCGACAAATGGGAGATGGCGTCGGTCGCCGTCCTCGCCGACGCCCGTGTACGGCGCGCCGTCACCAACCGTGCCGAACTGCTCGCGCTGATCGACCAGCTCGAGCCCGACTACGGTTCGCTGGCCTGCGTCCAACGCGCCTTACTACTGCTCGACGACGAGCCGCTGTTGGTCCTCGACCGCGCTTCCGGCCGTGCTTTCCGGATGCGGATGAGCGGCATCGCCGACAACTTCCAGCTCCAGACCATGATGGCCGGCGTCCTCATCGGCGGTGGCCACCTCCCCGGCGAGGCCCCCAGCCCCGAGGCGCTCGCCCTCTGCACCGCCGACCACATCGACGTCAACGCCGCTCGCGCCTTGCCGCCCACCAGCCGGGCCTTCAACTTCGTCACCCCGGCCGGCCAGTGGATCTGGTCCGAAGGCGTGCCCAGCGACATCCCCGTCGTCGACGGCATCCGCCGCCTCGTCCTCGATCCCCCGCCCTACCAGCACTCCTTCGGCGCCGGCCGCTTCTTCCCCCGCGTCCCCGGCCGCCTCGACCTCGAAGCCGTCCTCGAACCAGCCGACGCCGCCCCGTACTTCGCCGACGTCCAGGAAGCCTTGTCCGTCACGGATTCCGTGCAGCGCTGACCACAGTGGGGTAGCCGCCCCAGGCCGGCTACCCCACTGCCGCGGAGATCACGCGCCTTCGGTCCAGTACGCCTGCAACCGGGCGATCGCTTCGTCCTTGGTCATCGCGGCCACGTCGGACTCGGCGACACCGACCTTCGCTATCAGCAAATGCACCAGATCAGCCGGCAAAGCCTGTTTCGGCGGTGCCGGTTCGCCCCGGTCCGGCCGGACGCCGTCCTGCACGCAGGACCAGAACGACGCCTCGTCGACATCCAGCTGATCGCGGAGGATGTGCTTCCAGATGCTCGGCCCATAATCGGTCCGGTCCACCGGATGCGAAATGCGGGCCCGCAGGATCCGACCGTCCACGAGGCCAAGCTCATAGGTGACGTGGTGCGTGCCGGTACGCCCGCGAGCGTCACGGACCCGTTGCCATTGCTCGACTTCGCAGAAGGTCTCGTGGTCCTTGCGGGTCGGTGGCGGCCAGGAGCTCACCGCGGCGTACCGACCAGCCAGTCGTGGAGCTGCTCGTCGTCGCTGAAGCTGATCAACTGCACCAGTCCCCAGTTGTCACGATGGTTCGGGGCGTCGAGCAGTCGCTGCTGCCAGTCCTCGGCGTACTCCCGCAACGCGTCCACCATCTCGGCGATCGCCTCTTCGAACGAGGATCCATCGGCGGCGACCGGCACGCCCGGGATGAACACCGACCACCCGCCGGCCTCGGCCACGACCTGGGCCTGCGACGGGATGATCGACGCGAGGAAGTGGCGCAGCCGTTCGACGTCGACAACGGCGGTCGTCACCGAATCTCGCCGCACCGTGGCAACGCGTCCGCGCTCGGCCGCATCCAGCAGATCCTTCAGGTGCGCACGAGCATCGGTGTAGCTGTCGTAGTGCACAGCAGACATGGCGGCAACCTCCCCGGTCGCCACCAGCATGCCCACTGGCCGTAAGTACGTCAAGTACGTCAAGTACTTCGTGCTCACAGCAGGGCGCGTTGACGGGTCCAGGTCTCGAACTCGGGCCCGGTGCAGGGCAGCCGCATGCCGGTCGACCGCAGCATGTCGACGAGGTTGCCGGCCGCCGCCACGGTCAGCTTGCCGGCCCGGCAGGCCCGACAGAGCAGCCAGATCGTGCCGTGCACGGCAAGCCCGAACTTCCGGGCTACGCGGGTCGCGGACTGGTCGTCGGTGATCGCCGTGCCACCGCACAGCTCGGCCACGGCGAACACGCTGGCCTCGCCCAGATCCCTTGTGCCGGCGCCGATCCGGTCCACCCACTTGGCGAAGCAGTCCAGTTCGGGCAGGGACTCGAGTCGAACGGGCCGGACCCAGTCGAGCTCGAGCGCGGCCTGGAGGTCGGGATGGATGGACGCCCCGGTCCGCAGCTCGTCCAGCACCACGTACGTCGTACGGCACTCGTCGCCGATCAACAGGTCACGGAGCACATCGAGGCGATCGATACGAGCGAAGTGGTTGAGGCACATGGCATCCAGGACCAGGATGGCCGGCATGCCGACGTCGCTCACGGCTCGATCTCCGGCTTGGCCGGTAGGTCGTCGATCGCGATCTGTCCGTGCATGAGCTCGACGGCCCGGTCGGAGGTGACGAAGTCCTCCCGCCACGCCTGCATCACGGCATGCGCGTAACTCGGCGGTACCCGTACGGCGTCCAGGTCGGCCTGGGGCGCCCACCCGACGGCTTCCCGCAGCTCGGCCCGGGTCGGCGCCACCGAGGACCACCGACCGACCTCGCCGGCCTCGATGATTCCGGCATGGCAGGCCTGGCGTACCGCGAGCGACCAGGAGGTTCGGTAGCGGGCCGCGAGGCTGGTCAGCGCGTCCCGCGGATCACGCCCGGCGGCCTCCTTGGTTACGACATCGGTCGGCAGCAACAGTTCCGCCGCGAATACGTCCACCACGTGCTCCCGGTCGGCCCGGGATGTGGCCACGCCGAGGTCGCTGGAGTACTCGTCGCCGAGCACCATGTGCCCGAGTTCGTGGGCCGCGGTCGTCCGCCGCCGGCCAGGATCGGGCTGACGGCTGACTACCGCTACGGCCACGTCCCCGTCGATCACGGACGCACCCTCGCCGGCGAGGTCCGTCACGAGTACCAACTGGCCGGCTCGTTCGCAGGCCGACATCAAAGTCTCGATGGGTTCGAGCGCAAAACCGAGCTGCCCTCGTACCCACAACGCGGCGTCCCGCGCGGCGTCCGCCTCGCGTACCGCATTCGTGTACGTGAGCGTTGGCCGCAGCCGCAGGTGGCCCAGCTCGACCAGCTGACGTACGTCGCGCAGCCAGGCCAGCAGCTTGGCCTCGATGCGGTACGCCTGCCGCGCGGCGTCCGTGTCGGTGTCGTCGACGAGCTGCGCACGCCGGGACAGCACCTGGGGCCGCCGGTGCAGGAAGTGGCTCATCGGCACGCCGAGCGCGGCGGACAGGCGGGCGAGCTCGAGCGCGTCGACGCGCCGGTCGCCGGATTCGATCTTCGCTACCTTGGTGCGCTCCAGCCCGACCTCACGGCCGAGGTCCTCCTGGGACCAGCCGGCGGCCAGCCGGCACTCGCGCACGCGCTCGCCGATGTCAGACCATTCCACACCCTCCATCATCGTGCGATTTTCGCACGAGTCAAGCGGGAAGGCGGGGACGAGCCGATCGAGCGGGGCGCCACCCGGTCGAGGCGGGGGCGACGCCCCCGCCTCGACCAGCGGATATGCCGATCAGCTGCAGCCGGAGGTGCTGCCGCAGCCTTCGCAGACGTAGCAGGAGCCGGCGGGGCGCATCTTGGTGCCGCAGGTCATGCACAGCGGCGCGTCGGCGGCCTTGCCCAGGGTGAGCTCGATGAGCTCGGTGGAGCTGTGGGCCTCGGTGACCGGCTTCGAAGCGGCGACGGCCTCGGTCTTGGCCGCGGGCGCCTCGACACCGACCTGGAGGGCCTCGAGGTCGACCTGGCCGTAGTCGGAGCTGACCTGGGCAGTGCGCTCGTCGGCGGTGAAGATGCCGAGCTCGGCCCGCTTCTCGTACGGCAGGTAGTCCAGCGCCAGCCGACGGAACAGGTAGTCGACGACGCTGGTGGCGATGCGCACGTCGGGATCGTCGGTCATGCCGTTGGGCTCGAAGCGCTGGTTCTGGAACTTCGAGACGTAGAACTCCAGCGGAATCCCGTACTGCAGACCCACCGAGATGGACATGGAGAAGGCGTCCATCACACCGGCCAGCGTGGAGCCCTGCTTGCCGAGCTTGATGAAGATCTCGCCGAGGCCGTCGTCGGGGTAGGAGCCGGCGTGCAGGTAGCCCTCGGCCCCGCCGACGGTGAAGGAAACGGTCTGCGACGGGCGCTTCTTGGGCAGGCGCTTGCGAACCGGGCGGTACTCGATGACCGTCTCGGCCGGGGCCACAGCCGACGCGGACGACGAAGCGCCCTTGCCGGCGGACAGCGGCTGCCCGACCTTGCAGTTGTCGCGGTAGATGGCCAACGCCTTGAGACCGAGCTTCCAACCCTGGAAGTAGATCTCCTCGACCTCTTCGACCGTCGCCGCCTCGGGCATGTTGACGGTCTTGGAGATCGCACCCGAGATGAACGGCTGCACGGCGGCCATCATCCGGACGTGGCCCATGGGCGCGATGGAACGCTCGCCCATGGCGCAGTCGAACACCTCGTAGTGCTCGGGGCGCAGCCCGGGCGCGTCGATGACGTGCCCGTGCTCGCCGATGAACTCGACGATCGCCTCGATCTGCTCCTGCTGGTAGCCAAGAGCCTTCAGCGCCCGCGGCACGGTCTGGTTGACGATCTGCATGGAGCCGCCGCCGACCAGCTTCTTGAACTTGACCAGGGCCAGGTCGGGCTCGATGCCGGTGGTGTCGCAGTCCATCATCAGACCGATGGTGCCGGTGGGCGCGAGCACGCTGGCCTGCGCGTTGCGCCAGCCGTTGCGGGCGCCGATCTCCAGGCCGTGCTGCCACTCGGTGGTGGCCAGCTTCTGCACGGCGGCGTCGTTGGAGTGGTACGTGCGCACGAGGTCGTTGGCGGCGGCGTGCTTGCGCATGACCCGCTGGTGCGCCTCGGCGTTCTGCTTGTACCCGTCGTACGCGCCGACGACGCCGGCCAGCTCGGCCGAGCGGCGGTAGGCGGTGCCGGTCATCAGCGAGGTGATGGCGGCGGCCAGCGCACGGCCGCCGTCGGAGTCGTACGCGTGGCCGGTGGCCATCAGCAGCGCGCCGAGGTTGGCGTAGCCGATGCCCAGCTGGCGGAACTTGCGCGTGGTGTCGGCGATCGGCTCGGTCGGGAAGTCGGCGAAGCAGATCGAGATGTCCATCGCGGTGATGACGACCTCGACGGCCTTGGCGAACCGGGCCCCGTCGAAGGTGCCGTCCTCGCGCAGGAACTTCATCAGGTTCAGCGAAGCCAGGTTGCAGCTGGAGTTGTCCAGGTGCATGTACTCGCTGCACGGGTTGGACGCGGTGATCCGGCCCGACTCGGGGCAGGTGTGCCAGTCGTTGATGATGCCGTCGTACTGGATGCCCGGGTCGGCGCAGGCCCACGCGGCCTGCGACAGCTTGCCGAACAGCGACTTGGCGTCGACGTGCTCGATGACCTCGCCGGTCTGCCGGGAGCGCAGCCCGAACTGGCCGCCGGACTCCACGGCGTGCATGAACTCGTCGGAGACGCGCACCGAGTTGTTGGCGTTCTGGTACTGCACGGACACGATGTCCTTGCCGCCCAGGTCCATGTCGAACCCGGCGTCCCGCAGCGCGCGGACCTTGTCCTCCTCGCGCATCTTGGTCTCGATGAACTCCTCGACGTCGGGGTGGTCCACGTCGAGCACGACCATCTTGGCCGCCCGGCGGGTGGCGCCGCCGGACTTGATGGTGCCGGCGGACGCGTCGGCGCCGCGCATGAAGGACACCGGGCCGGACGCGGTGCCGCCGGAGGACAGCAGCTCCTTGGACGACCGGATCCGGGACAGGTTCAGGCCGGCGCCGGAGCCGCCCTTGAAGATCAGGCCCTCTTCCCGGTACCAGTTGAGGATCGACTCCATGGTGTCGTCCACGGCCAGGATGAAGCAGGCGCTGACCTGCTGCGGCGAGGCGGTGCCGACGTTGAACCACACCGGCGAGTTGAAGCTGAACACCTGGTGCAGCAGCATCCAGGTGAGCTCGTGCTCGAAGATCTCGGCGGCCTTGTCGTCGGCGAAGTAGCCGTGGTCGACGCCGGCCTTCACGTACTTGAGCACCACTCGGTCGATGAGCTGGCGCAGGCTGCGCTCGCGCACATCGGTGCCAACGGCGCCGCGGAAGTACTTGCTGGTCACGATGTTCGTCGCGTTGACCGACCAGAAGTCGGGGAACTCGACGCCGCGCTGCTCGAAGTTGACCGAGCCGTCGCGCCAGTTCGTCATGACGACGTCGCGGTGCTCCCAGGTCACCTCGTCGTAGGGATGGACGCCCTCGGTCGTGTAGACCCGCTGCACGTTCAGCCCCGACTTACTGACGGCCTTCGTCATGACCGTGCCCTCTCGTTCCAGTTTCTTGCGCGTCAACATGACCGCCCCGCGCGCGGGGCGGCGAAACCTGCGTCTGCTCATCGGTTAGGTCGCAGACTCCCGATCTGCGTCGAACTCGGCGCGCTTCAGCTCGGCGATCTCCTTCTCGAAGTCCTCGACCGAGGAGAACGAGCGGTAGACGCTGGCGAAGCGCAGATAGGCGACCCCGTCCAGGTCACGCAGCGGGCCGAGGATGGCCAACCCGACCTCGTGACTGGGGATCTCGGCGCAGCCGGTGGAGCGGATCGACTCCTCGACCCGCTGGGCCAGCTGCTGCAGGGCGTCCTCGTCGACCGGGCGGCCCTGGCACGCCCGGCGCACGCCGGTGACCACCTTGTCCCGGCTGAACGGCTCGGTGACCCCGGACCGCTTGACGACGGCGAGCACCGCCTCTTCGACGGTGGTGAAGCGGCGGCTGCACTGGGAGCAGGAGCGGCGGCGGCGGATCGCCTGGCCCTCCTCGACCTCCCGGGAATCCACCACCCGGGAGTCCGGGTGCCGACAGAACGGGCATCGCACGGCGACCCAACTCCTCCCCGACCTGCACAACGGCTCAAGTCATCCACAGGTTGGGGGCGGTTACCCACAACTTGTGGACAGCTTCAGCGCTGCGAACCACTAGATGTAGGGGTAGAAGGTATGCCTCGCCGGGCCGCTACGCAAACCGCGACACGCCGTCCGACCACGTGTTGAGAGAGATGGTGCGCCAAATGTCACTCGGGCACTCGGGTGAAACACCGATCGGGTGATGTGCTACGCGGGGACCTGGAGCGGCTGGCCGGCGTGCAGCGCGCGGTCGCCGAGGTGGTTGAGCGTGACGATGCGGTCCACGACCTCGTCGACCGGGCTGTTCGGGACGACCCGGTGGGCCAGCTCGGGCAGGGTCTCGCCGTCCTGCGCCTGCACGGTGGCGACACCGGAGGGCACCGGCGCGGAGCCGGTCGAGGACAGGCCGTTCACGGCGGCAAGGCCAAGGCACGCAAGGAAGGTCAGCAGGCCGACCAGGGCCAGCTGCACGCCGCCGGACATCTGCTTGGGGCCGCAGGCGGCCGCGGTGGCGACACCGGGGGCATGGACGGGGCGGGGACGGCCAGGAGGGCGGCGGAAGTCGCCCGCGCCGGTGCGCAGCACCCGGGTGCGGCGGGTGCCGGGCCTGATCAGCAGCTCCTGGGTCGCCATGACGCCTCCCATGATCGAACAGGCGTTCTATCGAACGTCCGTGCGAAGATGTACCACACGAGACCGGCCGGGTCGAGTGTTCGACGGCGTGTCCTTCGAACAGGTGTTTGATCGAATCGGCCCGCCGGGCTACCGTGGGAGCCTGAAGATCACTGGGCATGGGGCGCCGCCGGGGAGGTCGGCGTCGAGGAGGAGGGCAGCGTGATGGCACGCAAGAGCGCCGAAGGCGACGTAGGAGGTCCTGTGGCCGAGGTCGAGGTGATGGACGAGGCGGACGACTCGCCGTCCCAGGACCCGCGGCTGACCCCGCGTCAGCGCAAGGTGCTGCGCGTCATCCAGGAGTCGGTCGAGCGGCGGGGCTACCCGCCGAGCATCCGCGAGATCGGCGACGCGGTCGGCCTGACCTCGACCTCCTCGGTGTCGCACCAGCTGAAGATGCTCCAGCGCAAGGGCTACCTGCACCGCGACGCCAACCGGCCGCGGGCGGTCGGCATGCTGAGCGGCGAGGCCGCCATGGGCGGCGGGGCCGCGGCCACGCCGGGCGTCCAGCCGGTGTACGTGCCGCTGGTCGGCCGGATCGCCGCCGGTGGGCCGATCCTGGCCGAGCAGTCCTTCGAGGACGTGTTCCCGCTGCCGAAGGAGATCGTCGGCGAGGGCTCGCTGTTCCTGCTGAAGGTGGTCGGCGACTCGATGGTCGACGCCGCCATCACCGACGGCGACTTCGTGGCCGTGCGCCAGCAGCCGACCGCGGAGAACGGCGACGTGGTGGCCGCGATGATCGACGGCGAGGCCACCGTGAAGACGTTCAAGCGGCGTGACGACCACGTGTGGCTGATGCCGCACAACGAGGCCTACCAGCCCATTCTCGGCGACGAGGCCGAGATCCTGGGCAAGGTGGTCGCGGTTCTCCGCCGCCTCTGACGACAGCCGAACGGCCCCCGCCCCGACAGTGTCGGGGCGGGGGCCGTTCGTGTTTGCGACGCCTCAGGCCGTGGTGTGCGGCTGCTGTGCGGGAGTCGTCGGCGTGGTGACCGGCGTGGCCGGGAGCGGCTCGGCGAACTGCGCGGTCGACGCCGGCTGGGCCGGGGTCTCGGCCGGCTTGGGGTCGCCGTCGATGCCCGCCTTCATCTCCGCCTTGAAGATGCGCAGGGACTGGCCGATGCCGCGAGCCGCGTCAGGCAGCTTGCGCGCGCCGAACAGCACGACGAACACCAGTGCCACGATCGCCAGGTGCCAGGGGCTGAACTCGCCCATAGCCGTTCCTCCTCACCGCATGAACCTCGTCCCCCCTACAGTAACCGCCGCGGCGGACCAGGGGTACCTACGCCGGCGTCCCATCCACCGCGAACGCCTCGAGAGCGCCCGCGAGGTCACCGCGGACCCGGGCCTTGAGCGCGGTGCCCTCCGGGGTGTGATCCTCGGCCAGCACCTCGCCTTCGGCGTGCACCCGGGCCACCAGCTCGCCCCGTGTGTACGGCACCAGGACCTCGACCAGCAGGTTCGGCGCCGGCAGCCGGCTCGCGACCGCCTCACGCAGCGCGGCCACGCCGTCACCGGTGTGGGCCGACACGAACATCGCCCCCGGCAACAGGTTGCGCAGCCGGGCCAGCGCGACCTCGTCGGCGGCGTCGATCTTGTTGACCACCACCAACTCGGCCGGCATCGACCGGTCGAGCTCGCCGCCGATCTGGCCGAGCACCTCGCGCACCGCGCTGACCTGCCACTCCGGCCGGGCGTCGGATCCGTCGACCACGTGCAGCAGCAGGTCGGCGTCGGCGGCCTCCTCCAGGGTGGAGCGGAACGCCTCGACGATCTGGTGCGGCAGGTGCCGGACGAAGCCGACCGTGTCGGTCAGCGTGTACGGCAGGCCGTCCGGGGTCTGCGAGCGCCGGGTGGTCGGGTCCAGGGTGGCGAACAGCGCGTCCTCCACCAGCACACCGGCCGACGTGATGGCGTTGAGCAGGCTGGACTTGCCGGCGTTGGTGTAGCCGACGATGGCCACGTTGGGCACGTCGTTGGCCACCCGCCGGCCGCGCTTGGTGTCCCGCACCACGCTCATCGCGGCGATCTCCTTGCGCAGCTTGGAGATCCGCTTGTGGATGCGCCGCCGGTCGGTCTCCAGCTTGGTCTCACCGGGACCACGCAGACCGACACCGCCGGTCGCGCCGCCGGCCCGTCCGCCGGCCTGCCGGGACATCGCCGAGCCCCAGCCGCGCAGGCGCGGCAGCAGGCACTGGAGCTGGGCCAGCTCGACCTGCGCCTTGCCCTCCTTGGACTGGGCGTGCTGGGCGAAGATGTCCAGGATCAGCGCGGTCCGGTCGACCACCTTGACCTTGAGCCGGTCCTCCAGGTTGCGCAGCTGGCCGGAGGACAGCTCGCCGTCGCAGATGACCGTGTCGGCGCCGGTGGCCACGACCACGTCCCGCACCTCGCGGACCTTGCCGGAGCCGACGTAGGTCGCCGGGTCGGGGCGGTCGCGCCGCTGGATCAGGCCCTCCAGCACGTGCGAGCCCGCGGTCTCGGCCAGTCGGGCCAGCTCGGCCATGGAGGCGTCGGAGTCGGCGGCACTGCCCTCGGTCCACACCCCGACGAGCACCACCCGCTCCAGCCGGAGCCGTCGGTACTCGACCTCGGTGATGTCCTCGAGTTCGGTGGACAGCCCTTGGATGCGGCGCAGCGCCGCGCGGTCGGCGAGTTCGAGCTCGCCTGTCGACAACAGCTCGTCGTCGGCCGTGTCGTCAGGATCGAATGCGTAGGTTTCCGTCATCTTGACATCCAGTGTCCCACGTGCTGTCCACTCCGTTACCGATCAGGCGCCGCGGTAGCTGGCCAGGAAGATCGCGGTGCGCTCGGCGGCCGGGTCGAACGGCAGGTCGACGTACTCGGCCAGGACCGAATGCAGCCTGGTCAGCAGCTGTTCGGTCTGCTCGGCCGGCAGCTGGTAGACGACGCGCGTGAGGTTGGCGGCGGCCACCCCGAGGTCGGCGATCTCGCCCAGAAAGGCGCCGAGCGCTGCCTCGGCGACCGCCTCCCGCTCCTCGCCCTCGTCGATGCTGAGCTCGATGGACAGCTGCGTGCCCAGGTACGGCTTCTCCCGCGAGCCGCGGGTGCCGCGGCGGGACGGCCGCTCGATCAGGAAGCCCGTGTCCACGAGCTTGCGCACGTGGTGCAGCGTGGTCGCCGGGTCCTTGCCCAGCGCCGCCGCCAGCTCCTTGTTGGTCATCTCGCGGCCCTGCGTGAGCCGGATGATGCGCAGGCGCACGTCCGAGGCCAGGGCGGCGGCTTCTGCCCTGGTCGCGGGGCGCTTCTTGACGGCGAGCGGCACCCGTCCAGAGTAACTGATTGACAGTTTCCAATCAGTCGTTGAGGCTGTCGCGCATGTCTCTGCGGCAGCATCGCGACTTCCGCCAGCTGTGGGCCGGCGACACGCTCAGCCAGTTCGGCGCCTCCATCGGCCAGTTCGCGATTCCCGCGCTCGCCGTCACCCAGCTCGCCGCGACGCCGTTCGAGGTCGGCGCCCTGACCGCCGCCGAGACCGCCGCGTTCCTGCTGGTCGGGCTGCCGGCCGGGGTCTGGGTCGACCGGTTGCGGCGAAGACCCTCATGCTGCGGGCCGACTTCTGCCGGTTCGCCCTGCTGACGACCATTCCCGTGGCGTGGTGGCTGCACGTGCTGACCGTGTGGCAGCTGATCGTCGTCGCGCTGCTGGTCGGGCTGCTCACGGTGTTCTTCGACGTGGCGTACCAGTCGTATCTGCCGTCGCTGGTCGGGCGGGAGCACATCGTCGAGGGCAACGCCAAGCTCCAGTCCAGCCAGTCCGTCGCCCAGGTCTCCGGCCCCGCGCTGGCCGGTCTGCTGGTCCAGGCCATCGGCGCCGCGACGTCGGTGCTGTCGACCGCCTTGGGCTTCCTGGCTTCCGCGTTGTTCCTGCTGCGGATCCGGGCCGAGGAGCCTTCGCCCGTGCGGACCGAGCGGCGGAGCATGCGCCTCGAGATCGCCGAGGGCCTGCGGTTCGTGCTCCATCAGCCGACGTTGCGGGCCATCACGTTCTGCACCGGGACGTCCAACCTGTTCAGCTCCGTCTCCGTGGCGGCCACGATGCTGTTCCTGATCCGGCAGCTCGGCGTCGGCACCGGTCTCGCCGGCCTGCTCATGACCGGTGGCGGCATCGGTGGTGTGGTCGGCAGCCTCGTCGCCACGCGGTTGAGCCGGGCGGTCGGACAGGCCCGGATCATCTGGCTGAGCATGCTCGTCGCCGGACCGTTCACGCTGCTCATGCCGCTGACCGAGCCGGGCTGGCGGCTGGCTCTGTTCCCCGTGGCCGGGCTGGCCTTCAGTTTGAGCGCGGTGGTCTACAACGTCGCTCAGGTCAGCTACCGGCAGGCCATCTGCCCTGATCACCTGCTGGGGCGGATGAACGCGTCGGTGCGGTTCCTGATCTGGGGCACCATCCCCATCGGCGGGCTCATCGGCGGCGCCCTGGCCGCGTGGCTCACCCCACGCGGCGCGCTGTGGGTGGGGTCGGTCGGCGAGATGCTCGCCGTGCTCTGGCTGCTCGCCTCCCCGTTGCGCACCATGCGCGACCTTCCGACCTCGCAGGTCGTCTGACCTGCGCGGACGCCCGTGCGGGCGGTCGCCGGACTAGCACCTGGCGGCCACCCGCACGTGGCTCACACCCGACCCGCCCGTGTGAGCGTCGAGACCGCCATAACCGTTGCGTAGCCACGCCATTCCAGCGCCGCCGCCGGCGAGAAACTGGCGAAGTCCACCGTCCAGCCGCCGTCCTCCTGCTGTCGGCTTTCCAGCCGATCCAGCTCCGCTTCGATCACGTCTTCGCTCACCACCGGCGCGAAGTCCAGTCCGCGCAGCGTTTCCCCTTCACTGCCGCCCGCCACCGGCACCAGCCCGTCGGCCGGCACGAACCTCCCCAGCCGGGTCAGCAGCTCCTTGTCCCCCGCCGCGTCCAGGAATTTGACCGCGAACGACAGTTCGATGGCGTGCGGCTGCTTCTCCATCGCCGCAATGGCTTCCAGGCAGTACCCGGTCGCTTTCGCCAGCCAGGGATGCTTCGCGACGGCCGGGTCGTGCTTCGCCACCCGGTGCGCCATTCCCGCCGCGAACGCCGTGCTCTGCAACGTGGAGACCGTCGGGTCCGCCTGCGCCCAGAACGGCGCACACCCCGTCGGGTCTTGCGTTGGGAGGGCAAACGGCAGTCCTCCGTCTTCCAGCGTCACCTCGTCCAGCCAGTCGCACAGCTCTTTCGCCCTCGGCGTCGTCACCGGCCCCACTTCCGCGAACACCTCGAACGCGTGCAGCGCCCCCGCCGGTTGACTCTCCCCCGCCCGCAGATCCGGCTCCAGCCCCCAGCCGTACCCACCGTCCGCGTTCCGATACCCGTCCACCGCCGCCAGCACCGCCTCGGGATTCCCTTGGCCCACCAGCAGTTCGAACCTCCGCCGGTCCAGCACCCGCCCGTGCCCGGCCAGAAAGGCCCCCGCTCGCTTCAGGTCAACGCTCATGTCTCCAGCATGGCCCCCGCGTCTTGAACGGAACGGACATCGCGGATCAGCCGGCGGACCGCCGGACGATGTGACCGACGCCGACGACACCACGGTCGACGTCGCTGAGCAGGAGGCTGAGGCGGCGAGGATGGTCCGGACGCCAGATCAGCTCGAACCACGCGGGCGTGGTGGCGATCAGGTGATCGCCGGCCCACACGCCGACGGTCTGGCCGCCGCGGAGCACGCCCGACTCGACGGTTCCCACCACGACCGTGCCTCGGCCAGGGATGGTGAACACCTCGTGGATCGTCAGCACGAAATCCCGGTCGTCCACCTCAGATCTGGAACGCCAGGGTGGCGCGGAGGAGGTGCTCCACGCGGTCGAGCGGGGCGGCGGGGTCGATGATGCGGCGGATGGCGAAGCCGATGAGCAGGTCGATGACGGCGTCGGCGATGGCGTCCAGCGGCAGCACGGCGGTGAGCTCGGCGGGCAGGCGCTCCCGGATGATGCCGGCGACCAGGTTGGCGCCATAACGCTGGCGTTCGACGAAGAACTCGACGGTCTGCGGGTCGGATCGGGTGTCGAGGGCGAACTCGAGCTCGAAGCGGGGCCAGCCGGAGGCGAAGGCGGCCTCGGCCCAGTCGCGCAGACCGCGGGCCAGCGCCTCGGGCGTGCGGGCGTGGTCGAGCGCGCCGCGGACCGCCTCGGTGTGTTCGGCCTGAAGTCCTTGCACCACAAGCAGAGCGAGCTCGGGTTTGCCGCTGAAGTTGGAGTACACGACGCCGGTGGAGAAGCCGGCGGCGTCGGCCACCGCGGCCAGTGAGGTCGCCCGGTAGCCGTCCCGCAGGAACAGTTCCCGCGCGGCGGCGAGCACCTGTTCGCGGTTGCGGGTCTGGGACTCGGCCCGGGTCAGTCGCGGCACGGCGAAATCCTACCTGTTGACACTATCGAGATACCATGCTTACTTGGATAGTGTCATTATCTCAAATCCGGAGGCGACATGAGACGCGGTCTGGTGCTCGGGTGCGGCGGCACGGTCGGCGGGGCCTGGCAGGTCGGCGCGCTGGCCGCCGTGTCGCGGGCGTGGGACTGGGATCCGCGGACGGCGACGGCGATCGTCGGCACCTCGGCCGGCGCGAGCCTGGGCGCGATGCTCGGCGCGGGCGTCGGCGTGGACGAATTGCTGGCCGCGCACCGTGACGACCCGCCGGCACGGCCATCGGTCCGCCGCTTCTTCACCCAGCCGCCGGCCCCACGTCCGGCCTTCCCCTTCGGCCGTCCTTCGTGGCGGCTAGCGTTGCTAGGTTTACGGCGGCGTGAATACCTAGCAGCGCTAGCCGGATTGGCCCCGCCGGGACGCACCGATCCCGGCTTTCTCGACCGGCTCACGGACGACCTGACACTGGATCACCCGGCGGTGTGGTCCGTCGCCGTCGACGCTCGTAGCGGCGAGCGGGTGGCCTTCGGCGCACCCGGGGCACCGGCCGCCTCGCTACGGGACGCCGTGCGGGCGTCGTGGGCCGTCCCCGGCTGGTATCCGCCGGTCACGATCGACGGTCGGCGCTATCTGGACGGCGGCGTCGCCTCGACCGCGTCCGCCGACCTGGTCGCCGGCCTCGACCTTGACGAGGTAGTAGTCATCGCGCCGATGGCCTCCCTGACGGCGCTCGAGTCGGCGGGCTCGGCGGACGCCTGGAGTCGTTGCTACGCAAGCCGATGACTCGCGGCCTGGCCCGCGAGGCCGCGCTGCTGGAGTCGGTCGGCACCCGGGTGGTGCTGGTGTGCCCGTCGATGTCGGAACTGGCCGGGATGGGCCCGAATTTCATGGAGCCACGACGGCGGCTGCCCGCCCTGGAGGCAGCGCTTTCGACGGCACGACAAGGAGCACGGCGATGACAACGGACGAGTTCGAGGTCGTGGTGATCGGCGCCGGCGCGTCCGGCATCGGGGCCGCGGTGCGGCTGCGCCAGCAGGGCGTACGCGACTTTGTCGTGTTGGAGAAGGGAAACTCCGTCGGCGGCACCTGGCGGGACAACACCTACCCCGGCTGCGGCTGCGACGTGCCGTCGCGGCTGTACTCCTACACCTTCGCGCCCAATCCGGACTGGAGCCGCGTCTTCGCCAAGCAGCCGGAGATCCTGACCTACCTGGGCGACACGGCCGACCGTTTCGGCGTCACCGAGCACGTGCGGCTGGGCGTCGAGGTGTTGGAAAGCCACTGGGATCCAACAATGTCCCGGTGGCGTCTGTCCACAATCGACGGTGACATCACCGCGCGGGCGATCATCGCCGCCGCCGGGCCGTGGCACACGCCCAACCTGCCGGACATCCCCGGTCTGGCCGAGTTCTCCGGGCCGGTGTTCCACTCCTCGCGGTGGGATCACGACGTCGACCTGACCGGCAAACGGGTCGCCGTGGTCGGCAGCGGGGCGTCGGCCGTGCAGTTCGTGCCGGCGATCGCCCCTGCGGTGCAACGGTTGCACCTGTTCCAGCGGACGCCGCAGTGGGTGCTGCCCAAGCCCGACCACCACATTCCCACCGTCGAACGGCAGTTGCTCCGTCGGCGGAGCTTCCGAAACGCCTTGCGCAGCCTGGAATATCGGGCTTTGGAGGGTCTCGGCTTCGCCTTCCGCCGGCTGAGGACGCAGCCGCTGTTGCGCGCCATCGCCGAGGCCAACATCCGGCGGGCCATTCGCGATCCCCAGCTGCGGCGCAAGGTCACGCCCGACTATCCCGTCGGCTGCACCCGTCCGCTCGTCTCCAACGACTACTACCCTTCTCTCACGCGAGCCAACGTCGACGTGCACGCCACCGGCGTCGCCGAGATCCGGGGCAACACCGTGATCGGCGTCGACGGGACGTCCGCCGAGGTCGACGCGATCATCCTCGGCACCGGGTTCCGCATCCTCGACCTGCCCATCGCCGGCCGGGTCTTCGACGCCGACGGGGCCAGCCTGGCCGATCACTGGCAGGGCAGTCCGCAGGCTTACCTCGGCACCACCATCGCCGGCTTTCCCAACCTGTTCCTCGTGCTCGGTCCCAGCCTCGGCACCGTCAACTCGGCTTTCGTCATCATCGAGGCACAGCTGGCCTACATCATGTCCGCCTTGCGGCACCTGCGTTCCGTCGACAGCCTCGAAGTACGCCGCCCCATCCAGGACGCCTTCAACGCTCGCGTGCAGGCCGCCCTGCCCGGCACCGCCTACTCCGCCGGCAGTTGCCGCAGCTACTTCATCGACGCCAACGGCCGCAACAGCTTCTCGTGGCCTTGGGCCACCGACCGCATGATCCGCTCGCTCAGCCGCTTCGACCCGTCCGACTACCGCGTCGGCGACCGAGTTCGAGAGGACACCCGCGCGTGACCTACCCAGCCATCGACCCCCACGGCGCCGTCGTCCTCATCACCGGCGGCGGCCGCGGCATCGGCCTCGCCACCGCCGAGCTCTTCGCCCGGCACGGCGCCATCGTCTGCGTCGCCGACCTCGACGGCGCCGCCGCCACCGAGGCCGCCCAGTCCATCGGCCCTCAGGCTTTCCCTTACACCGCAGACGTTTCTTCCGCCGGCTCGTTCTCCGACTGCGTCCGCGCCGTGCTCGATTCCTTCGGCCGCATCGACGTTCTCGTCAACAACGCCGGCGTCATGCCGCTCGGCGACTTCCTCGCCGAGCCCGAGGCCACCTCCCGCACCACCATCGACGTCAACCTCTGGGGACCGGTGCACGGCATGCGCCTCGTGCTCCCCCACATGATCTCTCGCCGCCGGGGCCACATCGTCAACGTCGCCTCCATGGCCGGCAAGATCCCCATTCCCGGCATGGCCGTCTACAACGCCAGCAAGTTCGCCGCCGTCGGCCTCTCCGCCGCCGTCCGCGCCGAGTTCGCCCCCACCGGCGTCAGCGTCAGCACGGTGTTGCCTTCCGCCGTCCGCACCCGCCTCTCGTCCGGCGTCCCCCTCGGCCGCGGCCTTCCCACCGTCTCCCCCTCCACCGTCGCCACCGCCATCTTCCGCACCCTCGCCACCCGCCGCGCCGAGGTCCCCGTCCCTCGCTACCTCGCCGCTTGGGACCTCCTCAACGCCCTCACTCCCGAACCCCTCATGCGTTCCGCCCGCCGCCTCATCGGCGACCGCCGCGCCCTCACCTCCGTCGACCCCACCGCCCGCGCCGCCTACGAGCAGTCCATCGCCGACCAGGCCGCCGGCTGACGATCCCGGTTCGGCAGGATGCCGGCATGGACGAGCAGGCGCTCCGGCTCAACGAGTTGGCTCAGGGTCTTCGGCCGTTGGACGAAGGTGCGGCCTGGTTCGCCGGGCTGACCGCCGACCACCGGTCCGAGGTCCTGCTGCGCCTGACGGAGTTCTGCGTCCAGGCTCGCGCCGTCCCGGACGACATGCCGGAAAGTGTTCGCCGGGCTGGACTTCTCACCACCCACACCCCGGCCGTGCTGCTGGCCCGAGGACGGCTGGCGAAGATCGCCGGCCTGCCGCCGGACGAGTGGGCAAAGTCGTTCCGGCTACTCGTGTCCTTGCTCGGCGTCGCGGACGAACGACGGCGGGCCAGGTCCTGCGCCGCCGGCTGCGCGCACGCCTGGCATCACCTGTGAACGGTCAGGTGCCCGTCAGCGGGAAGCCCACCAGGCGTCGCTGAGTTCGCCGCGGGCGACGAGGACGGCGGGGCCGGTGAGGGTGCTGTCGGCGGCGTCGATGGTGACGGTGACCTGGCCGCCGGGGATGGTGACGGTGGCGGAGCCGGTGGGGAGGCCGAGGAGGTGCAGGTGGGCGGCGACGGTGGCGACGGTGCCGGTGCCGCAGGAGCGGGTCTCGCCGACGCCGCGTTCGTGGACGCGCATGGCGAGGGACGTGGGCGAGAGGCGGTTGACGAACTCGACGTTGACGCCGTGCGGGAACAGGGACTGGTCCCGGCCGGGGGCGACGGAGAGGTCGAGGGAAGCGACGGGGACGTCGGTGACGCAGACGAGGTGGGGATTGCCGACGTCGACGGCGACGCCGGGGAAGTTGACGCCGCCGAGCGTGGCGACGGACTCGCCGAAGACGCGGGTGGGGCCCATCTGGACGGTGACGGAGCCGTCGGGGTGCACGACGACGGGACGGTCGCCGGCCCGGGTGCCGACGACGAACTCGCCGGGTGAAGCCAGGCCGGCGTCGACGAGGTAGGTGGCGAAGACCCGAACGCCATTGCCGCACATCTCGGCGATCGAGCCGTCGGCGTTGCGGTAGTCCATGAACCAACCGTCGCCGGAACCGGAGAAGAGCTTGTTGGGCACGACGCGCAGGACACCGTCGGCGCCGAGCCCGCGCTGACGGTCACACAGGGCCTGCACGCGAGACTCGGTCAACTCCAGCGTGCCGTCGGGATCGGGCAGCACGACGAAGTCGTTCTCGGTGCCATGCCCCTTGACGAACTCGATACCCACCCGTTCAGAGTATCGCGCCGACGGCCTCGAACAGATCGGGGCGGGCGCCGTCGAACCAGGTGATGCGGTGGTCGCGGCGGAACCAAGAGCGCTGGCGGCGGACGAAGCGGCGGGTGGCGCGGGCGGTGTCAGCCGCGGCGGTGGGGAGGTCGCAAGAGCCGTCGAGGTAAGCCAAGGTCTGCTGGTAGCCGAGGGCGCGGGAAGCGGTGAGGCCGGAGCGGAGGCCGAGGGGCTCGAGGGACTGGACCTCGGCGACCAGACCCGCGGAGTACATGAGATCTACGCGGAGGTCGACGCGGGAGTCCAACTCCGCTACGTCGCGGTCGATGCCGATCTGGACGGTGCCGAAACGGGGCTCGCCGCGCTTGGGCATGGTGGCCGAGAAAGGGCGGCCGGTGAGCTCGATGACCTCTAGGGCCCGGACGACGCGACGGCCGTTGGAAGGGAGGATGGCTGTCGCTGCCAGGGGATCTAGCGTTGCTAGCTTTGTGTGCAGTGCTTCGGAACCTAGCGTTGCTAGGTCCGCTTCGAGACGGGACCGGATGGCGGGGTCGGTGCCGGGGAACTCGAGCTCGTCGAGGACGGCCTGGATGTACAGGCCGGAACCGCCGACGAGGATGGGGGTCACGCCGGAGGCGATGAGGCGCTCCATCAACTCCCGGGTCTGGCGCTGGTAGGCGGCGACGGAAGCGGTCTCGGTGACATCCAGGACATCGAGCATGTGATGGGGCACGCCGCGACGCTCGGCCATGGACAGCTTGGCCGTCCCGATGTCCATCCCCCGGTACAGCTGCATGGCGTCGGCGTTGATCACCTCGCCGCCGAACCGCAGGGCGAGCTCGACGCCGAGGTCGGACTTGCCGGCGGCGGTCGGACCGACCACCGCGATGGGACGCACGGTACTGCGTGGAATCGGTTCGCTCGCAAGCTCGCTCACGCCGGCTCCCAGCAGGCCACGTGGTACCCGACACCGAACGGGGAGTCGGAGTACAACAGCTCGCCCCGCCACGAACGGCCCGCTGCGGCCCCGGCCAACGCCTGCCACGCCGCCCGGCCGGACACGTCCAGCTCGGCCGCCAGCGGGACGTCCAGCCCCAGCAAGGCGTCCACATCGGCGGCGGCAAGAGCGTCCCGCACCGACGCGTCGTAACCGATCGATCGCTCGTCGGGGTGACCGGCCGGCCCGGGATGCCGGCTCGACCCGTCGCCCAGCACGAGCAGCCCGACCGGACGGTCCTGTCGGGCCAGCCGTTCGCCCACTCGCCGACTGTCGTCGACCGAACCCCGCGGATCGACCGTCTCGACGACGACCCGGGCCGCCCCGGCCTGCTCCCGCAGCCACCCGGCGACCAACACCGGCAGCGGAAGCGCCGGATCGACCTCGCCCGTAGCCGAGGCCTCGGACAGGGAGACGATCTTGTCAACGCCGTAGCCACGAAAGGAGCCGACGGCATCCGCGCTGGTCAGGCCGCAGAAATCAACCGATCCGGCGATGGCCAGCCACTCCCGGCTTAGCGCTGCTAGCCGCTTGCCGGCGGCCACACAGGCGCGTCTGACGGCCTCCGTCTCGGCCACCGCGCCGGCCACCAGTTCGGGTACCAGCAGGGGCGGATGGGGCACCACGGCAACGCCTACGATCACGATACGGCACGCTACCTGCCGACTCGGAGTACACAGCCGAGCCCTGACCTGTTTGAATGCCCGGCGAAGGTATTCGGACCACGCGTTCGGAGTACCCGGTCGTTTGGGCCTCGCCGGTGTGCGGGGCGCTCGTGCCCCGGCACGGGCTCATGGTGGCAGGCGAGGAGGAAGCCGGCGATGACGGACCAGGAGACGGCCCCGGTGGACGGGGTCGAGCAGGCGGCGGCGGAGCAGGTGGCCACGGAAGTGACGCCGGTGCCGCAGCCCGAGGCGGGCCAGTCCAGTGGGGGCGGCGCGGGGGCGACGGCGGGGTCCACGCCGCCGCCGGTGCCGGTCGCCTCGGATGATCCGACCCGGTGGGGCCGGGTGGACGAGGCCGGCAAGGTCTATGTCAAGGGCGAGGACGGTGAGCGCGAGGTCGGGTCCTGGCAGGCCGGCGAGCCGGCCGAGGGGCTGGCCCACTTCGCCCGCCGCTTCGACGACATGCGTACCGAGGTCGAGCTGCTCGAGGCGCGGCTGAAGTCCGGCGCCGGCGACCCGAAGCAGGCGCTGACCAGCGCGAAGCACGTCCGTGACGGCCTGACCGACGCGGCCGTCGTCGGCGACCTCGCGGCGCTGCGGGCCCGGGTGGCGCACGTGATCGCCACCGCCGAGAAGGCCGTCGACAAGGCCAAGGTGGCTCGCGACGCCGCCCGCGCCGAGTCGGCCCAGCGCAAGCAGGCGCTGGTCGAGGAGGCCGAGACGCTGGCCAACGAGTCGACCCAGTGGAAGTCCGCCGGGGACCGGCTGCGGGCCATTCTCGACGAGTGGAAGACGATCCGCGGCGTCGACCGCAAGACCGACGAGCAGCTGTGGCGCCGGTTCTCCAAGGCACGGGACGCCTTCAACCGCCGCCGTGGCGCGCACTTCGCCGATCTCGACCGGCAGCGGGCGACGGCCAAGACCCGCAAGCAGGAGCTGGTCGACGAGGCCGAGGCGCTCGCGGGCTCGGACGACTGGGGCGTGACCGCCGGTCGCTACAAGGACCTGATGGTCGAGTGGAAGGCCGCGGGCCGCGCGCCCAAGGAGTCGGACGACGCGCTGTGGCAGGCCTTCCGGGCCGCGCAGGACAAGTTCTTCGCGCGGCGGTCGGCCGCCTTCGACGAGCGGGACGCCGAGTTCGGCACGAACGCCAAGCTCAAGGAAGAGCTGCTGGCCGAGGCCGAGGGCATCGACCCGGGCGCCGGCCTGGAGGCGGCCCGCAACGCCCTGTACAAGCTCCAGGAGCGCTGGGACCAGATCGGCAAGGTGCCGCGCGAGCGGGTCCGTGAGCTGGAGGGCCGGCTGCGGTCCATCGAGGAGAAGGTCCGCGGCGCGGTCGACGCCCAGTGGCGCCGCACCGACCCGGAGGCCGAGGCCCGGGTGGCGCAGTTCCGCGAGCGCGTGACCCAGTTCGAGGCGCAGGCGGCGAAGGCCCGGTCGGCCGGCGACAAGCGCCGCGCCGAGCAGGCCGAGGCCCAGGCGGCGCAGTGGCGTGAGTGGCTGGCCGCGGCCGAGCAGGCAGTCGCGACCCGCTGAGCAACGAAAAAGGCCCCCACCGTTCGGTGGGGGCCTTTTTCGTACGCGATCAGTCCCGGGCGAAGGTCAGCTTCACCCACTGGAAGGTCAGCACGATCAGGGTCAGCAGGCCCAGGATGATGCCGATGCCCGGGCCGGGACCCGGCTCGTGACTGGACGTCGACTGCTGCGACCAGACGGCCAACAACGACGTCACCAGGCTGAAGCCGCAGCCCGCCGCGGCGGCGAAGGACAGTGCCCACAGGCGGGTGACCAACGCGGCGCCGGACACCAGGACGCCGAAAAGCATGGCGCAGAAGGCGAACAGCACCGGCACGAGCCCGATCGGGGTGCCCTTGGGGGCCAGGCCGAACAGCACCTGCCAGCCGCTGGCCGACTGGACCCAGGGCAGCAGCGCGGACACGATCATGAGCATCACGCAGACGGCGATGACCATGGCCCGGGCGCCCGGGTCGATCTGACGGAACGCGCGGCGCGGGGCCTTGGGCACCTCCACCTGGAGGTCGGACAGGTCGTCAGTCACTGGATCGCACATCCTTCGGCCGGCGCGAGCGGGGCCGGCGTGCCGAACGAGGGCAGCCCGAGGCTGACCCCCGAGGTCTTGGGCCGCAGACCGGCCTCGGTGTTGTCCCCGGCCCTGGTCCGCCGGTGGGACAGGAGTGCCCCGTCGGCGACCAGGTAATGCGGCGCCGCGTAGGTGACGACGGTGTGCACGACGTCGCCGGCGCGCACGCCGGGCGTGGCGGCGAAGTGCACGAGCCGGCCGTCACGGGCCCGGCCGCTCATCCGCTGCGTCTCCTCGTCGCGCCGGCCCTCCCCCTGCGCCACCAGCACCTCGATCTCCCGCCCGACCTGGGCCTGGTTGCCGAGCAGCGAGTTCTCCTCCTGCACGGCGACCAGCCGGTCGAACCGCTCCTGCACGACCTCCTTGGGCAGCTGGCCGTCCATCGAGGCGGCCGGCGTGCCGGGGCGCTTGGAGTACTGGAACGTGAAGGCGCTGGCGAACCGGGCCTGCCGCACCACGTCCAGGGTGCCCTGGAAGTCCTCCTCGGTCTCGCCGGGGAAGCCGACGATGATGTCGGTGGTGATCGCGGCGTCCGGCATGGCCGACCGCACCTTGTCCAGGATGCCCAGGTACTTCTCGGTCCGGTAGGACCGCCGCATCTCCTTCAGCAGACGGTCCGAGCCGGACTGCAGGGGCATGTGCAGCTGGGGGCAGACCGCCGGTGTCTCGGCCATCGCGGCGATCACGTCGTCGGTGAAGTCCTTGGGGTGCGGCGAGGTGAAGCGGATCCGCTCCAGCCCGTCGATCTGGCCGACCGAGCGCAGCAGCTTGCCGAAGGCCAGCCGGTCGCCGAACTCGACGCCGTAGGAGTTGACGTTCTGGCCGAGCAGCGTCACCTCGAGCACGCCCTCATCGACCAGCGCCTGCACCTCGGCCAGCACGTCGCCCGGCCGGCGGTCCTTCTCCTTGCCGCGCAAGGACGGAACGATGCAGAAGGTGCAGGTGTTGTTGCAGCCGACGGAGATCGACACCCAGCCGGAGTAGGCGGAGTCGCGGCGCGCCGGCAGCGTGGACGGGAAGGTCTCCAGCGATTCGAGGATCTCGACCTGGGCCTCGTTGTTGTGCCGGGCCCGCTCCAGCAGCGTCGGCAGCGAGCCGATGTTGTGGGTGCCGAACACGACGTCGACCCACGGCGCCCGCTGGACGATGGTGCTGCGGTCCTTCTGGGCCAGGCAGCCGCCCACCGCGACCTGCATGTCGGGGTTGGCCGTCTTCAGCGGCCGCATGTGCCCGAGCGTGCCGTACAGCTTGTTGTCGGCGTTCTCGCGGACCGCGCACGTGTTGAACACGACCAGGTCGGGCGGCGAATCCTGGCCGGCGGGCGTGTAGCCGGCGTCCTCGAGCATGCCGGCCAGCCGCTCGGAGTCGTGCACGTTCATCTGGCAACCGAACGTGCGAATCTCGTAACTCCGTGTCACTGCATCTACCTCTTCCCGACGACCGCTCGGTCCCCAGGGTAGAACCCCCTGCTGGCAGGATGGACAGGTGCCACTGACACGACGGGCCCTGATCATGCTAGGGGCCGCTGCGACGCTCGCCGGGCCGACCCTGGCGGCCTGCGGCTCCAGCCTGTCCGGCGTGCAGCTGCGCATCGCCACCGGCGGTCCCGGCGGCGTCTACTTCACGCTCGGCTCGCGGCTGGCCGACCTGTGGCAGGAGCAGCTCGACCTGACCAAGAAGGTGCTCCAGACCAACGGCTCGGTGGACAACCTGGTCGCCCTGCACAACAACCACGCCGACATCGCGTTCGTGGCCGCCGACGCGGCCGCTCGCGGCTCGGCCGGGCTGCGCGCGCTGGCCCGCATCTACGACGACTACATCCAGGTCCTGGTGCGCAGCGACTCGCCGATCCAGAAGCTGGCCGACCTGGCCGGCCACCGGGTGTCCATCGGCAGCCTGAACTCGGGCGTCACGGTGGTGGCCCGCAACCTGCTCAAGGCGGCCGGCCTGCCCGAGTCGAGCGACTCGTACAAGCAGCAGAGCCTGCGCGACTCGCTGCCCGACCTGATCACCGGCGGGGTGGACGCGCTGTTCTGGTCCGGCGGCCTGCCGACGCCGGACATCACGGCCACCATGAAGGCGCACCCGGACCAGCTCCGCATGCTCGACCTGACCACCGTGAACCTGAAGGACCTGCCCTACTACAACGTGGAGACGGTGCCGGCGACCGCCTATCCGCAGCTGCGGCAGGGCGACAAGCCGGTGAGCACGCTGGCCGTGCACAACCTGCTGATGGTCCGCGAGGACATGCCGTCCGACGAGGTCCAGGGCCTGCTGCGGACGTTGTTCGACGCCCAGCCCGACCTGGCCACCGACCGGGACCAGGTGGTGGCGCTGGCCGCGCAGCTGATCGACCGCCGCTCGGCCATCGAGACCCGTCCCATCCCCCTCCACGACGGCGCCCTGGAGTACTACCGCTCAGCGAAGGTGTGAACGGACCGTTCCAAAACTCCGAGTAGAGGAATGGTCCGTTCCGAACTTCAAAGGGCAGGGATGTCGAAGGCTACGCGGAGGCCGCCGCCGTCGGGGAGGGAGAGGTCGACGGTGCCGCCGACGCGTTCGACGAGTAGGCGCACGATGGCCAGGCCGAGGCCGGAGCCGCGGACGTTCTGGTGGCCGGCGCTGCGCCAGAAGCGGTCGGTGGCCCGCTCCAGCTCGTCGGGGTGCAGCCCGGGCCCGTGATCGCGCACGGCCAGCCGCACCCGGTCGTCGACGCGGTGCACCTCGACCATCACCAGGGTGTCGTCGCCGGTGAACTTCAAAGCGTTGTCCAGCAACGCATCCAGCACGGTCTCCAGGCCGCGCGGCGGGGCCAGCGACATGCCGCCGGGCTCGCCGTCCAGCACGAGGGCGACGCCCTTGGCGGTGGCCACGGCCTGCCACGCCCGCAGCCGCGCGCTCACGACCTGGTCCACGTCGACCGGAACCGGGTCGACGGAGGAACTTTCGGCCCGGGCCATGGCCAGCAGCTCGTCCAGGATCCGGTTGAGCCGGTCGGCCTCCTCCAGCGCGGCGGCCTGCTGCTCCTGCACGTCGGGATCGACGTGACCCTCCAGATTGGACAGACGGATTCGCAGCGCCGTCAAGGGATTGCGCAGCTGGTGCGAGGCGTCGGCGACGAAGGCCCGCTGCGCGGCGAGCACGTCGCTGACGCTGACGGCCATCTGGTCGAAGGAGCGGGTGAGCCGGCGCAGCTCGGGCGGGCCGATGTCGCCGCCGACCGGATCCACCTTGCGCCCGTTGACGATCGCCGGCAGCAGCGCGGCGGTCGCGTTGTCCAGCAACAGAACCGGCCGCAGCATCCAGCGTACGAGCGGCAGCGCGACCAGCACGGCCAGCCCGACCGCCAGCACGCCACCGACCAGGATTGCCGCCCAGGACAACCAGATCAGCGTCCGCGTCCGGTCGGTCGGCGATGACGTGACGACGACGCCGCGCACCTCGCCGTTGACCAGCACCGGCTCGGCCACGACCATCGGCGCGCCGTTCCACGGCAGCAGCAGCGCCCCCTGCTGGGTGCCACGGCCGGCGCGGGCGTTGACCAGATCGTCATGGACGTCGGCGTCGGTCTGGTCGATCAGCGAACCGGCCCGGGCCAGCGCTCGAAACGAGCCGTCGGACGCCTGGTCGCCGCGGTCGAACACGGCCACCTCGATGTCGTACACGTCGTGATAGCTGGCCAGCTGGTCGTTCAGGCCGGGGTCGTCGCCGCCGTTGACGAGCAGCCGCTGCGACAGCGAGGCGTAGCGGCTGGTGTCGGCCGCCCGGTCGGCGAACTGCACGCTCTGGAAGTTCTGCGCGAACGTCAGCGCCAGCGGAATCCCCAGGCCCAGCACCAGGATCGCGACGACGATGACAAAGCTGCCGAGCAGCCGCGTACGCACCTCAGCCGGCCCCGGCCCCGGCGTGCCCGTCGGCGGTCAGCCGGTAGCCGACGCCACGCACGGTCTCCACCAGCGCCGGCCGGCCGAGCTTGGTGCGCAGGGTGGCCACGTGCACGTCCAGCGTCCGGTTGGCCCCGGCCCAGCTGCGGCCCCACACCTCGGCAATGATCCGCTCCCGTGTGCACACCGCGCCGCCGGCCCCGACCACCAGGGCCAGCACCTGGAACTCCTTGCGGGACAGGGTGATCGCCTCGTCGGCCACGGTCACCTGGTGGCGAACCAGGTCGATGTGCACGTCGCCGACCTGGACCACGCCGGCGGTGCCGCCGCCGGCCCCGGGCACGGCGTCGCCGCGACGGCGTCGCACCGCGTGCACCCGGGCCACCAGCTCGCCGACGTCGTACGGCTTGACCAGGTAGTCGTCCGCGCCGGCGTGCAGACCGAGGATCCGGTCGTCGACCTCGCCGCGCGCCGACACCACGATGATCGCCACGTCGCTGGCCGCCCTGATCTGCCGGCACAGCGTGATCCCGTCGATGTCGGGCAGGCCGAGGTCGAGCAGCACGACGTCGACGCCGGTGAGCCGGTCGAGCACGCCGCGCCCGGTGGCCAGCCGCTCCACCGTCAGCCCCCGCCTGGCCAGGGCCGGCAGCAACGCCTCGGCGACCCGGTCGTCGTCCTCGACGAGCAGTACCCGCACCAGTGGCACCTCCCCGCGTGTCCCTCCCCGGCCGGTGCGGCGGGGTCGACAGCAACTCTAGGTGGCTGGGGTCACACGCCGGCGGGGCGGTCCCCGAGGGCATTACTCCGAACGAGTGAAGCTGATCGATTTCACCGTGCAGAGTTTGCCGAGTCTTTACACTCGGCTGTCTTGACAGCCGACGGGTCCGTTCCTCCACTGTGGACACGCCGGTCGATGTCGAGCGTCCGTCACACCCGGGGCGAACGGCCGGTGCCACGCCGCTAGGCTGCGTGACTGAGCTGCAACCCTAAGACTTGGTCAAGCTGCCTGGACTGGTGTCGACGGTGAACCCTAGGTTTCCCGCCAACACCCGCCCCCTTTGTCGTCGTGGAGGATCGATGTCTGCTGCCGGCGCCACGCCGCCGATGATCAGGATGGCGGGCGTGGACAAGTTCTTCGGTCCGCTGCACGTGCTCAAGAACATCGACCTCGAGGTCCCCAAGGGCCAGGTGGTCGTGGTGCTCGGGCCGTCCGGGTCGGGCAAGTCAACGCTGTGCCGCACGATCAACCGCCTCGAGCCGATCGACAAGGGCGCCATCGAGGTGGACGGCGTGCCCGTGCCGGCCGAGGGCAAGGCGCTGGCCCGGCTGCGGGCCGATGTGGGCATGGTTTTCCAGTCCTTCAACCTGTTCGCGCACAAGACGATCGTCGAGAACGTCATGCTGGCCCCGGTGAAGGTGCGCGGCGTTTCGTCGGCCGATGCCCGCAGGACCGGCATGGAGCTGCTGGAGCGGGTCGGCATCGCCAACCAGGCCGACAAGTACCCGGCCCAGCTGTCCGGCGGCCAGCAGCAGCGGGCCGCCATCGCCAGGGCGCTCAACATGAAGCCCAAGGTGATGCTGTTCGACGAGCCGACCTCGGCGCTGGACCCCGAGGTGGTCAACGAGGTGCTGGACGTGATGACGTCGCTGGCCCGCGACGGCATGACGATGCTGGTGGTCACGCACGAGATGGGCTTCGCCCGCCGCGCGTCCGACCGCGTGGTGTTCATGGCCGACGGCGAGATCGTCGAGGACGCCGCGACCGAGGAGTTCTTCACCGCGCCCCGCTCCGAGCGGGCGCGCGACTTCCTCGGCAAGATCCTCAGCCACTGAAGTACCGACCGTCCGAGAGGAAAGACATCATGCGGTTGAGCCCGGTTCTGCGCGCGGGCGCAGTGGTGGCGGCGCTGGCCCTGGCCGTGACCGCCTGCGGTGGCAAGAGCCAGCAGGCGGCCGCCGGCAGCGACTCGCTGGTCGACCGAGCCAAGACGGCCAACAAGCTGACCGTCGGCATCAAGTTCGACCAGCCCGGCCTCGGCCTGAAGACGGCCGACGGCTACACCGGCTTCGACGTCGACGTGGCCAAGTACATCGCCAAGAAGCTCGGCGTCGACGAGAAGAACATCGTCTTCAAGCAGGCCCCCTCGGCCCAGCGCGAGGACCTGATCGCCCAGGGCGACGTCGACCTGGTGATCGCCACGTACACGATCAACGACAAGCGCAAGGCCAAGGTCTCCTTCGCCGGCCCGTACTTCGTCGCCGGCCAGGACCTGCTGGTGAAGTCGGACAACACGGCGATCACCGGTCCGGAGACGCTCAACGGCAAGAAGCTCTGCTCGGTGACCGGGTCCACCTCGGCCCAGAACATCCAGAGCAAGTTCGCCAACCAGGTGGCCCTCCAGCAGTACGGCGGCTACTCGGAGTGCGTCACCGGCCTGCTCAACGGCGCCATCGACGCGCTGAGCACGGACGACATCATCCTTCAGGGCTACGCCGCGGCCAACGCCGGCAAGCTCAAGGTCGTCGGCAAGCCGTTCTCCACCGAGCCCTACGGCGTCGGCCTGAAGAAGGGCGACACCAAGACCCAGGCCGCCATCGACAGCTACATCCAGGAGATGGAGAAGGACGGCTCCTGGGCCGCCGCGCTGAAGAAGAACTTCGGCGACAACTACAAGGTGCCGGCCGAGCCGCCGATCACCGAGAAGTGATCTTCTGAAGTCGGGGGCGCCGGACGGTTGTCCGGCGCCCCTTCTCACACCCGAGGAGCTTGCCAGGTGGACTTCCTGAGCAACTACGACCTGCTCGGTGCGTTCTGGGTCACCGTGCAGCTCACGTTCTGGTCGGCGATCGGCGCCCTGGTCTGGGGCATCGTGCTGGCCGGCATGCGGGTCAGCCCGGTGTGGCTGATGCGGGCGTTCGCCACCGCGTACGTCACCGTCGTCCGCAACACCCCGCTGACCCTGCTGGTGGTGGCCGCGTCCCTCGGCCTGTACCAGACGCTCGGCGTGTCACTGACCACCGACACCACCACGTCGGCCATCGACATCACCAACTTCCGGCTGTCGGTGCTGGCCTTCATCCTCTACACCGGCACCTTCGTGTCCGAGGCCGTCCGCTCGGGCATCAACACCGTGCCGGTCGGCCAGGCCGAGGCGTCCCGCGCGCTGGGCCTCGGCTTCATGCAGACGCTGACCATCGTGGTGCTGCCGCAGGCGCTGCGCTCGGTGGTGGCCCCGCTGGCCAGCGTGCTCATCGCGTTGACCAAGAACACCACCATCGCCAGCGCCATCGGCGTGGCCGAGGCGGCGGTGCTGATGAAGACCATGATCGAGAACGAGGGGCAGGCCGGCTCGCTGGTCTTCGTCGTGTTCGCGATCGGCTTCGTGATCCTGACCCTCCCCGTCGGCCTGGTGCTGGGCTGGCTGTCCCAGAAGGTGGCGGTGAAGCGATGAGCGGCGCGCCCTCCGTCCTCTACGACGCGCCCGGCCCCAAGGCCAAGGTGCGCAACACCATCTACAGCGTGGTGTTCCTGGCCGTGCTGGCCGCGGTGGCGTGGTACGTGTTCACGGCGCTGAGCGACAAGGGCCAGCTCACGGCCAAGATGTGGACGCCGTTCACCGACGGCTCCACCTGGACCCAGTACCTGATCCCGGGCCTGGGCACCACGCTGATGGCCGCGGTGCTGGCCATCGTCATCGCGCTGCCGGTCGGCGCGGTCTTCGGCATCGCCCGGCTGTCCGAGCACGTGTGGATCCGGGTGCCGGCCGGCGTGCTGGTCGAGCTGTTCCGGGCCATCCCGGTGCTGATGCTGATGCTGTTCTCGAACTTCTTCTACGTCTGGTACACCGACATCGACTCCGACATCCGGCCGCTGTTCGCCGTGGTGACGGGTCTGGTGCTGTACAACGGCTCGGTCCTGGCCGAGGTGTTCCGGGCCGGCATCGCCTCGCTGCCCAAGGGCCAGTCCGAGGCGTCCTACGCGCTGGGCCTGCGCAAGACCCAGACCATGCTGACCATCCTGCTGCCGCAGGCCGTCACGGTGATGCTGCCGGCCATCGTCAGCCAGCTCGTGGTCATCGTGAAGGACACCGCCATCGGCAGCACGATCCTGTCCTTCGCGGATCTGCTGTCCAACTACCGGATCCTGTCGGCCAACTACGGCAACACCATCCCCACGCTGATCGTGATCGGCCTGATCTACGTGGTGGTCAACTGGGTGGTGACCAGGCTGGCGGCCCTGCTGGAGCAGCGCATGTCCCGCCGCGGCCGCAGCAGCGCCCCACCGGTCAACCCCTCGGCCGTCACCGTCACCGCCCTCCCCGGCGCCGACCCCCTGTAAAACCCCCGCGAGTCCCGCTTAGCGTCACACCGAAATGCTGAATCCGTTTCACGCATTCGGTGTGACTGTGGGCGGGACTCGCGGGGTTCAGCTGGGGATGCTGGGTGGGGCTGGTTTGGGGCCCGCGGTGCCGAGCGCCTGGTCGTAGTCACGCTGCCAGGTGCCGTCGGTGACGGCGGTGCGGATGATCCGGGTCAGCCGGTCCCTGAGGCCACTGTCGCCGCCGGGCAGGGCGATCACGTAGTCCACCGGCTTCGGGGCCGCCAGCGCCGACACGGACAGGTTTGTCGCGTCGGCCGCGGCATAACCGGCCACCACCGGCAGGTAGTCGGCAACGGCATCCACGCCGCCGGAGCCCAGCTCGTCCACGCAGTCCCGAACCGAGGTGCTGCCGAGCAGCTTGTTCGGGTCGGTGAGCTTGGCGTCGCGGGCCATGGCCTGCTCCGGCGAGTTCGACACCGTGCAGACCTTGCGGCCGGCGGCGGTGCTCGCGTCGGTCACGGTCGGCCCGGACTTCCGGTACAGCAGGCCCAGCCCGGCCGTCAGGTACGGCCCGGCGGCGTCGAGCTTGGCCTGCTTGGCCTGCGCCGGCGTGGTTCCGCCCAGGTAGATGTCCACGGTGCCGGCGGCGACCGAGGGCAGCGCGGTGTCGGCGGTCAACGCGGTGAAGGCGATCTGCTCGGGCTTGAGCCCCAGGCCGGTGGCGATCAGCTTGCCCAGCTCCACCTCGAAGCCGCCGAAGGTGCCCGAGACGGGATCACGGTGGGCCAGGCCGGGGGTGTCGGCCCGCAGACCAATGATGATCTTGCCGCGGTCGGTGATCCGCTTCAGGGTCGCCGACTCGGCCGGCCGCGTCGTCGTGGTCGGAGCCGGCTCATCGGGGCCGCCGCACGCGGCGACCAGCACCGACGCCGCCGCCACCAGCGCGGCGAAGCCGGTGGCTCGCTGGTTCACGCACCCCATCGTGCACAGGGTTGACGCAACTGTCGACCCGGGATGGGTAGGACCATTCCCACCCATCCCGGAGACAACCTATTTCGAGGAACGCTTGAACAGCCGGAGAATCGGGTCGTAGTAGTGGTCCGCGACCCGCTCCTTCATGGGGATCAACGCGTTGTCGGTGATCTTGATGTGCTCCGGGCACACCTCGGTGCAGCACTTGGTGATGTTGCAGAAACCCAGCCCGTGATCGGTCTTGGCCTCCTGCGCCCGGTTCTCATGGGCGTCGAGCGGGTGCATGTCCAGCTCGGCGATGCGCATCAGGAACCGCGGACCGGAGAAGTTGGTCTTGTTCTCCTCGTGGTCACGCACCACGTGACAGGTGTTCTGGCACAGGAAGCACTCGATGCACTTGCGGAACTCCTGCGAGCGCTCCACGTCGATCTGCTGCATCCGGTACTCGCCCGGCTCGACCCCCTCGGGCGGCGCGAACGCCGGCACCTCACGGGCCTTCTCGTAGTTGTAGCTGACGTCCGTGACCAGGTCGCGGATCACCGGGAAGGTCCGCATCGGCGTCACCGTGACGGTCTCGTCCTCGGTGAACGTCGACATCCGGGTCATGCACAGCAGCCGCGGCCGGCCGTTGATCTCGGCCGAGCAGGAGCCGCACTTGCCGGCCTTGCAGTTCCACCGCACGGCCATGTCCGGCGCCTGGGTGGCCTGCAGCCGGTGGATCACGTCCAGCACGACCTCGCCCTCGTTCACCTCGACGGTGAAGTCCTGGAGGTCGCCGCCTTCCGCGTCACCGCGCCACACCTTGAACTTCGCCTTGTACCCCATGTCAGCTCTCCTTCGCGGGGATGTCGGCGAGCTCGCCGGGGGTGAAATACTTGGCCAGCTCCGAGTACTCGAACAGGCCCATCAGGTCGGCCCGCAGCGGGATCTGGTCCTTGGGCGTCACGTCGACCCCCGTGCCGTCGGTCTTGACGTTGCAGACCAGCAGCTGCTTGCGCCAGTCGGCGTCCATCACCGGGTGGTCCTCGCGGGTGTGGCCGCCGCGGCTCTCGGTGCGCAGCAGCGCCGCCTTGGCCACGCATTCGCTGACCAGCAGCATGTTGCGCAGGTCGAGGGCCAGGTGCCAGCCCGGGTTGAACTGCCGGTGCCCCTCGACCACGATGTTGCGGGCCCGCTGCTTGAGGTCCTCCAGCGCGACCAGCGCCTGCTCCACCTCGCCGCCGCGGCGGATGATGCCGACCAGGTCGTTCATCGTCTGCTGCAACTGGGTGTGCACGCTGTACGGGTTCTCCTGCGCGCCGGCCTCGCCGCCCTCGAACACGGCCACCGCCCGCCGGGACGCTTCGTCCACATCGGACTCGGCGATGACCGGGGCCTTGTCGCCCAACGAGTCGACGTAGGCCGAGGCGCCGGCACCGGCCCGCCGGCCGAAGACCAGCAGGTCGGACAGCGAGTTGCCGCCCAGCCGGTTGGAGCCGTGCATGCCGCCGGCCACCTCGCCGCAGGCGAACAGGCCGGCCACGCTCGATGCCGCGGTGTCCGGCTCGACCTCGACGCCGCCCATCACGTAGTGGCAGGTCGGGCCGACCTCCATCGGCTCCTTGGTGATGTCGACGTCGGCCAGCTCCTTGAACTGGTGGTGCATCGACGGCAGCCGCCGGATGATCTCCTCGGCCGGCAGCCGGGACGACACGTCCAGGAACACGCCGCCGTGGGGCGATCCCCGACCGGCCTTGACCTCGGAGTTGATCGCCCGGGCCACCTCGTCGCGGGGCAGCAGCTCCGGCGGGCGCCGGTTGTTGCCCTGGTCGGTGTACCAGCGGTCGGCTTCTTCCTCGTTGTCCGCGTACTTGTCCTTGAACACGTCCGGGATGTACTCGAACATGAAGCGCTTGCCGTCGCTGTTGCGCAGCACGCCGCCGTCGCCGCGGACCGACTCGGTGACCAGGATGCCCTTCACCGACGGCGGCCAGACCATGCCGGTCGGGTGGAACTGGACGAACTCCATGTTGATCAGCGACGCCCCCGCGCGCAGGGCGAGCGCGTGCCCGTCGCCGGTGTACTCCCAGGAGTTCGAGGTCACCTTGAACGACTTGCCGATGCCGCCGGTGGCCAGCACGATTGCCGGCGCGCTGAACAGCACGAACCGGCCGCTCTCGCGCCAGTAGCCGAACGCGCCGGCGATCTTGTCGCCGTCCAGCAGCAGCTCGGTCACCGTGCACTCGGCGAACACCTTGAGCCGGGACTCGTAGTCGCCGGTCTCGCGCTTGTCCTCCTGCTGAAGCGACACGATCTTCTGCTGGAGGCTGCGGATCAGCTCGAGGCCGGTGCGGTCGCCGACATGGGCCAGCCGCGGGTACTCGTGCCCGCCGAAGTTGCGCTGGCTGATCTTGCCGTCCTTGGTGCGGTCGAACAGCGCGCCGTAGGTCTCCAGCTCCCAGACCCGGTCCGGGGCCTCCTTGGCGTGCAGCTCGGCCATCCGCCAGTTGTTCAGGAACTTGCCGCCGCGCATGGTGTCGCGGAAGTGCACCTGCCAGTTGTCGTCGCTGTTGACGTTGCCCATCGAGGCGGCGATGCCGCCCTCGGCCATCACGGTGTGGGCCTTGCCGAACAACGACTTGCACACCACGGCGACGCGCTTGCCCTGCTGCCGGGCCTCGATGGCCGCCCGCAGCCCGGCGCCGCCGGCGCCGATGACCACGACGTCGTAGTCGTGGCGTTCCAACTCGGTCATGACTGCTCCACTATTCAGCTGTCGGGCTCAGAAGAACCGCAGGTCGGTGATGGTTCCGCCGGCGACGAGCGCGACGTAGAGGTCGGCGACCGCGACCCCGATCAGCGAGGCCCAGGCGAACGCCATGTGCCTGGTGTTGAGCTTGGACACGAAGGTCCACGCCTTGTAGCGCACCGGGTGCTTGGAGAAGTGCGTCAGCCGGCCACCCATCACGTGCCGGCAGGAGTGGCAGGACAGCGAGTACAGCCACAGCAGCGCGGCGTTGGCCAGCAGCACCAGGGTGCCGAGGCCCATGTGCCCCCAGGCGCCGGACGAGTCGCGGAAGGCGATCACGGCGTCGTAGGTGAGGATCACGTTGAAGATCAGGCCGATGTAGAAGAAGTACCGGTGCAGGTTGTTGAGCACCAACGGGAAGCGGCGCTCACCGGTGTACTTGCCGTGCGGCTCGGCGACCGCGCAGGCCGGTGGCGACATCCAGAAGCCGCGGAAGTAGGCCTTGCGGTAGTAGTAGCAGGTCAGCCGGAAGCCGAGCGGGAAGATCAGGATGATCAGCGCCGGCGACAGCTTCCACCAGTCGCCGAACAGCGCCACCTCGCCCGAGCCCGGCACGCAGCTGGTGCTCAGGCAGGGCGAGTAGAACGGCGAGATGTACGGCGCCGAGTAGTAGTAGTCGTTGGCGAACGCGCGAATGGTCGCGTAGATGATGAACGCCACCAGCACAAGGACCGTGACGGCGGGCTGGACCCACCACCGGTCGGTGCGCAACGTGCGCGCTGAAATCTGCGCCCGACCCGGGGCAGTGGTGCCAGCCGTCATGAAAGCCTCTTCGCCTCTTTGCGATGAAGTTGTGGGTCGAGCGCTCCGCCGGCTGTCGGGTTCTAGCCGCGGTGGGCCTGGTAGCCGCCGACCCCCTCGTCGTCAGCACCATGCCACAGGGCCGGATCGTAGGGTGTGTCGGGGACCACAACGACCTCCAGCGGCTCGGCGCTGCGCGGCGCCGGCGTCGGACGGGCCGTGCCGAGGTCCTCGGCGTCGATGTCCAGCCGCTCCAGGTCGTTGACCAGGCGCTTCACCACCGTGGCATCGCCGTACTGGGTCTCGAGGGCGGTGATGCACTGCCGAAGCTGTCCGATGGCTCGCCGCAGGTTCGCGATCTCCGAATTGGGCATTTCGGCACCTCCAAAAACATGATCAGGCGTCAACGTGTTCGGCGCCACACCGCGCCCGTTGATTGCACTCTGCCTGAACCACACGCCTGTGACAAGTGCCACACGCGATCTTGACAAACACGTCCGCGCGCCGGTTCTGCCAGCGTCGGCGCCACATCCGGGGACCTGCGACGGACCGGCGGGGCGTACCGGCGAATGAGCGAAGAAGTGGCGAAGGTCACCACGACCAGGCAATTCACTGAATCGGTTTTGATTCCCTCGGGTGACATGACCTAGTGTGGGTCCCGTCACGTTGCCCGTGAAGCGACGCCAATGCCGTCGTCCCGCCGGGCCGCAACAGCGGCCCGTGAGCAGGACAGGAGTTGTCGGCTATGGCGATTCACCCCGTGGTTGCCCAGGTCACCGCGCGGATCGCGACCAGAAGTGAGCACACCCGCGCCGAGTACTTACGCCGGATGCGGGCCGCCGCCGGTGATCGGCCGGCCCGCGCCGGCATGGCGTGCAGCAACCTCGCGCACGGCTTCGCCGCCTGTGCCGGCGAGGACCGGCTGGCGGTCAAGGGGCTGACCAAGCCCGGCGTCGCGATCATCTCCTCGTACAACGACCTGCTGTCGGCCCACCAGCCGCTGCACGAGTACCCGGCGTGGCTCAAGGACTCGGTGCGCGAGGCCGGCGGGGTCGCCCAGTTCGCCGGCGGCGTGCCCGCCATGTGCGACGGCATCACCCAGGGCCAGCCGGGTATGGAGCTGTCCCTGTTCAGCCGCGAGGTCATCGCCATGGCCACCGGCATCGCGCTGTCGCACGAGATGTTCGACGCGGCGCTGCTGCTCGGCGTGTGCGACAAGATCGTGCCCGGTCTGCTGATCGGCGCGTTGGCCTTCGGTCACCTGCCGGCCGTGCTGGTGCCGGCCGGTCCGATGTCCTCGGGGCTGGCCAACAAGGAGAAGGCCCGGATCCGGCAGCTCTACGCCGAGGGCAAGGCCACCCGCGAGGAGCTGCTGGAGGCCGAGTCAGCCTCCTACCACGGGCCCGGCACCTGCACCTTCTACGGCACGGCCAACTCCAACCAGATGGTCGTCGAGGTGATGGGCCTGCACCTGCCGGGCGCGTCCTTCGTGCCGCCGAACACGCCGCTGCGCAAGGCGCTGACCGAGGAGGCCGGCCGCCGCGCGGTCTCGTTGGCCCGGTCGGTGTCGCTGGCCGAGATCGTGGACGTGAAGGCCGTGGTCAACGGAGTCGTAGCACTGCTAGCTACCGGTGGGTCGACCAACCTGACGCTGCACCTGCCGGCGATCGCCGCCGCCGCCGGCATCCAGCTGGCTTGGGACGACTTCGCCGAGCTGTCGGCGGTCGTGCCGCTGCTGGCCCGCGTGTACCCGAACGGCAGCGCCGACATCAACCACTTCCAGGCCGCCGGCGGGGTGCCGTTCCTCGTCGGCCAGCTGCTCGACGCCGGGCTGCTGCACGCCGACGTGCAGACCGTGGCCGGGCCGGGGCTGGACCGGTACCGGCAGGAGCCGTTCCTTTCCGGCGATTCCGTGGTCTGGCGGGACGGACCTCGTGAGTCGCTGGACCTGGCTGTGTTGCGGCCCTGTGGCGACCCGTTCTCATCCGACGGCGGGCTGCGCATGCTGGCCGGCAACCTCGGGCGGGCCGTGATCAAGGTGTCGGCGGTGGCGACTGAACACCGCGTCGTGCAGGCGCCGGCGCGGGTGTTCACCACGCAGGAGGCCTTCGCCGCGGCGTTCAAGGCCGGCGAGCTCGACCGTGACGTCGTGGTGGTCGTGCGCAACCAGGGGCCGCAGGCCAACGGCATGCCGGAGCTGCACAAGCTGACCCCGGCGCTGGGCGTGCTGATGGACCGTGGGCACCGGGTCGCGCTGGTCACCGACGGCCGTATGTCCGGCGCGTCCGGCAAGATCCCCGCCGCCATCCAGCTGACGCCGGAGGCCGCGACCGGTGGGCCACTGGCCCGGGTCCGTGACGGGGACATCATCCGATTGGACGCCAACCGTGGCAGCATCGAGGTGTTCGTCGACGAGGCCGAGCTGATGGGACGGCGGCTGGTGGACGGGCCGCCGGCCGAGCAGGAGTGGATGGGCACCGGGCGTGAGCTGTTCGCGCCGCTGCGCCGGGCCATCGGGCCCGCCGACGAGGGCGCGAGCGTGTTCGGCAGCATGCTGACCCCGGAGAAGTTCGCCGTCCCCGTGACCACCTGGAAGTGAGGATCATGACTACCCCGGCCGAGCTGCTGGAACTGTCCCCCGTGATGCCCGTCGTCGTGCTGGACGACGTCGCGCACGCCGTCCCCGTGGCGGAGGCGCTGCTGCGCGGCGGGATCCGGGTCATCGAGGTGACGCTGCGGACCCCGGCCGCGCTGGCGTCCATCGAGCGCATCGCGACCGCGGTGCCGGAGTTGGTGGTCGGGGCCGGCACCGTCACCGCGCCGGAGCACGCCAAGCAGGCGGTGGATGCCGGTTCGCGGTTCATCGTCACGCCCGGTTCGACCGACGCGCTGCTGGACGCCGTCGCCGCCACCGGGCTGCCTTTCCTGCCCGGCGTGAGCACCGTCGGCGAGGCGATGCGGGCGGCGGAGCGGGGCTGCTCCGTGCTGAAGTTCTTCCCCGCCGAGGCCGCCGGTGGGGCCGCGTACCTGAAGTCGATCTACGGTCCGCTGCCCGGGCTTCGCTTCTGCCCCACCGGTGGGATCACGGTGTCATCGGCTGCGGACTATCTGGCGCTGCCCAACGTCGGCTGTGTCGGCGGTTCCTGGTTGACGCCCAAGGACGTCCTCGCCGCCGGCGACTGGCAGCGTGTGGAGGAGTTGGCCGCCGCCACAACCACCCTCCGCTAAACCCCCGCGAGTCCCGCTCAGCGTCACACCGAAATGCATGAATCTGTTTCACGCATTCGGTGTGACTGTGGGCGGGACTCGCCGATGGTGTAATCGGTTGCACCGCACGTGAGCCTCACTCGCCGTAGGGTCTTGGGCACCGGCGGTTGACTCGGCTGCAACCTTATGAAAACGTTTGTGGCCCGCCGCCGCGATACCGAACCAGTGGGAGGTATCCGTGGCACCACGCACACGGCGGTCGCTGGCCGTGGCCGGCGCCCTGCTCGTCGGACTTGCTCTGAGCGCCGTGCCGGCGCTCGCGTCGCCCCAGAGCGTCGCGGCCGTGCCGGCGCCGCCGAAGAACCTCAAGGCCGCCAACATCACCGAGACCACGGTCGACCTGTCCTGGAGCGCGTCCAGCAGCGACGTCGGCCTGGCGGCGTACGACATCTACCACGACGGTCAGCTGACCAAGTCGGTCGACGGCAAGACGCTCAAGGCCACCATCACCGGCCTGACCCAGAACACCACGTACGGCTTCTACCTCAACGCCCGTGACACCAAGGGCGGCGTTTCCCAGGCCAGCAACACGGTCCAGGTGACGACCAAGAAGTCCAGCGACAACACGCCGCCGAGCGCGCCGACCGGACTGAAGGTATCCGGGGTCACGGCCAACTCAATCTCGTTGGCGTGGAACAAGTCCACCGACAACGTCGGCGTCACCGGCTACACCGTTCTTGAGGGATCCTCACAGGTCGGATTGGCCACCACGAACTCGTTCACCGTGCAGGGCCTCGCGCCCAGCTCCTCGCACACCTACACCGTCACCGCGCGCGACGCCGCCGGCAACGTGTCCAAGCCCAGCGCAAGCGTCACCGGCAAGACCTCGGGCGGCGGTGGTGGCAGCGGCACCACACCCGGCCAGGTGACCAAGGTCGCCGACGACAAGGACGTGCCCTGGGGCCTGGTGACGCTGCCGGACGGCACGATCCTGTTCAACGAGCGGGACACGCACAACCTCGTGCACCTGGATCCCAAGACCGGCACCAAAACCACCGCCGGCACCGTTCCGGGCGTGTCCGGCACCAACGGCGAGGGCGGTCTGCTCGGCCTGGAGATCTCGCCGACGTTCAAGTCCGACAACTGGATCTACATCTACTTCACCACGTCGTCGGACAACCGGATCGCCCGCTTCAAGTACACGGGCGGCAAGCTCGACACCGGCAGCCAGCAGGTGCTGCTGAAGGGCATTCTGCGCAACCAGTTCCACAACGGCGGCCGGCTGCGCTTCGGCCCCGACGGCAAGCTGTATGCCGGCGTCGGTGACGGCGAGAACGGCGACAACGCGCAGAACCTCAATTCCCTCAACGGAAAGATCCTGCGCCTCAACCCCGACGGCAGCGTGCCGGCCGACAACCCGTTCTCCGGCAAGTACGTCTGGAGCTACGGCCACCGCAACGTCGAGGGCCTTGCCTTCGACTCGCAGGGCCGCCTGTGGGAGGCCGAGCTCGGCAACTCGATCATGGACGAGCTGAACCTGGTCCAGAAGGGCGGCAACTACGGTTGGCCCTCGTGCGAGGGCACCTCCGGCAGCGGTTGCGGCAACTCGAAGTTCATCAAGCCCATCCAGACCTGGCCGGTGTCCAACGCCTCCCCCAGCGGCCTGGCCATCGTGCACGACGTGTTGTTCATGGCCGCCCTGCGCGGGCAGCGGTTGTACCGCATGGAGATCACCGGCAACACCACCAGCAAGCCGGCGGCCTACTTCAACGGCACCTACGGCCGGCTCCGCACCGTCGAGCCCGCGCCGGACGGCGGCCTGTGGCTGACCAACTCCAGCGGTGACAAGGACAGCACCGGCAACAACAGCAACGACGCGATCTTCCACGTGCAGCTGAACTAGCCGCACGCGGACGGCGGAAACGGGGCCTCCCGGGCGGGTGGGGCCCCGTTTCTCGTGCCCTGCTTCACACTTCGCCCTCTCTTTAGCCCGAAAGGCGGTTTATCGGCGGAAAATCGAGCAATCCCCTTGTTGGAGCAGCGAATCCCTTTCGTTCCACATGGTAGGTTCGCTGGCCGTCCGGACCAGACCTGGGGAGACACACGTGGACGCACCGGCACTGATCGATGCTCAACTCACCATGACCGCCTTCACCCAGTTAGCCGGCCGGCTCGGCGGCTATCCCTTCGTGAAGGTGGTCGTCGACCGGCCGGGCGGGCACATCCACTTCATCAACGACGCGCGGTATTCCTTCCACGCCGACTACATCGCGGCGGAGATACTCGGCATCGGCAAGGCCGAACTCGAGGCCGGTATCGATGACTTCAATCACAGCATCTACCACGCGGAGGATCGGCGTTTCTATCTCGGCATCCTCGCCATGCACACCTCCGACGACCGGCGCATGCTCTCACTGGAGACGGTCGAGGTGGACACCATGTCCGGGCCGATGCTGGCCTACTTCTACCTGACCGTGCGGGCCGCGGTCGACCCGGCGCTGCCGATGCTGGTGAAGCCGGCCAACCACAGCCAGGAACAGCTGCTGGCCGAGATCCCGGCCGCCGAGGTGCCACGGATCCGCGCGCACGAGCTGTTCTCGTCGGCCCGCTTCGTGCCGCTCAATCCCGGTACCGCGCACGGCCGTCTGCGCGCTTTCCGCACCGAGGCCGACTACCGGGCCGCGGCCGATTCCCTTGAGTGGTACGACATCATCGTCATGCGCCGGGTGCCCGACGATGTGCCGCGACTGGCCGGCATCGTCAACGCGCACCACACCACTCCGTTGTCCCACACCAATGTGCTGGCCTCGGGCTGGCAGGTGCCCAATGCCGTGCAGCTCGGCATCTTCGACCGTATCGACGCCGAGCAGCTCAACGGCCAGTGGGTGCGCTACGAGGTCGATCCGGCGGCCGAGGAGATCACCCTGACGCCGACCGGGGAACCGGTCGACGTCACCCGCAAGCCGGCCTGGTACGCGCAGCGGATCGTGTTGGAGGAGCCGGAATCCCAGACCTCGCCGATCACCAGCCTCGACCGGCTGCGGCTGCACGACCGGCACCGCTACGGCACCAAGGCGGCCAACCTCGGCGAGCTGCACCACGTGCTGGCCAACGGATCCGGGCGACTGCTCGGCTTCTACCAGGTGCGCCGGCCGCCGCGCGAGAACCTGTTGCCGTACCTGGCCAAGCTGTTGGACGTGCCCGTCGATGCCGACCTCAACGACGCCGCCATCCGGCTGCTGCGCGACAACATCGCCGTGCCGCGTGGGATCGCGCTGCCGTTCTCCGTGCAGCGGAGGTTCCTGGAGTCGTCGCCGCGTGTGCAGCAGGCCATCGGCAAGCTGAAGATGGCGCTGGAGCTTGATGTTCCCGACGTCGACCGGCTTTGCCTTGAGCTGCAACGACTTATTCGCGGCACCCGGATTCCGGACGACCTGCGCGAGGCCGTCGACAGCGCCCTGGTCTCCGAGCTCGGCGGCGTGCGCACCTTCGTCGTGCGCAGCTCGTCCAACGCGGAGGACCTGGCCGGCTTCTCCGCCGCCGGCATCTACGAGTCGATCAACCACGTGACCACCGCCGACCGGATCTTCGCGTCCATCAAGGAGGTCTGGGCCTCCCTGGTGTCTCCGCGCAGCGTTCGACTGCGGCAGCAGGCCGGCATCTCGTTGGACGACAGCTACATGGGCGTGATCGTCCAGGAGCAGGTCGACGGCACCGTCGGCGGCGTCATGGTGACGACCAACCCGTTGAACCGCAACGACTTCCGCAATGTGTACGTCAACGTGTCGGTGAACTCCGTCATCGACGTCGTGTCCGGCACCGCGCTTCCCATCCAGTACCTGTACTCCACCGTCGAGGGCGACGGCCGGACCGTGTCACTCGGCGACGCCACCGAGGACCTCGATCTCGCCGCGCGCCAACAACTCCAGCGCCTCGCCATCGCCGGACGGTTGCTACAGGCCCACTTCTCGCCCGACTACACCTTCGACTCGCCCGTCGACGTCGAGTGGATCGCCGACGAGAAGCGCATCACCATCGTCCAGCTCCGGCCGTACAGCGCATGAACCCCGCCGTCCGTCGTGCGGTGTGGCTCAGCTACACCTTCCAGTTCTTCTTCGGCCTGCTGCTCTGGTTGCCCGTGTTCTACGAGTACCAGCGGCAGATCGGCCTGTCCGACACGCAGATCTTCGGTATCCAGAGCATCTACTACATCGCCTTCTGCCTGCTCGAGATCCCCACCGGCATGGTCGCCGACCGCTTCGACTACCGCCACTGCCTGGTCGCCGGCGGCGTGGTGTTGATCGCCGCCAACCTCACCCCCGTGTTCTTGGTCTCCTACACCGGTTTCCTCGTCCACTTCCTGCTCATCGCCCTCGCCCGCTCATTGGTCTCCGGCGCCGCCAGCGCCTACCTGTACGAGTACATGCACTCCGCCGGCGCCGGCGAGGCCTATCCCCAGGCCGAGGGTTACGGCCGTTCGTACAGCCTCATCGGCAAGGTCGTCTGTTGGCCCGTGGTTGGCCTGTTGATGCAGTGGAACATGCCTTCCCCGTACTGGCTCAGCGCCATCAACGCCGCCATAGCCGTACTGGCCGCGGTCATCCTCCCCGCCATCCCCCGCCGCCTCCCCGTTTCAGCCGGCCCCACCACTTCCAGCCATTCAAGCCGCCCTGAACGCCCGCCCATCTCCGTCGCCCTTCGGGGTTCTTTCGCCCAGATGCGCGGCTCTCGGCTGCTCGTGCTGCTCATGGTCCAGGGCGTCGCGATCTTCACTCTGGCCCGGATCTGTTCGGTCAACCTGTTCCAGCCCATCTTGGACAGCAAGAACACTCCCGTTGTCCTCTACGGCGTGGTGATGGCCCTCATGACCGTCTTCGAGGCCCTCGGCGCCGCCCGGCCCAATTGGCTGCGCCGGCACATCAGCGACGTTCGTTCCGTCTTCTTCCTCACCCTCGCCATGGCCGTCACCCTCGCCCTGGCCGGTCTGCTGGGCATCGTCGGCTCCGTCATCGCCCTCTGCGTCTTCTCCTTGGCCTGTGGGCTCTCCTTCCCCATCCAGCGGGCCCTGCTCAACGCCGCCATCACCGATTCCCGTTACCGCGCAACCCTTCTCTCCATCGAGTCCATCATCGACCGCGCCGTCTGTGCCTTGGTCGCCTTGGCCCTCGGCTCCTACCTCCAGTCCGGCGCCTTGACCGACTTCCTCGTCCAGACCGCCATCGTCACGTGCGTCGTCATGGTCGTCATCGCCCTCCTTATCCGCCTCACCCGCCGCCAGGCATCAGTCACCCCCTCGACCTGATCCACCTCGCAACACCCGGCGGACACAATCACCGTGACCCGGTCAACACCCCGCAGCGCCAGGCCGTGACCTGATCAAACCTCCGCGGCGCCGGGCGGATGCAGCTACCTTGGGCTGATGTTCCGCTCGGTGCTGGCGGTCGCGGACTTCCGCTGGCTGTGGGCCGGCGAGGCGCTGTCGCAGGCCGGCGACCAGCTGGCCCGGGTCGCCCTCGCCGTACTCGTGTTCCAGCGGACCTCCTCCCCCGCACTCACAGCCCTGTCCTACGCCCTCACCTTCGTGCCCACGCTCATCGGCGGAGCCCTCCTCGGCTGGATCGCCGACCGCGTCGCCCGGCGCACCGTGATGGTCGTCTGCGACCTCTCCCGAGCCCTCCTCGTCGCCACGATGGCCGTGCCCGGCATGCCCCTGCCCGTCCTCTACCTCCTGCTCGTCGCCGTCACCCTCCTCGGCGGTCCCTTCCGCGCCGCCCAACAGGCCCTGCTCCCCGACCTCCTGTCCGGCGAGCTCTACGTCTCCGCCCTGGCCCTACGCGGCATGACCATCCAGTCCGCCCAGCTAGCCGGCTTCGCCTGCGGCGGCGTCCTCGTCGCGGCCCTGACCCCGTACTGGGCCCTGGTGGTCGACGCCGCCACGTTCCTCGCTTCGGCCCTCCTGGTCCGTACGGGCGTCCGCCACCCCGCCGCCATCTCGCCACCCACGTCCTGGGCCTCACCCACCGGTGCCCAGTCCTCGCCCACGGCACCATCCCCCGGTGCCCAGCACGCTCGCGGCGACTCCCGCTCCGCACGCACTCGGTCGCTTCCGGTTTCCCGCCGGGCCGCGGGTGGATCGGTGCGGGCGGGCGTCCGGGTGGTGTTCGGCGATCCGGCGGTGCGGGCACTGGCGGTGCTGAGCTGGCTGGCGGGCTTCTACGTGGTGCCGGAAGGGCTGGCCGCGCCCTACGCGGCGGCGATCGGGACTGGGACGGTGGGGGTGGGTCTGCTGATGGCGGCGGACCCGGCGGGGTCGGTGATCGGGGCGTTTGTGCTGGCGCGGTGGATCCCGGAACGCCTTCGACCACGGCTGCTCGGATTGCTAGCGGTGCTAGCCGGCCTGCCGCTGCTAGCTTGCGCGGTCCAACCAGGCCTGGCTGTTTCGCTAGCAGCGCTAGCGCTGTCGGGGGCGCTGGCGCAGGCCTATCAGACCCAGGACACGGCTTCCCTGGCCCGCGCGGTGCCGAGCGCGGGTCGGGCGCAGGTGATGGGCATCGTCGTCAGCGGACTCGTGACGGTGCAAGGCATCGGCGTCATGGTTGCCGGCCTGCTGGCCGACCTGATCGGCACACCGCTGACCATCGGCCTGGCCGGACTCACCGGCATGGCGGTAGGGGTGCCGGCTGCCCTGTCCTGGCACCGCGCCACTCGCCGATCAACGCCTAACGCCTGAAGCGAGCCCCTGATCCGTAAGCGCTCACCGATGCCCGCCGTTATCCGTCGATCAGTGCCAGGGCTTCGGGAATGGAGTCGGTGATGGGCACGCCGGCGGACTCCAGCCGCGAACGCGGCATCATGCCGGTCGTCACCAGCACGCACTGGGCACCGACCTGGGCCGCGGCTTCGGCGTCGTCGACGACATCGCCGATCAGGATGACCTCGGCGGGGTCGAGGTCCTGGGCCTTGAGGTGCTCGACGAGATGGGTGGCCTTGGAGCCGCCCATGTTGTAGCCGCGCAGTCCGTCGACCCGGTTGAACAGGTCGGTCAGGCTCATTTTTCCGATCAGCGGCACGAGCTCGTCATGGAACCACATGGACAGCAGCGACTGGGTCCGGCCGGCATCACGCCACTGGTGCAGCAGGTCGGGCACACCGGTCGCCAAGCCGCACGTGTCCAGCTCCAGGCGGTAGGCGGTGTGGTAGTGCTGGTCGATGACATCCCAGTCGGCCGTGGTCAGCGCCTGACCCAACACCTTCTCGTAGCAGGCGAGGATCGGCCGGCTGAACACGGCGCGCCACTCGTCCAGCGTGACCGCGGCCCGGCCGTACTGTGCGCACACGGAGTTAACGGCTGCCAACACTGCGTGGTTGTCGTTCAGGAGGGTGCCGTTCCAGTCCCACACCACATGCCGTGCCCGCAGCTTTGTCACCGCGCCAGCCTACGTAATACGAGGCCAGGTCCGGGGCCCCCGCGCAGTGAAACCGGTCGCTCCCACCGCGACATCGGCCCAGTTCTTTCCTCCCTCCGGGTGAAGTCCGTGACTTTCGGCGGACCGATCCGTGGTGGCGCTGAGCACATCCGGCTCCGGCCGCGTAGATGAACGACATGAGCAGCGATGACCCGGACACCATCCGCTTTCACCGCTTCGTGCCGCCCGAGGAGGGCGACGAGATCGAGGCGCAGGCCCAGTTCTTCGGCATGACCGTTGACCAGATGTTCCAGGACACCGAGACCACGGTCATGATGCGCGGCGGCCGCCACCAGGCCATGCACGAGTTCCGCTGGCAGCGCTGAACCCACGACGGCCTCACGGCCAGTTCGGCACCGGTGGCCCGGCTTCCGCCCCGGCGTCACACCCAGCGGTCCTGGCACCAACACCAGCGCGGCTAACCGCGTCGGCAGCGGTCGCCGGCTACGGCCTGGCACCGCGGGGAGCACGCCCCGAACCGTGCTGCCCCATCACCGGTGTCATCCAGCGGCTCCTTGGCATGTCCCCAGGGATCAGAAGTCGTCGCTGGGACCGCCGGAAGTGCCGTCGCGGCTCAGTTCCTCGCGGACGACCTTGATGGCCATGCCCTCCGCGTAACCCTTGCGGGCCAGCACACCGACCAAGCGGCGGAGCTTGGTGGTGTCGTCGACCCGGGCGACCGACGGCAGTTTGCGGCGGACGAGTTCACGGGCCCGCTCGAGCTCACTGTCCTCGTTGACGGCAGCGGCGGCCTGGGCGGCCACCGAGTCGTCGACGCCCTTGCGGCGCAACTCGTTCACCAGTGCCCGCCGGGACAGGCCCTTGTGGCTGTGGCGCGACGCCACCCACTCGTGGGCGAACGCCTCGTCATCGATCAGACCGGCCCGGTCCAGGCGGCCGAGCACCAGCTCGGCCACCTCCTCCTCGAACTCCTTGCGGGCCATGGCCTGCCTCAGCTCGGTACGAGACCGCGCCCGCACGCCGAGCATCCGCACACAGAGATCCTGCGCCCGGCGCACCTCCGGTGCGTCACGCACCGCGGGGGTCTCGCCGGACGCCTCCTGCTCCGACACCGCCAGCTCAGAAGTCGACCGGCGCCGGCGCGTCCTCCGCGTCCAGCTTGGCGCCGATACCGAGCTTCTCCTTGATCTTCTTCTCGATCTCGTTGGCCACGTCCGGGTTCTCCAGCAGGTACTTGCGGGCGTTCTCCTTGCCCTGGCCCAGCTGGTCGCCCTCGTACGTGTACCAGGCGCCGGACTTGCGCAGGATGCCCTGCTCCACGCCCATGTCGATCAGCGAGCCCTCCCGGCTGATGCCGTGGCCGTACAGGATGTCGAACTCGGCCTGCTTGAACGGCGGGGCCACCTTGTTCTTGACCACCTTGACCCGGGTCCGGTTGCCGACCGCGTCGCCGCTGTCCTTGAGCGTCTCGATCCGGCGCACGTCCAGGCGGACCGAGGCGTAGAACTTCAGCGCCTTGCCACCGGTCGTGGTCTCCGGCGAGCCGAACATGACGCCGATCTTCTCGCGCAGCTGGTTGATGAAGATCGCGGTGGTGTTCGAGTTGTTCAGGGCACTGGTCATCTTGCGCAGCGCCTGGCTCATCAGGCGGGCCTGGAGGCCGACGTGGTTGTCGCCCATCTCGCCCTCGATCTCGGCCCGCGGCACCAGGGCGGCCACCGAGTCGATCACCAGGATGTCCAGCGCGCCCGAGCGGACCAGCATGTCCGCGATCTCCAGCGCCTGCTCACCGGTGTCCGGCTGGGAGACCAGCAGGCCGTCGGTGTCGACACCGAGCGCCTTGGCGTAGTCCGGGTCCAGCGCGTGCTCGGCGTCGATGAAGGCGGCGATGCCGCCGTTGCGCTGCGCGTTGGCCACCGCGTGCAGCGCGACCGTCGTCTTACCGGAGGACTCCGGGCCGTAGACCTCGACGACCCGGCCGCGCGGCAGGCCGCCGATGCCCAGCGCCACGTCCAGCGCGATGGAGCCGGTCGGGATCACCTCGATGGGCGCCCGGCCCTCCTGGCCGAGGCGCATCACCGAGCCCTTGCCGAAGTTCTTGTCGATCTGGGCCAGGGCGAGCTCGAGCGCCTTGTCCTTGTCCGGTGCTGCTGGTGCCATGGGAAGTCCACCTCTGTCTGTCTGGCGTGGCCCGCTTGTCCCAGGGCCCGCCGCCGGTTGTCGTCACCGAGGACGCTACGGGGAGGGTCTGACAATTTCGGCGACCCGCTGACCCCCAGGCTAGCCGAACACCTGTTCGAGGGAAAACCGACACGCCGTCCTCGCTGTCAGCGCCGCTCGACCGGGACGTCGAACGCCTCGCACACCGCCCGCCAGATCGTCCTGGCCGGCACGCCGGCCTCCAACGCCTGGTCCACGGTCATCCCGTCCAGCTCGGAAAACACGTGGTCGCGGGCGATCATCTCGGACCGGACCCGGCCGAACTCGCCGGCCATCAGGGCCCGGAAGGCAGTGATACGCATCGTGGTCAACCCTACGCCGACAGCAAATTGCAGAAAGTAGGGACCGAGGGCTTCCCTGCCCCGCGAAACACGCTATCCTTGAGACGGGCCCGTGATCCCCCCGACCTCAGCAGTTGGAAACTCACGGCGGAGCGCCGCAGTCGACCCCCAGGGCTGCGGCGCTCTCTATTACATGGCGCCGCCTCCGGCGGCGCGGGCTCGGCCCCTTTGGGGCCCCTGCCTCGCCCTTGCTGGATTTTTCGAGGCCCGCATCGGCTTGTGCGGTGGGGCGCGTTGGGTGGCGGACCTCGAAAAATCCAGCAACCGGGCGAAGCAGGGGCGGGGCCGAGCCGACTTCGGGGTGCAGGTCGGGGCCCGTGACAAGCCCAGGTGGCTGGGGACATGCCTGGTGGACCGGCGAGGCAAGCCATCAGGTCCGTGCTCGCGGCACCGAACGCAACCAACACCGCTTCGTGGCCCTCCGCCTCAAGCCAGCACGGCACCACACCCGCATTCGTGGCGGCGAACGCTACGAACGGCGCTTTCGTGGCGTTCGGCATCGCACGCCTCACCGAGCGGGCGCGCCACTACATCCACTTTCGTTGCGCCAGAGGCGATGAACGCCGCTTTCGTAGCGGCCACCCCAGCCAGCTGGTCCCTGCCCTGGCCGCCACCACATCCACTTTGGTGGCTTCTGGCGCAACGAATGGGCTCCTGGTTGGGGCATTGCGGGCAGGGAGTGAGGGGTCGAGCGGTCGGAAGAGGGCACGAAAGTGGATTCGCGGGGCGTCCGAGGGCGGAAAACCCGGGGATCGGGGCGGCAGTGCCACTTTCGGGGGTGCGAGCGGTTCTAGTCTTGATCCATGCGGGAGCAGACGATCGGGCGCTGGCTGGACGACCTCGCCTCGGGCGCGCCGGCGCCGGGCGGTGGAGCGGTGGCGGCGATGCACGCGGCGATGGGCGCGGGCCTGGTGTCGATGGTGTGTGAGCTGACCATCGGCCGCCCCAGGTACGCGCAGCACGAGCCGACGATGCGAGAAGTGCTCGCACAGGCCGGTGAATGCCGGCAGCGGGCGATTGACCTCGCGGAGGCGGACGCGCTGGCGTTCACCGGGGTCACGGACGCCTACCGGCTGCCGAAGGCCACCGAGGAGGAGAGGACGGCCCGCAGCGCGGCGATCCAGGCAGCCCTGGCGCAGGCGGCTGACGTGCCGTTGCGGACGGCGGTGCTGGCGGCCGAGATCCTTGAGCTGGCAAGGAAGATCCGACCGGGCGCCAACGTGAACGTGCTGTCGGACGTGGCGGTGGCCGCGGTGTCGGCGCGCGCGGCCATGCAGGCGGCGGCGGTGAACGTGGCGGTGAACCGGGCGTCGATGACCGACGTAGTCGCCCGAGCCCGACTGGAAACGGAACTGGCCCGTATCAGCGACGAGGTCGCCGCGGCCGAGAAGTTCATCGAGGAGCTGGCATGACCCTCATCGACGGCCGCGCGCTGGCCGCCGCCATCCGCACTCAGGTCACTGCGGACGCGGCCCGGCTGCGGGACAGTGGCACCATCCCGACGCTGGCGATCGTCGTCCCCACCGACGACGAGGCCACAGCCTGGTACGTCCGCTCCATCGTGCGCACGGCGGAGAAGGTCGGCGTGGCGGTGCGGGTGGTCGACGAGCGCGAGCTGCTGGGCCCGTGCCTGGCCGAGCTGTCGGCCGACCCGACGGTGCACGGCGTGATCTGCCAGACGCCGCTGCCGCCGGGCGTGACCCGCGACGAGATCGCCCAGCACATCGACCCGGCCAAGGACGTGGACGGCGCGAACCCGACCAGCCTCGGCCGGCTGGCGGCGGGTCTGCCGGCGTTCGCGCCGGCGACGGCACAGGCGGTGGTGGAGCTGCTGCACGCCCACGGCACGACGCTGGCCGGCGCGGACGTCGTGGTGGTCGGCCGCAGCACTGTGGTCGGCAAGCCGGCGGCGCTGCTGCTGCTCGCCGAGAACGCGACGGTGACGGTGTGCCACTCCCGCACGAAGGACCTGGCGGTGCAGACCAGCCGGGCCGACGTCGTGGTGGCGTGCGCCGGCAGCGCGCACGTGCTCGGCGCGGCGCACATCCGGCCGGGCGCGGTGGTGATCGACGTCGGCACGAATCCGACGACCGACGGCGGCCTGGTCGGCGACGTGGACACCGCCGCGGTGGAGCCGATCGCGGAGGCGATCACGCCGGTACCGGGAGGTGTCGGGCCGGTGACGACCGCGCTGCTGCTGCGCAACGTTGTGTCGGCAGCTTCACAGTGATCTCATACGCCCTGCTCGGCGGATTGACGTGCGCCGATCCAGGTCCGTAGTGTCCCGCGCTGAGTGATGGAGTGCGTAAGCCGGTGGAATTCCGGCGCGGTCGCGCCACTGTGTGCCCGGTTCTCCGGGTGAGCCAGACACCACGCCATCTCCTGCCCCACCAACGAACGGGACGCACGATCCCCGAAGGAGGCTCCATGAGCACCGTTTCCGCGACCACCGCCGTTCCGACGCCGGTCGTCCTGCCGCTCCCGAAGGCCATGCTGTGGCTGAGCGGCACCGTGCTCCTCGCGCTGGCCCTGTACTACTTCATCGGCATCGACCAGGGCGCCACCTCGGTGTTCGGCGACAACATGTACATCCACGAGTTCGTGCACGACGCGCGCCACTTCCTCGGCTTCCCCTGCCACTGACCATCAAGGCAGGACAACCGAACATGGAAAAACGAATCATCCTGCGGGGCGTGCTGGTCGGCGCCCTGGCCGGGCTGCTGGCGTTCGTCTTCGCCCGGATCTTCGCCGAGCCGCAGATCCAGGCCGCGATCGACTACGAGAGCGGTCGTGACGAGGCCCAGGCGGCGCTGGACAAGGCCGCCGGCCTGCCGGTCGGCGACGAGGGGCCGGAGATCTTCACCCGGGCGATCCAGGCCAATGTCGGCATCGGTGTCGGCATCGTGCTGTTCGGCGTGGCCATGGGCGCGTTCTTCGCCGTGGCCTACGCGGTCTGCCTCGGCCGGGTCGGCAACCTGCGGCCCCGCACGCTGTCGGTGCTGGTGGCCGGCGGCGGCTTCCTCGGCATCTACCTGGTGCCGTTCGTGAAGTACCCGGCCAACCCGCCGTCGATCGGCCACGGTGCGACCATCGGCGTCCGCGGCGCGCTGTACGTGGTGATGATGGTCTGCTCGGTGGCGTTCCTGATCGGGGCCGTGGTGCTGGGCAAACGGTTGGCCCGGCGCTTCGGCAACTGGAACGCGACATTGCTAGCGGCGCTAGCTTTCGTCGTGGTGATCGGTGTCGTCATGGCGCTGTTGCCGTCGCTGGGCGAGCTCGCCGCCAACGTGCGCGACTACGGCGAGCAGGCCACCGAGACGCCACAGCCGCTGCGCAATCCCGCCGGGCAGATCGTCTATCCCGGCTTCCCGGCCGATGTGCTGTGGGACTTCCGCTTCTACTCGATCGCCGCGCAGGCGATCATGTGGGCGGCGATCGGCCTGCTGTTCGCGCCGTTGGCCGAGCGGCTGTTGGCCCCCAAGGCCGAGCAGGTGGCGGCGTCCTGAACCGGCTTTTCCTGGTCTGTCACGGCGCCACCGAGGCCGTACGGCAGGCTCGCTTTCCCGCCGACGAGCCGTTGTCGCGACGGCCGGCGGCGTTGGCCGGACCGGCCCGTTTGGACGGTCTCAGCCGGGGCCGGAGCTGCGCTGCGCGCAGACCGCTGAGGCCCTCGGCTGGGACGCCGTCGTCGACGAGTCCCTCGCCGATCTCGATCACGGCTCGTGGCGCGGCCGGTCCTTGGCCGAGATCGACCAGCACGACCTGTCGGCATGGATGACCGATCCCGACGCCGCCCCGCATGGCGGCGAGCCCGTCAGTGCCGTGCTCAAGCGCGTCGCCTCGTGGCTGGACCGCCAGGCCGACGTCGGCCGCGTCGGCGTCGTCACCTCGCCGTCCGTGATCCGGGCGGCAGTCCTAGCGACGCTAGGCGCCCCCGCCGCCGCATTCTGGCGGGTCGACATCTCACCGCTGACCGTCACGCAGCTCACCGGCACCACCGGCCGATGGACCGTCCGCGAGACCGGGCTTCCGCTCCAGGAAGCCGGGGGCTAGCCGGACCACGTCCGCCCACCTACACTGCAAACGTTTCCAGCTTGTTGCAGCGCCGCCGCCGCACTACCTGGTAGGAGGGTGTTGTGCGTCGGTGGGCAGTGGGGCTAGCGGTGCTAGGACTTCTAGCGGTGACACCGGTGGCGAACGCGGAGGACAACGGGCTGGCCAAGAAGCCGCCCATGGGGTGGAGCAGCTGGAGCTTCGTGCGGAAGGCGCCGTCCGCCGCCAAGATCGAGGCGCAGGCCGATGCGATCAAGAGCTCGGGGCTGGCGCAGCACGGGTTTGAGTACGTCAACCTGGACGACTTCTGGATGAAGTGCGACGGGAACGGGCCGACCGTGGACGCGAACGGGCGGTGGGTGGTCGACACGGCGAAGTTCCCGGACGGGATGAAGGCGGTGGCGGATCACGTCCACGCTGACGGGCTGAAGTTCGGGCTGTACGTGACGCCGGGCATCCCGGAGAACGCGGTGAGGAACAACAGCGCGATCGCGGGAACGGCATACCACGCCAAGGACATCGCGGTCACCACGACGTCGGAGAAGAACTACAACTGCAAGCACATGTACGGGATCGACTACAGCAAGCCCGGTGCGCAGCAGTACATCGACTCCTGGGCGAAGGAGTTCGCGGACTGGGGCGTGGACTACCTGAAGATCGACGGGGTTGGCAGCCCGGACATCCCGGACGTCAAGGCGTGGTCGCAGGCCCTGCGGAACTCGGGTAGGCCGATCCACTACGAGCTGTCCAACAACCTGGCGATCGCGGACGCGAACACGTGGCGGCAGTACGCGAACGGCTGGCGGACGCAGGGCGACGTGGAATGCTACTGCGGCGCAAATGGGGCAAGTTTTCCTTTGACGGACTGGAAACACGTGTCAGCGAGGTTCGACACGGCGGCGAGCTGGCAGCAGTACGCCGGGCCGGGCGGCTGGAACGACCTGGACTCGCTGGAGATCGGCAACGGCGACAACACCGGTCTGACCAGCGACCAGCGCCGCAGTCACCTGACGCTGTGGGCGATGGCGGCGGCGCCGCTGCTGCTGGGCACGGATCTGACCCACCTGGACGCGACCGACAAGGCGATGCTGACCAACGACTCCGTGCTGGGCGTCGACCAGGACGCGATCGCCGCGAAGCGCCTGACCAAGTCGGGCAACACCCAGGTGTGGACCAAGAAGGAGCCCTCCGGCGCCTACGTCGTGGCCCTGTTCAACACCGGGACCAGCGGCAGCCAGACGATCACCGTGGACTGGCAGCAGGTGGGCATCACCACGGGCGCGGCCGCGGTCACGGATCTCTGGGCGCAGAAGGCCAAGGGCACGATCAAGGGCAGCTACAGCGCGACGCTGCGCCCGGGCGAGACGCGGCTCATCCGGGCGGTGCCGGCGAATTCCTGACGCAGAGCTGGGGACCGGATCAGGTCGGCCACCGTGTGCAGGGCGCGGTGGCCGACCGCCGGATACCGGCGCCGTGGGGTGGGCGGGTGGGGAAGAGGATGAGCCGGGCGGCACCGGCGGCACGGTCGAAGGCGGCCGCAGTCCGAGTGGGCGGACGCCAGGGAAGTGGCCGCCGGCGCCACAGAGGTGCGGCGGCGCGGGCAGGTAGAGAACAGGTGGCAGCGGGATAAAGCGCGACGACACCGGCAGGTGAGGCGGGCGGCGGGATCGAAGGGCGGCAGCGCGGGTGGGTGGCGCGGGCGGCGGCAGAACCGAAGAGCAGCGACACCGATAGGCAGAACGGGCGGCGGCGGGACCGAAGAGCAGCGACACCGATAGGCAGAGCGCGCGGCGGCGGGACCGAAGAGCAGCGGCACCGATAGGCAGAGCGCGCGGCGGCGGGATCGAAGGGCGGCGGCGCGGGTGGGGTGGGGAGGGCGTGGCGCTAGAGGGCGGCGGTGGGGGTGGGCGGGGTGGGTTGCAGGTGAACTGCCTCTGGGGGCGGGGCTACGGGGCGCAGAGTGGTGCCCATGCAGGCCATGAGCAACGGCAAGGCGGCGAAGCCTACGACCAGGCCGAGGGCGGTGAAAGACCAGGTGCTCATGATGACTCCGGCGAGGAGGCCGCCGGAGGCGCCGCCGAGGTTGAGGACGAGGTCGGCGAGGCCCTGGGTGGAAGGGCGGAGGGCCACGGGGACGGACTCGGTCAGCAACGCGCCCCCGGCTACTACGCCGGCGGACCAACCGCAGCCGAGCATGATCATGCCGAGGGCCATCTGGGGCGCATCGTGGGAAGAAGCCATGCCGCAGACGCCGGCGCCGGCTACGACGAGGGCGGCGCCGAGGGCGAGTACGGGGACGCGGCCGATGCGGTCGGCCAGAACGCCGAAAAGGGGGCTGGCGGCGTACATGCCGGCTACGTGAACGCTGACGACCATGCCGACGACGACAAGGGTGGAACCGCCGCCGGTCATCTGGACGGGCATCATCGACATCATGCCGGTCATCGCGGTGTTGCACAGGGCAACACCTAGCAGTGCTAGGCGGACGTTCGGACCGATCGCCGACCAGACCTCGGCCCGGGTGTGCCGGCGGGGCAGCTCGGAAGCCCCTACGCCGCAACAACTGTCGCCGACGACCACGGCGACTCGACCGGCCAGCAAGGGATCCGGTCGCAGGCCGAAGAGCAGGCCGATACCGGCAACGGTGAAAGCTAGCGACGCTAGCAAAAAGGGTGACGGTACGACGGCGGCCAGGTTGGGTGCCGCGATCACGCCTAGCGTCGTCGCCCAGACCACTGTGGACATTGCGCCGGCCCGACGGCCGGGATGGGCCAGGTCCCCGGCGGCGTACCGAGCGGCCAAGGTCGCCGCGGTGCCGCCGCCGAAGGCCACCAACGACAACAGCAAAAACGGCCACGAGCCGACAGCCGACGCGAAAGCGCAACCAACGCCGCCCAACGCCCCGACCCCGTACGCCGAGGCCAACGCCCGACGCCGCCCGAACCGACCGGCGACCAACGCCACCGGCACGGCCGACAACGCCGCCCCGACGGCGATCGCCGTCGCCCCCAACCCGCCGACGGCCACCGAGCCGGACAGCGTCGTCGCCGTCAAGGCGCCGAGCATGATGCCGATCCCCACGCCGATCGACCCGACGGCCTGGGTGCCGACAAGGAATCCGATGACCCTGCGCTGCGCGGGATGGCGGTCCACCATTCGATCGTCACACGCCGCGACCATCGCCGTAGACGTCCGATCAGGTGCCGGGCTGTACCGAATGCTCGAACGTCTCCGCCGCCTTGGCTGCGGTCAGTGAGCTCGGGTCAGCAGTGGCCGGCGCGGTGAGCACGCCGACGAGCGGCCGGTCCGACACCGTGAACGCGACGACGCCGACGCCGCTGACGCCAACCGACCAGTACTCGCCGCGCAGGCCATTGCCCGCCCACAGCGCACGGATCGTGGTGGCGTTGGTGTAGCCGCCGATCAGATCATGCACCTTCGTGTCCCTCTCCTCGAGCGAAGCCGTCTGGGTATAGACCACGGTCCGCCCGTCGATGTGACACGTGACGCTGGCCAACCCGGTCACCGCGACCCCGCTGCCGTCGTACCCGGCCTGGCAGTCGCCCTGGTCGGCGACGGGTCCGGCGAGCTGGCGGGTGCAGTTGGTGAAGCCCTTGCCGTCGGGCGATCCGGGCGTGCCGCTGCAGTCGGCGGCGCTGGGGAACCGCGACGGGCTGGCCACCAGGAAGCCGCCGAGCACGACAAGAGCCACCAGGACGATTGCGCCCAACGCCACCATCGTCGCTTTCGATGCGCCCTTGGAGGCGGGCGCCGGCGCGGGCCCGGCCAGCTGCGGGAACTGGGCACCGGCCATGAAGTCGCCGGTGGTCGGGTACCGCGGCGAAGAAGGTGCCGAAACCTGAGTCCTGATCGTCACGCCGTCCCGCGGCACGAGATGCGCGCCCGACGCGACGGCCGTCTCCGGCTGGTCCAGGCTGACCGGGGCAACCCGCAGCCGCTCCCCGATCAACGCGCCCACCAACGGCATCCGGCTCGCCCCACCGACCAGGTAGATGCCGGCCAACGACATCGGGTGCACGCCACTGGCGGCGATGGTCGACGACAGCAGCTCGATGCTGCGCGTGAGGCTGGGCCGGATCAGCGCCTCCAGCTCCGGCCGGGTGACCGTCACGTCGGCGAACGGCTCCGGCATCGGCACCACGGTCTGCGGGTGCCGCGACAGCGCCTCCTTGGCCGCCCGCACGTCCTCGACCAGCGCCCGCTGGGCCCGACGGTCGGCAGTGGACTCGGGCCGAAGCAACTGCTGCCACCGAGCGGCGTCGCGGTTGGACACCTGCCGGCCGACGTACTCCAACAGCAGCTGGTCCATGTCGGTGCCGCCGAGATCGGCCAGGCCGTCCGAGGCCTGCACGGTGAACCCGCCGGGCGTCGCGGCGACCACGGCGACGTCGAACGTGCCGGAACCGAGGTCGTAGACGGCGAGCGAGCTGCCCGGGGCGAGGCGGTTGAAGTGCGCGGCGGCGGCGACCGGCTCGGGGACCATCACGATGTTGCCGGTCATCCCGGCGAGCCGCCCGGCCGACATGAGGGTGTTGCGCCGCGCGGCGCCCCAGTTGGCGGGGTGGGTGAGCCGGAACTCGTCCGGCAGCGCGCCGCCGAGCTGGCGCACGGTCTCGTCGAGCACCCGCCGCAGCACGGCCGCGAGCGCGTCGGTGACCGGGACGACGCTGCCGCCGAGCAGCAGAGCGCCGTCGTCGATGCGGCGCTTCGGCGTGGGCTCGAAGCGCGTGGGGTCCATCCGGGCCTGCCGCTCGGCGTCCCGGCCGACGAGGATCACGCCGTCCTCGTCGGCGTAGACAGCCGACGGCATGGTGGCCGCGCCGTCGACCTCGACGACGCGGGGTTGCTGGCCGGGCACCGCGAGCACCGCCACCGTGTTCGACGTCCCCACGTCGATCGACAACACCCGCACGCGTGCCCCCTTGCTCTGGCTTCGCGCAGATGCTGCCACACGGATCGATGCTCAGCGCACCGGTTGACCAAGCCCGTCACGAACCCGATGGGATGACACTCCCTCACCCCATCGGGGGCCCGACCTTCAGAACTCCTTCGTGCTGCCGACCAGCTTGCGCAGCCTGGTCAGCGCCCGGTGCTGAGCCACCCGAACCGCACCCGGGGTGGACCCGACCAGGTCGGCGGTCTCCTCGGCGGACAGGCCGACGACCACCCGCAGCACCACGATCTCGCGCTGCTTGTCGGACAGGACCGCGAGCAGCCTGTCCATGTTGCTCTTCAACTCGTCCTGCAGCACCCGCTGCTCCGGGCCGGCGACCGTCTCCGGCCGGTCCGGCACCTCGGGCACCGGCAGCGACTTGTTGCGGGCCGCCGCCCGGTGGGCGTCGGCGACCTTGTGCTGCGCGATGCCGTACACGAAGGCCAGGAACGGCTGACCCTGGTCCCGATAGGACGGCAACGCCGAGATGACCGACAGGCAGACCTCCTGCACCACGTCGTCCGCCGAGGCGAACGAGCGGTCCAGCCGGCCGATCCGGGCCCGGCAGTACCGCAGCACGATCGGCCTGATCGATTCGAGAACCCGTTGCGTGGCAACCGGATCACGGTTGACCGCGGCATCGACGAGCTGCCGGAACTGCTCGTCCTGCGGACCGTAGGCGGCGACCGGCTTCGGCGCGACCTCGGCCCCCACAGGCAGAACCTGTGCCAAGTTATTCATCTGTCCCCGCACGTGAAATTGGGTGATGATCCGACCTTCGACGGAGAATCGACGTCGAATCAAGTTGCGTACTGCGTCAGTGCACCCCACGCGCCGGTGAAATCAGGCCGTCTCCGCCGTGGCCGACGACCCGAACACCCCCGACACCCCTTGCCCCGTGCTGTCACGCTCGTTCGGTGCCATTCCCAGAGCCCCGATCGGGCGTTACGCGTCCGGTCGTCGTCCCACCGACTTCCTTGGCGCACCGATGACGCTAACGCTGCGTGGCTGGCCTCACAAGCACCCTGGGAAACTTTCCAGGAATGGATCCGCACTGGTGAACACGCCACTACCGACCGTGAGGAGTACGCAGTCTTCGGCCGGTCGGTCCAGGGTGGCTCGTGCAGACACACCAGAAAAACGTGCACCGAGCCGCCGTCGGACACTCCCGCTTACCAGGGAGAACACGAAACGCAACCGTGACCTTGGCACTGAGCAACCCGGACGGACACGCTCCGGTCACAACCGTCCGTTGTCGTCACAACCACCCACCAGCGTTACGCGTTCGGTCGAACACCGGCCGTAGTCCAACCAGTAAATAGGCATAGAAAAGCCTTTCTGCCTACTCATTGGTAATCAATAATCGGCAGCATTGCCCACTCTTACTCCTTCGATCGAGTGACAACGAAGGGCCCATTCCCCGCGCGAGGAATGGGCCCTTCTCAACAGTCGACACCAGATACGCGTTACCGCCAGTACGGTGTCGAATGTGCTACAGGCTGCCGAAGTGCCCGTGCACCGTGTTGGCGAAGGCGTAGCCGTTGGACGCGTCCCAGTTGATCGACCAGGTCATCGCCCCGCGGATCGTGGGGTACGTGGCCGACGGGTGGAAGCTGCCGCAGTTGGCCCCCTTGGCCAGGCAGTCCAGCCCGGCGTTGACGGTGGACGGGGACATGTAGCCGCCGCCCGCGGCCGAGCTCGAGGCCGGCAGGCCGAGGCCGACCTGGTCGGCCCGCAGACCGCCCTGGAGCTGGATGCAGGCCAGCGCGGTCAGGAAGTTCTCCGTGCCCTGCGAGTAGACGCCCTGGTCGCAGCCGTTCATCGAACCCGAGTTGTAGTACTGCATGTTGACGATGGTCAGGATGTCCTTGATGTTGAGCGCCAGCTGGAAGTACGCCATGCCGGTGGACTGCATGTCGATGGTCTGCGGGGCCAGCGTCACGATGAAGCCGGCGCCGACCTTGCTCCCCAGCGAGTGCAGCGCCTGGCCCATGTAGGTGGCGTTGACGCCGTTCTCCAGGTCGATGTCGATGCCGTCGAAGCCGTAGCGCTGGATGATCGAGTAGGCGCTGTTGGCGAAGTTGGTCGCGGCCGACGAGTCGCCGACGCTGATGGTGCCGTTCTGGCCGCCGACCGACAGGATCACCTTCTGGCCGCGGGAGTGCAGGGTGGCGATGTCCGCGGTGAACTGCGCGTCGGTGTAGCCGCCGAGCTGGCCCGACAGCCCCGAGTCGAGGGTGAAGGAGATGGCGCCCGGGGTGCCCGTCGCGTCGGCGAAGGCCACCGCGACCAGGTCGTACGTGGTCGGCACGTCGGCCAGCTTCAGGGCCTTGGCGCCGTTGTAGAAGTTCTGCCAGTAGCCGGTCAGCACGTGCGTGGGCAGCGAGCCGCCGGGGTTGCCGCCACCGCCGGCCTTGGTCGTGGCGCTGATCGTGCCGGACTTCGGCGACTCGCCGACCGAGTTGTACGCCGACACCGCGTACTGATAGGTGGTCGAGGCGGCCAGGCCGGTCGCGGTGTAGCTGGTGCCGGACACGGAAGCGACCTTGCTGCCGTTCTGGTACACGTTGTAGCCGCTCACGTCACCGGAGGACGCCGTCCAGGCCAGCGACACGCTCGACGACGTCTGGCTGGGCGAGCTCAGGCCGGTCGGCGCGGCCGGCGCCGTCGGGGTGCCGCCACCACCGCCGGGGCCGCTGAGCACGAAGTCGTCGGCGTAGTACGTGGGCTGCCCGTACCAGCCGTGGATGTAGACGGTGACGCTCGTGGTGCTGGCGCCGGTGGTGAAGCTGGTCGACAGCTGCGTGTAGCTGCCGGAGACCGTCCAGGTCTGCGGGTCGGTGCCGCCCGTGCCGGTGGCGCCGAGGTAGATGTAGCTGCCCTGAACGTAGGCGGACAGCGTGTACGCGGAGTTCGGCAGCACTGTGACTCTCTGGCTGCACTGCGCGTAGTCCTGGCCGGCCGGGGTGGCCGCGAGCGCGTACGAGCCGCTGTGCACCGGGCTGCCCACTGTGGTCGCGCCGCTGCACGTCCAGCCGCTGGTGTTGCCGGCCTCGAAGCCCGGGTTGGCAAGCAGGTTCGACGCCGCCGAAGCAGGGGCGGCGGCGCCGAGCACGACGGTGGCGGCGGCGACCGCTCCGACTAACCAGCGTGTCCACTTCCGTGACATAGCTGCTACCTCCATGCGCAGGGGTGGCGGCCTGGGCATCGAGTTGACGCACACACGTGCTGACGACAATGGACTAGACCATTTCACCCGGTCAAGAGAAAGTCACGTTTTCGCAGGTCAGCGGCACTTGCGCGGGAAGTGTCGTACCCCCTGTGCATGATGGTGGGTGTGGTGGACGCGCTGTCGGTGTTCTCCCCCGCGACCAGGGACTGGTTCACGGGGCCTTCCTCGCGCCCACCGCCGCCCAGCAGGGGGCCTGGTCGGCGGTGGCGGCCGGCGAGCATGCCCTGGTGGTCGCGCCGACCGGCTCGGGGAAGACGCTGGCGGCGTTCCTGTGGGCGCTGGACCAGCTGGCCGCGGAGCCTCCACCGGAGAACAGGCAGCACCGGTGCCGCGTGCTGTACGTGTCGCCGCTGAAGGCGCTGGCCGTGGACGTGGAGCGCAACCTGCGCGCGCCGCTGGCCGGCATCCGGCAGGCCACGCACCGGCTGGGGCTGCCGGAGCCGTCGATCACCGTGGGGATGCGTACCGGCGACACGCCGGCGGAGGAGCGCCGCGCGTTCAACCGCACGCCGCCGGACATTCTCGTGACGACGCCGGAGTCGCTGTTCCTGATCCTGACGTCCGCGGCGCGGGAGTCGCTGCGCGGCGTCGAGACGGTGATCGTGGACGAGGTGCACGCCGTCGCCGGCGGCAAGCGCGGGGCGCACCTGGCCCTGTCGCTGGAACGACTGGACGCCCTGCTGCCCAAGCCGGCGCAGCGGATCGGCCTGTCGGCGACCGTGCGGCCGGTGGAGGAGGTCGGCGCGTTCCTGGCCGGTGGGCGGCCGTTGCGCGTCGTGCAGCCGCCGGCCAGCAAGACGATCGAGGTCACCGTCGAGGTGCCGGTCGAGGACATGGCCACGCTGGGCGAGCCGACCGGGGAAGTCAGCGGCTCGGCGTCCGGTCCCGAGCAGCGCACCTCGATCTGGCCGTCGGTGGAGCAGCGGGTGCTGGAGCTGGTGCGGGAACACCGGTCGACCATCGTGTTCGCCAATTCACGGCGGCTGGCCGAGCGGTTGACGGCCCGGCTCAACGAACTCGCGGGCGAGCAGTCCGCGGAGATGGAGCGATTCCCGGCGGAGGCCGTCGGTGGTTCGGGGATAACCACCGGGGCCCCGCCGGTGATCGCCAAGGCGCATCACGGCTCCATGTCACGGGATCAGCGCACCCTGGTCGAGGAGGAGCTCAAGTCGGGGCGGCTGCCGTGCGTGGTGGCGACGTCCTCGCTGGAGCTGGGCATCGACATGGGCGCGGTCGATCTCGTGGTCCAGGTCGAGGCGCCGCCGACGGTGGCGTCCGGCCTGCAGCGGGTCGGCCGGGCCGGGCACCAGGTCGGCGCGGTGTCCAAGGGCGTGGTGTTCCCGAAGTTCCGTGGCGACCTGGTGGCCTGCGCGGTGGTGGCGGAGCGGATGGCCGTCGGCGCCATCGAATCCGTGCGCTATCCGCGCAATCCGCTGGACGTGCTGGCCCAGCACATCGTGTCCATGGTGGCGATGGAGCCGTGGTCGGTGACCGAGCTGGCGTCGGTGGTGCGGCGGGCCGCGCCGTTCGCCGGCCTGCCCGACTCGGCGTTGAACTCCGTGCTGGACATGCTGGCCGGGCGCTATCCCAGCGAGGAGTTCGGCGAGCTGCGGCCGCGGATCGTGTGGGACCGGATCGCCGGCGAGCTGCGGGGACGTCCGGGGGCGCAGCGGCTGGCCGTCACCTCCGGCGGCACCATTCCCGACCGCGGGCTGTTCACCGTGATGACACCGAGCGGCGAGGAGGGCCGGCCGGGGTCGCGGGTGGGCGAGCTGGACGAGGAGATGGTGTACGAGTCGCGGGTCGGCGACAACATCCTGCTGGGCACCAGTTCCTGGCGTATCGAGGACATCACGCACGACCGGGTGATCGTCGTGCCGGCGCCCGGGCAGCCGGCCCGGCTGCCGTTCTGGAAGGGCGACACCGTCGGCCGCCCGCTGGAACTCGGCCGGGCGCTGGGAAAGTTCGTCCGCGAAGTGTCCGCTTTGGACTCCACACGGGCTCGGGAACGGGCGGTGTCGGCGGGTCTTGACGAGTGGGCGTGCGACAACCTCCTGTCCTATCTGGACGAGCAGAAGGCGGCCACCCGGCACGTGCCCGATGACCGAACCGTTGTGGTGGAACGGTTCCGGGACGAGCTGGGCGACTGGCGGATCGTCGTGCACTCGCCGTTCGGCGCGCAGGTCAACGCGCCGTGGGCGCTGGCCATCGGCGCTCGGCTGCGGGAGCGGCGCGGCCTTGACCCGCAGGTCGCCCACTCCGATGACGGCATCGTGGTGCGGCTGCCCGAGGCGTTCGACGACACCGGGGCCGACGTGCTGCCCTCGGCCGAGGACATGCTGCTCGACCCGGAGGAGGTCGAGCAGGTCGTGGTGGCCGAGGTCGGCGGGTCGGCGCTGTTCGCGGCCCGGTTCCGTGAATGCGCGGCGCGGTCGTTGTTGTTGCCGCGTCGGGATCCGCGCAAGCGGCAGCCGTTGTGGCAGCAGCGGCAGCGGTCGGCGCAGCTGTTGGCCGTGGCGTCGCAGTACGAGCAGTTCCCGGTCGTGTTGGAGGCGATGCGGGAGTGCCTGCAAGACGTGTACGACCTGCCGGGGCTGCGGGAGCTCATGGGCGACGTGCGGGCGCGGCGGGTTCGGGTCGTCGAGGTGCAGACCCCGCAGGCCTCGCCGTTCGCCCGGAGCCTGCTGTTCGGGTACGTCGGCATGTTCCTGTACGAGACCGACACGCCGCTGGCCGAGCGTCGTGCCGCCGCTTTGTCCTTGGACACCACGTTGTTGGCCGAGCTGCTCGGCTCCGAGGCCATCCGGGAGCTGCTGGATCCGGAGGTGCTGGAGGAGATCGAGCAGCAGTTGCAGCGGCTGGCGCCCGACCGGCACGCCCGTAACGTCGAGGAAACCGCCGATCTGTTGCGGCTGCTGGGAGATCTCTCCGTGGCCGAGGCCGCCGACCGCGGTGTCGCGCCGGAGTGGCTGGCGCAGCTGGTCACCGAGCGGCGGGCGATCGTGGTGCGGATCGCCGGGGCGGAGCGGTACCTGGCCATCGAGGACGCCGGTCGGGTGCGTGACGCCCTCGGCGCGGCGCTTCCCGTTGGCGTGCCTGAGGTTTTCACCGAGCCCGTGGCCGATCCGCTCGGCGACATGCTGATCCGCTATGCCCGGACTCGGGGTCCTTTCCCGGCCGCGCAGGCCGCCGCCCGGTTCGGTCTCGGCGTCGCCGTCGTGCACGGGGTGCTGGACCGGATGGCCGGTGCCGGGCGTCTGGTGCGCGGTGAGCTGCGGCCCGGCGGGATGGGGACCGAGTACTGCGACGCCGAGGTGCTGCGCCGCTTGAGGCGGGCCTCGTTGGCTCGGCTTCGAGCCGAGGTCGAGCCCGTCGAGCAGGCCGCTTATGGTCGATTTCTGCCCGGCTGGCATGGGGTTTCACGGAGGTTGCGGTCCGCGCCGACCGTCGACGACGTGCTGTCCGTCGTCGAGCAGTTGGCCGGCGCTCCCCTGCCGGCCAGCGGTCTCGAGTCGTTGATCCTGCCGTCGCGGTTGCCCGGCTACTACCCCGCGCTGTTGGACGAGCTGACCGCCACCGGCGAGGTCACCTGGGCCGGGTGCGGGGCGTTGGCCGGCGGTGACGGGTGGATCGCGTTGGCCCCCACCGAGGTCGCCGACCTCGTGCTGCCCGATCTCGAGGAGACCGTGCCGGAGTCGCCGCTGCACTCCGCCGTGCTGGCCGCGTTGGAGGGCGGGGCGTTGTTCTTCCGTCAGCTGACCGACCGGGTCACCGCGTCGGTGTCGGATCCGGTCGACGATCCCGCGGTCGTTGCCGCACTGTGGGATCTGGTGTGGGCCGGGCTCGTCACCAACGACACTTTGGCCCCGCTGCGGGCTCTCGTGTCCGGTCGCGGGGCCGCGCACAAGGCTCGCCGGCCTTCGCCCCGGGGTCGGTACGCCCGGCTCGGCCGGGCCCAGCTGCCCAGCCGTACCGGCCCGCCCACCGTTTCCGGCCGGTGGTCCCTGGTACCCGCTCGCGAAGCCGATCCCACTCGCCGGGCCCATGCCCGGGCCGAGGTTTTCCTTGAGCGGCACGGTGTTCTCACCCGTGGGGCGTTGGACACCGAACGTGTTTCCGGCGGCTTCAGCGGTGTGTACCGGGTGCTGCGGGCCATGGAGGATTCCGGGCAGGTCGTTCGCGGGTACGTCGTCGAGGGCCTCGGCGCCGCCCAGTTCGCCGCCCGTGGGGCCGTCGACCAGCTTCGGGCGTTGTCCCGCCCCGGCGAGACGTCGTTGTCCGCCTTGGTGCTCGCCGCCGCCGACCCTGGTCAGCCCTACGGCGCCGCCCTGCCGTGGCCAGAGCCCGTCGGCGACGGCAAGCACCGCCCCGCCCGCAAGGCCGGGGCGTTGGCCGTGCTCGTCGACGGCGTGCCCGCGTTGTACGTCGAGCGCGGCGGCAAGTCGTTGCTGTCCTTCACCGAGTCCGAGGACCAGCTCCGGGCCGCCGCCGAGGCGTTGGCGCGGTCCGTCCGCGAGGGCTGGCTCGGGCAGCTCGCCGTCCAGCGCGCCGACGGCGAAGGGGCCCTCGGCTCGAAGCTGTCGGTTGTGTTGCAGGACGCCGGATTCCGCGCGACCCCCAAGGGATTGCGTTTGCGCGCTTAGCCGATGGAGCTGTAGGCGCTCAGTGCCGGCTGGCCGCCGAGGTGGGCGTAGAGCACGGTGCTTGTCGCCGGGATCTCCTTGCGGGCGACGAGATCGATGAGGCCGGCCATGGACTTGCCTTCGTAGACCGGGTCGGTGATCATGCCCTCGGTGCGGGCGGCAAGTCGCATGGCGTCCAAAGTGGACTCGTCGGGGACGCCGTAGATGCCGGCGTGGTAGCGCTCGTCGAGGATGACCTCGAGCGGCTCGGTGCCGATGAGGGATGCGGTGGCGGAGGCGATCCGTGAGATCTGGTCGAAGGTCTCCTTGGGCTTGGCCGAGGCGTCGATGCCGAGGACCTGGCGGTCGCGATTGGTGAACCCCGCGAGCATGCCGGCCTGGGTGCCGCCGGTGACCGAGCAGACGATGATGGTGTCGAAGAAGACGCCGAGCTCGCGCTCCTGCTGCTCCAGCTCACGGGCCCAGTTGGCGAAGCCGAGGCCGCCCAGCGGGTGGTCGGAAGCACCGGCCGGGATGGCGTAGGGCTTGCCGCCGGCGGCCTCGATCTCGGCGATGGCGTTGCGCCAGCTCTGCTTGAACTCGATGCCGAAGATCGAATCGACCAGCCGGACGTCGGCCCCCATGAGGCGGCTGAGCTGGATGTTGCCCACGCGGTCGTAGCCCGGATCGGCCCACTCCACCCAGCTCTCCTGGATCAGCACGCACTTCAGCCCGGCCCGGGCGGCGGCACCGGCGACCTGGCGGGTGTGGTTGGACTGCACGCCACCGATCGACACCAGCGTGTCGCAGCCCGACGCGACCGCCTCGGCGACGAGGTACTCCAGCTTGCGGGTCTTGTTGCCGCCGTAGGCGATGCCGCTGTTGCAGTCCTCCCGCTTGGCCCACACCTCGGCCCCGCCGAGATGCGCGGTCAGGCGCTCCAGCGGATGGACGGGCGAGGGGCCGAGCAGCAGCGGAAAACGCGGGAAGTCCTCGAGTGCCAAGGGAAAGCTCCGATTGGGTCGGTAGGGATGGGGGAACAGGAAGTGGGCGGCTCCCGGGCGAGGGGAGGAGTTGAACGGCGGGCGGATCAGGCCGGCGGGTGATCGGGCAGGTCGGCGAGTTCGGCGGCCAGGGTGGCCCAGTTGCGTTCGGTGAGGCGGGCGGCCAGGTCGCCGTCGCGGGCTTCGCAGGCGGCGACGATCTCCTCGTGCATGGCCACCGAATCGACGCCGCAGCTGGAGGAGAAGCGCTGGTATTCGAGGCGTCGCACGAGCGGGGTGTAGCGCTGGATGGTGGCGGCGACGGCGAAGTTGCCGCAGACGGACACCGGAACGAGGTGGAAGTCGTCGTCGGCGGCCAAGGCCTCGGCGATGTCGGGGGCGGCCAGCGCGGCAGCGAAGCGGGAGTTGTGGACGCGCATCGACGAAAGGTCGTCAGCAGAGAGCAGAGGCACGGCGAGGCGGAGGGCGAGGCCGTGCATGGCCTGGACGACCTGAAGCGCATCGCGAACGGCGACGGGGTCGATGGGGGTGACCCGGGTGTAGCTGTGCGGCTTGGACTCGACGAGCCCCTCCTCGGCGAGGTGACTGAGGGCCTCGCGAACGGGAGTGCGGGACAGCCCGAGGCGCTCCGCGAGGTCGAGGTCACGGATGGCCTCGCCGGGAACGAGGTCGCCGGCGACGATGGCGTGCCGAATGGTGGCCAGCGCGCGATCCCGCAGGAGCGGGCGGTCCAGGCGACTAATATATTGCATTTCAGTACCGTGACCTGGACGAACGCGGAAGTCAAGGGGATACGGTGCAGTGGTGGACGCCACGACGCTGGGCCTGGTCGGAATCGCCGTGCTGGTGCTGCTCGCGGCGCTGATGAGCCGAGGTGGCTCGACGAAGCAGCTGGAAAGGCGCCTCGACCGCCTCGAAGGCAAGCTCGACCTGCTGATGCAGCACCAAGGCGTCCAGCTGCCGGGGCCGGACTTCGACCAGGACGTGGTGAACCTGGCCCGCTCGGGCCGGAAGATCGAGGCGATCAAGCGCTACCGCGAGCTCACGGGAGCAGGACTCAAGGAGGCCAAGGACGCGGTGGAACGCATCCAGCAGTGAGGAAGGCCCGGCCAGTACGGGAACTGGCCGGGCCCGGTCTCAGTGCCCCTGTCTCAATGCACCTGTCTCAATGCGTCGCCAGGCGGAGCAAGGCCCACAACGCGGCCACGGCGTCCATGTCGCCGGTGATCCGCACGGCGGTGAAGGGCAACCGCCCCCACAGCCACAGGTACACGGTCATGGGCTCACCGGTGACGGTGGCCTGCACGGACTTGGTGTCGGCGGGCGACGCCCGCCAAGCGGCCTTGTTGTCCCCGTGGGACGACACGAGCCACGTCCGCCCACCGGCCCGGACGGCGACCTTGAACTCGGAGCTGCCGGAGACGCCGATCACCGAGAGGCGATGGGCGAACCACAGCGTCAGAGCCTCGTCGACGCCGTCGACGGCGACGTCCTCGTCGACCGTGAAGACCTCGATCCCGGTCGCCGACTGGAGATCGATCCGGTGCATGGTGGCCTCATGGGCCATCCGACGGCGCCAGAACCCGTAGGTCTGGTCCAACGGCCACCAACTGGCGCACACCTCGTCGGCGGGATGTGACTGGAGCTCATCGACCAGCTCGTGCAGCCCGCCACGCAGGAACTCGACCAGAGCGCCGCCGGGCGGCGGCTCGCTCTGCCACCGCACCGGCCCGTTGCCGCCGCGCAGCCGGGCGGCGACCATCCGGAAGACGCCGCCGACATGGCGGATGGTGTCGGCCAGGGTGGTGGTGGGCCGGCTGGGAATGGGCAGGTCCGGCCGGGCGCCGTCGGCCGTGTCGGCCATCAGCTCCCCCTCGGCGACGAGAACGTCGAGCAACCTGTCGTGGTCGATGAGTGCCCGGCCGGTCACCGCCCCGCCCCGTGCACGGCACGGTCGACGAGCTCGACGAACTGGCCGGTCTGCCGGACCAGGTCGTCGGCGCTGCGGGCGGACACCAGACGGGTGATGCCGGACTCGACGGCGTGCCGGGTGGACGCGCAGGACTGGAAGAACGAGGCCCACTCGGCGAACTCGGGCGCCACCTTGGCCAGCAGCACCCACGCGCTCATGGGCTTGGTCCGGGTCCGGTGCGGCCGACCCCGCAGCGCGAGCACGGCGGCGGCGGCGCGCAGCGCGGCGAGATGCGCCCGCACGTAGCGCTCGGCGGCGTCGGGCTCGTGCTCGGCCTGGAGCAACCCCTGCCGGGCCTGCGCCAGCAGCGTCCGGGCCGTCGGCGACGCGCCGGGCGACGGAACCGCGCGGAGTCGGGACCTGGGCGGGGCCGACACCAGGAACGACTCGGGAAGACGAACGGGCACAGACATCAGCGGCCTCCTCGCGGCGTCGTGGGCTCGACGTCTCCGCCGTGGGGAAGCCGGCGGCTCGTATCGAACGTCTGTTCGATACTTCGAGAATAGCGCGTACTCGACGACGGGTTCAAGCCCGCGCGGGAACAGGGGTCACTTCCCCTCGGACGGCGCAGCCGTGGTGTCATAACTCGTGTGAGCGATCAGGAGCACCCAGGGGTGCGCACGGTGCGCAGCGCGCTGCGCGCGGCCGGGGCGACCAGGGCGGCCGACGGGATCCGCGTGCTCGACGACGCCGTGCGCACGGCGGCCGCGGCGGCCGACGCCGTGGAGGTACCGGTGGGCGCGATCGCCAACAGCCTGTTCTTCCTCGCCGACGGCCAGCCGCTGCTGGTGCTGACGTCCGGCGCGCACCGGGCCGACACGAAGCGCCTGGCCGAACTGGTCGGCGTGGCCAAGGTGCGCCGCGCGGACCCGGACTCGGTCCGCACGCACACCGGTCAGGTGATCGGTGGCGTCTCCCCCATCGGCCACCCGGCGAAAATCCGTACCCTGGTGGACGTGCATCTCGCCGAGTACGACGTGGTCTGGGCGGCCGCGGGGCACCCCAACGGGGTCTACCCCACGACGTTCGACGAGCTGGTCGCCGTCACCGGCGGCACCCCTGCGACCGTGTCCGGAGAGCAGTGATGACAGCCTCACAGACCGAGCGCCTGGTCGAGTTCAGCGCCGAGACGCTGCGCGCCCGGCTGCCCGAGGCCCTCAACCTGTACGTGACGGCGATGCGCTACCCCAGCGGCACCGCGCAGCAGCGGGCCCCGATGTGGCTGGCGCACATGATCCGGGCGGGCTGGCGCTGCGTCGGCGCGCTGGACCAGGACGGCGCGCTGGTCGGCATCTGCTACGGCTACCGCGGCGCCGCCGGCCAGTGGTGGCACGAGCAGGTCCGTCGCGGTCTCACGGCGGTGTCCACGCCGACCGCGGTGGACGAGTGGATGCGTGACTACTTCGAACTGACCGAGCTGCACGTGTCGCCGGACGCGCAGGGCCGTGGCATCGGCGAGCGCCTGCTGCGCAGCCTTCTCGACGCCGTCAGCACGGAGCGGGTGCTGCTGTCCACGCCCGAGGGCCCGTCCCGCGCGTGGCGGCTGTACCGCCGGGTCGGCTTCCAGGACGTGTTGCGGCACTACCACTTCGCCGGCGACCCCCGCCCCTTCGCCGTCCTCGGCCGCCCCCTCCCGATCGACCCGTCCTGACGCTGGGAAGGGGCCTTCCTGCACTCGGAGTGCAGGAAGGCCCCTTCCCAGCGAAAGATGAAGCTGGCTCAGATTTGGGCCAGGCGGTCGCGGAGGGCGTCGAGGCCCATGGAGCCCATGTCGAGGGCCTGCTTGTGGAACGCCTTGAGGTCGAAGGCATCCCCGTGCCGGGCGCGGGCCTCGTCGCGGGCGGCCAGCCACAGCCGCTCGCCGAGCTTGTACGACGGCGCCTGCCCGGGCCAGCCCAGGTAGCGGTCGATCTCGTCGCGCACGTGGGCCGGGTCGGTGATGGTCCTGGTCAGCATGAACTCCAGGCCCAGCTCGGGGGTCCAGCGCTCGCCATCGTGGAACCCGGTGCCGGCCGGGATCTCCAGCTCCAGGTGCATGCCGAGGTCGATGATCACGCGGGCGGCCCGGAACAGGTGGCCGTCGAGCATGCCGAGCAGGTCGCCGTCGTCGTCGAGGTAGCCCAGCTCGCGGACCAGCCGCTCGGCGTACAGGGCCCAGCCCTCGCCGTGCCCGGAGACCCAGCACATCAGCCGCTGGAACTTGTTGAGCTGCTCGGCCCGGTACACCGCGGTGGCGAACTGGAGGTGATGGCCGGGCACGCCCTCGTGGTAGACGGTGGTCGTCTCCCGCCAGGTGGAGAACTCCTCGCGGTCGGCCGGCACCGACCACCACATCGCGCCGGGCCGGCTGAAGTCGTCGGTCGGGCCGATGTAGTACGCGCCGACGCCGCCGCCGGGCGGCGCGATCTTGCAGTCCAGCTGCATCAGCGGGTCGGGGATGTCGAAGTGCACGCCGCGCATGTCGGACAGAGCCTTGTCGGACAGCCGCTGCATCCAGTCCCGCAGCTCGTCCTGGCCCCGCAGCTGGTAGCGCGGGTCGGCGTCGAGCAGCGCGGCGGCCTCGGCCAGGGAGGCGCCGGGACGGATACGACCCGCGACCTCCTTCATCTCCGACTCGATACGGGCGAACTCGGCCCAGCCCCACTCGTACGCCTCCTGGAGGTCCAGGCGGGCGCCGGTGAAGTAGCGCGAGTTGAGCCGGTACACGTCGACGCCGACGGCGTCCTTGGCCGGCGCCTTCGGCGCGAGGTCGGTACGCAGGAACGTGGCCAGGTCGGCGTAGCCCTGGGCGGCGGCGTTGGCCCCGGTCTCCAGGCGGGTGCGCAGCGTGTCGTCGACCTCGGCGCCGGCGATCATGGCGCCGAAGAACGAGGTCCCGCCGCTGAGGCCGGCCCAGGTGTCGCACTGCTCGGCGACGCGGGTGACCTGGCGCAGCGCCGACACCACGCCGCGGTCGGCGGCCTTGGCCAGCGACGCGCGCAGCCCGGCCAGCGCCTCCGGCACCTTGCTCAGCCGGGTGGCGATGGTCGCCCACTGCTCGGGGGTGTCGGTCGGCATCAGGTCGAACAGCTGGCGCAGGTCCTGCACCGGGCTGGCGATCACGTTCAGCGAGGACAGGTCCAGCCCGGCGTCGCGGAACTCCTGGGAAAGGCCGTTGCGCTCGAGGAAGACGGCCTGCGCCACCCGCTCCGAGTCGTCGGCCGGGGTCGCCGCGCCGATCTCCCGCAGCGCACGGGCGGTCAGCTCGGCCCGGCTCTCGTGGCCATCGGGCGAGTAGTCGGTGAGCTCCTCGTCGTACCCCGTGATGCCGAGGTGGGTCGCCGCGTTCGGGTCAAGTGCGGCGTAGTCCGCGACGAAGTCGTCGCTCAGCTGATGCACGCCTCGTGGGGTGGATGACATGGTCGCCAACGCTACCCGGCCGCCGCGACGCCCCGTAGCTCCTTCGGGCGGTGATCCGCCGGGAAACCGGGTCCGGCTGGCAGGATGACCCGGTGCTGTCGAGGCGTGTGGCCAGGCCGTTCCCCCGAATTGTCGGGCTCTCGCTCGCGTTCACGGCCGCCCTGGTGATGTTGACGGGCTGTGTCCGGGCCCGCGCCGACCTGACCGTGTCCGGCGACTTCAAGGTGTCCGGCACGATGATCGCCGCGACCGTGCCGGCCTCGCCCGACGACCACGGCCCGCAGCTGTCGATCCCGTCCGATCTCGGCGAGGACGTGCTGGTCCAGCCGTACAGCGCGGACGGCTACGTCGGGACCCAGCTGTCGTTCGCCAACATGGAGTTCGACCAGTTCACCACGCTGGTCGGCGGGTCGAGCGCGGCCAGCAGCAACTACCAGCTGCTGCTGCGCCGGGTCGGCGACCTGGTCTACTTCACCGGCTCGGTGGATCTGCGCACGGTGCCGGCCGATCACGCCGACGTGGAGCTGCGGATCACCTTCCCGGCCGGCGTGACCAGCTCGACCGGGTCGGTCGACGACGACACGGTGACCTGGCATCCGCAGCCGGGGTCGATCACCTCGCTGTCGGCCACGTCCGACCTGTCCACGTTGGCCACGGCGGCGTGGATGCGGTGGTCGGTGCTGGTGGGCGCACTGCTGATCGGGTCGGTGCTGGTGGTCAGCGTGCTGGCGCTGCGGGCGCACCGGCGCAGCCTGCGGGTGCGGCGCTGAGCTGGGCTGCCCGAGGACCAAGACGCGCGAAAACGGGGCGCGCCCCGAAGGGCCCGCCCCGTTTCTCGTCGGCAGACTCAGCCGGCGGTGTTCGAGCTGTTGTCGGCGTTGCCGCCGAGGTACTCGAGGTAGCTGCTGATCGGCACCGTGTTGTTCACGATCTGGACCGGCAGGTAGTCGGTCTCCTGCAGGTCGCCGCCGCCGCCGAGCACGTTGGAGGCGTTGGCCGTGCTGCCGCAGCCGTCCACGTACTCCTCGGAGGAGATCGGCACAGCGTTGCAGTTGACCTGGATCGGCACGTAGTGCGTGACCTGCGTGTCGCCGCCGTCGCTCATGACCAGGTTCGGGGCGTCCGCGAACGCCGGCGAGCCGACGATCATCAGACCGGCCGCGACGCCCGCGATCATTCCGGCTTTCTTCAGCACGGACTCCACACTCCTTGGGTTGCACCGCTTCTTCATGAAGACACCGCACCGGCGATAACGCCGAAGCCGTGCAGGCGTGGAAACTACCGCCAAACGGAGCAACTTCGCCCGGTGACGACCCCATTGAGTGACACTTCGATCGCACGGCGTGTCGCCCGCTGACCAGCGACTTCACCCGTGTGACGGGCCCGGGTGGCATCACCCGGGTGAACGATCATGCCCGGGCCGGTAGCAGCCCCAGCCGCTCGACCACCTCGGTGGTCGCCCTGGACATGTTGAACGTGTAGAAGTGCACGCCCGGCACGCCCTCGTCGATCAGGCGCTGGGCCAGCTCGGTCACCACGTCGATGCCGGCGGCGCGGAAGCCCTTCGGGTCGTCGGCGAACGGATCCAGCCGCCGGGCCAGGGCCGGCGGCACCGGGGCGCCGGACAGCTCGACGGTCTTGTTGAGCGTGCGGACCGTGGTCATCGGCAGGATTCCCGGCAGAAGCGGGGCGTCGCAGCCGCGGGCGGCCAGCCGGTCGCGCAGCCGCAGGAAGTCCTCGGCCTCGAAGAACAGCTGGGCGATGGCGAAGCCGGCGCCGGCCCGGAACTTGCGCACCAGGTTCTCGGTGTCCTGGTCGAGGTCGGTGGACCGGGGATGCCCGTACGGGAAGGCCGCCACCCCGACGCAGAAGTCGCCCAGCTGCTTGACCAGGGCGACCAGCTCCTCGGCGTAGGTCAGCCCCTGCGGGTGCTTGATCCACTCGCCGTTGGGGTCACCGGGCGGGTCGCCCCGCACGGCCAGGATGTTGCGCACCCCGACCGCGGCGTACCAGCCGATCACGTTGCGCAGCTCGGCCACGGAGTGGTCCACGGCCGTCAGATGTGCCATCGGCAACAGCGACGTCTCCTGCACCACACGACCGGTGGTCCGGATCGTCCGGTCACGGCTGGATCCGCCGGCCCCGTAGGTCACCGACATGAACGCCGGCTCCAGGCCCTCCAGCTGCCTGATCGCGAGCCAAAGCCGCTGCTCATCGGCCGCGTCGCGGGGTGGGAAGAACTCCACCGAGAACACCGGTTCCGGCCCGCTCAGCCGCTCGACCACCGACGTCATGACATCAGGTTACGGGGGCAGCCTCCGAGTGGACCCGGCGGCCGGGCCACGTACTGTTGAGCACGCACGCGTAGGGCGCACGACGGAGGTTGGCATGAGCAAGCCGGGCATTCTGGCCGAGCTTCGGTCGGACCGGCCCAGCGACGACCTCACGGCGTTGCACCCCTGCGACACGGGCTTTCTCGGCCTGGTCGAGCGGGCCCTGACCGACTACCTCAACCGGCGGCGCACCGAGGCCGCGCTGGTGGACGAGAACTTCGCGGTCGCGGTGGACGCGCTGGCCGACTTCGTGCTGGGCGGCGGCAAGCGGATCCGGCCGACCTTCGCCTGGTGGGGCTGGCGGGGTGCGGGTGGTGACCCGCGCGGTGCGGATACCGAGGCCGTGGTGATGGCGGTCAGCGCCCTGGAGCTGATCCAGGCGTGCGCGCTCGTGCACGACGACCTGATGGACGCCTCGGCGGTGCGCCGCGGCTCGCCGACCGTGCACGTGGCGTTCGCCGACCTGCACCGCACCTCAAGGTGGGCCGGCACGGCCGAGCGGTTCGGGCAGGCGTCGGCGGTGCTGCTCGGCGACCTGGCGCTGGCCTGGGCCGACGACATGCTGCGCGAGTCCGGCCTCGGCGCCGGACAGCTGAGCCGCGCGCTGGAGCCGTGGCGGGCGATGCGCACGGAGATGCTGGCCGGGCAGTACCTGGACGTGCTGACGCAGGCTCACGCCGATGAGTCGGCCGAGGCGGCGCTGCGCGTGGACCGCCTCAAGACCGCCGCGTACACCGTGGAACGGCCGCTGCACCTCGGTGCGGTGCTGGCCGGCGCGGGCGACGGGCTGGTGCAGGGGCTGCGGCAGTTCGGCGTGGACATCGGCCTGGCCTTCCAGCTGCGCGACGACCTGCTGGGCGTGTTCGGCGACCCGGCCGTGACGGGCAAGCCGGCCGGCGACGACCTGCGTGAGGGCAAGCGGACGCTGCTGGCCTCGCTGGGCCTGCGGCTGGCCGAGGAGCAGCGCCGGCCCGCGAACGCCGCGCGGCTCCGCGAGGCCATCGGCCGACAGGACCTGGACGAGCCGGCCGTGGACGAGATCCGTGCGCTGCTGGTCGACCTGGGTGCGGTGGCGGCCGTGGAGTCCCGTATCGACGAGCTGCGCGACCAGGCCCTGGCCACGCTGGCCGCGACGCCGGTGGCCGAGCCGGCCGCGTCCGAGCTGGCGGGCCTTGCCGTCGCCGCGACCCGGCGCAACCACTGACATGAAGGCCATCAAGGGGCGTTCCGACCACGTCGTGGTGGTCGGCGCCGGGCTGGCCGGACTGGCCACGGCGCTGCACCTGCTCGGCTCGGGCCGGCAGGTCACGGTGGTCGAGCGCGACCGGGTGCCGGGCGGGCGGGCCGGGCAGCTCGACGTGGACGGCTTCCGGCTGGACACCGGGCCGACCGTGCTGACCATGCCCGAGCTGCTGGACGAGGCGTTCCACGCCGTCGGCGACTCGCTGTCGGCCCGGCTGGACCTGGTGCCGCTGCATCCCGCGTACGTGGCGCGGTTCCCGGACGGCAGCTCCATCGACGTACACAGCGACGCCGACGCCATGGAGGCCGAGGTGCGGCGGGTCGCCGGCCCGGACGAGGCCGCCGGCTACCGGCGGCTGCGGCGGTGGCTGACCGAGCTGTACGCGGCCGAGCGGGATCGCTTCATCGGGGCCAACTTCGACTCGCCGCTGGACCTGGTCAGCCCGGCCTTGGCCCGGCTGGCCGGCATGGGGGCGTTCGGCAGCCTCGGGGCGAAGGTCGGCGGCTTCGTCAAGGACCGGCGGCTGCGGCGGATCTTCTCGTTCCAGGCGCTGTACGCCGGTGTGCCGCCGGCCCGGGCGTTGGCGGCGTACGCGGTGATCGCGTACATGGACACCGTGGCCGGCGTGTACTTCCCGCGTGGCGGCATGCGGGCCGTGCCCGAGGCCATGGCCGCGTCGGCCGCCCGGGCCGGGGCGGAATTCCGTTACGGGACAACGGTTGCGTGGCTGGAGCGGATCGGCTCGCGGGTCGCGGCCGTACGGACCACCCATGGCGAGCGGATCCCTTGCGACGCAGTGGTTCTGACGCCCGATCTGCCGGCGGCGTACCGGCTGCTGGGGTATCTGCCGCGGCGGGTCGTGCCGCTGACGTGGTCGCCGTCGGCCTTCGTGCTGCACGCCGGCGTGGACCGGTCATGGGACACGCTGGGGCATCACGCGATCTCGTTCGGGGCGGCGTGGAAGCGGACGTTCGAGGAGATCACCTCGACCGGCCGGCTGATGACCGACCCGTCGCTGTTGATCACCCGCCCGACGGCCACGGATCCGTCGCTCGCCCCGGAGGGGCGGCAGCTGCTGTCCGTGCTCGCGCCGACGCCCAACCTCGAGCTGGCGCCGATCGACTGGGACCGGGTGGCGACGGCCTACCGCGACGAGCTGGTGGCCGTGCTGGAGGCGCGCGGGCTGACCGGCTTCGGCGACTCGGTGACCATGGAGCGGCTGCTGACGCCGGCCGACTGGGCCCGGCAGGGGCTGGCCGCGGGCACGCCGTTCGCCGCCGCGCACACGTTTGCGCAGACCGGGCCGTTCCGGCCGCGCAACCTGCTTCGCGGCATCGACAACGTGGTGCTGGCCGGCTGCGGAACGACGCCGGGGGTGGGGGTGCCGCCGGTGCTCATCTCGGGGCGGCTGGCCGCCGACCGGATCACCGGCGGCCGAGCGGTCGAGGGTGGACGGTCTCATCACGATCTGGCCCGCTCGGCCACCTGATCGTGCGAGAGTGGCGGTTGTGCTCATCCCGGACGCTGTCGACGACGCCCCGCACGGCCTCTGGGCCAAGATCGTCCTGACCTGTCGGACGCCGCGGCGCGGCCGTGGCTTCTGGTACGGGCTGGCCATCGACGTGCTGTGGCCGTTCGTCATGTTCTGCACGCGGATGCGCTGGCACGGCGGGGAGAACATCCCCCGCAGCGGGCCGGTGCTGGTCGCCAGCAACCACGTGTCGTTCGCCGACCCGGTGACCGTGACGGCGTACGTGCTGGGGCACGGGCGGATTCCGCGCTATCTGGCCAAGGCCGGGCTGTGGAAGATCCCCGTGGTGCGCAGCGTGTTGAGCGGCGGCAAGCACATTCCCGTGCACCGCGGGACGTCCAAGGCGACCGATGCCTACCGGGATGCCGTGACGGCCGTGGAGAACGGCGAATGCGTGCTGGTGTTCCCGGAGGGGACGTTCACCGCCGACCCGGCCGGCTGGCCGTCGGTGAAGCAGGCCAAGAGCGGCATCGCCCGGCTGGCCCTGGCGACCGGCGCCCCGGTGGTGCCGATCGGGCATTGGGGCACGCAGAACGTGTTGCCGCCCAAGGGAAGGTTCCCGAAGCTGTTTCCACGTCAGCGCACGGTGATCCGCACCGGGCCGCCGGTGGACCTGTCGGATCTGCTGGGCCAGGAGCAGACGCGTGAGGTCGTCGCCGAGACCACGCGGCGGATCGTCGCCGCCATCACGGAGCAGCTGGAACTGGCCCGGGGCGAGAAAGCGCCGGAAGCGGGCTGAGCCCGCCCCCGGCGGCAGTGGTCAGTGCCGGCCGATCGTCGCGATCAGGCCGCCGTACACCCAGAACATCGGCTTGGGCGTGTAGTCGTCGGTCATCAGGCCGAGGTTGTCGAACCCGCTCGGTGAGCCGGTGACATCGTCGCGCAGGTCGAACATCTCGAAGCTGACCACGTTCTCGGCCTTGCGATCGGCGTTCACGGCCAGGATCTCGCCGGTCAGGATCTTGGCCTGGTCCGCGGACGAGCGAGCCGGCGTGTTCGTCGAATACCCGTTCTCCGACACCCGGATCGGCACGTTCCGGCCGAGCCCGACGGTCGGCATCTCCTGTGTCCGCACGACATCCAGCGTGTGGTGCACGAAGTCGGTCACGTCGCTCAGCTCGGGCGTGTCCGGCACGCCGGGCAGGCCGGAGTCCGGGTAGAGGTCGACGCCGATGAAGTCGACGGAGCGGGCGAAGTCCGGCCCGACCCGGCCGGCCAGGTCGTGCCAGAACTGGATGAACGGGTCCACCCACTGGCCCGAGTCGTCCGGGAAGCTGGCCGCGACCTCGTCGAAGCCGATCTGCAACCGGTGCAGGCCGTTCGATTCCGCCGCCTGCTTGGCCACGACGACGCCCTGCGCCAACGCGTCCAAACCCTTGCTGTCGTGGAGAATGTTCTCCTCCAGCGTCACCGAGATGGTGTCGGTGACCGGGCCGTAGCGCTTCACTTCCGTGCGCAGGCAGGCCAGCCAGTCGGCCATGCTCTGGCCGGTGTAGGAGATCACCAGGTCCAGCCGCCGTCCCGGGGCCAGCAGGGACATCTCGTCGTCCGGGAACGGGCTGTCGCAGCCGATGTAGTCACGCAGCAGGAACGGCGAACGGCCGTGCTGCAACGTGCCCAGCGCGGCGGAGATCTTGGCCGGGTCGTCGGGCTTGCCGGTGGTCGAGCCACCGCCGGCGTAGCCGCCCGGATAGATGCCGAAAGTCAATGGCGGCGCGGCAACCGCGGCCTCGGCCGGCACCGCCGGCAGCACGAACGCCCCCGCCACGACAACCGCCGCCGCGACGGTTCCCCACCTCTGTCGTCGATTCATGGGGCGAGTCTTCCCGGCCCGCGAGAGGTCACCCCATGACGGCTGTCACGACTTCAGCGCCAGGCGTCGCGTTCCTCGTCCAGGACAACGTCTTTGCTCACCGGGCCGGTGCCGACGGTGACCAGGTCGGCGCTGGGGTGGCGGCCGGGGCTCGAGGCGATCAGCAGGTACGTGCCGCTCTCCGGCACCTCGATCCGGTACCGGCCGTCGTCGGCCGGCACGGATTTGCCCACCTGGCGGCCTTTTCCGTCGACCAGCGTGAGGGCGGCATCGGACAGCGGCTGGCCGGAGCCGTCTCGAACCTGGCCGAGCAGCCGGGAAGTGACCCGGTCGACGTCCTCGGCCGGCTCGGTCTCGGCGTCGTCGCCGAGCCCCAACGGCCGGGCCAGCGCGACCACGAGCTCGTCGAGATGGTCGAAGCTGGCCATGACCCGGCGGCCGACGGCATCGTCGTCGTTCAAGCCCTCGGCCAGATGCCGCGGACGGACATGGGTGGACAGGGCATCGCCGGCGACGACCTGTGAGCGGTCGGGCGAACCCTTGTCGCCGCCGACCACTCCGATCAGCCGGGTGAGGTTCTCGGCGATACGGCCACTGGTTCGCGGCAGCCGGTCGTCGGAGGCCAACAGCGCCGGCTCGGCCGCGGCGGCGAGATTCCGGGCGTAATAGGCGGAACTGCCGAGAATGGCCAGCACATGGCGGAGTTCGCTGCGCTGATTCCGGTACGGGCTGATCACGTGGGTCATCGGCTCGGCCGCCTTGCGCAACTCGGCCAGCTTCTTGTCGATCTCCCGCGACTGGTCGATCAGGTCGACGTTGTCGGCGTCACGCAGCAGACCCGTGGCGTCGCCGACAAAAACCCGCAGCGCCGCCAATACCGCGGCAACGTCCTCGCGAATGATGGTCCTGGTCTTGGTCGGCAGCACGAGAACCGCCGCGATACCGCCGGCCAACGCGCCGATCACGGTTTCCTCAAGGCGCAGCACGAGAACCTCGGGCGTGAAGGTGCCGATCAGGCTGTACAGCAGGGCCAGCATCGTGGTCATGAAGAACGTCATGAGCCCGTACGAGACCTGCACGACATACACCCCGAGGCTGATGCAGCCGATGATCAGGATGAGGATCAGGGCGTTCTGGCCGGAGACCAGGGTCGCGGCGGCCATGCCGGCGAGAATGCCGAGCAGGGTGCCGATGGTCCGCCGGAAACCGCGAATGAGGATGTCGCCGCGGGAGGTGGTGTTGGCGAACACCAGGAAGGCGGTGATCACCGCCCAGTACCACCGCTGGGTCGACACCAGCTCCCCGCCCAGGATGGCCAGACCCGCGCCGATCACCGCCTGGATGGCCTGCCGGGTGGTGATCCGCAGCCCCTCCTGCGGCGAGGCCGGCGCGGGCGACGGCGACGCGGCCTCCGAGGCCGGCCGGCGATGCCGTCCGGTGTAGTCGTCGCCGACCACGGAGCGCAGGTCCGACTCCAGCTCGGCACGGGCCGAGGTGATGCTGACGGCCAGCTCGCGGATGGCCCGCCGCAGCCGGGTGACCAGCGGCGGATTGTCCAGGGCGTCCAGGTGCCGGCCGATCTCCTGGAGCCGGCTGATCGACCGGTCGTCCTCGTACACCAGCGCCGGCCGCGGGTCCCGGCCGGCCAGCAGCCGCAGCTCCTGGAGCTCGGCGACCAGGCCGGCCCGCAGCTCCGGCGCGAGCTCGCCGCCGGCCACCAGCCGCCGGGTGGCGACGGCCAGCCGCTCCCCGGTCAGCTCGATGTCGACGACGTCCTGCTGCCACTGGTCGAACTGGGCCGGCTCGACCAGCTCGGCCAGCTCCGTCTCGATCATCAGCGCGCACTCGTGCAGCCGCGCCACCCGCTTGCGCACCTGCTCGTGCCGGCGGTCGTCCGGGGCCTCCACGAGGTGCGCGGCGGCGTCCACCAGCTGGCCGAGGCGGGCTCGGAAAGCGACGACGATCCGCCGCAGCGACAGCCGTGGCCGCCGCGGCACGAGCACGAAGTGCGACAGCGACGAGCAGACCAGCGCCACCACCACCGACAGCAGCAACAGCGGCAGCTGCGCGAGAGTGGCGTGGATGAACAGCGAGAAGAAGAACGTCATGAACGCGACCATGCCGACGGCGAAGCCGCGCGGGGCGTATCGCCGCAGGTAGACGGCCCCGAAGATGATCACGAGGAAGGCGCCGTCGCCGATCCTCGGCCACGGCTCCAGCAGCGCGCCGGCAGTGATCACCCCGCCGGCCACGAACGGCAGCAGCACGAACGTGATCGCCCGGGCCCGGACGGTCTTGTCGTTGACCGACATCGCCGACATCATCGCCACGATGGTGCCCAGCATGATCGTGGTGATGGGCAGCCCCAGCAGCGCCAGGACGGCGATGGCCAGCATGACGCTGACCGCTGTGCGGATCGCCTGCCGCAACCGGAGCGTGCCCGGATCGGCCGCGGCCAGCCGATCGAGCACGGCGTCGAACACGTGGGTCATAGACCGTCGACTATGCCGTACCGGCACCGTGCCCGATCAAGACATGCCGTCAGGCTGAGCGCCTAATCACCAGCCGGGGGCGTACGACCGGCCAGTGCGTCGCCGCGGTCGTCTGCTCGGACAGGATCAGCGCGACCTGTTCCACGGCCAGCTCGCCGATGCGCCGCTTGTCGATGTGCAGCGTGGTCAGCGGCGGGTCGACCAGCTCGCCGAGGGCCAGGCCGTCGAAGCCGATCACCGCGCAGTCGGCCGGCACCTGCCGGCCCAGCCCGCGCGCGGCCTGCACCGCGCCGATGGCCACCAGGTCGTTGAACGCGAACACCGCCGTGACGTCGGGGTGGGCCCCGAGCAGGGCCTCCATCGCCGCCGCGCCACCGGCCACCGAGTGGTCGCAGTCGAAGATCCAGCCGTCGTCGACGGCCAGCCCCAGCTCCTGGGCCACGGCCAGGTAGTGCCGGCGGCGCCCGGCCTGCGACGGGTACGGCGCCCCGTCGAGCATGCCGATGCGCTTGTGCCCGGACGACACCAGGTGCCGCAGGCCGGCCAGCACGCCGCCCTCGATGTCGATCCGCACCGACCCCAGCCGCGGCGAGCTGCTCGGCCGTTCCAGCAGCACCAGCGGCACCCCGCCGGCGTGCCGCTCCAGCTCGTCGTCGGGATTGCCGAGATAGCCGACGATCGCGTCGGCCTGGTGGGACAGCACTTCCAGCGCTGCCAGCTCCCGTTCGAGCGAGTACTGGGTGTCGCAGACGACCACGTGCCAGCCGCGGTGCTCGGCCGCCGCCAGCACGCCGGCCGCGACCTCCGGGAAGAACGGGTTGACCAGGTCGGAGATGATCAGGCCGATGGTCGTGGTGTCCTGTTTGACCAGTCCGCGGGCGAACCGGCTCGGCCGGTAGCCGAGGGTGCGCACCGCCTCCAGCACCCGCTGCTTGGTGGTGGGGGTTATCTCGGCCATGTCGTTGACCGCCCGGGACACGGTCTGCCGCGACACCCCCGCCAGTTTGGCGACGTCCTCGATGGTCGCACGGCCGCGGCGTCCAGGTCTGCTCATACGTCCTTCCTCGTTCGGACTCCCCGTAGTTACCTGATTGCATCCGGGCGCGACGGAACACCGCCGTCAGAGTGAGCCGGGGTGAGAGAATGCGACAGCCGCACAGCGCCTACCCAGAAGGAGCCCGGATGTCGGTGGATCCCAGGGCCGGACAGCCCGCTGCGCCGTCCGATCTGGTCGACCTGGCCAAGCTCGTCACCGCCTACTACGCCGAGCATCCGGACCCGTCCGTGCCCGAGCAGCGGGTCGCGTTCGGCACCTCCGGGCACCGCGGCTCGGCCCTGTCGGTGGCGTTCAACGAGGACCACATTCTCGCCACCAGCCAGGCGATCTGCGAGTACCGCGCCGGGCAGGGCATCACCGGTCCGCTGTTCATGGGCAAGGACACGCACGCGTTGTCCGAGCCGGCGTTCGTCAGCGCGCTGGAGGTGTTCGCGGCCAACGATGTCCGGGTACTGATCGACAGCCGCGACGGCTACACGCCGACCCCGGCGCTGTCCCGCGCGATCCTCGCGCACAACACCGGCAACAGCGGCGATCGGGCTGACGGCGTGGTCATCACGCCGTCGCACAATCCCCCACGTGATGGCGGTTTCAAGTACAACCCGCCCAACGGCGGCCCGGCCGACACCGACGTGACGCGCTGGATCCAGGACCGCGCCAACGAGTTGCTGGCCGCCGGACTGGCCGGCGTGAAGCGAGTGACCTACGCGAAAGCGCTCGCCGCGGACACCACCGGGCGGTACGACTTCCTCGACGCGTACGTCGGCGCGCTGCCGTCGGCCGTAGACCTGGACGTGATCAAGTCCTCCGGGCTGCGCATCGGTGCGGACCCGCTGGGCGGGGCCAGCGTGGCCTACTGGGGCGAGATCGCCGACCGCTACGGCCTGGCCATGACGGTGGTGAACCCGTTGGTGGACGCCACCTTCCGGTTCATGACCCTGGACTGGGACGGCAAGATCCGGATGGACTGCTCGTCCCCCAACGCGATGGCCTCGCTGATCGGCCGCCGCGCCGAGTTCGACCTGGCCACCGGCAACGACGCCGACGCCGACCGGCACGGCATCGTCACGCCGGACGCCGGCCTGCTCAACCCCAACCACTTCCTGGCCGTGGCCATCGACTACCTGTACCGGCACCGCGACGGCTGGGCGGCCGACGCGGCCGTCGGCAAGACGCTGGTCAGCTCGTCCATGATCGACCGCGTGACGGCCGGCCTCGGCCGCCGGCTGGTCGAGGTGCCGGTGGGCTTCAAGTGGTTCGTGCCGGGCCTGCTCGACGGCTCGGTGGCGTTCGGCGGCGAGGAAAGCGCCGGGGCGTCGTTCCTGCGCCGCGACGGCTCCGTGTGGACCACCGACAAGGACGGGCTGCTGCTGTGCCTGCTGGCCGCGGAGATCACCGCGACCACCGGCAAGTCGCCCAGCCGGCGCTACGCCGAGCTGGTCCACGAGTTCGGCGCACCCAGCTACGCCCGGGTCGACGCGCCGGCCAGCCGTGAGGAGAAGGCCAAGCTGGGCAAGCTCTCCCCTCCGCGGTGACCGCCACCGAGCTCGCCGGCGAGCCGATCGAGCAGCGCCTCACCGAGGCCCCCGGCAACGGTGCGGCGCTCGGCGGCCTCAAGGTCACCACCAAGTCGGGCTGGTTCGCGGCCCGGCCGTCCGGCACCGAGGACGTGTACAAGATCTACGCCGAGAGCTTCCAGGGCGACGAGCACCTGGCCCGCATCCAGCAGGAGGCCCGCCAGGTGGTGTCGCAGGCCCTCGCGTAGGGAATGTGTCCTGGACCACGACGGTTGGAGCAGGCATGGATCTTGACGAAGCCAGGGACGTAATCCGCACCCAGCACCACGCGGTGCTGGCCACCACCCGCGCCGACGGCTCGACCCAGATGTCGCCGGTGACGGTCGACGTTGACGACGAGGGCTACGTGGTGGTCAGCACCAGGGAGACCGCGTACAAGCTCAAGCACATCCTGCGCGAGCCGCGGGTGGCGGTGTGCGTGCTGCCGGACCAGTTCTTCGGCCGCTGGATCCAGGTCGAGGGCACCGCGTCGGTGGTGCACCTGCCCGAGGCGATGGACGGCCTGGTCGAGTACTACCGGCGGGTCTCCGGCGAGCACCCCGACTGGGACGACTACCGCGCGGCGATGGTCCGCGACCAGCGGGTCCTGGTCCGGATCAGCCTGGACAAGGCTGGTCCGGACCGTAACGGCTGACGCGTCACTCTCCGTTGAACTTCGGGGCGGCGCTCGAAGAAGGCGGCCGCCGCCTCGCCGAGGTCCTTGCTGGGCAGGAAGGCCGAGTTCCAGGCGCCGACGTAGCGCAGGCCGGCGGCGATCTGCGGGGCGCGGGCGGTGTCGAGCACATCCTTGACGCCCTGCACGACCAGCGGCGGGTTGGCCGCGATCTCCTCGGCCAGCGCGCGGGCCGCGGCCAGCACGTCGTCCTGGGTCTCGTAGACGTCGTTGACCAGGTTGATCTTCTCGGCCCGGCGGGCGTCGATGTCCCGGCCGGAGAAGGCCAGCTCGCGCAGGTGGCCCTCGCCGATGATGCCGACCAGCCGCTGGAGGCTGCCCAGGTCGGCGACGATGGCCACCTTGACCTCGCGCACGCTGAACTTGGCGTCGGCGCTGGCCAGGCGGATGTCGGCGGCCGCGATGACGTCGACGCCGCCGCCGATGCACCAGCCCGACACGGCCGCGATGACCGGCTTGCGGCAGGCCGCGACCGCGGTCACGGAGTCCTGGAGGCGGCGCAGGTCGTGCAGGAAGCGGGTCCGCGGCTCGGCCAGCGCCGGGTCGGCCCCGAGCAGCTCGGCCCAGCTGGGCATCATGGCCGGCAGGTCGAGGCCGTAGGAGAAGTTGGCCCCGCTGCCGGTCAGCACGATGGCCCGGACCTGCGGGTCCGCGTCCAGCGCGCCGAAGACGAGCGGCAGCTCGCGCCAGAAGTCGGGGCCCATGGCGTTGCCCTTGGACGGCCCGAGCAGGGTCACCTCGGCGACATGCCCGGTCACCTTCACGCTCAGCGACACCAACTGATCGAGATCGGCCATCATCAGCTCCCAGCGCCCGTCGAGTTACTCGACGGTAACATACGCCGGAGCCGTTTCAGGTCGGCCAGGTACTCCTGGAAGTCCACCTCGATCGTGTGACGCTTGGAGGCCACGTAGCGGCGGCGCATCCGCTCCCGGTAGCGGTGGATCTCGCGGCGCATCTCGGCTGCCGGCGGCAGCGTGGCCGTGCCCTCGATCAGGTCGGCGATCCAGTGGGCCTGAGCCTCGGCCAGCGGCATGATCGCGCCGAGCGGCTGGATCAGGCCGAGGAAGTACAGCCCGGGCCGGTCGACCGGCACCACCCGGTGATACAGCTCCACCTCGTTGTCGGCCGTGGCCATGACGTCGTCGGCCAGGAACGGGAAAGTGATGCGGTAACCGGTGCAGTAGATGACGGCGTCGACTTCTTCCCTGCTGCCGTCGGTGAAAACGACCGTCGAGCCGTCGAATTGAGCAATGTTCGGTTTCACCGTGACATCGCCGTGGCCGACGCGGGTGAGAATGTCGTCGGACACGGTCGGATGGGCGGCCAGCACCTTGTGATCCGGCGCGGGCAGACCGTATTTGGTCACGCTGCCACGCGTCAAAGCGAGCATTGCTTGCATGGAAAGCCGTTGCAGCCACAGCGGTCCACGGGCCAGCGGTGAGGTCGTCAGGTGATCGGTCGGAATGCCGAACAGGAACTTGGGCAGCACGTGGGCGCTGCGGCGCATGGCCAGGAACGTGCGATCGGCGACGCGGGAGAGTTCGACCGCGATGTCGCAGGCCGAATTGCCGATGCCCAGCACGACAACACGTTTGCCCACGTACGGATCGAAGGTCTTGTAGTAGTGGGAATGCACGCGCTCACCGGTGAACTCGCCCGGGAATTCCGGCTCCCGCGGATCCCAGTGGTGCCCGTTGGCCACGATCACCGAGCGGTAGCGCAGGGTTCGTTCCTCGCCGTCGGCCTTGATCGTCACGTCGTAAGCGCCATCCTTGGGGACGACGGCCGTGACCTCGGTGCGGAAGGCGATCTTGTCGCGGAGCCCGAAGTGGTCCACGAAATCGTCGAAGTACCGCGCGATCTGGAAGTGGTTGGGGTACGCCGGCAGCCCCGGCGGCATGGGGTAGCTGGCGTACTCCATCTGCCGGGTGGAGGTGTTGATGTGCAGCGACCGGTAGGCCGACGACATGCCGTTGTCGTTGAGGTACCGCCAGTTGCCGCCGACCTGCGATCCCGCCTCGTAGCAGTCGAAGTCGATGCCGCGCGCCTGCAACACCTGGGCCGCCGCGATGCCGGACGAGCCGGCACCGATCACGCACACCTCGGCCATGGCCACTCCCCTCGTTCGCGCCCACCTTGGCATTCGGGGCGCGGCGGCACCAGATCCGATCAGGACATCAGCGGTACCAGGTAGCCGCGGGCGAAGTCCCGGACGGCGTCGTCATCGGCCACGGCGATCGAGCCGTCCGGCGTGAGCGTGAAGGAAATCGCCAGCCGTACCAGCATTTCCGCCAGCACGTGGGGATCGCGGGTCATGGTCCCGCCGACCTCCGCGTACTGCGACACCAGGAACTCGCTGGCCGCGGCGATCACGCCCGCGCCGCGCAGCGTCAGGTACGGCACCAGTTCCTCGGGATCGCTGACCAGCAGCCGGGTCAGCAGGGCGTCGGTGCGAACCTTGCGCAGCCCCACCACGAATCCCTCGACCAGTCGTTCCTCGGCCGTCGGCAGCGGCCCGATGGCCGCGACGATCTCGCCGAAGAACCGGGCACTCTCCCGTACCAAAGCCGCTTGGACCAGCACGTTCTTGCTCTCGAACCGCCGGTAGACGGTGGCCCTGGACAGGCCGGCGCGGCGGGCCACGTTGTCCACGCTGGTGCGCTTCAAGCCGTAGTCACGCAGTTCGTCGACGGCCGCGTCGAGGATCAGGTCGTCGTCAACCGGCACCGGCGACCCGTTTCATCGCCGCCCGGGAGCGGGGCGAGTAGCGCAGCCGGTACGGCACCAGCGGCCACAGCAGGTGCACGATCCGGGCGAAGATCCGCAGCCGGCGCTCGTCCCGCTCGGTCCAGGTGGCGCCGATGCGCATCAGGATCGCCGGGTGCAGGGTGCCGCGGTTGACCCACCACAGGAACTTGCCGAACGGGCGTTTGACCAGGCGATACAGCGGGGCCGGCACCAGCGGGAAGCGTTCCGGCGGTTGCTCGACGAAGGCCAGCAGCCCCTTGGCCACCGGCGTCACCTCCAGCCCCTCACGGCACATCCGGTCCAGATACCGCTGGTAGCCGGCCCAGTCGTCCGGGGCGAACCGGTCGCTGACGCCGTAGAGGCGGTAGCCGGCCAGGGTCTCGGCGTACAGCTGGGCCTTCTCGTCGTCGCTCAGCCGGTGGTCGAACAGCTCGATCGCGCGGATCATCGTGTCGAAAATCGTGAGATGGGCCCAGAAATACGTCTCCGGGTCGAGCGCGTGATAGCGCCTGCCCTGCTCGTCGGTGCCCTTGATGTCGAGGTGATAGGCGGTGATCTGTTCGGCCGTCCGGCGCGCGTCCGGCCAGTCGAAGGTGACGCCCTGTATCTGCGGCACCGAGCGGATGATCCGTTCCCACGGCTCGCCGAAGAAGTCGGAATGATCTTTCACCCCGGCGCCGAGGCCGGGATGCATGAGCTGGAGCAGGCCGACCCGTACGAGCAGCATCAGCACCCGGTTGTCACCGGCGTGGCGCCAGTGCAGCGAGCCCGGTCCGGCCAGGTCCATGGCCGCCTCCCGAAACGGTGAGACGATTTCTTCTCTTTGTATCACCGCGACCGGTCGGCCACCAGCCCCGCGGCACTCGGACGCGTTGATTGGCACCAATCAGGGGAGCTGTTAGCGTCAACGCGATTGCGCTTGGGGGAGGCGAACGGGATCGGGGGTCGAGGACCGATATGAGCACGCTGTGCGCCGTGTTCCAGGCGACGGCGGCCAAGCATCCCGACCTGGTGGCGCTGCGCACCCCGGCCGACGCGGTCACCGTCACCTGGCGCGAGTACGCCGACCGGGTGCGGCACATCGCCGCCGGATTGGCCTCGCTCGGCGTGCGCCGTGGCGACACCGTCGCCCTCATGATGGTCAACCGCCCCGAGTTCCACCTGGTCGACACGGCCGTGTTCCACCTCGGCGCCACCCCGTTCTCGCTGTACAACACCTCGTCTCCGGAGCAGATCCAGTTCCTGGTCGGCAACGCCGGCAACCGCGTGGTGATCTGCGAGGAGCAGTTCCTGCCCGCCGTGCTGGCCGGCCGTGACGGCACGGCGGTCGAACACGTGGTCTGCGTGGACGCTGCCCCTTCCGGCACCATCGGCTTGGCCTCGCTCGAGACGCGGACGCCCGACGACTTCGACTTCGAGGCCACCTGGCGGGCCGTCGAACCTGACGACGTGTTGACGTTGATCTACACGTCCGGGACGACCGGGCCGCCCAAAGGGGTGGAGCTCAGCCACCGGAACATGATCGCGGCGGTGTCCGCGGCCGAGTCCGTGCTGCCGGCCGACCACAACGACCGGATCATCTCGTTCCTGCCCCACGCGCACGTCGCCGACCGTTGGGGCACCCATTACACGCAGATCGTCACCGGTCTCCAGGTGACGTGCGTGGCCAACCGCCGCGCCGTGCTGGCCGCCCTGGTGGAATGCCGCCCGACGATCTTCGGTGCCGTGCCTCAGGTTTGGTACAACATCCGGGCCGGGGTCGAGGCGATGATCGCCGGCGAGGTCAACCAGGCCCGCAAGGCGGCGTTGACCCAGGCCGTCCGCCTAGGACTCGATTTCGTGCGTACCGAGAACCCCGACGAGCAGTTGCGGGCTCGCTACCGTGCCGCCGACGAGCGCACCCTTGCCCCGTTGCGGGCGATGATCGGCTTCGACCAGATCCGTTACGCCCTCTGCGGTGCCGCCCCCATCACCGCCGACGCCGTCGAGTTCATCAATGCCATCGGCATTCCCTTGTCCGAGGGTTGGGGCATGTCCGAGGTCTGCGGCCTTGCGACCTTGAATCCCCCGCACGCCAACCGTTTCGGCACCTGCGGCCCCGCCATTCCCGGCGTCGAGCTCCGCCTCGGCGACGAGAACGAACTCCTCGTCCGCGGCGCCCTGGTGATGAAGGGCTACCGCGGCGCCGTCACCCATGCCGCCGCCACCCTCGACTCCGACGGCTGGCTCCACACCGGCGACGTGGCGACCATGGACCCCGACGGTTACGTCCGCATCATCGACCGCAAGAAGGAGTTGATCATCAACTCCAGCGGCAAGAACATGTCGCCCAGCACCATCGAGAACACCATCAAGGCCGGTTGCCCCCTCATCGGCCAGCTCGTCGTCATCGGCGACGCCCGCCCGTACAACGTCGCCCTGGTGTTGTTGGAACCCGAGGTGCTCAAGGGCTTCGCCGCCGGCCACGCCCTCGACGCCGACCTTCCGTCCCTGGCCGCCCACCCCGACGTCCGCCAGGCCATCGCCGACGGCATCGACGCCGGCAACCAGCGCCTGTCCCGGGTCGAGCAGGTCAAGCGCTTCGCCATCCTGCCGACCTGGTGGGAGCCCGGCTGCCCCGAGCTCACCCACACCTTGAAGCTACGCAGGGGTCCCATCGCCGAGCGCTACGCCACGGAGATCGAGTCCCTCTACACCAAGTGACCCGTCCACCAGCTTCACCCACCCCCTCCGCCACTGAACCGATCCGGAAATGCAGGGAAGGACGCCTTACCTGCATCCAACGCAGGTAAGGCGTCCTTCCCTGCATCACATCAGCGGGTGAAGCGCAGGGTCAGGACCTGGAAGGGGCGGAGCTCGATGTCGACGGCGTTGTCGGTCAACGCGCGGTCGGCCAGGTGTCGCTCCAACAGGTCGGTCTCCTGCACGGCGGAAACCGGGAAAGACGGGGTGACGACGGCACGAGCCCGGCCGCCGAGGGACTCGTAGAGACGGACGACGATGTCGCCGGAGCGGTCGTCGGCGGCCTTGACGGCCTCGATGACGATGCCGGGATCGGACACGGTGAAGACGGGGGCGACCGGGGAGCCGACGGCGCGGCGCTCGGGCAGGTTGATGCGGTAGCCCTCACGGACGGCGTCGGCGATGGTGGCGCCGGGGACGATGGAGTAGTTGAGCGTGTGAATGCCCTGGTCGGTCAAAGGATCGGGGAAACGCGGGGCGCGGAGTAGGGACAGGCGGACCGTGGTGGTGGTGCCGCCGGAAGACCGGGCCTTGCGGGTGATGTCGTGGCCATAGGTGGAGTCGTTGACGACGGCGAAGCCGTAGCCGGGCTCGGCGACGTGCACCCACCGGTGTGCGCAGATCTCGAACTTGGCGGCGTCCCACGACGTGTTGACGTGGGTCGGCCGGTGCAGGTGCCCGAACTGGATCTCCGAGGTGGAACGGTCGGCATGCACGTCAACCGGGAAGGCGACCTTGAGGAACTTCTCGACTTCCTGCCAGTCGACCTCGGTGGACACGTCGAGACGACGCTCGCCGGCCCGCAGCCGCAACACCTGGGTGAGCGTGGAATCCCCGAAAGTGCGCCGGACCCGGATGGCGCCGACGTCCTTGCCCTCGTCGACGGCGACGACCTCATCGGCCTCGACCAGGTCACGGACATTGTTGCGGTAGAACGGATCCACGTCCCAAGCATCCCACTGGTTGGGGACGTCGACGTGCAGCTGCAACAGGTTGCCGACGGCCCCGGGGGCCAACACCTCGCGGTCGGCGACCAGGTCACGCAACGAGGTGATGAGGCCACGCGAGTCGACGGTCACCCGGAGCAAACCGTTGTCCAGCACCAGATCCTCGACGGACACCGGCTGCGCGGAACCGGAGTCCGTTGCCCCGGCGCCGAGTCCGGGCACGCCGGAGCGGGAGTGCGGGGCGGCGTTGAAGACGACGGTCTCGGAGCCCTCGCCGGCCAACGCCGACAGCGCCGAAGAGATCAGGGATTCCAGTTCAAGAGCCACCTCGGCGTACCGGGCCTCGGCCTCGCGGTGCACCCACGCGATCGAACTGCCGGGCAGGATGTCGTGGAACTGGTGCAGCAGCACGGTTTTCCACAACCGGTCGAGCTGCTCATAGGGGTAGTCAAAGCCCTGCAACAACGCGGCCGTGGCCCACAGCTCGGCCTCACGCAGCAGGTGCTCGCTACGACGGTTGCCCTGCTTGGTCCGAGCCTGCGTGGTGTACGTGGCCCGGTGCTTCTCCAGGTACAGCTCCCCCGACCACACCGGGGCGTCCTCGTACTCTGCCTCGGCCGCGGCGAAGAACTTCGACGGGGCCTCGATCGTCACCCGCGGCGAGCCCTCGAGATCGGCGGACCGACGGGCGGTTTCCAACATCTCCCGGGTGGGACCGCCGCCGCCGTCGCCGTAACCGAACGGCACCAACGACCGGGTGGCCTTGCCGTGCTCGGCGTACTGCCGGCTGGCCCGGGCCAGGTCGGCCCCGAGCAGGTCGGAGTTGTACGTGTCGACCGGCGGGAAGTGGGTGAACACCTGCGATCCGTCGATGCCCTCCCAGTAGAAGCTGTGGTGCGGGAACCGGTTGATCTGGTTCCACGACAGCTTCTGGGTGAGGAACCACCGCGACCCGGACAGCTTCACCAGCTGCGGCATGGCCGCGCTGTAGCCGAACGAGTCGGGCAGCCACACCTCCTCGGTCTCGATGCCGAACTCGTCGAGGAAGAAGCGCTTGCCGTGGATGAACTGGCGGGCCATGGCCTCGCCGCCGGGCATGTTGGTGTCGGACTCCACCCACATGCCGCCGACCGGCACGAACTGACCCCTAGCAACGCTAGCTTTCACGCGTTCCCAGACGTCCGGGTGCTTCTCCTTCATCCACGCGTACTGCTGGGCCTGCGAGCAGGCGAAGACGAACTCGGGGTACTCCTCCATCAACGCCGTCACGTTGGAGAACGTGCGGGCGCACTTGCGGACGGTCTCCCGCAGCGGCCACAGCCAGGCCGAGTCGATGTGGGCGTGGCCGGCGGCGGTGATCTGGTGCGCGCTGGCATTGGCCGGCTTCGACAGCACGTCGGCGAGCTCGGCGCGGGCCAGCCCGGCGGTGCCGGGGATGTCCTGGAAGTCGAGGCGGTCCAACGCCCGGTCCAGCGAACGCTGGATGTCCCAGCGCCGCGGCTCCCGCTCGTCGAGCTCGTTCTTGAGGCTGTTCAACACCTCGATGTCCAGCAGCAGGTCCCAGACGTCACGGTTGAACACGGCCAGCTCGGCGCGCACCACGTGGTAGATCGGCTCGGTGCCGGCCGTCTCCTTCAGGCCCAGCTCGGTCGGCTGGAACGGCACGAAGTCCAGGATCACCGGGTTGGCCGCGGCCTCGACGTAGAACAGCACGTCCTCGCCACCGGCCACCTCGACACCAACCGGCAGGTGGGTGCTGCGCGGGGCCAGGCCCTTGATCGGCTTGCCTTCCGGCGTGTACGCGAGGCCCTCGCACTGGAAACCCGGGCCGGGATGGGTGAATCCCAGGTCCACCACGGCTTCCACGTGCCGGCCGGCCCACTCCGCCGGCACGGTGCCGGACATCCGGAACCAGCTGGTGGCCCACGGCGCGCCCCACGCGTCGCCGACCTTGGCCGGCTCGTACGTGGCGGCCAGCGCCTCGGCGACCGGCACCGGCTCGCCGGGCGCGTGCCAGACCTCCAGCGTCAGCGGCACGGCCGCGCCGTACACCTCCGGCCGGATGCGCTGGCGGACGGTCCTGGTCAGCCGCTCGTCGAGCAGGCTGCGGTCATCGTGCATTCGGTCGCTCCCCGGTAATCAACCCTTGACGGCCCCTTCTCCGACACCGCGGAAGAAGTACTTCTGCGCCGCGACGAACAGCAGCACCAGCGGCGCCACCGCGATCATCGTGCCAGCGGCGACCAGCCGCTGGTCGTTGACGAAGGTGCCCTGGAGGTAACTCAGCCCGATGGTCAGCGTGTACTTGGCCGGATCGCTCAGCACGATCAGCGGCCACAGGAAGTCGTCCCAGCTGAACATGAACGAGAAGACGGCGACGACCACGATGGTGCCGCGGGCCGAGGGCAGCGCGATCCGGGTGAACCGCTGCCAAACGTTTGCGCCGTCGATGATCGCGGCCTCTTCCACCGCCGAGGGCAGGGCCAGGAAGGCGTTGCGCATGAGCAGCACGTTCAGCGCGGCGATCGAGCCGGGCAGCACCACGGCGGCCAGCGTGTTGTTCAGGTGCAGCGAACGCATCACCAGGAACAACGCCACCATGATCGCTTCGAACGGGACGAGCAGGCTGGTGAGGAACACGGTCAGCGCGGCGGTCCGGCCGCGGAAACGCAGGCGGGCCAAGGCATAGCCGGCCATGGCCGCGCCCAGGCAGTTGGCCACCACGTTGGTCACGGCGACCAGCAGCGAGTTCAGCGCGAACGACCAGATAGGCACTGCGTCGGCCACCCGCGCGTAGTTGCCGGGCGTCGGATGCTGCGGGAACAGCTGTGGCGGCGTGGAGTAGATGTCCTCGGTCACGCCCTTGAGCGACGTCGACAGCTGCCACAGGAACGGGCCGACCGTGATCGCCAGGACCAGAAGCAGCAACACGTACCGGCCGACAGTCCCGCCTCTCACAGGTCCTCCTTGCGGTTGAGCCGGTTGGTGAGCAGCAGCAGCCCGAGCGTGAGCACGAACAGCACCACCGACAGCGCCGAGGAGTAGCCGAGATCGCCGGACAGGCCGGTGCCGACCTGCTGGATGAGCATCACCAGCGAGGTGTCGGCGCCGCCGGGGCCGCCGGCCGGACCGGCCAGCAGGTACACCTCGGAGAACACGCGGAATGCCGACACCGCGGACAGCACGGCCACCAGCACCATGGTCGGCCGCAGCGCCGGCAGCGTCACCGACCACAGCCGCCGCCACCAGCCCGCCCCGTCCACCTGGGCTGCCTCGTGCAGATCCTTGGAAACAGTGCCCAACGCGGCCAAGTAGATGATCATGTAGTAGCCCAGCCCCTTCCACACCGTCACGAGCATGGCGCTGACCAGCAGCAGCCATTCGTCGGTGAGGAAAGGGATCGGCGTCGTCAGCACGCCCAACGCCCGCAGCACATCGTTGACCAGGCCGCGGGAATCCAGCAGCCACGTCCAGATCAGGCCGACCACGACGATCGACGCGATCACCGGCGTGAAGAAAGCGGTACGGAAGAACGTGATGCCGGGCAGCTTGCGCTCGACCAGCAACGCCAGCAGCAACGGCAGGATCACCAGCGGCGGGACCACACCGACGATGTAGAGCGCGCTGTTGCCGACCGCGGTCCAGAACGCCGGATCGTGGACCATGCGGACGAAGTTGTCCGCGCCGGTGAAGTGGCCGCCGCCCAACACCTTGGCGTTGGTGAAGGCCAGCACGACCGTGTTCAGGAACGGGAACAGGTTGAAGCCGAGCACCACGGCCAGGCCGGGCAACAGGAACAGCCACGGCGTGAACCAGCGCTGCTGAACGATCCTCACGGCCGGCCGACGCACGTCGGCCGGCTCCCGCACCACTTCGGCCGCGACCTTCACCCGGCCAGCAGCTTGTTGCACTGGGCAACGGTGTCGTCCAGCGCCTGCTTCGGCGTGGCCTTGCCCTGCATGGCGTCGGACATCTTCTGCTGCAACAGGGTGGTCATCTGCTCGCTCCACTGCACCGGCGTGTAGTTGACCGCCGTGTCCAGCTGCTTGGCCGCCGCCACCCGGACCCGGCCCTCGTCGGTGCCGCCGTCCTGGGCGAAGTACGGGTCCTGCATGGAGCCCTTGGTGCTGGGGAAGATCGCGGTCAGCTTGGCGAAGGCCATCTGGTTCTGCGCGTTGGTCACGAACCGGGCGAAGGCCAGCGCGGTCGGCTTGTTCTTGCTGGCCGACGGCACCGAAAGGCCCTGCACGTACAGGTTGGCCTTGCCGGTGCTGGTGATCGTCTTGGTGATGCCGACGTTGGCGTACAGGCTGGGCGCGTTGGTCTTGAAGTTCTGGAGGTCGTACGCGGAGCCCGGGGCCCAGGCGATCTGCTGGTTCATGAACTTGGTGCCGGCGCCGGTGTAGGTGGCCGACAGCGCCTCGGGAATGAGCGCGCCCGCGTCGAACAGCCGCTTGTACATCTCGACGAACTCGACGCCCTTGGCCTCGTTGAAGGTGAACTTGGAGCCGTCGTCGTTCATCACCTTGACGCCGTACAGGCCGAAGTCGGCGATCACCGGGGTCAGGCCGAGCATGGCGATCTGCTTGTTGCTGCGCTGGGCCATCACCAGCGCGGCCGCCTCCAGCTCGGCGTAGCTGGTCGGCGGGTGCTCGGCGTCCAGGCCGACCTGCCGGAACAGCGCCTTGTTGTAGAAGGTGGGGCCGGTGTTGAGGTACCACGGAAAGCCGTAGGAGCCGGGCTGGCCGGGCAGCGCGTACGCGGCCCAGCCGCCGTCGACGTAGTCCTTCTTGGCGTCCGGCGCGGCCGTCTCGATGTTGAGCAGCAGCTTCTTGCGGGCCAGCGGGTAGGACAGGTCCGGCGGCACGTTGATCACGTCGGGCAGGTTGCCGGCGGCCGCGTCGGCGGTGACCTTCTGCAGGTAGCCGTCGGCCGGCTGGTCGATCCAGGTGATCTTGACGCCGTTGTGCTGCTGCTGGAACGCCGTGATCATGCCGTTGATGTAGTCGGTGTACTTCGGCTTGAGCGCCCACGTCTGGAACTTGATCTCGCCGGTGACGTCGCCGGTGACCGGGCCGGTGTCAGCGTTGTCCTCGGTGCCGCCGCCCAGGCCGCAGCCGGTGACGCCGAGCGCGGTCGTCGCCGCCGCGGCCAGCAGGAAACCGCGCCTCGACAGGGGATTCGTCGGCATGACAACCGTCCAAGGTGGTGTGTGCTGCGCCGGGGGACGCGCACGAATTTGCCAAAGGCCCGCCATCGTTGTCAATAGCCGAATTTGTCCTGGTAGCGGCCTTGACATGTCATCGGCCGGGTCGGATGCTACCGGGGAGGTAAACCGGTTTAGCGACGAGGCTGAACCGGTTTAGCTGCTGCGCTCTCGCCGTTTGGGGTGACCGTGAAACGACCGACGATCATGGACATCGCCCGCCGTGCGGGCGTGTCCAAGGGCGCGGTGTCGATGGCCCTCAACGGCCTGCCCGGCGTGTCCGAGGCGACCCGCACCCGCATCCTGGCGGTGGCCAGGGAGCTGGACTGGCATCCCAACAACGCCGCACGGGCGCTGTCCGCGGCCCGGGCCGACGCGATCGGCCTTGTGCTGGCCCGACCGGCCCGCACGCTCGGCGCGGAGCCGTTCTTCTTCCAGCTCATCTCGGGGTTGCAGGCCGAGTTGTCCGGCCGGCGCATCGCGCTGCTGCTTCAGGTGGTCGAGGACCTGGACGCGGAAATGGCCGTCCACCGGCAATGGTGGTCGGAGCGGCGGGTGGACGCGGTGATCCTGATCGACCTGCGCGTCGAGGACCCGCGGGTGGCGCTGCTGGAGGAGCTGGACCTGCCGGCGCTGGTGATAGGCGGTCCCGGGCACCACGGGCGGCTGCCCAGCGTGTGGGCCGACGACGCCAAGGCGATGACGCGAATCATCGACCACCTGGCCGGGCTGGGCCACCGGCGGATCGCGCGCGTGGCCGGGCTGCCGGACCTGCTGCACACCGAGCGCCGCACCGATGCGTTCCGCGCGGCGGTGGCCTCGCACGGCATCGACGCCGCCCCGATCCTGATGACCGACTACTCCGGCGAGCAGGGCGCGGCCGCGACCCGACAGCTGCTCGCGTCCTCGCGGCCGCCGACCGCGATCGTCTACGACAACGACGTGATGGCGGTGGCCGGCGTGGCCGTGGCGACCGAGCTCGGTGTCGCGGTGCCGGCGTCACTGTCCATTGTGGCCTGGGACGATTCCCCGCTGTGCCAGCTGCTGCACCCGCCGCTGACCGCGCTCACCCGCGACACGTTCGCGTTCGGCGCCGCCGCGGCCCGGGCACTGCTCTCGGTGCTGGACGGCGCGGAGGGCGCCGACGTGGAGGACCAGGTGCCGATACTGGTCCCCCGGGAAAGCACGTCGACGCCCTCTGCTGAATAGTCCGTTCCTGACCATTGATTGTCCGATCAGCGGATCACCGCGCCGGTTCCGGAACGGCGTTGATCCGAATCTCGGCGCCACGGCGGAACACGCGGTCGATCGACAGCGCCCCCGCGCCGAGGAAGGCGACCAGCAGGAAGGCCCAGCAGAACTGGATCGCCGCCTCGCCACCGTTGATCATCGGAATGAACGATTTCGGCATGTGCACGGTGAAGTAGGCGTACGCCATCGAGCCGGAGCACAGCAGCGCGGCGACCCGGGTGAACAGGCCGACCAGCACCAGCGCGCCGGCCACCAGCTGGATCGCCGCGGCCCACCAGCTGGGCCATACCCCGAACTCGACGGCCTTCTTGGCCCCGAACAGCCCGAAGAGGCTGGCCGCCCCGTGCGAGACGAACAGCAGCCCGATGACGATGCGATACAAAGAGATCACATAATCTTTTCCTTGTTCCAGAAATCGCATGGTCGCTCCAAGCAAGGATTGGAAGGGCGGCTGGGTGAGATTCTGGACAGTCGACGACATGCGGGGACACCCTTAACGGTTAACGTTGACAGTCGTTGACTTTGTTAAATTAACCGGGTCGTCCCACTTCAGCGGGGTGAACACGCTCTCGTTCGGATCTTCCTTGTATCTCTTTCAAAGCCAATTCTGAGCAAGCTGGGGAGAATACCTCACCTATTCAGACCAGTGACCGGACGAACGTACTAGGCCAACCGGCAAGGATCCCGGGCCGTGAGCACCTCTCGCGTTGCGGGCCGGCAGCACCGGCAGGACCATGTGCGCGTGGTCGAACTGATGACGCGAAACTGGTGGCTGGTGGCCCTGCGCGGCGCGCTGGCCGTGATCTTCGGCATCCTCACGCTGGCCTGGCCCGGCCTGACGCTGCTCGCCCTGATCTTCCTGTGGGGCTTCTACGCACTGGTCGACGGCATCAGCTCGATCGCGCTGGGCGCGGCGGTGCGCGGGCACCGTTGGTCCAACGTGCTGATCGGCGTCGTCGGCATCCTGGCCGGCCTGGTCGCCATCATGCTGCCGGGCGAGACCGCGGTGGTGCTGCTGGTGATCATCGCGATCTGGGCGATCATCGCCGGCGTGGTGCAGATCGCCGCCGGCATCACGCTGCGGCGGGCCATGGCCCACGCCTGGTTCCTGATCCTGACCGGCGGCCTGACCCTGGTGCTCGGCGTCGTGCTGCTGCTCAACCCGGGCGCGGGCGCGCTGGCCCTGGTCACCACGATCGCGATCTTCGCCCTGATCTGGGGGATCTCGCTGATCCTGCTGGGTTTCCGGCTACGGGGTCTGCGCACCGACAGCACGGTCGACGCGGTCTGAGGCCTTGGCCAGCCCTCGCGACCAGACGGTCATCGCGATCAGCACGGCAATGGCCAGCCAGACATAGGCATTGCCGATCACGTTGTCGTACGGGTCCCAGTACTGCCCGGGATCACGCAGCTCGGGCGCCTGGTGGTACGGGGCCTGCCAGAACAGGTAGACCGCGAACAGGGAGAGCGCGCCCGACAGCCAGGACCGGGCGCGTATCGCCGCGGCCGCGCCCCACAGGATGGCCAGCACGGCCCACACCCAGTGGTGGGCCCAGGACACCGGCGACACCAGCAGCGACAGCACGCCGATGGCCAGCATGGCCGGCAGGTCCTGGCCGGCCAGGCGGGAGCGGCGCGCGACCAGCCAGGCCAGGGCCAGCACGCCGAGGCACAGCAACACCCAGAGCGGCCCCTCCAGGTTGGCGGGGATGCCCAGCCGGGCCACCATGCCGCGCAGCGACTGGTTGTAGCTGAAGCCGAGGTTGCCGACCCGGTTGGTGTCGAAGAAGTCCTGGAACCAGTAGCTGACCGAGTCGCCGGCGGCCAGCGCGAAGCCGACAAGGCCGAAGCCGACGAAGCCGCCGACCATGGTCAGCGCGGCCTTCCAGTCCTTCCTGGCCAGGAAGAAGAGCACGAACGCGGCCGGCGTGAGCTTGATCGAGGCGGCCAGGCCGATCAGCAGGCCGCGCGGCCACCACGGCTTGGCCACCAGGCAGTCGGCCACGATCAGGCCCAGCAGCAGGACGTTGACCTGCCCGAACGAGATCGTCTCGCGGACCGGCTCCAGCCAGGCGGCGCCGAGCGTGAGGACCAGCGCGGCGATCGGCACCGGGAAGCGGGCCAGCAGCCGGGCCGGCGCGATCCGCACCAGCACGGCCCGGATGCACAGGAACAGGATGACCAGCGTGGCCGTGGTGAAGATGCCGATGGCCACGGCCAGCGGAAACACCGCGAGGCCGGCGAACAGCACCGCGGCCAGCGGCGGATAGGTGAACTTGAGCAGGAAGCCGGCGAACGGCGTGGCCATCTCGGTCTGGTAGAGGTCCTGGCCGTGCCGCCAGGCGTCGCCGCCGCCGAGATAGACGTACAGGTCGGTGAAGTGGTGCTGGTTGTACGTGCCGATGTAGACCGTGCTGAGCACGATCAGCGCCAGCAGCGCGGCCGCCACCAGCGACCACAAGATCAACTCGACCGGAGACCGGTGCGTGGACGGGGGCTGCTGCTGGACGTCCACCGGTTCCCTTACGGCTCGCCTGACACTGCGAGCCAAGGGTAACGGTTCTCGGCGGCACCGATCGCCCGCCCCGATTCGGCTACGTACAGTGGACAGGCGGGTGCGGTCGGTCGAATTGACCGGTGATTCGGGTGACAGCTGTCGCACGAATGCGCACGCGCGGGCTACCCTGTGCTTATGACCATGGCGTTGGAGACTGTGCTGGCCAAGGCGGGCCTACGGGTCACCGCGGACGAGTTCCTCTCCCTGGTCGAGGACGTGGCCAGGCGACTGGCCCCACCCCACCCCGAGCCGGCCACCTACTTCACGCCCGAGCAGCAGGTCGCGCTGACCGACGTCGGCCTCGACCTCGGCGGGCTGCGCGAGGACGACTTCGAGCCGCGGGCCCGGGCGCTGGCCGCGCAGACCGTGCTGCTGGACAGCGCGCTCACCGTCACCGACGCGGCCCGGGTGCTCGACGTCGACACCAGCCGCATCCGGCACCGCCTGGCCGCCGGCCGGCTCGCCGGCTGGAAGGACCGCGGCAGCTGGCGGCTGCCGGCCTGGCAGTTCACCGACTCCGGCGTGCTGCCCGGCCTGGAGGTCGTGCTGGCCGCCATGCCCGACGACCAGCCGCCGCTGGTGCTGGCCGGCTTCATGACCACGGCCCAGCCCGACTTCCCGCTCGGCGATTCCGCCGGTTCGCCGCGGGAATGGCTGCTCGCGGGCGGTGATCCCCGCCGCGTCGCCGCCGTCGCCGCGATGCTGGGCACCCTGCTTGATCGACTCGCGGTGCGGCCCGGCACGATCAGTGGCCGGACCCGGCACCATCCCCGAACGGAAACGACGTATCTGAATGGCTCGGCTTCCCCCACCGCCGGCACCCGCTGTGCTGCAGGCGCTCCTGCGCCGCGCCGAGGATGTGGTGGCGGTGCACCGCGCGACCCGGCTCGTCCGCATCTTCACCGCGGGCGGCAGCCACCCGCAGCGGTGGAACTCGTTCCGGTACACCGGCCCGCTGCCGCACGCCCGCTTCGACCCGCATCCCGAGGGTCCGCCGGCCGAGGACCCCGGCAATGGCGTCCTGTACTTCGGCCTGTCCGTGCGGACCAGCGTGGCCGAGGTCTACCAGGCCACCTCCACCGTCGACCGCCGGACCCGCCGGCCGCACCTGGTGGTGTTCCGGCCCCGGCGGACCCTGCGGCTGCTCGACCTGGCCGGCCTGTGGCCGACCAGGGCCGGCGCGTCCCAGGAGATCAGCAGCGGCCCCAAGGACCTGACCCAGGCCTGGGCGCGGACCATCCGCGCCGCCTATCCCGAGCTGGACGGCCTCTGGTACCGGTCGTCGATGGACGCGGGCGACCCGGCCATCTGCCTGTGGGACCCGCCCGGCGGCAATGCCATGCCGGATGCTCCCGATGTGCTGCTTCCACTGGAGCATCCGGGCCTCGACCTGCCGCTGAGCCGGATCTGCGATGAGCTGAACTACATCATGTTGGGGTGAGCCTCAGCCGAAGGCGGGTCGGCGGAAGCCTGCTGGGGGGCGGTTGCGTCGGCTGCGAGGCAGAAACCTCCCGTAGCGGACCAGGGTGAGCCGATGCTCCCCCACGACGTGGTGTTTGCAACCACCGTCGTGCCGCCAGCCGTGATGGGCGTAGAAGGAACGGGTGTCCCAGTCGTCCTGGAGCACCCACAGCACCGCGTAGCGGAAGCCCTGCGCCGCCAGGTGGTCCAGGGCCGCGTCGTGCACCGTCCGCCCCGCGCCCGTGCCTTGGCACTCGGGGTCGGCGTGCACCGATATCAGCTCGCCGGTGCGTAGGTCGTCGTGCAGGTCATCGTCGTCGCGGGCCTCCGCGACGACACAGTAGGAGCCTATGCGGCCCTGGTCGTCCTCGGCGACGAAAACCCCGTCGGGGTCGGGCAGGCACACCCAGCGTCGCCAGCCGTTGAGGTGGCTCTCCGGCAGCATCCGGTCGAGCAACACGTCCGGCACCGCGCCGCGAGCGGCCTTGAGCCAGGATTCACGGTTGATCCTGGCCAGCTCGCGAACGTCACCGGAATCGGCTCGTCGCACCGTCCATGTCATGACGGGAGCGTGCCAAATCAGCGGGGCCCGGTGCCAACGGATTCCCCGAGATGCCGTCGCCACCAGTCCAGCACCGCGTCGAACCGCTGCCGCCGGTGCACCGGCCGGCCGGACCGGGTCAGCTCGTGCCCCTCGCCGGGGAAAAGCAGCAGCTCAGTCTCGGTGCCGTTGGCCTTGAGCGCGACGAACAGCCGCTGCGCCTGCTCGATCGGACAGCGCCAGTCCTGCTCCGAGTGCACCACTGCGAACGGGATGTTGATCTTGTCCGCGTAGGTGAGCGGGCTCACGGACCGCTGCACGTCGGGATCGGTGCCGCAATAAGTCTGCGCGAACCACCACCCGATGTCCGACGATCCGACGAACGAGTCCCAGGCGTTGACCGCCCGCTCGCTCCACGCGGCCTTGAACCGGTGCCCATGGTGGGCGGCCAGCCAGCTGGTCATGAAGCCGCCGTACGAGCCGCCCATCACGCCGACACGGTCGGCGTCGCATTCCGGCAGCTCAAGGGCGGCATCGAGGAGCGCGAGCACGTCGTCGGCGTCGACCGTGCCGAGCTTGTGCACGATGGCCGTGCCGTGGTCCCGGCCGTAGCCGGCGGAGCCGCGCGGGTTGGGCAGCACGACCGCGTAGCCGGCGGAGGCGTAGACCTGGGCCTCGTCGAACAGGCCCCAGCCGTAGTACATGTACGGGCCGCCGTGCACGCTCAGGATCGTCGGGTGCGGGCCCTCGCCCTCCGGCAGCACGACCCAGCCGTGCACGGGATAGCCGTCCGGGGCGGTGCCGTGGATCTCCCGCAGCGGCCGGATCCCGGCCTTCCGCAGGTCGGCGCCGAAGTCGGTCTTGACGTCCGTGCCGACCAGCACGACCTCGCCGGCGCTCTCCGGCGTCGCCACGACCACGGCCACCCGGCCGGCATCCTCGGCGAACGCCTTCACGACGACCTGGCCGCCGAAGATGACCGGGAGGTCGTCCAGCCCGGCCTGGTCGGCGTCGAAGGGGATCTGGCGGAGCTCGACTGCGCCCCGGTTGCGGACCAGGGCCAGCACGCCGTCCTCGGTGACGGTCAGGGCACCGGGAGCGCCCTCGCAGTCCACGGACGCCGGGTCGGTCAGCAGCCGCGGCGGCTGCGGGTCCCCGGCCGGGTCGAACGGCGCAACCCACAGGGCGTCGGGCAGCGGCCGGGCGGCCAGCCCCTCGAACTCGGAGCCGAGGAAGTAGATCCGCCCCTCGCCGGCGGCGATGAGGCTGATCATGCCCACGCCGCGCACGGCGACGACCGGCGCGCCGCCGGCCGCGGGCATGGCGTACACGTCCTCGTGCAGGTTCTGCGGGCCGGCGTCCTGGCGTGCGCCCACGGCCAGCACATGCCGGCCGTCCGGCGTCCAGACGGGGTTGTCGAGGTCGTACGAGCCGCTGGTGAGCTGCGTGGCCTCGTCCTCGGCCGTGACGTCGACGACGAACAGCTGCTGGACGCGGTCGCGGAGGAAGCCGACGCCGTCGATGCGGTAGTTCAGGTCGGTGATGCGCCGCGGGGCCTCGGCCTCGGCGGCCGGCGCGTCCTTGACGCCGTAGCGGCCGTCCTCGGGCACGCGGGCCGCGAAGGCCACCCGCTGCGAGTCCGGGGCCCACACCGGCGTGCCGGCGCCGCCAGGCAGGTCGGTGACCTTGCGGGCCTCGCCGCCGTCGGCCGGGATCACGTGCAGCTGACGGTCGCGCAGGAAGGCGACAAGGCGACCGTCCGGCGAGATCCGCGGCGCGGTGTCCCGCTCGCCCCTGGTCCACTGCTGCGACTCGCCGTCGGTCGGCACGCGGACGAGCCCGCCCCGGTAGCTGTCGGACTCCAGGTCGGGGCGGGCTACGTCGGTCAGCAGCAGATCGCCGCGGAGGGTGACGGAACCGGGTACGCGCAGCAGCGCGACGTCTTCAGGGCGCACCCGGCGACGGTACCTCCTAGGCCGCTTCGGGCTTGGCCTTCCCGGTGGTCTTGCCGGTCTTGCTGTCCGACCGGGCAGTCACATGCGTCTTGATCAGACTCGCCACCGTGGTGATGGCCAGCACGCCGCCGATCACCGCCAGCGAGGTGCCGGTGCCGATCTCCCACACCGGCAGGCCATCGCCGCCGTTGATGAACGGCAGCTCGTTGTCGTGCAGCGCTTCCATGATCAGCTTGAAGCCGATGAAGCCCAGCAGCACCGAGAGGCCGATCGGCAGGTACACCAGCCGGTCGAGCAGGCCGCCGATGAGGAAGTACAGCTGCCGCAGGCCCATCAGCGCGAAAGCGTTGGCCGCGAAGACCAGGTAGGGCTCCTTGGTCAGGCCGAAGATGGCCGGGATGGAGTCCAGCGCGAACAGCAGGTCGGTGGTGCCGATGGCGATCATCACGATCAGCATCGGGGTGACCATGCTGCGGCCCTTGTGCTTCACGAACGACTTGGCGCCGTGGTAGTCGTCGGTGACCGGCAGGATCTTGCGGGAGAGCCTGATCATCAGGTTCTCCTTGTACTCCTCGTCGTCGTGCGACTGGCCCTGCGAGCGGGCCATCTGCACGGCCGTGTAGACCAGGAACGCGCCGAAAAGGTAGAAGACGGCGCTGAAGTGGCTGATCACCACCGCGCCGACGCCGATGAACAGGCCGCGCATGATCAGCGCCAGCACCACGCCGATCAGCAGCACCCGGTGCTGGTGGATCTTGGGCACGGCGAACGTGGTCATGATGATCACGAAGACGAACAGGTTGTCCACCGACAGCGAGTACTCGGTGAGATACCCGGCGATGAACTCGCCGGCCGGGGCCGAGCCGGCGAAGTACCAGAGCCCACCGGCGAAGACCAGGGCACAGGCGATGTAGAAGACCACCCACCGGGCCGCCTCGCCCACCTTCACCACGTGCGGGTGCCGGTCGACGATCACCAGGTCGAGTGCGAGAAGGACGGCCAGTCCACCGAGCGTGGCGATCCACAACCACAGTGGGACGATCATGTTCAACCTCCGGTCCAAGGGCATGCGCCACCGACCGGAGGTCTCTTCCGTCGACACTGCCGTGCCGACCGGCGGAACCGGGTGCTCGCCCTTGAACACCGTGCTGACGACGCCGCCGCGAAGGAATACTCCCCTCCAACGTCACTCATTGTCCCAGATGACCACGGTGAGAAGCCAGCAGGGGGTCCAACATCACCCAGTGCAGCCAACCCCCGCGAGTCCCGTCGAGCGTCACACCGAATGCCCGAAGCCGATTCACACATTCGCCATGACGCTGAGCGGGACACACCGGGTTTCGACACAACCCGTGACCACGAGATGGGGACGGCGTGCAACGATTCACTTCGTGATCCTCACGATCGCCGAGATCCGCGTGCGGGCCGGGTTCGGGGATGCCTTCGTCGCCGCCTCGCGCGGCGCGATCGAGCACATCCTGACCAGTCCCGGCTGCCGGTCGGCCAAGCTGACCCGCAGCGTCGAGGATCCGTGCCGGTACCTGGTGATCACCGAGTGGGACTCGCTCGAGTCGCACACCCAGCAGTTCTACTACTCCGAGCACCTCGTCAACTGGCGCAACGCGGTCAGCGAGTTCTTCGACGACCCGCCGATGGTCGAACACGTCAGCGAGGTGCTTGACGCCCGGGGAGAGTTTTGACCAGCCGCACATGGCCCACGGTGGGGCTCGTCGTCCTGTTGCTGCTCGCGGTGGCGGGCGTGCTGTGGGTCAACCGGTCCGCGCCGCCGCCCGCGGTCAGCACCCGTGACGTGCTGATCGACGTGGTCGACGGCCCGGACGGCGCCAAGCAGCCCATCCAGCTCGACGCCACCTTCTACGTGCCGGAGACGACGCCGGCGCCGTCGGTGATCGTGTCGCCCGGCTTCGGCCAGACCAAGGCCGATCTGGCCGACGACGCGACCGACCTGGCCCGGCACGGTTTCGCGGTGCTGGCCTACTCGGCCCGTGGCTTCGGCCGCAGCACCGGCCAGATCGAGCTGAACTCGCCGGACTACGAGGTGCAGGACGCCGACCAGCTGGTCAGCTGGCTGTCCCGGCAGCCGGAGGTGCAGCAGGACAAGCAGGACGACCCGCGGGTCGGCGTGATGGGCGGCTCCTACGGCGGCGCGCTGGCACTGATGTTGGCCGGCCTCGACAAGAACAAGCGGATCGACGCCGTCGCATCCCTGATCACGTACAACGACCTGTCGAACGCCTTGCTGCCCAACGCGGCCAGCCCGGTGGCGATCGACGGCGCGACGCCGGCGGCCGGGGTTGGCGACGGCAACGGCGTGTTCAAGAAGACGTGGGCCGGCAACCTCTTCGGCTCGGCGCTGAGCGGTATCCGCACTGGCGCACCGAGTTCGTGCGGACGCTTCGCGCCGGACGTGTGCGCGGCCTACACGCAGGTCGCCACGACGGGCCGGGCCGACCAGGCCACCGTGGACCTGTTGCGGCGCAACTCCCCGGTCAGCGTGGCCGGCGGCATCGCCGCGCCGACGCTGCTGGTGCAGGGCGAGCAGGACACGCTGTTCGGGCTGGACCAGGCCGACGCGACGGCCCGGCAGCTGGCCAGGAACAACGTGCCGGTGAAGGTCTCCTGGTATCCGGGCGGCCATGACGGCGGCGCGCCCGGCGACAGCGTGCGGGCCGAGGTCGCCGACTGGTTTTCCTTCTACCTCAAGCACAACACGCCCGATCCCGGCACCGGCTTCTCGTACGACGTGCAGGGGACGGTCCGGGCCCGCGGCGCGCCGACCCTGCGGACCATCGCCGCACCGGCCTATCCCGGCCTGCGCGACAACCCGACGGCCCGGCAGAAGATCACGCTGGCCGGCCCGCAGCAGCCGGTGATCACCCCGCCCGGCGGCAGCCCGGCGTCGGTGAGCAGCCTGCCCGGCGTCGGCAGCGCGCTGCTCGGCGGCTCGGCGTCCAGCCTGGCCGGCAATCTGGCCATCGACCTGCCCGGGCAGTCGGCCGTGTTCACCAGCGAGCCGCTGAGCTCGCCGCTGACCATCGCCGGCTCGGCCCTGACGACGTTGCGTATCGGCCGGGTGCCCGGCGCCACCGACTCCGGCGACACGGTGCTGTTCGCCAAGCTCTACGACGTCGGCGCGGACGGCCGGCGCACGCTGCCCGGGGCCACGGTCGCCCCGATCCGGGTGCAGCTGCCGGCCGATCGCCCATCGGTCGACGTGAACGTCAGCCTGGCCGGCATCGTGCGGCCGGTCGCCGCCGGGCACCGGTTGCAGCTGGTCGTCACCACGACCGATCAGGCGTACGCCAACCAGACCACGCCGTCGGTGCGCACGGTCGCGCTGGCCGGCCCGCTCCAGGTGCCGGTGGTCGACGGCACCAGCGCCACCGGCAGCGGCATCCCGGCCGGCCCGGTGATCGGCATCGCGGTGATCCTCGGCCTCGGCCTGGTGGCGGCGCTGGTGTCGCTGCTGCGCCGTCGCGGCGGCCGGGACTTCGACCCCGAGCTGGCCGACGTGCCGATGGTGATCACCGGCCTGACCAAGTCCTATCCGGGCCGGCTGACCGCCGTGAAGGACCTGTCGTTCCGGGTCGAGCACGGCCAGGTGCTGGGCCTGCTCGGGCCCAACGGCGCCGGCAAGACGACCACGCTGCGCATGCTGATGGGCCTGGTCCGGCCGACCGCCGGCGAGATCCGCGTGTTCGGCCACAAGGTGCGCGCGGGCGCGCCGGTGCTGTCCCGGATCGGCTCGTTCGTGGAGGGCGCGGGCTTCCTGCCGCACCTGTCCGGCACGGCCAACCTGAGCCTGTACTGGGCCGCGACCGGGCGTCCGCTCGAGGAGGCCCACCTGGAGCAGGCCCTGGAGATCGCCGGCCTCGGCGACGCCGTGCGACGCCGTGTCGGCACGTACAGCCAGGGCATGCGGCAGCGGCTGGCCATCGCCCAGGCCATGCTCGGCCTGCCCGATCTGCTGGTGCTCGACGAGCCGACCAACGGGCTCGACCCGCCCCAGATCCACCAGATGCGGGACGTGCTCAAGCGCTACGCGGCGACCGGCCGGACCGTGGTCGTCTCCAGCCACCTGCTGTCCGAGGTGGAGCAGTCCTGCAGCCACGTCGTCGTGATGCACCGCGGCCGGCTGGTCGCCTCGGGCGACGTGGACGACATCGTGGCCGGTGGCGGCGAGGCGACGTTCCGGGTCGACCGGGTCACCGACGCCGCCCGGGTGCTGCGCGGCCTGAACGGCACGTCCGCGGTCAGCGCCGAGGGCCAGCTGGTGCACGCCGATCTGGGCAGCACGGCCCGCTCGGCGGCGGTGGACGCGCTGGTCCGGGCCGGTATCGCGGTCGAGCAGGCGGGGCCGCGGCGACGGCTGGAGGACGCGTTCCTCAAGCTGGTCGAGAGCGGCGAACAGGAGGGGTCATGACCGACGAGCACGGTGTGCACACCGATCCGTCGGCGATCGCCGACCTGGTCGCCGTGGCCGAGCACGAACACGCCGCGGTGGCCACGGACGGATCCGTCGCCGGCTATCGCGGCTCGCGGACGTTGCGGCTGGGCGTGGAGCTGCGTCGCCAGCTGCGCCGCCGCCGCACCCAGTTCGCGCTGGTCTTCCTCGCGGTGCTGCCGTTCCTGCTGCTGATCGCGTTCAAGGCCGCCCCCACCCAGAACGGCCCGCGGACGGCCTCGTCGGCCTTCGTCGACCTGGCCACCTCCAGCGGCCTCAACTTCGCGATCTTCGCCCTGTTCGCCTCGGCCAGCTTCCTGCTGGTGGTGGTGATCGCCCTGTTCTTCGGCGACACCGTGGCCAGCGAGGCCTCCTGGTCGAGCCTGAAGTACCTGCTGGCCATCCCGGTGCCACGCGGCCGGCTGCTGCGGCAGAAGGCCGTCGTGTCCGGACTGCTGTCGGTGCTGGGGCTGATCGTGCTGCCCGCGGTGGCGCTGGTCGTCGGCCTGATCTGGTACGGCAACGGCGACCTGATCAGCACCACCGGCGAGTCGCTGGCCTTCACCACCGGCATCGTCCGACTGGCCCTGGCCGTGGCCTACCTGATCGTCTACCTGACCTGGATCGCCGGCCTGGCCCTGCTGCTGTCGGTGTCCACCGACGCCCCGCTGGGCGCGGTCGGCGGCGCGGTGCTGGTGTCGATCGTGTCGCAGATCCTGGACTCCATCACCGCGCTCGGCGACCTGCGCGACTACCTGCCCACGCACTACGCCACGGCCTGGTCCGACCTGCTCAGCGCCGACGTGGACTGGGGCGACATGGTCCGCGGCTCGTTCTCGTCGCTGGCCTACTGCACGGTTTTCCTGCTGCTGGCCGCGCGCCGCTTCGCCCGCAAGGACATCACCTCTTAGCGCCGTAAGACCCTAACCCGCTAACGCCTCTTACCGGCGAGATAGGTAGCACCGGCCGAGGCCGTGACCACGCACATGATGGCCACCCACTGCACCGGGCGGAGGTTCTCGTGCAGGACCAGCATGCCGGCCAGCGCGGCCACGGCCGGCTCGACGCTCATCAGCACGCCGAACAGGCGCGGCGGGATCTTGCGCAGCGCCTCCAGCTCCAGCGAGTACGGGATCACCGAGGACAGCAGCGCGACGCCGGCCCCGATCACCAGGGTCGTCGGGTCGAGCAGCGCCGTGCCGGCCTCGGCCACGCCGAACGGGGCGATGACCAGGGCGCCCACGGCCATCGCGATGGCCAGGCCCGAGCCGCCGGCCGTGGCCTCGCCGAGCTTGGCGCCGAGCAGGATGTAGCCGGCCCAGCAGAGCGCGGCGGCCAGCGCGAACAGGATGCCGAGCAGCGAGGTCTCGCCGCCCAGGTCGGCCAGCAGCACCACACCGGCAGCGGCCAGCAGCGCCCACAGCACGTCCAGCAGACGGCGGGAACCGGCCAGCGCGATGGCCAGCGGCCCGAGGAACTCGATCGTCACGGCAATGCCCAGCGGCAGCCGCTGGAGCGACTCGTAGATCGACAGGTTCATCAGGCCGAGCACGGTCCCGTAGGCCAGCACCACCAGCCAGGCCCGGCCGGACATGCGTAACCGCGGCCGCCAGAAGGCCAGCAGCATGCCCGCCGCGAACAGCAGCCGCAGCCCGGCCGTGCCGGCCGGGCCGACCAGCGGGAACAGGCCCTTGGCCAGCGTCGCGCCGAACTGCACGCTGATGATGCCGCCCAGCAGCAGCCCGGTCGGCGGCACCGAGCCCAGCATCCGGCCGGCAACGGCACTGAGACTGCGGCGCGGCAGTGCTCGTCCAGGCAGCCGGCCCGACGTGCCGTCCACGTAAACCATGACCATGCCCAACAAAATAGGTGCTGGCCCCGACAGGCCCGCTCACCGGAGCCTCACCGGGGCCGTGCGAGGCTGACCTACGACCGAGACGAGAGCGAGGAGCAGCGTGCCGCGCCATTCCCAGCCTGGCCGGTCGCTCGGCGTGCTGGTCCCCGTCCTGATACTGGCCAGCGCCTGCGCGGTCGGCCCGTCCGTGCGCCCGGTGATCGCCGTCAACGACGGCGGGCAGAGCACCGGCAGCAGCGCCCCCGTGCCGACCGGGCAGCTGCCGCCGCTGGACAAGCCGCAGAACCCGTCCGTGTCCTGGTCGGACTGCACGAGCGCGACCAAGGCCCGGCTGGCCGAGACCGCCACCTCGCTGTCCTTCCAGTGCGGCCGGATCACCACCCCGCTCGACGCCCCCGGCCAGCCCGGGGTCGGCGACGTCTCGCTGTCCCTGCTCAAGGCCGGCGACGGCGCGATCCCGCTGGTCGTGGTGAACGACGCCACCGGCGCGCCGGGCACGCTGTACGCGGCGCGGCTGGCCGCGAAGCTGCCGCCCGAGCTGCTCAAGACGTTCTCGGTGATCGGCATGGACCGCCGCGGCACCGGTGCCTCCGAGCCGGCCCAGTGCATCCCCGGCGGGGCGCGGGCCGAGATCGCCGAATTCGACCCGAACAGCACCCAGCTCGACGACCTGTCGGCCGCGGCAAAGCAAGCCAGCCAGGCGTGCGTGCTGGAGCTGGACGACCGGCTGCAGGCGCTGGACAGCTGGCGCACCGCCGGCGACCTGGAGCAGCTCCGCCAGGCGCTGGGCGTGAACCGGCTCAACGCGGTCGGGCACGGCGAGGGCTCGCGCGTGCTGACCCTGTACGCCGACCGCTTCGGCAGCCACACCGGTCGGCTGGTGCTGGACGGCTCGCCGGACCCGATTCTGGACCCGCCCGGCGCGGCGCAGGCGGGCGCGCTGGGTGCCGAGGCCACGTTCGACGCGTTCGCGGCCAACTGCCGCACCCGTGGCTGTTCGCTCGGCTCCGACCCCAAGAAGTCCACGCTGGCGCTGCTCGACCAGCTGCGTCAGCACCCGAAGACCGCGCGGCTGTCGGTCGGCGAAGCCGTGCACGCCGTGCTGATGGGCTTGGCCGACCGGGCCGCCTGGGCGGCATTGGCCGACGCGATCAATGCGGCGCTGCAAGGCAATGTCGATGCGCTGGCCCAGTTCGCGGCCCCGCTGTCCACCGTCGTGGACGGCGACCCGCCGCTGCTGGACACGCAGCTGATCACCGGGTGCAACGACATGCAGATGCGGCTGCCGCCGGAGCAGATCAGCGGCATGGTGACCGACTGGAAGGCCAAGGCCCCGCTGTTCGGCGGCCTGTTCGCGCAGCAGCTGCTGCTGTGCAGCTCATGGCCGGTGCCGGCGCAGCAGCTGCCCGCGCCCGGCGGACACAACGCGCCGCCGATCCTGGTGCTGAGCACGGCCGACGACCCGATCACGCCGGAAGCCGGCACGCAGCGCACCGCCCGTCAGCTCGCCTCGGGCGTGCTGGTCAGCTGGGAGGGCGGTGGGCACGGCGCGCTCACGCAGTCGTCGTGCGCCACCGCCGCGGTGCAGCACTTCCTGGTCGACGCTCAGATTCCGACGGACGGCACCGCCTGCCCGCCGTAAGTGTCTCGGGCGTCGACCCGTAGCGGTGTCAGCTGCAGCTGGAGCAGCAGCCGCAGCCGGGGCCCGTGCAGCTTCCGCAGCAGCTGCAGCCACCGAGCTCAGGCGTCTTGTCGTCCATGAGGACCTCCCCGGAATTCGAACGGACCAGCCGAGTTGACGGTATTTCCGCGCGGCGGGCCGGGGACACCGCTACGTGAGCGACCCCCGAGCTCACCCGAACGCGGGCCCGATCGATTCACGGATCGCCATACGTGACCGAAAAAGAGTGGGGACCCCCCGAAAGGAATCCCCACTCTGTGCTATTGCCGGCGAATCAGCCGGCCAGCTCCTCGAGCGCCTTCTGGGCCGCCTCCAGCTCGGCCCGCAGCTGCTCGACCTTGGCCGTCTGCTGCTCGCGGGCCTGCTCCAGGATCGCCTCGATGGACTCGGCGACCTCCGGGTGCAGCGCCTTGGCGGCCTGGCCGACGAGAGCCGGCGTGACCGGCAGCGCCCGCAGGGCCTTCTTCTTGGCCGCGACCACGTCGACGGTCCAGTCGCCGTCGACACTGCCGCTGATGGTGATGACCACGTCGGCGACGCGGGTCTTCTTGGCGGTGCTGGCGGCCGGCCGCGGCTTCTTGGCGGCGGGAGCCTCCTCCACGACGGCGGTGTCGCCCGCAGCGACCTCCTCGGGCGCTTCGGTGGTGGTGTTCTCGATCTCCGACATTCTCTGCTCCATGGAGGGACGGGATACCGCTGGTACCTGTGGCGAACGCTTGCGTCCCGGCCGTTCGAGCGTCAGCTCGCTCGGCGAGAAGGACAGCTCATCGTGCGAACCGGCCGGTCGGACCTGGATGTAGTCGCCCTCGTCCGGGTCGTTGAGCGCGGTGACCCGGGCCGAGCGGCCCGCCTCGACCCCGACCGCGTCGGCCGTGAACCAGACGGTGGGCTCGCGGCCCCTGACCAGCTCGTCACGAAGGTGCTCGACGTCCTCGTCGGACAGCGAGCCTGGTTGCGCCATCTCAATTCTCCTCGATGCGTGCAGGGCTGGGCACCGGGGTGGCACACACCGTGACGAGGTCGGCCCGATGTGCTGCCGCTCGGCAACCTAGCAGTAGGGGCTGACGCCCCTCACCGGCTCCGTCCGGAAGGCGACGCAGAGATTAGCACACGTGTTCGAACTTACACCTACGACTCTCGGAGGCGGTACTCCCAGCCGAACTGGTCGCTGTGGTGCAGGTCGTAGTGGTGCTCGATCTTGGGCCCGTCGTGCAGGTGCACGTGGGTGATGGTCTGGCGCGGCTCGTCGAGCGGCTTGCTCCAGATCTCCTCGCGGCCGTCGAGCGGGCCGCCGACGAAGCGTGCCACATAGGGAATCGTCATGGCCGGCCCTCCTCCAGGCGCCTCGGGGTTTCCGCTCGCTCCATGATAAACGGCCGACACCGGGATGCGTCAGACCGATCACACTGACGTCTCAGTACATTTTCCCCGCAGGTCACCGGCCGGAACGACACCGTTCCCGACTGTCAAGAGTCGAGCCGGACATGATACGCCTTCGCGCGGGATTGATGTCCACAATGGAATTGCGGCGTGACGATTCAGTCGCGCCGGGCCTTGCTCGGCTGGACCCGCTTCGGTTCTCCGGCCATCTTCGGATAATCGGGCGGATAGGGCATCTCGCCGCGGTCGTCGGCCGCGTACCAGTCCAGCAGGCGTTCGATGCCGTGCGCCTGGTCGTCGATGCCCTCGAGCGCGTCACCGTGCTCGGCCAGCCAGCCCGGCGCCGTCAGCACGTCGAAGTCGTTCGGGTCGACCGTCGGCAGCTTCTCCCAGGTCAGCGGCATCGACACGGTGGCCCTCGGGGTTCCTCGCACCGACCAGGCCGAGGCGATCGTCCGGTCGCGGGCCGCCTGGTTGTAGTCCAGGAAGACCCGCTCGCCCCGCTCTTCCTTCCACCAGGCCGTCGTCGCCTTGTCCGGCAGCCGGCGCTCCACCTCGCGGCCCAGCGCGATCACCGCGTGCCGGACGTCGATGAAGTCCCACTCCGGCCGAATCCTGGTGAGCACGTGGATCCCGCGCCCGCCCGAGGTCTTCGGGAAGGCCGTCATGCCCAGCTCGTCGAGGACCTCCCGCAGCGTCAGCGCCACCTCCACCGCGTCCGCGAAGTCCGTGCCCGGCTGTGGATCCAGGTCGATGCGCAGCTCGTCCGGCCGGTCGACGTCACTGCGCCGCACCGGCCACGGGTGGAAGTCGAACGTGCCCAGGTTCGCCGCCCAGGCCAGCACCGCCGGCTCCGTCGGGCACACCTCGTCCGCCGTGCGCCCCGAGGGGAAGGTGATCTTCGCCGTCTGCACCCACTCCGGCGCGCCTTTGGGGATCCGCTTGGCGTAGAACGCTTCCCCCGTCACCCCGTCCACGTACCGCTTCAGCGTCGTCGGCCGGTCCCCCACCGCCCGCAGCAGCGGCTCGGCGACCTGGAGGTAGTACTCCACCACCTGCCGCTTGGTGATGCCCCGGTCCGGGAAGTACACCTTGCCCGGGCTCGACACCCGAACGGTGCGCTCCCCCACCTGCAACTCGATCGCCTCGGCCACGCCAGCACCCTATGCCGCCCACGCGAGTCACGCTCTCGGGCAGGAGAGTTCCGTCCTCGGGCCCACCCGCCCAGCCAGCACCCGCACTACTTGCCCGAGGGCGGAACTCGCCTCGGCGCCCGAGAGCGTGACTCGCGGGGGTCACACCACCTCATGCTTCGCGTCCAATGTGGTCAGCAACCCTTCCAGCGCCAGCTCGAAGCTGTCCTCATCCACTTCCTCGGCGTGCTCCCGCAACAGGTGCGCCTGATTCAGGTGCGGATACCGCTCCACGTACAGCTGGGCGTCGTCGGAGAAGCCGGCCGCGAAGGAGCTCGTCGCCGCGCCGATCACGATGTACTTCACCGCCGCGCCGATCATGGTCGCCTCCCGCGGCGGCCAGCCGGCGCCGACCAGGCCGCCGTGCACGGCGTCGGCCATGCGCAGGGAGGCGTCGCGGCGGGCCGGACCGCGGGCGACGAACGGGACCATGTTGGGGTGCTCGGCCAGCGCGGCCCGGTAGGACCGGGCCCAGCGGACCACCCCCGGCCGCCAGCCCTCGTCGAATCCGCTGACGTCGACCCGGCCGATGATCTCGTTGGCCACGTCGTGGAGCAGGTCGTCCTTGGTCGGCACATGGCTGTACAGGGACGCGGCCTGGACGCCGAGCTCGGCCGCCAGTTTGCGCATGGACAGCGCCTCGAGGCCGTCGCGGTCGACCAGCGCCAGCGCCGTGGCGCGGATGCGGGTCGGGCTGAGGATCGGGGTGTGCGGTCTTGGCATGGCGACCTCCTGCGGCGTACATTAAAACTAACAGTGTTCGGTTTAGTCGGGAAGGGACGCGCGGTGGACTTCTCACTCAGCGACGAGCAGCGGGAGATCAGGGACTGGGTGCGCACCTTCGTGCGCAAGGAGGTCATGCCGCTGGAACCCGAGGTGCTGCGGCGCGAGCGCGCCGGCCAGCGCGGGTTCACCGCGGAGGAGTCGCGGGCCCTCCAGCTCAAGGCCAAGGAGGCCGGCTTCTGGGGCGTGCTCACGCCGCAGGAGCACGGCGGCATGGGCCTCGACGCCGTCACCGCCGCGCTGATCGAGGCCGAGCTCGGCCGCTCCTTCGTGCCGTTCTACCTCGGCGGCAAGGCCGACAACATCCTGTTCCACGCCAACGCGGAGCAGCAGGCCCGCTACCTCGTGCCGACCATCGCCGGCGACCGCAAGTCGTGCTTCGCGATCACCGAGCCCGGCGCCGGCTCGGACGCCCGCAACATCCGCACCACCGCCCGCAAGGACGGCAACGAGTGGGTGATCAACGGCGAGAAGACGTTCATCACCGGCGGCAACGAGGCCGACTTCGTGATGGTCTTTGCCGTGACGGACAAGGACAAAGGTGCCGACGGCGGCGTCACCTGCTTCCTCGCCGACCGTGACATGGGCTGGAAGTCCGAGTACATCGACACCATGGGCGAGTGGGGCCCGGCGTCGCTGATCTTCGAGGACGTGCGGGTGCCCGAGGAGAACATCCTCGGCGAGGTCGGGCAGGGTTTCCGGCTGGCCATGCAGTGGATCGGCCAGGGCCGCTACCTGCTGCCGGCGCGGGCCATCGGGGCCACCGAGCGGCTGGTCGAGATGGCCATCGAGCAGAGCAAGAGCCGCGTCACCTTCGGCCAGCCCATCGCCGAGCGGCAGGCCATCCAGTGGATGATCGCCGACTCCGCGGTGGAGATCGAGGCGCTGCGCTGGCTGGTGCTGCACGCCGCGTGGCAGGTCGACCAGGGCGTCGACTCGCGGCAGGCGCAGTCCATGGCCAAGCTGTACGGCGGCGTGAAGGCCAACGAGATCGTCGACCGGGTGCTGCAGATCCACGGCGGCATGGGGTACACGCGGGAGCTGCCGGTCGAGCGGTGGTACCGGGAGCTGCGGCTGCTGCGCATCTACGAGGGCACCGACGAGATCCAGCGTCGGACCATCGCGCGCAACCTGCTCAAGGGGCACGCCAGGGTGGGCGGCTTCCTCGGGTGATCGACTTCGACATCCTCGGCGTCGTCGAGGGTCCGTGGCGCAAGTCGTGGACCTCCGACGACGCCTTGCGTTACGCCGTCGGCGTCGGGGCCGGCGAGTTGGCCTTCGCCACCGAGAACTCGTTCGGCGTCGCGCAGCAGGCCTTGCCGACGATGGCGTTGGCACTGACCCATTTCACCGAGCCCGCCCAGGTCTTCGGCGACGTCGACCTGACCCGGGTGCTGCACGCCGAGCAGTCTTTGGTGCTGCACCGGCCTTTCCCCGTTTCCGGGTCGATCGAGGTCCGCCGCCAGGTCACCGACATCTTCGACAAGGGCTCCGGCGCGTTGATCGTCAGCCGCGTCGACGCCGCTGGCCCGTTGTTTTCCGCCGTATCCTCGGCTTTCCTGCTCGGCGAGGGCGGTTTCGGCGGCTCCCGCGGGCCTTCTTCCCGGGCTCCCATGCCTTCCCGCCCCGCCGACCGCCGTCTGGAGTTCGCCACCGCTTCGAACCAGGCGTTGATCTACCGCCTGTCCGGTGATCGCAATCCCTTGCACAGCGACCCTTCTTTCGCCGCCCGTGGCGGCCTACCGCGGCCCATCCTGCACGGCTTGTGCACCTTCGGCATCACTTGCCGTCTGCTCATCGGCGCTTTCGCCCACGGCGACGCCCATCGCGTCACCGGCATCTCCAGCCGCTTCACCGCCCCCGTCTTCCCCGGCGACACCCTCCTCGTCGACGCTTGGCTCGACGGCGACACCGTCGCCTTCCGCACCAGCACCTCCGCCGGCACCGTCATCGACAACGGACGCCTGTCCCTTCTAGGGTGATTTCCCCTCCCCGCCCGTGTGCGGACCGCTACCATCGAACGGCGCAGCGTCACCGCCCGGGGGAACCACCCGGCCGTGACTTGCGTCGGAGTACCCGGTGGCCGGCGTTTCGTCGCCACCCACTCCGCAGGGTGCCGCGGGCACGAGGGGAAGAGGCACGAGACGCCATGGGCGACCAGGCAACCGGGCAGGCGCAGACGCCGCCGAACGAGGTCAGGGGCTTCACGCGCAGCGAGGCCATCCAGGCCCTCGCCACCCACGTCTTCGGCGGCCCGCCGCCATCGGGTGGCAGGTTCACCATGGATGCGGACCAGCTCAACGACGCCATCAAGCAGTGGAACGACCTGCTCATCGAGCTGCGCAAGGACGTTGAGACGGGTCACGTGATGGCGAGTGTCAGTGCGGCGGGCAGTCCGCTCGACCAGGCAGGTAAGGCCTTTGTCGATGCCGCGAACGCATCCGGTGTCGCCTATCTGAAGGCCAACAAGGCTCAGCAGGACTTCGTAACCGAGTACATCACCAAGCTGACAGCCGTGAGAGACGGCCATGTCGAAGCCGACCAGACCGGTGCCGACCATCTCAAGAAGGCGTGAGGAACTGCCAGTGCGTCACCACACCTTGAAGATCGGCTTCGTCGCTGCGGCGCTTATAGCGGTCGCAACGGCCTGCTCGACGCCGCCATCGGTCGGTGGCACGCCCGCGCCGCAGACCACCGGGGTCAATGCCGAGGGCAAGTTGCCGTCCGGTGCCCCCCACGTGGCGAAACCACTCGACGTTTCGCGCGCACAAGCCACACCTTGCATCACATTGACCGCTGCACAGATCTCCGCCCTCGGTATTGTCGCCACCGGAAAATCCAGTCAATCCGCCGTCGGCCCCGCCTGCGATTGGGCGGACACATCAGCGACCCCGTCACCCATGAGCATCGGCATCCGCTTCGTCACCAACAGCACGGGCGGCCTCAGCTCGCTCTATGTTCAGGCCGAGTCGCTCAAGAAAGTCGGCGGCTACTTCGAGCCCATTGACCCGATTCAGGGATATCCGGCCCTGCTGTACTCCCAGTACGACGACCGGAAGGCTCGGACGAACGCCGGTTGCAACCTGGGCATCGGGGTCAGCGACACGCTCCAGATCGCCGTCGGCGTCGTCGTTGGAGCCCCCTCTTCGCAGTCCGATCCGTGCACGATCGACAAGAAAGCCGCCGACATGATCATGACCAATCTGAAGGCGGGGTCGTGATGGGAACACTTGGACCGGGCGATATCCACAATGCCCTGACTCAGGGGCCTGGCACTGACAGTTTCCAGTTGGCCAAGCAGGCCTCGAATTCGCTGGCGGCCTCTCATCAGGAGCGGGAGAGCCAGGCTATGGCGCTGGTGATGAAGATGGGCTCCGCCTGGACGGGGGATGCTTCCGAGGCGGCGCAGGCGGGGGCGGCGCCGTTGTTGCGGGCGTTTCGGGATGGGCAGGAGGCGCTGTCGACGCATCAAGATCTGATGGGGCGGCAGACGGAGTCGTTCGGGGTGGCCAAGACGAGCGTGCACGACGTGCCGAACCAACCGCCGTCGGCGTCGTTCGGGGACATGGTGAGCGACGCGAGCGGGGTGAGCCTGTTCACGGGCGGCGGCTACCTGAACAAGGTGCAGGACTGGTCGGAGAAGGCCAACGCGAACGTGGCGGCCTACTCGAACTACGCGAACGCGAGCACGTACAACCGGGCGAACATGCCGAACGAGTACGGGGATCCGAGCGGGTCGAGCTCGGATGTGGCGCTGGCGTCCCAGCAACCGGGGCCGAACGGGCCGGGGCCGGGGGGACCGAGCGGGGTGCACGAGCCGGGAGGCACGGGCGGACCGAACGCGCCGGTGTCGCACTACAGCGGCGGACCGGGCTCGTCGCAATGGACGCCGAACGGCGTCGGAACGCCGGGGCCGGGAACGGGCAGCCTGCCGAACACGGGCACGGGATCGGGGACCACGAGCACCCAGGGCTGGCCGGGTGGACCGTCGACGCCGGGCACCGGCGGCGGCTGGCCCACGGGCGGCGGTCCAGGCGGTCCAGGCACGGGGCCGGGCACCGGAATGGGAGGCGGCGCTGACGGCGGTTTCCCGGGCGGAGGCGCGCCCTTCGGCGGAGGCGTGGGCGGATACGGCACAGACGGCAGTGGCAGCGCGGCCGGTGGGACAAGAGGCCTGCGTGGCGGTGGCATGGCCGGCACCGGAGGCGGCGGCACGGCCCGAGGTGGCGGCGTGGCCGAGGGCAAGGTCGGCCCGGGAGCCCGTGCCAGCACGGGAATGCCGGGCGCGGGCGGTACGACGGTGGCGGCAGCACGGCCCGGCACGCCTGGCGCACAGGGTGCGAGCGGTATGCCCGGCGGGGCCCAAGGCCGCAAGGAGGAGGACAAGGAGCACAAGTCGGCGGCCTACCTGGAGGACGACTACTCCGACGAGCTCATCGGCGAACTCCCCCGCACCACACCGACGGTGATCGGCCTGGACTGACGGACAACACAAAGCTGACTGGGGGTTCGGCTGTGCTGAGAGAGCGCGTCGAGTTGTCGATGGATGCGCTGAAGGCGTTCTGGCGGTGGGAAGGCCACGACCGGATGCCGGCGGTGCTGGTGTCCACTGTGGAATGGATGGACGACGACAGCCGGCACGAGGCCGACCGGAGCGTGCTCGAAGAGCTGGCTGGACGGGGCTTGCTGGCCGGCGGTGGGGTGCCGGAAGAGGTGCGGGCGACGTTTCATCTGCTGACCAGGCCGGAGTACGAGGTGTTCGGGTGGATCACCTCGCCACGAAAGACGACGGGGGTGCTGGCGGCGGCCGGCGCCAAAGAAGCCGCGCTGGTGGTTCGTGAAGGCGAAACGGCCTGGCTGTCGCCGATCCGGACGGACGAAGTGGTCGAAGCGGTGGTGGCGCAACTGCCGGCGCTGCCAGCGGCTCACGGCCGCTCGATGAACGTGTGCGAAGCCGACTTCACCGGAGCCCGACCCCAGGAGGAAAGCGGCTGGAACGGCTTCAAGCCATGACCGAAGCGCACGATGTGCGGGCGCTGAAGGCGTTGCTGGGAGAACCGGTGCTGGGAGTCAGCCAACTGTGGGCGGCGGCCCGCGGCACGGACGGCCGGCTGCACCAAGTGGAAACACCGCTGACCGTAAGGGATACGGCCGAAGGCCGCTGGCTCACGCAGACCACGACGACGTCCGGCCAACGCTGGGCGACGGCGACCCCGGCCAGCCCACAGCTGCTGACCAACAAGCTGTACGAGACTCTCCGCAAACTCGGCTAACGACGCCACCACGAACGACGTGGCGGCGCGAGATGTCCCTGTGCTACCAACCAAAGCCGGAAGCGTTCGGCGTCATCCCGCATCCGCACTTCGACGGTTTTGGGATGCCCCAAAGCAAACTCGGCGAACAACGGCCCGAACCGGTCGCCAAGCGCGTCGGCGAGGTCGGGCCGCAGGTGCCAAATAACCCTACGGCGCTTGGACAACAGGGCATCGGCCTGCGCACGCAGCCGACCGGAATCAAAACCACTAGGCGCAGGCCCATCGGCCAACAGAGCGCGCAGCAACGAAGCCTGCTGGGCGGCGAGCTCCGAGCGGCTCATGTCAGCACGGCGCGAATGGCCGCGAGCTCGGCGGCGAGCTCCTCGTCGGACGGATAGTCGTCGTCCCGTTCGAGCAACACGCCGGGCGGATCGACCCGGGCGCACAGCTCGCCCAGCAGGTCGAGCACGGCACCGGGCATCGCATGGGCATGGGTGTCGTGATAGAGCCCGTCCCGCTCCACGCCACCGGCAACGTGCACATAAGCCAAGCGCTCCAACGGAAGCGTGGCCAGGAACTCGGCCGGGTCGGTGCCGATGTTGTGGGCGTTGGCATGAAGATTGGCCACGTCGATCAGCAGCCGGCAGTCGGTCCGCTCGACCAGCGAAGCCAGGAACTGGCCCTCGGTCATCTCGGCGTCCGGCCAGTCGATCAACGCGGCCACGTTCTCCAGCGCCAACGGCACGGGCAGCGCCCGCTGCGCCTGGAGAACGTTGGCCACCAACACATCCAGGGCCTCACGCGTACGCGGCACCGGCATCAGGTGCCCGGCGTCGAGACCGCCGGCCCGCACGAAACACACATGGTCGCTGACCAGAGGGGCCTCCAACGCCGAGGCCACGGCCCCGAGGTGCTCGACCCGGGCCATCTCCAACGGCTCGGCCCCGCCCAGCGACAGGGAAACGGCGTGCGGCAGCACCGGCACGCCGCGTTCCCGCAGCAGTCGCAGCGACTCGGGCAGGTCGCCGTGACCGAGGTTCTCGGCGACCACCTCGACGAAGTCGACATCGGGCAGACGCTCGACGGTCAGATCGATCTCCGGCCGCCACCCGATGCCGACTCCGAGCCGTGGCAAGGACTTCATCCGCCACAACCCCCGCCGCCACCGCAGCCGCCGCCCCCACCGCAGCTGCTCCCGCCACCGCCGCCGCTGCTACAGCCGCCCCCGCCGCCCCAGAAGTAGCCACCGGCCGCGGCGGCCCCGACGCCCGCACCCGAGCGCCGCCGCGGCGGCTCGATCGACCTCTGGAGGGCCTCGGCGGTCCGGGCGTCCGGGTACGCGGTGACGCCGATCAGGGCGACCGCCATAGCCGCGTCACGGACGGTGCCGCGACGCAACTCCCGCAGCGCCCGGCCGCCGGCGAGGGTGCGCAGCTGCCGGTTCCGCTGGAAGTTCAGCGTGCAGATCAGCAGCACGATCGTGGCCAGCAGGGACAGCACGAGGAAGGCGACGGGCCGGTGCAGGCCGAAGCCGTTGGCGAACCGCACGCAGCCCACGATCATCACGGCCAGCAACGGCACCGTCGAGGCGTAGCGGAAGCGAGCCGCGACGTGCGCCGGCACCAGCAGGCCGAGGTCGGCCAACTCGTGGCCGATGTCCCACAGCGTCGACCGGCTGCGCAGGTACTTGGTGATGGCCCGCAGCGTCTGGCTGGCAGCAGCCCGAGCCAGGATCTGCGCGGCCAGCGGACTCGGCGCCACGGCCTGCCCGGTGGCCCGGACCGTGCCGGAGCTGTCGGCCCGCAGCGCGCCAGCTGCCAGCAGTTCGGCCGCGGCGGCCTGGACCGCGCGGTCCGGGCCGGCGGCGAGAAAGCCGGTCTCCACCGCGGCCGGCCGCCATACACCGGTATGAACGCGGCCGAAAAATGTCGGCAGAATTCTGATCAGCACGGCCAGCGCCAACGCGCAGACGATACCGATCCAATAGATTTGCAGGAACTGTTCTCCGGACAGTCCCCACGGCTCCTGGCCCATTTCCCCACCCCCGTAGGGTCATCCAACCCCAATGGACGCAACGCGTTTCGCCGTGCGAAACACGCTCCACACCGAGGTCACCGGGCGCCACGGCCGACCCCCAGCCAGTCGCGGCGCCCGGCGACACCCCCGGTCCCGCCGGCTCCTCCCCAGGTGCCGGCGGCGTTGATGTCGTCGTCCCTTCGCCGTTTTCCGGCTCCGGGTAGCGCATATCGTGGGCGCGTCGAAAAGCGCGGGCAAGGCCTCTTGAGGAAGCCTTAGGGTGGGTCGCTCAGGCTTCGTCCGTCTGGGGGACGAGGCGCAGGGAAATACTGTTGATGCAATACCGCTGGTCGGTCGGAGTGGGGTAGCCCTCGCCCTCGAAGACGTGGCCGAGGTGGCTGTGGCAGGTGGCGCAGAGGACCTCCACGCGGACCATGCCCAGCGCGCGGTCCTCACGCAGGATCACGCTGTCGCCGGCCAGCGGCGAGAAGAACGACGGCCAGCCGCAGTGCGAGTCGAACTTGGTGTCGCTGCGGAACAGCTCGGCCCCGCAGGCCCGGCACTCGTAGACGCCTTCGGTCTTGGTGTCGGTGTACTCGCCGACGAACGGGCGCTCGGTGCCGGCCTTGCGCAGCACGGCGAACTCCTGCGGGCTCAGCTGGGCCCGCCACTCCTGCTCCGACTTGACGACCTTGGGGGTGGTGCCGACGACGGGTTCCATGTCTGAAAGTTTATGGATTTGCCAACCCGTGTGCTCAGGCCACGGCCATTACGAAAGCGGGACGTACCTCACCGACGCGCCGACCGTGCCCCAGCACCGGGACGTCGGCCAGGCCCTCCACCGCGGTCACGTCCACGCCGAGCCGGCGCAGCGCCTCGACCAGCACCACGGGCCGGGCCCGGTTGGAACCGTCGGCGATCTTCACGGCCACCGCCGAGCCGTCCGGCAGGCCGATGCCGTAGACGCCTTCGGCGCCGTCCTTGGCCACCGCGCCGGGCAGGCCGCGCATCAGGTCCGTGACGTCACGGCCGGTGCCGCCGACCCACTCGGGGTGCCGGCTCATCGCGCGGGCGACGCGATGCTCAGGAGTGCCGGCTGGGGCGGCGGCGAGCCGGCCGAACGCGCGGGCCAGGCCGGTCAGCGTGATCGCGAACAGCGGGGCCCCGCAACCGTCGACTCCCACTGCGCCGACGGTCTCGCCGGCCAGGTCCTCCAGGGCGGCGCGGGCGGCCAGCTGGAGGGGGTGGTCGGCATCCAGGTAGTTCTCGGTCGGCCAGCCGTTGGCCACGCAGGTGGCGAGCATGGCCGCGTGCTTGCCGGAGCAGTTCATGTAGATCGGGGCGGCGTGGCCGCCCGCGGCGAGGTGGTCGGTCTTCGCCTGCTCGCCGAGGGGCAGATCGGCGGTGCACTGCAGGGCGTCCTCGGTCAGGCCGGCACCGGCCAGGATGCGACGGACGCCGTCGATGTGGAAGGGCTCGCCCGAGTGGCTCGCGCAGGCCAGCGCCAGCAGCTCGCCGTCGAGCGCCAGGCCGCTGCGGACCATGGCCAGCGCCTGGAACGGCTTGTTGGACGAGCGCGGGAAGCACAGCGCGTCCGGCTGGCCCACGCCGAGGACCGGGTGGCCGTCGCCGTCCACCGCGACCACCGATCCGTGGTGCACCGATTCGAGGAAGTCGCCTCGCCACACCTCAGCCACGAGCTCGTGCATACCGGCCTCCCTCGACTCCGTGATCCTGCCAACTGTCGACAGTTAACAACTTGCTCGCGGACGTTGTAAAGGCGGATGTTCGTCACATGAGCGTCGACCTCGTGCATACCGGCCTGGCCGGGCAGACCGTGGGCGTGCTGCGGGAGCTCGTGCTGACCGGGGAGATCGCGGCCGGCGAGCGGGTGAACGAGGTGGGCCTGGCCCAGCGGCTCGGCATCAGCCGCGGGCCGCTGCGGGAGGCCATCCGGCACCTGGCCAGTGAAGGCCTGCTGGTGCTGACGCCCAACCGCGGCGCGCACGTGCCCATGGTCGACAACGACGGGGTGCGGGCCCTGTTCGAGCTGCGCGCCGCCCTTGAGTGCGCCACCGCCCGCCTCGCCGCCGCGCGGCGCACCGACGCCGACCTGGCCCGGATGCGCGAGGTCAGCGCCGCTTCACGGGCCGCCTTCACCACCGGCGAATTCCCCTACCGGCTCGATCTGGCCTTCCACGGCGCGCTATTGGACGCCGCCCGCTCCCCACTCATCACCGAGCAGGTGCGGCTGGCCCAACAGCGCGTGATCCTGCTCCGCGCCGCCCAGGAAGTGGCCTTCTCGCACGAGCAGGCGTCCATGGACGACCACGACTCGATCATCGCGGCCATCGAGGCCCATGACGGCGAGCGCGCGGCCCACGTGATGGCAACCCACCTGGACCGCGTGCGGGACCAGCTGCTCACCTGAGTGGCTCACTTGCGCTTCAAGGCCCACGTGAGTGGCTCAGGTGGGCTTTCCAGCCCACCTGAGTGGCTCACTTGGCATTTCCAGCCCATGTGAGTGGCTCAGGTGGCGATAGAAGCCAAATGAGCCACTCACGTGGCTTAGACGTCCGGCGTGATGCGCATGGCGACGGAGGGCTTGGGGTCGGCGCCGTCGACGAAGGTCTCGCCGCAGCGCAGCCACGCGTCGGCGCCGTCGAGGAGCTGGGCGGTGGCGGCGGCGGCCTCGGCCGACCACGCCTCCGCGTGACCGTCGGCCGCACCGCCGGAGGCGAGCCACTCCTGGTACTCGGTGGTGAAGGCCTCACGCATGCTGATGTGGCCGTCGTCCGGCGCGACGAGGTTGCGCTGGAGCATGCGCATGGCGATCAGGTAGCGCTCGACCCAGTGCTTGCGGAAGTCGAAGTCGACGAGCGACCGGCCGGCATCCGCGCCCTTGGCGTCGATGGCGGAGATGGTCGCGGGCGGCATGGTGAGGTTGAAGCCGCCCTCGCCGTCGGTCAGGTCGATGGCCCGCACCCGGTCGTTGAACCCGGGCAGCCGGGCCTGCAGGGTGTCGTGCCAGTTGAGCCCAGCGCCGAGAATGCCCCCGAGGTAGCCGAGCAGCCCGGGCGAGGTCGGGACCCGCTCGGGGTCGACCGGCGGCTGGTCGCTCTGCGATGACGGCACCTTCGGTCCGAAGTAGAGGCCGAAGGTGGGCCGGGTCGGCAGCCACGCGTCGAAGAACTGGATGGGGAAGTTGCTGGAGATGCCGCCGTCGGCGAACCAGTGCCGGGCCACGGTCGACCCATCCACCGTCCACAGTGGAACGGCGGAGAGCAGCACGGGAAACGTGAGGCTCATCCGGGTCGCGACCAGCACGGGCAGGTCGTCGGTCGGCAGCGCGCGGAGTTCGCCGGCGCCGGGATAGACCACGGGACTGGTGCGCCCCAGGTGATCAAGCACCTCGGCCGGGAACAGCTTGCGCCATTCGTCCAGGCTGAACAGGTAGTTGACATCCGAGTACGCCTCGTTGGGCAGCCGCACCGGCCGCCCGCCGGTGACGTCGGTAGTCATCAGCTGGAGGTTGATGCCCTTGGCCTTGAGGTCGCTGAAGGTCAGCGGGTCCGCGACGTCCTTGCCGGCGACGATCTGGATCTGCTTGTACAGCCAGTCGGCCAGCGCATCGGGATCACGCGGCCGCTGCTTGTGGCCGATGCACATGCCGTAGTAGTTCTTCGGCAGATCCCGCACCAGGCGCACCACCGACCACACCAGTGCCACGGTGAGCCCGAGTCCGCCGGTGATCACCGTGCCGACCACGAACACGACCCAGCCGCTCCAGCCGATGCCGCCGAGCGTGCCGCCGGCGCTGGCCACGAGCAGCCAGCCGAGTCCGAACGCGACCGCCGCCGACAGCAGCAGCGGCAGGAACAGCCAGCGCAGCAGCCCCCACAGATACGTGACGGCCTTGGCGCCGGTGGTCCGCTTTGCCTGCGCCGCAAGCAGAATCCGGAACAGCGGCTTGGCCTGCCTTGTCGGCCGGAACTGCCGGACGATCAGGCCGGGCTCCTGGAGCTGCTGGCGTAAGGCCTGCAAACGCTCAAAACCGCCGCTGTCACGGGCGTACTCGGCGGCGGCGGTCACCGCGGCCGCCATCGCGCCCGCGGACGCCCCGCCGATCGAGCGGAACCGGAATGTCTTGTACAGCTCCAGAACCGCCGCCGGGTAGGCGACGCCGCTGGTGATCCCGCCCTGCATCACCAGGTCGCACTCGGTGGGGCGAGCCGGGATCCCCCCGGGATTGGTCATGACCGACACCTCGCTAAGCCGTTCGCACCAAGGCTAGTGATCTTGTGCGTCGGACAGAAGAGGGGTCCAGGGCTGGGCTGGATACCAGTAGATGTCGGTATCCAGCCCAATCCGTTACGGCAGGTTGGCCACCAGCTCCACCGGCGGCACCCGCGTCCCGGTGTAGAACGGGATCTCCACGCGGACGTGCCGGCGGGCCTCGGTCTCGCGCAAGTGGCGCATCAGGTCGACGATGCGGTGCAGCTCATCGGCCTCGAAGGCGAGGATCCACTCGTAGTCGCCCAGCGCGAACGAGGCCACCGTGTTGGCCCGCACGTCCGGGTAGTCGCGGGCCTCCTTGCCGTGGTCGGCGAGCATCTTGCGGCGCTCGTCGTCGGGCAGCAGGTACCACTCGTACGACCGCACGAAGGGGTACACGCAGAGGTAGTTCTTCGGCTCCTCGCCGGCCAGGAAGGCCGGGATGTGGCTCTTGTTGAACTCGGCCGGCCGGTGCAGCGCGACCTGGCTCCACACCGGGGTCGAGGCCCGCCCGACGGCGGTGGTGCGGCGGAAGTCGGCGTAGGCCGCCTGCACCTGCTCGATCTCCTCGGCGTGCCACCAGATCATGTAGTCGGCGTCGGCCCGCAGGCCGGACACGTCGTACACGCCGCGCACCACGACGCCCTTGCTCTCAAGGGAGTCGAAGAACTCCTGGGCCTCGGACGCCGCCGGCCCGCGGTCCTCGCCGAGCCGTCCGGGTTCGCTGCGGAACACCGACCACATCGTGTAGCGGATGGTGTCGTTCAGTTCGTTGTAGTTCAAGCGGGCCATGAGCCCATGGTCCCACCGGACCCACGGTGTCTGCCCAAGAGGTGTGCAGCCACACGTGCCGCAGCTGCCTGACTGGTCGCAATGCAGGCCGGGACGCCGACACCGTGCAGGCTGGCACCGGCCACGGCCAGCCCCGGAAGTTCGGCCACGGCGGTCTCGATGGCGGTCACGCGGCTGAGGTGCCCGACGCCGTACTGCGGCAGCCCGCCGCCCCACCGCGTGACGGCGGAGTCGATCGGCGCGGCGGTGATGCCGGTGAGCTCGGCCAGGTCGGCCAGCACGGTGCGGACCAGCTCGTCGTCGTCGACCTGGAGCGCGGCGGTCTCGCCGGCCTTGCCGACCGAGCCCCGGATGACCAGCGTCTCCTCGCCGTCCAGGTGGGCCCACTTGCGGCTGGAGAAGGTGAACGCCTTGGCGGTGAAGCGGGTGCCGTCGTGCCAGCGGTCGTCGCCGGCGATGAGCACGCCGGAGTTCCGCGGCAGGGCCACGTCGGCCGGCAGCACCAGCGAGATGACGGCCATGGACGCCAGCTCGATGCCGCCGAACGCGGCCGCGGCCACCGGCGCGACGTCGGCGAGCAGCTTCGCGGCCGCCGGGGCGGGCACGGCCAGCACCACACCGTCGACGTCCAGGGCATGCTCGCCGAACTCCACGGTCCAGCCGGCCTCGCGCCGCCGCAGCCGACGGACCGGGCGGCCGTACTCGATGGTGGCGTCGGCCACCTTGGCCAGCCGGTCGGTGAGCGAGCCGAGGCCGTCGCGCAGCGTGCCGAACACCGGCGGCCTCTTCGCGCCCTGCTGCGGCGGCGCCGGGACCAGCGCGGACGCCGCGGCAACGAGCGAACCGGCGCCACGGTCCAGCGCCCCGGCGAGCGGAGCCATGGTCGCGCGCAGGCTGAGGCCGTCGGCGTGACCGGCGTAGACGCCGCCGAGCAGCGGGTCGACCAGCCGGTTGGTCACCTCGGGCCCGAACCGCTCGCGCAGCAGCTTGCCGACGGAGATGTCCTCGCCGTCGAGGTGGATGGGCGGCAGCGCCGGCTCGTGGGCCACCCGGGCCACCGCGGCGTCGGACAGCACGCCGCGGACCGCGTCGGCCGAGGCCGGCACGCCCTGGAAGGTGTGTCCGGGCAGTGGGTTGATCCGCCCGGCGGCCCGGACCGTTGCCGACGCCGAGGTCGGGTGGACCAGGTCGTCGGCCATGCCGATCTCGGTGATCAGCTCGGTCGCCTCGCGGCGGCGGGCCAGGAAGGCCTCCGCGCCGACGTCGTACGAGCGGCCGCCCAGCTCCACGGTGCGGAGCTTGCCGCCGACGCGGTCCGTCTGCTCGATGACGGTGATGGTGGCCAGCGGTCCGAGCAGCTTGCGCAGCCGGTAGGCGGCGGCGAGGCCGGACACGCCGCCACCGACGACGGCGACATGGGGCTCGGTCATGACAGCGAATGCACCAGCTCTGTGACTCGGGTGACGACCGTGGGATCGGTGTCCGGCAGGACGCCGTGGCCGAGGTTGAAGATGTGCCCGGCGGCCGCCTTGCCCTCGGCGACGATCCGGCGCACCTCGCGCTCCAGCACGTCCCAGTCGGCGAACAGCAGCGCCGGGTCGAGGTTGCCCTGCACGACCGGCACCGGCCCGTCCGGACGGGCCGCGGTCAGCCGCCGTACCGCCTCGTCCAGCGGAATCCGCCAGTCCACGCCGACCACGTCGGCCCCGGCGTCACGCATGGCCACCAGCAGCTCGCCGGTGCCGACGCCGAAGTGGATCCGGGGAATGCCGGCGTCGCGCACGCTGTCGAACACCCGGCTGGAGTGCGGCAGCACGTATTCGCGGTAGTCCCGCTCGGACAACGCGCCGGCCCACGAGTCGAACAGCTGCATCGCGTCGATGCCGGCCTCGACCTGCACCCGCAGGAACTCGGTGGTGATGCCGGCCAGCTTGGCCAGCAGCGAGTGCCACACGTCGGGCGAGCTGTGCATGAGCGCCTTGGTGCGCTCGTGGTTCTTCGACGGGCCGCCCTCGACCAGGTACGAGGCCAGCGTGAACGGCGCGCCGGCAAAGCCGATCAGCGGGGTGTCACCTAGCTCAGCGGTCAGCAGCCGGATCGTGTCGGCGACCGCGGCGACCTGCTCGGCGGCCAGGTCGGGCAGCGCGTCCACGTCGGCCTTGGTGCGCACCGGGTTGGCCACCACCGGGCCGACGCCGCCGACGATCTCCACGCCGATACCGGCGGCGTAGACCGGGACGACGATGTCGCTGTACAGGATGGCGGCGTCCACGCCGTGCCGCCGGACCGGCTGGAGAGTGATCTCCGCCGCCAGATCCGGTGTGAGACACGACTCGAGCATCGGGATGCCCTCGCGCACCTTCTTGTACTCGGGCAGCGACCGGCCGGCCTGGCGCATGAACCAGACGGGGGTCCGGGTCGGCTCGCCGCCCCGGGCCGCGACCAGCAGGGGAGCGTCTGAGAGGTCGCGGCGGGCCGAGACCGGAGCAGTGTTCGTCATGGCCCTCCAATGGTGCCACGCGGCCGGAATCGTTGGTCACGGAGTCGTCTCGGGGATGCGGAATCCGTCGTGTCGTGCGGGACTTCGGCGCGGTTCAACCCGTAAGGTCACCGGACGTGACCGGGATGTCGGAGGAGCCAGCGCTGTTCCGGCAGGCAGTGGAAGCGCTCAGGTCGGTGCGTACCCGACCGGAGATCGAACTGACGGAGGTCCGTGCGCCGCAGCGGTTGGCGCCGTGGTCGTTCGCCTACAGCGCGGAAGCCGACGGGCCTGCCGACGTATTGGCCACTGGCCGGTTGGTGCTGCTGCACGACCCGGACGGCGAGGAGGCGTGGGGCGGGGTGCTCCGCGTGGTCGCCTTCGTCCGGGCCGAGCTGGACGCCGAGCTGGCGGTGGACCCGCTGCTGCCGGCGGTGGCCTGGTCCTGGCTGACCGACGCGCTCGAGGGCTCATCGGCCCGGTGGACCGCGCTCGGCGGCACCGTCACCCAGAACTCCTCGGCCCGTTTCGGCGACATCTCCGGCCCGGCCCGCACCGACGACCTGGAGCTGCGGGCCTCCTGGACGGCGCTGGACGCGGAGCTGACCGCGCACGGCGACGCCTTCTGCGAGCTGCTGTCCAGCACCGTCGGCCTGCCCCCGGTCGGGGTCACCCTCTTCGGCCAGCGCCAGAGCAGCCTCTGACTCTTCACGCTTGGAAGGGGCTTTCCCGCACTCGGAGTGCGGGAAAGCCCCTTCCAAGCGTGCACGTGCAGCGGCCGCGAGGCCCGAGGGGCTCGCGGCCGCTCGTCATTGCCCCGGTGTGATCACACGATCGAGTGAAGTTTGCGGGCGATCTGCTCGGCCTCCCGCAGCACCCGCAGCGTGTTCGCGCCGGCCAGCTTCTCGCAGTCCGACTCGCTCCAGCCGCGGTCCAGCAACGCCGTGAACAGGCGCGGATAGCAGGAGACGTCCTCGAGACCGGCCGGCAGCCGGTCGGCGCCGTCGTAGTCGCCGCCGAGGCCGATGTGATCGATGCCGGCGACCTCGCGGGCGTGCTCCAGGTGCCGCACGACGTCGTCGAGCGTCGCCTCGGGCTGCGGGCCACCGCCGGTCCAGGTCTGCGCGAACCGGTGCCGTGCGTCCAGGTCACGGTGGTCGGCGCCGGCGGCCGTCATGGCCTCCCGCAGCCGGGCGTCCCACTCGGCCCGGGCCGGCGACACGAAGCTCGGCACGAATGTGATCATGCACACACCGCCCTTGGCCGCCAGTTCGGCCAGCACGTCGTCGGGGACGTTGCGCGGGTGGTCGGCGACCGCGCGGCAGGAGGAGTGGCTGAAGATGGGCGGCGCCTCGCTCACGGCCAGCGCGTCACGCATGGTCGACGGCGCGACGTGCGACAAGTCGACCAGCATGCCCAGGCGGTTCATCTCCCGGACCACGTCACGGCCGAAATCGGTGAGGCCGTTGTGCACGGGCTCGTCCGTGGCCGAGTCGGCCCAGTCGGTGTTGTTGTTGTGCGTGAGCGTCAGGTACCGGACGCCGAGCCGGTGCAGGGCGCGCAGCGCGCCGAGCGAGTTGTTGATGCTGTGGCCGCCCTCGGCGCCCAGCAGCGAGGCGATCCGGCCGGACCGGAACGCGGCTTCCGCGTCGTCAACCGTGAGGGCCAGCTGAAGATGGTCCGGATAGCGGTTGACCAGCTCATACACGACTTCGATCTGCTCGAGCGTGGCCGTGACCGCGCTGTGACCCTGGAGCCGGCAGGGCACGTAGACCGACCAGAACTGCATGGTCAATGCGCCTTTTCGGAGTCGGACCAGGTCCGTCTGCAGATCTGTCCGCTCTTTCGTCAGATCGGCCGCCGCCCACTCGGCCGGCCAGCCGGCTCCGCCGGCCAGTTCACGCAGCACCCACGGCAGGTCGTTGTGCCCATCCGCCAGTTGGACCCGCCGCAGTAGGGCGTTTGCACGTGCAGAAGCACGTCCATCTGCGTGTTCCGACCCGTCCGTCACGACCGCAACTCCTTCATGTCGTTATGAAGCCTTCTCGCGTTAGCCACCTCGCCAGGAGTCCCTCGATCGTGCGACAAACCTGGCCTCTGGTGACAACTCGATCGGGACAGATACCCATTTGATCGTCCCGCTGACCCGCTTGGGCGGCTACGCTGCTGCCGTCGACACCACTTTCGGTCGATCAGTGGCGCGGCTGATTGGACGAAAGTCCCGGTGCCGGTCGGGGGGCACGACCGACTCCAGGGAGGTAGTGACGTGGCTGCCGTCGGCTTAGGTCAGGCCGTTCGTACCACGCCAGCCGGCTCGTTGCCGGCGAACATGGTCCCGCACCCGCGGGAAGAGCTGTTTTCAGTGTTGGTGGTTGACGACCACCCACTGTTGAGGGAGGCGATAGCGGCTCGGCTTACCCAGATGGGTGCCGGCACAGTGCATGAGGCCGCATCGGTGGCCGAGGCGAGGGCGCGTGCCCTGGCCACGGGGCCGTGCGACCTGGCGATCCTTGATCTCGGGCTGCCCGACGGAAGCGGCATCGACCTGGTCACGGAACTCCGTGCTCAGGGCTGGCCGCGCATCGTGGTGCTCGCGTCCTCCGACGACCCCTATGCGGTCCGCTCGGCCTTCCAGGCAGGCGCTCAGGCCTACCTGCTGAAGTCCGCGTCGCCGATGGTGGTCACCGACGGAGTGCGCCGAGTTCTCGACGGTGGCGTCTACGCGGACCCGAGCGTGGCCCCGGTCCTCGCTGCGGGAACCCGGGTCCCTGGCACCGACAACACGCCGCGGGAACTGTCCGCACGTGAGGTCGAGGTGCTCCAGCTGGTCGCCGATGGCCAGTCCAACAAGGAGATCGGCGAAGCTCTGAACCTGTCCGCGCTCACGGTGAAGTCTCACCTGTCGCGGATCGGCCGGAAGCTGGGCACCGGGGATCGCGCTCAGATGGTTGCGTTGGCCATGCGGGCCGGCGTGATCCGCTGAGCAAGGAAAACGGATGGATCGGCGACGCGAGGACCGAGCAGAACGTGATCCACGCCCGCGCGGGGCGTGGAGGACGTAGGGTCTTCCGCCGTGGATGCACCCTGCTCTGAACCGAAGGACCCGACCGGAGAAACCCCGGTGCTGCTGACCGAACCCGCTGAGGGGGTTCCGCCAGTGGTGTCCGATCCGGCAACGCTGCGGCGCGCGGCCGCAACGCTGGCGGGCGGGACGGGTCCGGTGGCGGTGGACACCGAAAGGGCATCGGGCTACCGCTATTCGCAGCGCGCCTACCTGGTGCAGCTGCGACGAGAGCAGGCAGGCACCGTGCTGGTCGATCCGGTCGCCCTAGGCGGCCGGATCGACCCGCTGGTGGACGCCCTTGCCGACACCGAGTGGGTGTTGCACGCGGCGTCCCAGGACCTGCCGTGCCTGGCCGAGCTCAACCTGCGGCCGGCGGTCCTGTTCGACACCGAGCTGGCCGGTCGGCTGGCCGGCTTCGACCGGGTCGCCCTGGGCTCGATGGTGGAACGCCTGCTCGGCTACCACCTGGAGAAGGGCCATGGCGCCGCCGACTGGTCGCGCCGCCCGCTGCCGCAGGACTGGCTGACGTATGCGGCCCTGGACGTGGAGCTGCTGGTTCCGCTGCGCAACGTGCTCGAGGACGAGCTGCGTGAGCAGGGCAAACTCGACTGGGCGTTGCAGGAGTTCGAGGCGGTGCGCACCGCGCCGCCGGCCAAGCCGCGGGCCGAGCCGTGGCGGCGCACGTCCGGCATCCACCGGCTGCGCAATCCCCGCCAGCTGGCCGCCGTGCGGGCGCTGTGGGAGGCCCGGGACGGGCTGGCCCGCCAGCGTGACATCGCCCCCGGCCGGGTGCTGCCGGACAGCGCCATCATCGACGCCGCCGTGACCGATCCGGCGACGGAGGCCGACCTGCTGGCCCTGCCGGTGTTCCGCGGCCGTTCGCAGCGCCGGACCGTGAAGGTGTGGGCCGACGCCCTGGTCAAGGCCCGTGGCCTCAACCGCAAGGAGCTGCCCGAGGTCTCCCCCGCGCACGACGGCCCGCCGCCGCCCAACCGCTGGGCCGACCGCGACCCGGACGCCGCGGCCCGGCTGGCCGCCGCGCGGGCGGCGCTGACCGGCATCGCCGAGAGCCTGAAGCTGCCGGTGGAGAACCTGCTGCTGCCCGACCTGGTCCGGCGGACCTGCTGGGAGCCGCCGGCCGACCTGGACCCGGCCACGGTGGCCGAGGTGCTGCGCGCCGGGCACGCCCGGCCGTGGCAGGTCGAGCTCACCGCGGAGCCGCTGAGCAACGCGCTCAAGGCTGCGGCAGCATGAGTTCAGCCACCCTGCTGGTTACCGGCCAGTAACTCGGACTAGAGTCCCGGTTACCGGCCGGTACGGACGGCCGACCCGAACTCAAAGCTGAGGAGGAGCACGCCGTGGCCGCACCAGTAGCGCCGATGACGGACCGGGCCGTGCGCAACGTGGTCTTCGTCGACGGCGTGCGCACGCCGTTCGGCAAGGCGGGCCCCAAGGGGATCTACGCCGAGACCCGGGCGGACGACCTCGTCGTCAAGGTGATCCGCGAGCTGCTTCGCCGCCATCCCGAGCTGCCGCCGGAGCGGGTGGACGAGGTCGCCATCGCGGCCACCACCCAGATCGGCGACCAGGGCCTGACCATCGGGCGCACCGCCGCCCTGCTGGCCGGCCTGCCCAAGTCGGTGCCGGGTTACGCCATCGACCGCATGTGCGCCGGCGCGATGACCGCCGTCACCACCGCGGCCGGCGGCATCGCCTTCGGCGCGTACGACGTGGTGATCGCCGGCGGCGTCGAGCACATGGGCCGGCACCCGATGGGCGAGGGCGTCGACCCGAACCCGCGGTTCCTGGCCGACCGCCTGGTCGACACCTCCGCGCTGGTCATGGGCCAGACCGCGGAGAACCTGCACGACCGCTTCCCGCACATCACCAAGGAGCGGGCCGACACGTTCGCCGCCGCCTCCCAGGCCAAGTACGACGCCGCGGTGAAGGCCGGCAAGATCGGCCCCGAGTTCGTCTCGGTCGCGACCCGCTCGGCCGACAAGGGCTGGGGCCTGGCCACCGCCGACGAGCCGCCGCGTCCCGGCACCACTGTCGAGGACCTGGCCGGACTGAAGACGCCGTTCCGTCCGCACGGCCGGGTGACCGCCGGCAACGCCGCCGGTCTCAACGACGGCGCCACCGGCTGCCTGCTGGCCGACGAGGCCACCGCGCAGGAGCTGGGCCTGCCGGTCGCCATGCGGCTGGTCGGCTACGCCTTCGCCGGCGTCGAGCCCGAGGTGATGGGCGTCGGCCCGGTGCCGGCGACCGAGAAGGCGCTGGCCCGTACCGGTCTGAGCATCTCCGACATCGGCCTGTTCGAGGTCAACGAGGCGTTCGCCGTGCAGGTGCTGGCCTTCCTCGACCACTTCGGCATCGCCGACGACGACCCGCGGGTCAACCAGTGGGGCGGCGCCATCGCGACCGGCCACCCGCTGGCGTCCTCGGGTGTGCGGCTGATGACGCAGCTGGCCCACCAGTTCGCCGAGCGGCCCGACGTCCGCTACGGCATCACCACCATGTGCATCGGTATCGGCATGGGCGGCACCGTGATCTGGGAGAACCCGCACTTCGAGGGGGACAAGTGATCACCGCAGAGCAGGCCGCGCAGGCCTTTCCCGACGAGGTCGTCACCAAGGCCGTCACGCGGCTGATCCCCGTGCCCGGGCTTTCCAAGCCGGTCGCCCTGATCACGATCGACAACGGCTTCGACCACACCCGGCCGTCGACCTTCGGGCCGCAGAGCCTGGTGTCGCTGAACGCCGCGCTGGACGAGGCGCTGGCCGCCGAGCCGGCCGCGATCGCCGTGACCGGCAAGCCGTTCGTGTTCGCGGTCGGCGCCGACCTGTCCGGCGTGGAGCAGCTGTCCTCGCCGGAGCTGGCCCGCCAGATCGCGCAGACCGGGCACGACGTGTTCCGCCGGTTCACCGAGTCGTCGATCCCGACCTTCGCCTTCGTCAACGGCGCGGTCATGGGCGGCGGCCTGGAGCTGGCGCTGTCCTGCCACTACCGGACCCTGGTGTCCAACGCCGCCGCGATCGCGTTCCCCGAGGTGTTCCTCGGCCTGTTCCCGGGTTGGGGTGGCACGCAGCTGCTGCCCAACCTGATCGGGGCCGACGCCGCGGTGACCGTGATCATCGAGAACGCGTTGAACCAGAACAAGATGCTCAAGCCGGCGCAGGCCGCCGAGCTCGGCATCGTCGACGTGGTCTTCGACTCGGCCGACTACCTGGAGCAGTCGTTCGGCTGGCTGGCCGACGTCGTCAACGGCAAGGTTTCCGTCTCCCGCAAGGAGATCGACCGCGGCGACGCGTGGGACACCGCGCTGGCCCGCGGCCGGGCCTTCGTCGAGGCCAAGACCCACGGCGCTTCTCCGGGCGCGACCAAGGCGCTCGAGCTGCTGGAGCTGGCTCGCGGCAACGACCTCGACGCCGGCTACGCGGCCGAGACCGACGGTCTGGCCTCGCTGCTGATGACCGACGAGCTGCGCACCGGGCTGTACTCGTTCAACCTGGTGCAGAAGCGGGCCCGCAAGCCCGCGGGCGCGCCGGACAAGTCGCTGGCCCGGCCGGTGACCAAGGTCGGCGTGGTCGGCGCCGGCCTGATGGCCAGCCAGCTGGCCCTGCTGTTCGCTCGGCAGCTGAAGGTGCCGGTCGTGCTGACCGACATCGACCAGGCCCGCGTGGACAAGGGCGTCGGCTACGTGCACGGCGAGATCGACAAGCTGGCGGCCAAGAAGCGCCTGTCCCCCGACGCCGCGAATCGGTTGAAGGCCCTCGTCACCGGGTCCTTGGACAAGGCCGCCTTCTCCGACGCCGACTTCGTCATCGAGGCCGTTTTCGAGGAGCTGTCGGTCAAGCAGCAGGTGTTCGCCGAGGTCGAGGAGCACGTGTCGGCCGAGTGCGTGCTGGCCACCAACACCTCGTCGCTGTCGATCACCGAGATGGCCGCGAAGCTGGCCCACCCCGAGCGGGTCGTCGGCTTCCACTTCTTCAACCCGGTCGCCGTGCTGCCGCTGCTGGAGATCGTCCGCGGCGAGCAGACCGACGACGCCACGCTGGCCACCGCGTTCGCCGTCGGCAAGCAGCTGAAGAAGTCCAGCGTGCTGGTCAAGGACGCGCCCGCGTTCGTCGTCAACCGGCTGCTCACCCGCTTCCTGGGCGAGGTCATCCGGGCCGTCGACGAGGGCACGCCCTTCGAGGTCGCCGACAAGGCCCTCGACCCGCTCGGCCTGCCCATGAGCCCGTTGATCCTGCTCCAGCTCGTCGGCCCCGCCGTCGCGCTGCACGTGGCCGAGACCATGCACCAGGCGTTCCCCGACCGGTTCGGCGTCAGCGAGAACATGAAGCGCTTCGTCGCCGCCGGCAAGACCGCCGTCTACACCTGGGACGCCACCGGCAAGCCCCAGGTCGACCCCGAGGTCGCCGCCCTGTGGCAGCCCGGCTCGTCGCCGCTGACCGCCCAGGAGTTGCGGGACCGGGCCGAGGAGGCCCTGGCCCAGGAGATCCGGATCATGCTCGACGAGGGCGTGGTGGCCGAGGCCCAGGACATCGACCTGTGCCTGATCCTGGGCGCCGGGTGGCCGTTCTGGCTGGGCGGCATCACGCCGTACCTCGACCGGGCCGGCGTCTCCGAGCGCGTCACCGGGAAGCGTTTCCTGGCGCAGGGTGTGGCCTCGGTTCCGGCCTGATCCCTGGCTCACGAAAGCCGGTCGTCCGCGCGGGCGACCGGCTTTCTCAGTAAGCCCGATAGGCGTCGCGTCGGTGGCTGATCCTGGTGACGTAGACCTGGTGCTTGTCCTCGTGGATGCGGTAGAGCACGCGATAGTCACCGCGGCGTGCGGACCACTGGTCGTCCATGGGCGGATCCAGCTGCTTGCCGATTCGGTGCGGGTTGGTCGCCAGCGGACCGGTGACCAGCTCGTACACCGCCATCGCGACGTGAACGGGAACTTGCTCTGCCATCGCCCGCCGCGCCTGCGGTGACCAGGCGATGTCGTACGACTCGCTCAAGCGACGCTGTCCGTTCCATCCGTACGCGCACGCAGGATCGCCGCGATCTCCGAACTGTCGTACACCTCGCCGCGGGCGTATGCGTCATCGGATTCCTTGATGTCCCGCAACGCCTCGGGGTCGGCCAGCACGTCGAGCGTCTCGTTGATGCTCTCCCACTCGCCCACCGAGACGAGAATCGCGGCGGGCTTGCCGTTTCGGGTGATGGTGATCCGGTCGCGCTGGGTCTCCACCTGCACGACCAGCTCGGCCAGCCGGGCCTTCACCTCTGTGATCGGCATGGTCTCCATGGTCCGAATTATAGTCGCTATTCGGTGCCACTACCACCTGAAAGCCGGTCGTCCGCGCGGGCGACCGGCTTTGCCGTGTTCAGACCAGGTGGGCGGTCGGGGCGGGGGCCAGCCGCCGGGCCCGGACGGCCAGGGCGATCATCACGGCCGGGATGAGGATGTCGGTGACCAGCACGCCGCCGGTGTTGCCGGGGGCGTGGTCGCCGTTGGCGAACCACTGGTAGACGTGGCCGACCACGGCGCCCCAGAGGAACATGCCGGCGCCGAGGCCGATGGTGAGGCGCTCACGGGTGCCCGCCGACGCGGCGCGGAAGCCCATGATCGCCAGGCCGAGGTTGGCGAAGGCGATCTCGAACAGGAACGGTGTGCGCGGGAAGCCGATGGCCTCGGCCATGACGTCCGGGAAGACCAGGAACGCGACGGTCATCCACAGCGACCCGATGCCCATGGCGCCGATGCCCCACCAGCGCTGCCAGATCTCCAGCTTGGCCGCGGGCGTGTCGGCCCGCCGGGCCTTCAGATACGCCCCGACGGCCGGGACCAGGATCCAGATGACGGGGAAGGCCGACTGAAGCAGATACGAGGTGGTGTCCATGACGTCAGTCTTACCTAGTTAATATTAACCAGTCAACACTCCTGTATGCTGGCTCACGTGGACGACGGACTCGCAGACCTGCTGCACCGGGTGGTGCTGCTGCTGGGCGACGCCGCCCGGCAGCGCACCGACGACCGGGACGGCCTGACCTACAGCCAGATCCGGCTGCTGGGCACGCTGGAGGACATCCAGCCGGCGACACAGCACCAGCTCGCCCAGGCGCTGTCGATCTCCGACCCGGCGGTCAGCCGGGCCCTGCGGCCGCTGGAGGCCGACGGCCTCGTGCAGGTGACGATCGACCCGGCACACGCCCGGCGGCGGCTGGTCCGGCTGACCGACACCGGCCAGAAGGCCTTTCACACGGCCGGAAAACCCCTCTACGACGAGCTGAAGACCGGGCTGCTCGCGGCGGGCTTCCCGTACCAGCGCTACCTCGACGACACGAAGCGGCTGGCTGAGCTGCTCGAAGGCGCCTGACACTGCGCGCGGCGGGGAATCGCCCCACCATGGAGTGATGATCAGGATCGGCACCTCGGGCTGGAAGTATCCGGAGTGGCGCGGGGACTTCTACCCGACCGGCCTGGTGCAGCGCCGGGAGCTGGAGTTCCTGGCCGGGCACGTGGACACCATCGAGATCAACGGGACGTTCTACTCGCTGCGGACGCCGGCGAACTTCCGGTCGTGGGCGGGGCAGGTGCCGGCGGAGTTCGTGTTCGCGGTGAAGGGGATCCGCGAGGTCACGCACGTCCGGCGGTTACGCGGCGTGGACGAGGCGCTGCGGGGGTTCTTCGCCTCGGGGGTGCTGGAACTGGGGGCACGGCTGGGGCCGGTGCTGTGGCAGCTGCCGGACCGGGTGACGTTCGACGCGGCGGTGGTGGCGGAGTTCCTGGCGCAGCTGGATCCGGTGGCCAGGCACGCGATCGAGGTACGGCACGAGAGCTTCCGGACCAACAAGTTCTACGACCTGGCCCGGGAGCACAACGTGGCGGTCGTGTACTCGGACGGGGCCGGGAAATGGCCGGTGTTCGACGTGACGACGGCGGACTTCAGCTACATCCGGCTGCACGGCGGCAAGGAGCTGTACATCAGCGGGTACGGTGACCAGGAGCTGAAAAGCTGGGCCGACCGGATCGCGGACATGGCCGGTGACGTGTTCGTCTACTTCGACAACACGATGCGCGGGCGAGCCCCTCGGGACGCGGTGCGGCTGGCCGATCTGGTGCGGGAACGGGCCTGACGGCGCAGGATGGGCCGGTGATCCGGATCGGGACGTCGGGCTGGGTGTACCCGCCGTGGCGCGGCACCTTCTACCCGAAGGGCGTCACGCAGAAGCGCGAGCTGGCGTACCTGGCCGGGCGGCTGAACTCGGTGGAGATCAACGGCACCTTCTACGGGCGGCAGAAGCCGGCCAGCTTCCTGTCCTGGGCCGCGCAGACGCCGGACGACTTCGTGTTCGCGGCCAAGGGGCCGCGGTTCATCACGCACATGAAGCGGCTCAAGGACGCCGAGATCCCGGTGGCCAACTTCCTGGCCTCGGGAGTGTTGCGGCTGGAGGAGAAACTCGGCCCGCTGCTGTGGCAGCTGCCGGGCACGCTCCAGTTCGACGCCACCGTGCTGGCTGAGTTCTTGGCTCTGCTGCCGCAAACCACGGCCGCGGCGGCAAAGCTCGGGGCCCGGCACGACGACCGTATCGAGGACGACACGGGCCTCCAGATCGACGTCGACCGGCCCATGCGGCACGCTCTGGAGCCCCGGCACGTGAGCTTCCAGGACGAGCAGTGCCTACGCCTGCTGCGTGAGCACAACGTGGCCCTGGTCGTGGCCGACACGGCGAAGAAGTGGCCGTACTTCGAGGAGTTGACCGCCGACTTCGCCTACGCCCGCCTGCACGGCGACGAGGAGCTGTACGTAAGCGGCTACACCGACGAGGCGCTGGACCGCTGGGCCAAGAAGGTCCGCAAGTGGCACAAGCGCGGGGACGCGTACGTCTACTTCGACAACGACGCCAAGGTACGGGCGCCGGTCGACGCCATGGGCCTGTCCAAGCGACTCCACTGAGGGCTCGTACGGGCCCTCAGCGCCGCTTCTGACGGCCGAAAGGGGCCTCAGCCGTTGACCGCCACACGGCACACCGGGCGCGTCGTCGGCCGGGCCTCGTAGCGGCCGGTGCCGACCAGGCCGGCGTGGCCGTCGATCTCGGCCACGATCTCGTCGGTGATCTCGACCTCGACCATCCGGCTGGCCGGCCGGGTGACGGAGGTGCCGGCGTACAGGGCGGTGACGACCATGCCCTCGATGGTCGGCTTGAGCACCAGCTCCTCGGCCGGCCGGGCCGGGGCGGTGCCGTCGGTCCAGGTGACCGGGCCGAGCAGCCGGAGCTGGCGGACGACCACGTCCTGGCCGCCGGTCTCGTTGCTGACGAACACCGCGGGCTGCCGGGTGCGCACCAGGCGCCCGTGCTCGCTGCCCTCGCCGAGCACGACGGCCGGCACGTTCCAGTACGCGGCCAGGCGCTCGGCCGCCGGGGCCAGCGCGCGACTGGTCGCGACGACGAGGTCGGCCGCCGGCACGGCGGCGAGCTCGCCGAGACCGGGCACCGGCGTCACGTCGATGATGTGCCCGCCGTGCTCGCGGACGGCGTCGTTGATCGCGTCGCGGGTGGCCCGGCTGGTCTTGTCGAATCCACGCAGCACGGCCACCGCCTCGAAGTCCGTCATTCGCCGGATCGCCTCCACCAGCGCGCGCTGGTCACGACGGAGCTGCGGGGCGGGACGGGTCAGGAGAGTGGTTGCCACAACACTGTCTTACCCCCTTCCGTAGCGGTCCGAACACGAACCCGGGGTGGGGTAGCTCACCGGTGGGTGAACCTCATCCACGGACAGGTGAACGGGAATAGTTCCGCGTACACGGACCGCTGCCGCGACAAGGCTCCTAGCTGCGAAAACAACTGGGGAAGGAGTCGTCATGGTGGTGCGCACGGCACTCGTATCGGCAGCCATGGTGATCATCACAGCAACGCCTGCTCAGGCAGGTCCCGAGGCCGTTTCGACCTGTGACGCTGGCTCGTTCTGCGCCTGGGGCGCGGAGAACTACACCGGCAAGGTCGCCCGGCTGTCGCTGGAGACGGTCTCCGGCACCAGCATCTGCGTTCCCCTGCCCGAGAAGCTGGTGGCCAGATCGCTGGCCAACCTGATGACCAAGGACGTGTCGGTCTACGAAAGCGCGAGCTGCTCGACCGAGGCCGAGTTCACCACGTACCCGAAGGGCGGGACCTACGTGCCGCGTGCGCCATTCGTGGTACGGGCGATCGAGGTGTGGGAGTGACGCCCCTACTGTTGGGCCCGTGAGCGTTGTGGTCGTCGGCGCCGGCATCGCCGGCCTGGCCTGTGCCCGGGTCCTGGTCGATGCCGGTATCGACGTCCGCGTGCTGGAACGCACGCCCGTGGTCGGCGGTCGCCTGGCGACACGCCGCTACGACGGCCGCCCGGCCGACATCGGGGCCGCCTACTTCACGGTGAGCGACCCGTCGTTCGACGCCGTCGTGCAGGGTTGGCGGCGGGCCGGGTTGGCCCGGGAGTGGACCGACACCCTGGTCGCCTTCCAGGACGGCCGGCGTGAGCCGCGGCCCGGCCCCATGCGCTGGGCCGCCCCGCAGGGTCTGCGGAGCCTGGCCGAATCCTTGGCCGACGGGCTGACCGTCAAGCTCCAGCACGCCGTGGCGTCGGTGGAGCCCGGGCCGTTGGTCGACGGCGTGCCCGTGGACGCCGCCGTGCTGGCCGCGCCCGGTCCGCAGGCGCTGGCCGTGCTGGATCCGTGCCTACGGGCCGCACGGGCCGCCGCCGACGGGCAGGACTGGCAGCCCGCTTTCGCCGTCACCCTGCGCTATCCGGCCCGCACGTGGCCCGACTTCCGGGGCGCTTTCGTCAACGGGCACGACGTGCTCACGTCCATTTGCGACGACGGCCACCGGCGCGGCGACCGCGCCCCCGTGCTCGTCGCCCACACCACCGCCGCCTACACCGCCTCCCGCCTCGGCGCGCACGACCAGGTGATCGCCGAGGTCGAGGACGCCGTCGAGGCCGTCCTCGGGCTGACCGCGCGACCCGTCACCGGCTACGCCCACCAGTGGCTGCACGCCAGCCCCGGCAGCCCGTCGACCGAGCCGTACCACCTGGACGACGACAACATCGGGCTCTGCGGCGACGCCTGGGGGCCGCCGCGCGTGCAGACCGCGTGGCTGTCCGGCACCGGCCTGGGCCGGGCGCTGGTGAGCCGTCTCGGTTGACCATTTCGGGCGACCCCGTCACTCCACTCGGGGACGTCTGTTGCGTCGACCGGGTGAGCACCCGGAAGAATGATCTCCAATGTTCACCCCGGCCCGTCTCAAGCTCGCCCGCCAGCGGCGTCAGCTGACCGCCGCGGCCCTCGCGCGAGCGCTGGACGTGGGCCCGCGGTCGGTGTCGGACTTCGAGCACGGCCGGCGGACGCCGACCGGGGCCGAGCTGGCCGAGCTGGCGCGGGTGCTGGGCTTCCCGGTGGAGTTCTTCGCCGCCGGCGAGCCGGCGGAGCTGGCCGAGGACGTGGTGTCGTTCCGGGCCCGGGCCAAGCTGCCGGCCCGGCGGCGCACCGGCGCGCTGGCCGCCGGCCGGCTGGCGATCGAGTTCAACGCCTTCCTCGAGCGGCGGTTCACGCTGCCCGAGGTGGACGTTCCGGTGGTCGACAGCACGCCGAGCGCGGCCGTTGACGCCGTTCGCGAGCAGTGGCAGCTGGGCAGCAAGCCGGCGCCGAATCTCGTGCATCTGTTGGAGGCACACGGAGTTCGGGTGTTCTCGCTCGGCGTGGACCACACCGATGTTGACGCCTTCTCGTTCTGGCACGACGGAACCCCGTATGTCTTCCTCAACACGGCCAAGTCGGCCGAGCACGGGCGGTTCGACGCCGCGCACGAGCTCGGGCACCTCGTCCTGCACGCCGGCGGCCGGCCGCTGAACGGCGTCGACGTCGAGGCGGAGGCCGATGCCTTCGCCAGCGCCATGCTGATGCCGGACGTGGACGTGCTGACCTACGTGCCGGACGACCCGACCAAGGACCAGGTGCTGCGGGCCTGTCCGCGCTGGCGGGTGTCGCCGCTGGCGCTGACCCGGCGGCTGCGCGAGCTCCGGCAGGTCGGCGACGACGTCTACCGGGCGCTGGGCGCCGACCTCGCGAAACTCGACAGCGACAGCGACCAGGCCCGGGAGTCCTCGCAGCTGCTGGCCAAGGTGTTCAAGGCGCTGCGTGAGCAGGGCATGAGCCCGCACGAGCTGGCGGCCGAGCTGATGCTGAGCACGCAGGAGCTGAACAACATCGTGTTCGGGCTGGTGGTCACCGCCCTGCCCGGCCGCTCCTCCGCGCTGCGCACGCCCGGCGGCCGGACCGCCCACCTGCGGCTGGTGTGACCACCCGCCAGGGTCTTTCCGCCGCCGCGTCCCACCGCCTATCGTCGAGTGATCTTGTTCAGCCGGCGGAAAAGGGTGAGTCATGGCGACGTGGGGCGACCTGGTGGCCTTCGTGCGCAGCGAGTACCAGGTCGTCGACCTGACGGCCGACGAGGTGAGCATCCACGTCGAGTTCGACGACGAGCGCAGCCAGGTGATCTGGCTCAGCCACGAGGTGCTCGACGGCAAGGAGGACTGGGTGCAGATCGCCTCGCCGTGCGGCTTGGCGGCCAAGGTCGATCTGGCCGCGCTGCTCAAGGAGGTCGGGCACACCACCGTGGTCGGCGGCGTCGCGATCATCGGCGAGCACGTGGTGCTGCGGCACGCGCTGCCGCTGGAGAACCTGGACATCAACGAGTTCGTCGACCCGCTCACGCTGCTCGCCGGCACCGTGGACACGCTGGAGGAGCAGTTCTCCGGCGGGGACTCGTTCTAGCGCCATGAGACACGCGCTGGTCGGCCTCGCCGCGCTGTCACTGCTCGCCGGCTGTTCCGGCGGGCCGGCCACGCCGCCCGCGGCCACCTCGACGTCCACAGTGGACCCGGTGGCGGTGTGCACGAACCAGCTTGTCTACTGGGCCAAGGACATTCTCGGCAACGCCAAGGACACCGGGCTGGACTACCAGGAGATGGGCCTGGACGGCGACCAGTACGAGGCGTTGCAGGCGTTGATCGACGAGGCCCGCAAACACCAGTCCGGCGGCGCGGTGCCGCCGGACTGGTTGCAGGAACAGGCAAAGGCCGCCTGCGTGAAGCTCGCCGCCAAGCCGACGCCGACGTCACGCGGCAACGGCTGGCCGTAACGCCTCAGGCGCCGGCGTTGAACGTGTCGGGGTCCGGGCCGGTGCGGTGGCCCCGCTCAAGGGTGGCGATGGCCGCCAGGTCGTCGCCGTCCAGCTCGAAGTCGAACACCTCGATGTTCTCCTTGATGCGCTTGGGCGTCACCGACTTGGGGATCACGACGTTGCCGAGCTGGAGGTGCCAGCGCAGCACGACCTGGGCCGGCGACTTGCCGTGCTTCTCAGCCGCCTTGGTGATCTCCGGGGCGTCCAGCACCTCGCCCTGGGCCAGGGGGCTCCAGGCCTCGGTGGCGATGCCGTGCTCGGTGTGGAACGCGCGCAGCGTGGCCTGCTGGAGCGCCGGGTGCAGCTCGATCTGGTTGACCGCCGGCAGGGTCAGGCCCTCGTCCAGCAGCCGGCGCAGATGCGTGGGCTGGAAGTTCGACACGCCGATGGCCCGGATCCGGCCGTCGGAGTGCAGCTGCTCGAACGCCTTCCAGGTCTCGACGAAGCGGTCGGCCTTGGGCACCGGCCAGTGGATCAGGTAGAGGTCCAGCTGCTCGAGGCCGAGCTGCGCCATGCTCTTGTCGAAGGCGCGCAGCGTGTTGTCGTAGCCCTGGTCGGCGTTCCACAGCTTGGTCGTGATGAACAGCTCGTCGCGCTCGATGCCGGACGCCTTGATGGCCTCGCCGACGCCGCGCTCGTTGCGGTAGGCCGCCGCCGTGTCGATGCTGCGGTACCCGGCCTCCAGCGCCGCCGTGACGGCCGCGGTCGTCTCCTCGTCGGGCACCTGGAACACGCCGAACCCGAGCTGCGGGATCTCGACGCCGTTGTTCAGCTTGATGGTGGGCACGAAAGGCATGGAGACGCTTCCCTCACACTTTCTCGATTCACGGTCCCTGTGGGCAACAGCGGGGCCGCAGGGTCTTCTTCCACCCTGAGAGCCATGTCTCACCCTCGCAACTCGAACCCCCGCGAGTCCCGCTCAGCGTCAGGCCGAAACGCTGAATCGGTTTCACACATTCGGTGTGACGCTAGGCGGGACTCGCGGGGGTTAGGGGCGGGCTGGCAGGCGGACGGTGACCGCCAGGCCGCCGCCGGGGACGGCGTCGGCGTGCACGGTGCCGTGATGGGCCAGCACGGCGGCCCGGACGATCGACAGGCCAAGGCCGGTGCCCGTACGGGCGGTGCGGTCGACGCCGCCGCGGCGGAAGGGCTCGAACAGCTCGCTGACCAGTTCCGGGGCGATCAGCTGGCCGCTGGACGACACGCGGAGCTGGGTCCACTCCGGATCGCTCTCCGTGGCGACCTCGATCCAGCCGCCGTCGAGGTTGTGCCGGACGGCGTTCTCCAGCAGGTTGCCGGCGACGCGTTCGAGCAGCGCCGGATCGCCGACGGTCGGGGCCGGCGAGGTGGCGAAGCGGGCTTGCACGCCCTCGCAGCCGCCTCCCGGCCGGCTGAGCGCCAGGCCGAGGCGACGACGGCGGCGAGGTCGACGGGCTCGTGCACGGCCAGGCCGATGCCGTCCGTGCGGGCCAGCAGCAGAAGGGCCTCGACGAGCTGTTCCGCCCGCAGCGCGGCGGTGCCGACGACGTCAGCCATCCGGCGCAGCTCCTCCACGTCGGCCTTGTCGTCGGACAGGGTCACGTCGAGCTCGGTGCGGATGACGGCCAGCGGGGTCCGGAGCTCGTGGCTGGCGTTGGCCACGAACCGGCGCTGGGAGTCGAACGCCCCCTGGAGCCGGTCCAGCATGGCGTCGAAGGTGTCGGCCAGCTCGGCCACCTCGTCGTTCGGGCCGTCGAGGGCGATCCGCTCCCCCAGCGACTCGGCCGACAGCCGCCGGGCCGTCGAGGTGACGTCGTGCAGGGGCCGCAGGGCACGGCCGGTGAACGTCCAGGCCAGGATGGCGGCGGCGGTCAGCAGCAGCACGAAGGCGACGATGCCGGCGCCGAGGACCTGGGTGCGGGCGTGCTGCTCGAGCACCGCGCCCAGGCTGGAGGCGTCGACCGCGACCCCCTCGACGAGGATCTTGCTGCCGGTCGGCAGCTGCGGCACCGCCCCGCGCACGACGAGGCCGACCAGCAGCCAGCCCAGCCACAGCAGCAGGGCGCTCACGGCAGCGACGATGACCACGGCGACGGCGGTGATGCGCAGCCTCAGCCCCGGCCCACGCCGCCGGGGCGATGCCGCGGGCACGTCAACTTTCAGCAGGTCGGGCTCCTGTTGCCGAGTCCAGTGCCGGCCCGGTGGCCCGGCCGGCGGCAGGCACACGGTAGCCGGAGCCCACGACCGTCTCGATGATGCCCGGCTCGCCCAGCTTCTTGCGCAACGTCATCACGGTGACCCGGACCGTCGTGGTGAACGGGTCGGCGTTCTCGTCCCAGACCCGTTCCAGCAGCTCCTCGCTGCTCACCACGGTGCCGCCGGCCGCCATCAGGACCTCGAGGACACCGAACTCCTTGCGGGTCAGGTCGACCAGCTGGCCGGATCGCGTCACGGTCCGCTTGGCCGGATCCAGCTCCACGTCCGCCGCCACCAGCACCGGCGGCGTCGCCGGCGTCGCCCGCCGGGCCAGCGCCCGCACCCGGGCCACCAGCTCGGCGAAGGCGAACGGCTTGGCCAGGTAGTCGTCGGCGCCCAGCGACAGGCCCTCCACCCGGTCCTCGATGGCCGAGCTCGCGGTGAGCATGATCACCCGGGTCAGCGCCCCGGATCGCACGATCTCCTGGCACAGCTCGTCGCCCGACATCTTCGGCAGGTCGCGGTCGAGCACGACCACGTCGTACCGGGTGACGGTGACCTTCTCGTGGCCGGACTCGCCGTCGAAGGCGACGTCCACGGCCATACCCTCACGCCGCAGGCCCCGGGCGATCGCCTCGGCCAGCGGCTGTTCATCCTCGACTACCAGGATCCGCACCTGTCCACCGTGCCACAGCCCGGCGGGAAAGGGCGCGGCGGGAGGTCGGGGCGGAGAAAGCCGGCCGGGCGAAACGGGCGGCCGGGAGCCGTGCGGGCGGGAAAGCCGGCCGGGGCTGGTGGCTCCCCGGCCGGCGTCCTCACAGGTACTCAGCCGTGCTTGCGCTCCTCGGCCGGCACGTCGGCCTGCGCGGCGGTCGGCTCGCCCATGCGGCCGGCGACCCACTCGGTGACCCGGCGGGCGACGTCCTGGGCGGTCAGGCCGACCTGGGCCAGGACCTCGGAGCGGGAACCGTGCTCCAGGAACTGCTGCGGCACGGCCAGGTCGCGCATCGGCACGTCGACGCCCGCGTCACGCAGCGCGGCGGCCAGGGCCCAGCCGAAGCCGCCGTGCCGGCCGCTGTCCTCGACCGTGACGACGAGGCGGTGCTCGGCGGCCAGCTCGGCCAGCTCGGCCGGCACCGGCAGCACCCACCGCGGGTCGACGACCGTGACGCCGATGCCCTGGTCGGCCAGCCGCTGAGCGGCCGCGACACCGAGCTCGCCGAAGGCGCCCACGGCGATCAGCAGCACGTCGGAACCGGTCGAATCGGCCGGCTTGCTGAGCACGTCGACGGTGCCCACGCGCTCGAGCGCCGGCACGTGCTCCACCACCGCGCCCTTGGAGAAGCGCAGCGCCGACGGCCCGTCGTCGATGGCCAGCGACTCCCGGAACTCCTCACGCAACGTGACGGCATCCCGCGGCGCGGCGACCCTGATGTTGGGGACGATGCCCAGGATGGACAGGTCCCACATGCCGTTGTGGCTGGGTCCGTCGGAGCCGGTGATGCCGGCCCGGTCCAGCACCAGCGTGACCGGCTGCTTGTGCAGCGCCACGTCCATCAGCAGCTGGTCGAAGGCCCGGTTGAGGAAGGTGGAGTAGATCGCCACAACCGGGTGCAGCCCGGCCATGGCCATGCCGGCGGCCGAGGTCAGCGCATGCTGCTCGGCGATGCCCACGTCGAAGCAGCGGTCCGGGTAGGCCTTGGCGAACTTGTCGAGACCGGTCGGGCCGAGCATGGCCGCGGTGATCGCCACCACGTCCTTGCGTTCGGCCCCGGCCCTGATCAGCTCCTCGGCGAAGATGGACGTCCAGGAGGTCGCCTTGGGGCCGAGCGGCTTGCCGGTGACCGGGTCGATCGCGCCGGTCTGGTGCATCTGGTCGGCCGGGTCGTTCTCGGCCGGGGCGTAGCCGTTGCCCTTGCGGGTCACCGCGTGCACGATGACCGGCCCGTTGAACGCCTTGGCCCGCTTGAGCGCCGCCTCCAGCGCCACCAGGTCGTGGCCGTCGACCGGGCCCAGGTACTTCAGGCCCAGGTCTTCGAACATCGCCTGCGGGGCCAGCGCGTCCTTGATGCCGCGCTTGGCCGCGTGCAGCGCCGCGTAGACCGCCGGGCCCACCACCGGAGTCCGCTGCAACGTGCGCTTGCCGCTCTCCAGCGCCCGTTCGTAGCCCGGCTGAAGGCGCAGCGACGCGAGGTGGTCGGCGAAGCCGCCGATCGTCGGCGAGTAGGAGCGGCCGTTGTCGTTGACCACGATCACCACCGGCCGGGTCTGGTCGGCCGCGATGTTGTTCAGCGCCTCCCAGCACATGCCGCCCGTGAGCGCGCCGTCGCCGACCACCGCCACCACGTGCCGCCGGCTGCCGGCCAGCTGGAACGCCTTGGCCATGCCGTCGGCGTAGGACAGCGCCGTCGAGGCGTGGCTGTTCTCGATGAAGTCGTGCTCGCTCTCCGCGCGGTTCGGGTAGCCCGAGACGCCGCCGGTCTGCTTGAGCAGGTCGAACCCGTCGGCCCGGCCGGTCAGGATCTTGTGCACGTAGCACTGGTGCCCGACGTCGTAGAGCAGCGCGTCGCTGGGCGAGTCGAACACCCGGTGCAGGGCGAGCGTCAGCTCGACGATGCCCAGGTTGGGGCCGAGGTGGCCGCCCGAGCGGGCCACCTTCTCCACCAGGAAGGACCGGATCTCGGTCGCGAGCTGCTCCAGCTCACCCTGCTCCATCCGCTTCACATCGGTGGGTCCGTGCACGGATTCCAGCAGCGTCACCGCTTCACCTCGCCTTTGGCGCCGGGGTCAATTCCTCGCCGTCCACTGCGTCACGTCGCCGCCGCGGCGGCGCATGTCAGTCTACGGAGATCGTGGGATTTCACCTGTCGAGGTGGTGACGGAACGTACCGTCACCGCCCCGGGTCCCTCGCCCGTCCAGCAGAGCCGGCGTCTCCGACGGCCGGTCGAGTCCCCGCTCAATTAGACGCTCGGTGCGCGGCGCAGTTGACGTTCTGCACAGGATCACCACATCGATGAGTCCTTACTCACGGTCGGTCGCCGGCCGGCAAGGGTTGGCCCGCGACGCACATCACTGGCGTCGCCCTAGAAACGCCGCCAGCGCGTCGGCTGCGGTGGCCCCGTCCGGAACCGGTTGCGGATCATCGAACGGCATCGCCGGCGGCCGTGGGCCGTCCCCGAGCCGGGCCCGCCATGCCGCCAGGGCGTTGGCCGCCAGCGTCGGGGCGATGTCCGTCTCCTGACCGGTCGCGGCGGCAATGTCCCAGCTGTGCACGATCAGTTCGTTGATCCGCATCGTCACCAGGAACGAGCCGGGCTGCGGTCCCAGGGGCGTCGGATAGACCTGCTCCAGTACCCCCGGCTCGGACAGCGCCGCCCGCAGATCGTCCAGAGCCGCCTCGAACGTCGCCACCGGACGCGGGCCGAGGTGGTCCGCCTGTCTGTCCGGCGGCGGTCCTCCGCGGATCGCCGACACGGCCATCAGGCCACCGGTCACCATGTGGTTGAGCACGTCTCTCACGGCCCAGCCCGCGCACTTGGACGGCGCGCCGAGCTGGTCGGCGGTAAGGGCCCTCGCCACGCGTCGGGCCTCGTCAGCGGCTACATCGAAGTCATCGAGAACGGCCATGCGTCGATGGTGGCACCGCACCCTGACAGAACCGGAGCGGCGAGGTCGTTGTTGCGTGTCGGTCCGGTCTGGTGCCCGCGCCGCGCGCTCACCGCGTTAGTGATTGCCAATCGCCCACGGATCGACAGCGCCTGGCGGGCAGAAGGTCGGCAAATGCGCGGCGCGGGCACGAGACGTGGCCCCGCACCAACCGACCGGCGCGGCCCTACACGACCTGGTGGTCCGGACTAGCGCCCGCCCCGCGCGCTCACCACCCTGCCCGTCGCCAACCACCCACGAATCAACAGCCCCCAGGCAGGCAGAAGATCGGCAAGCGCGCGGCGCGGGCACCACACGCAGCCCCGCACCAATCGACCGGCGCGGCCCTACACGCCTGGTGGTCCGGACTAGCGCCCGCCCCGCGCGCTCACCACGTTGGTGATTCCCAATCGCCCACGGATCGACAGCGCCTAGCGGGCAGAAAGTCGGCAAGCGCGCGGCGCGGGCACCAGACGCCACCCCGCGCCAACCTCCATCACGACAAGGCCGAGATCAATCTGGTGGCCGAGTCGGATGCCCGCACCGCGCGCGCACCACCCTGGTGATGGCCAACCACCCACGAATCGACAGCTCCCCGACGGCAGAAGATCGGCAAGCACGCGGCGCGGGCGCCCCAACGCGACCACAACCCAACCGCCCAGAACGGCCCTACAAAACCTGGTGGTCCGGACTAGCGCCCGCCCCGCGGGCTCACCACCCAGCCGGTCGCCAACCACCCACGAATCGACAGCCCCAGGCAGGCAGAAGACCGGCACACGCGCGGGCACCACACGCCACCACGACCGATCCCTACCCGACACCAAGCCGCACAGCGACATCGCCCGCCACACCCAAGGGGGCCACCGCCACGGCCAATTCTACCGCCGCGAAGCCCTGAGCGATCTTGAACTGGGCTCGCCTGTGGACAGCCCGGAGTTGTCCACAGTCCTGGCGGGAAGGCTTGACAGGTCAGCGAACCAACAGCGCGATGCACTCCACGTGATGGGTCATGGGGAAGGCGTCGAACGCCCGAAGTCGCTCCAACCGGTAGCCGTGCTCGGCGAAGCCGGCGACGTCGCGGGCCAGAGCGGCGGGGTCGCAGGCGACGTAGATGACCCGAGAGGGCTGGCAGGCGGCGATGGAATCCACCACAGCCTTGCCGGCGCCCTTGCGGGGCGGATCCAGGACGACGACGTCGGGCCGGCCGGTCAAGGACGTCTCCTCGACCAAGCCGGTCTTGAAACGGACCTGGGGCAGGTCGGCGAGGTTGCGACGGCCATCGGCGACGGCGCTGCGGGAAGACTCGACGACGAGCACGGAGCCGTCGGGACCGACCTGTTCGGCCAAGACGGCGGCGAAGAGGCCGGCGCCGCCGTAGAGGTCCCAAGCGGTCCCGCCGACGGGGGCGGCGGCCCACTCGGCGACGATGTCGGCGTACAGGTCGGCGGCCTCGGGATGCACCTGCCAGAAGCCGTGGGCGTCGACCCGCCACTCACGGCCGCCGGCCCGCTCTACGGCGACGCCGTCACCGGTGACGGTCCGAGGCCGACCCCGCTGCGGCCGCTCGACGATGTCCATGTGCCCCATGGAGTCGGCGGTCAGGTCGAGCTCGGCCCCACGGGTCCAGTGCCGAGCGGTGACGTCCTCGACCAGGTCCGGCGCGGCGATGGTGCAACGGCGCACGGGCACAACCTTGTGGCTGCGATGGGCCCGGAAACCGGCCCGCCCCTTGCCGTCCACGACCATGCGCAAACGTGTGCGCCACTCACCAAGGCCGCCGGGCAACGCCTCCATCTCCACGGCGACGTCGAGCCCGGCCAAGCGCTGGAGCTGCTCGGCGACGACGGCGGCCTTCAACGACCGCTGCGCCTCGGCGGAGGCGTGCTGCCAGTCGCAGCCGCCGCAACCGCCGGGACGGGCCACCGGGCACGGCGGCTCCACACGGTCCGGTGACGGCGACAGCACCTCCACGGCGTCGGCGCGGCAGAAGGAGCCGCCCTTGTCCTCGGTGACCTCGACGACGACCCGCTCCCCTGGCAACGCATGCCGGACGAACACCACCCGCCCCTCGGCGCGGGCGACGCAGTGGCCGCCGTGGGCGACCGGGCCGACCTCGACCTCGAGGCGGCGGCCGGTCCAGGGCTGAGTCTGCGTCACGTGCGCGTCTTCCGTTTCTCGATAGGGGTGTCCAGGCCGCGGCGGATCTGGCCGGGAGTGACCAACTGGTCGGACTCGGACCGCGCCTTGGCCGACGCCAGCTGCCACGGCACGCTGGTCACCATGACGCCGGGCTGGAACAGCAGCCGGCCCTTGAGCCGCAACGCGCTCTGGTTGTGCAGCAGCTGCTCCCACCAGTGGCCGACAACGTACTCGGGCAGGAACACCGTCACGACATCACGGGGGTTGTCGGTGCGGACCCGCTTCACGTAGTCCAGCACCGGCTTGGTGATCTCCCGGTACGGCGACTCGATCACCTTCAGCGGCGTCTTGAACGCCTGCCGGTCCCACTCGGCCACCAGCTCGCGGGTGTCGGCGTCGTCCACGTTGACGGTGACCGCCTCCAGGATGTCCGGCCGGGTCGCCTTGGCGTAGGACAGCGCCCGCAGCGTCGGCAGGTGCAGCTTGGAGATCAGCACGATGGCGTGGTTGCGGGACGGCATGACCGCGTTGTCCCGCTCGGACTGAGCCATCCTCAGCTCGGTGGCCACCGTGTCGTAGTGCTTGCGGATGGCCGTCATCAGGGCGAAGATCGCGGCCATCGCGGCGATGGCGATCCAGGCGCCGGCCAGGAACTTGGTGATCAGCACGACGATCAGCACGGCCCCGGTGCAGACCAGGCCGATGGTGTTGATCGTCTGCGAGCGCCGCATGCGGCGCCGCACCGACTTGTCCTCCTCGACCGCCAGCAGCCGGTTCCAGTGCCGGATCATGCCGGCCTGGCTGCACGTGAACGACACGAACACGCCCACGATGTACAGCTGGATCAGCCGGGTCACCTCGGCGTCGAAGGCGACGATGAGGATCACCGCCAGCGCGGCCAGGAAGATGATGCCGTTGCTGAAGGCCAGCCGGTCGCCACGGGTGTGCAGCTGCCGGGGCAGGTAGCGGTCCTGGGCCAGGATGGAGCCGAGCACCGGGAAGCCGTTGAACGCGGTGTTGGCCGCCAGCACCAGGATGATGCCGGTGACGAACGAGATGTAGTAGAAGGCCGGCGGGAAGTTGCTGAACACCGCGGCCGCGATCTGGGCCAGGATCGTCTTCTGCTGGTAGCCGGCCGGCGCGCCGACCAGCTGGGAGGCCGGGTCGTCGGCGAAGTTGACGTGGGTCAGCGAGGCCAGCGAGATGATGCCGATCAGCATCACCACCGCGATCAGGCCCATCATCAGCAGCGTGGTCGCCGCGTTGCGGGACTTCGGCTTGCGGAAGGCCGGCACGCCGTTGCTGATCGCCTCCACGCCGGTCAGCGCGGCGCAGCCGGAGGAGAACGAGCGCAGGATCAGGAACGCGAAGGCGACGCCGGTCATCGAGGTCTCGGCGTGCAGGGTGAAGCCGGCGCTCTCGGCCCGCAGGTCGGCGCCGGCGATGGCCCGCACGAAGCCCCAGATCATCATGCCGACGATGCCGATCATGAAGCCGTACGTCGGGATGGCGAAGGCGGCGCCGGACTCGCGCAGGCCGCGCAGGTTCATCGCGGTCAGCAGGCCGACCACCAGCAGGCAGAACAGCACCTTGTGCTCGCCGACGAACGGCAGCGCCGAGCCGATGTTGGCGATGCCGGAGGCCGTGGACACCGCCACCGTGAGGATGTAGTCGACCAGCAGCGCGCTGGCCACGGTGAGCCCGAAGTAGCGGCCGAGGTTGGTGGTGGCCACCTCGTAGTCGCCGCCGCCGCTGGGGTAGGCGTGCACGTTCTGCCGGTACGAGGCCACCACGACCAGCATGACCAGGGCGACCACGACGCCGATCCACGGCGCGAAGCCGTAGGCCGACAGACCGGCCACGCTCAGCGTCAGGAAGATCTCCTCCGGGGCGTAGGCCACCGAGGACAGGGCGTCGGACGCGAACACCGGCAGGGCGATCCGCTTCGGCAGGAGCGTGTGCGCCAGCCGGTCGCTGCGGAAGGGTCGGCCGAGGACGAGGCGTTTGGCCGCGGTCGCAATCTTGGACACAACGGCACAGCGTAGGCGAGGTCGTCACCACTTCGGAGCAGTCGTCGGTAGGTTGGGGAACAAACCGGTCCATTGGTGCATTGGGGGGTTGCGGGGGATCGCCGTCTCCGCCGCCAGGTACGGTGCAGCCGCATCGCGGAGGAGGACTATTCGTGCACGTGGTGGTCATGGGCTGCGGCCGGGTGGGGGCATCGCTGGCCAAGGCGCTGGAGCGCCTCGGCAACCAGGTCGCCGTCATCGACAAGAACGGGCAGGCCTTCCGCCGGCTCGGCAGCGATTTCCACGGCCAGCAGGTCGTGGGCAACGGCTTCGACCGGCAGGTACTGGTGGCCGCCGGCATCGAGCGGGCCGGCGCGCTGGCCGCCGTCTCCAGCGGCGACAACTCCAACATCATCGCGGCCAGAGTGGCCCGCGAGACCTTCGGCGTGCAGCACGTCGTGGCCCGGATCTACGACCCCAAGCGGGCCGCCGTCTACGAGCGCCTCGGCATCCCGACGGTGGCCACCGTGCCGTGGGCCACCGACCGCTTCCTGCGCATGCTGGTGCCCGAGGGGCAGGCCGCGGCGTGGCGGGACCCGTCCGGCACGGTGGCGGTGATGCTGCTGCCGGTGCACGAGGGCTGGGTCGGCCGCAAGATCGCCGAGCTGCAGGAGACCGTGGGCTGCCGGGTGGCCTTCATCATGCGCTTCGGCACCGGCGTGCTGCCCGAGCCGAGCACCGTCGTGCAGGCCGACGACGAGATCTACGTCGCCGCCCTGTCCGGCACCATCACCGAGATCACCGCGGCGGCGGGCCAGGCACCCGAGGAGAGCCACTGATGCGAGTCGCGATCGCGGGCGCCGGCGCCGTCGGCCGGTCCATCGCCCAGGAGCTGCTGGGCAGCAATCACCAGGTGATGCTCATCGAGCGGGACGCCGCGCACTTCGAGCCGAGCACCGTCGAGCAGGCCGAGTGGGTGCACGCCGACGCGTGCGAGCTGTCCTCGCTGGAGGACGCCGGGCTCCAGCTGTGTGACGTGGTCATCGCCGCCACCGGCGACGACAAGGTCAACCTGGTGGTGTCGCTGCTGGCCAAGACCGAGTTCGCGGTGCGCCGCGTGGTGGCCCGGGTCAACGACCCGACCAACGAGTGGCTGTTCACCGACGCGTGGGGCGTCGACGTGGCCGTGTCCACGCCGCGCATGCTGGCCGCCATGGTCGAGGAGGCCGTCAACATCGGCGACCTGGTGCGGCTGATGACGCTGCGGCAGGGCCAGGCCAACCTGGTGGAGATCACGCTGCCGGACGACACCTCGCTGGCCGGCCAGGCCGTCAGCCAGCTGGCGCTGCCCCGGGACGCGGCGCTGGTGACCATCCTGCGCGGCGGGCGGGTCATCGTTCCGCAGGCCGACGACCCGTTCGAGCAGGGCGACGAGCTGCTGTTCGTGGCCTCGGCCGACGTCGAGCACGAGATCAGGATCGCGCTGGGCCTGGACTGACCGACGTACGAAAATGGCCCCCGGCATTCGCCGGGGGCCATTTTCGTGCTGACGTCAGGTTGCCGGGTCGGCCTGGGGCGCCGAAGGCTCGACGGCCGGCGGCTCCTCCTCGGCAGCCAGCTGGGCCAGGCGCTTGTCGGCCTTGCGCACGGCCCACACCGTCACGGCGATGGCGATCGCCGTGAGCGGGTAGCCCATCGCGATCCGGGCCAGGCCGAGCAGGCCGACGTTGTCCTCGCTGTACAGCCACTGCTGGACCACGAACTTGGACCCGAAGACCAGGATCCAGACCAGCGTGGCGACGTCGTAGTAGAGGCGGGCGGCCTTGTCGGACCGCCACTTGAAGCCCGAGTTGTTCAGCGTCGACCAGATCACGCCGGCCAGCGGCCAGCGGACCAGCGCCGAGACCAGGAACGCGCCGCAGTAGACCAGGCTGCTCCAGATGCCGAAGGCGAAGAAGCCCTTGGCCGAGCCGGTGCGGATGGTGATGAACGCGGCCACGGCGATGCCGAACAGGCCGGAGATGGCCGGTTGCAGCGGCTCGCGGCGGACCAGCCGGACCACGGCGATGGCCACCGCGACGCCGACCGCCGCCCACAGCGCGGCCTGCCACTCGAACAGGTAGTTGACCAGCACGAAGACCACGATCGGCACCGAGGAGTAGATCAGGCCGCTGATGCCGCCCATCTGCTCGAGCAGCGTCGGCATCGGCTTGGACGACTCGTCCTGCGCCGGTTCTTCGGTGACCGACTCGGCGGCCGGGGCTGGCTGTTCGCTCATGAACTCGTCTGCAACTCGTAGTAGGGGTTGTAGAGCACCTTGCGGCCGTCACGGACCGCGATCCGACCCCGGGCCTTGATCGTGCGCCCCGGCTCGATGCCGGCGATGCGGCGACGGCCGAGCCAGACTAGCGTCACGCCCTCGGTGCCGTCGTAGAGCTCCGCCTCCAGCGTCGCCGCCGCGTCCCGGGGGCACAGCTCGACGCTGCGCAGGCGGCCGAGCACGGTGACCTCCTCGCCGGAACGGCAGTCGCACGCCCGCTGCGCCCCGACGGCGTCGACCTCGCGCGACAGGTCGTCCGCGTCCAGTTCGGTGACGTCGCTGGTCAGTCGGCGTACGAGACGGTTCCAGTAGCCGCCCCTTGTGCTCGCCATGGTCCGCGCTCCAATGCGCCTCGTCGGCCCCCACGCCGGGCCGTTCACTCGCCAGGGTAACCGCGCCGGGGCTCCGAGAACCGCCTCCGAACCGGCAAGATCTGGCAATGTGAGCGACACGGCCGTCCTGCTGCCCGGAACCGGATCGGATGACGTTTTCATCCGTTCGGTCTTCGCCGCCCCGGTGGCCGCCGCCGGGGTGACCCTGGTCGCTCCGGAACCGGTTCCAGGGCCCGATCTGGGCCGTCGGCACCTGCTGTCCCTCGACGCCGCGTTCGATGCGCACGGCCCCGTGCTCGCCGGCGGCATCTCCTTCGGCGCCCACCTCGCCGCCGAGTGGGCTTGCGCACACCCTTCCCGCTGCGCCGGTCTGCTGCTCGCCATGCCCGCCTGGCACGGCTCCCCCGGCGACTGCCCAGCCGCCGTCGCCGCCCGCCACTCCGCCGCCACCGTCCTGCGCGACGGTCTCTCTTCCGCCCTCACGTTCGGCCCCGACGTGCCCCCTTGGCTCGCCGCCGAGCTCTCCCGCGCCTGGCACCGTCACGGCCCCGGCCTCGTCGACTCCCTGCTCGCCGCCGCCGACCGCCCCGCGCCGACCTTGGCCCAGCTCGCCACCCTGTCTGTGCCCGTCGGCATCGTCGCCGTGCACGACGACCCCCTGCATCCCGCTTCGGTCGCCGCCCAGTGGGCGGCCACGATTCCCGGGGCCGAGCTGCGCTCGATCTCGTTCGCCGACTTCAGCGCCGACCGCTCCGCCCTCGGCCGCGCCGCCGTCGCCGCCTGGCAGGCGTCTAGGTCAGGCTCTCGGCCAGCTGCCTGAACAGGGCGGTGCCGGGGTCGTCGATGCCGCGACGCACGTGGGACATGAGCAGGAGGACGGCCAGGGCGCGGGACCACTCGTAGGCGCGGTCCTCGTCGAGCACGTCCAGGGCGGCGATACGGGTACGGACCTCGTCGACGGTGGTGACGTCGAACAGGGTCCAGTCGACGACGTCAAGGTCGGGGTCGCCGAGGCAGGGTCGGGGGTCGATGGCGACGGGGCCACGGGCGGAAGCCAGGACGTTGCCGGGATGGAGGTCGCCGTGCACAAGACGCGCGACGGAGCCGGTGTCAGCGAGGCGTCGGGCGGCGGCGTAGGAGGCGTCCAACAAGGCAGCGGGCACGCCGGGGTTGCGGCGATGAGCCAGGGTGAACATGAAGTCGACGCGGTCGGCGACGGTGGGGAAGCCGATGGGCGCGGGCACCTCGCGGAGTTGACGGAGGAGTGCGCCGGCGGGGCGCCAGTCGGACAGCGGGGTGCCGGGCTCCAAGGCCTCGATGAGCAGGGCGTTGTCCTCATCGGCGACGTCGAGCAAGGAGACGACGGCGGGGCAGGAGGCCCAGGCGCGCAACGCGGCCGCCTCGGTCCCGAAGACCTCGGCGTCGGGGGTGAGCTTCAGGTACGCCAAGGAGCCGTCAGCACGGCGGCAGCGGAACGTACACGAGGTGCTGCCGGCGCTCATGGTGGCGAGCACGGTCAGCCCCCACCGGACGGCCAGCCGCTCGACCAGGGCGGCGACCCCGTCGAGCCACGGCTGGACGTCCGGCCCGAAGCGCAGGCGGAGGCGCTCGGTGAGACCGTCGGAGAGCATCAGCCCTGCTGCTGGGCCTGAATGTGCTGGGCGATGGCCGGCGGCAGCTCGACCGGCAGCGGGGTGCGGACGGGCTGGGCGGAGTCGCCACGGACCACGACGGTGCCGCGGATGACATTGCGCAGCAGGTCGGAGGCCATGACGTTGTGCTCACCGGGACCGGCGACGACCCCACGCAGCATCCAGCGCGGCCCGTCGACGCCGACGAAGCGCAGCACGACGTTGTTGGCGGTGGCGGCCAGCTCGGTGCCCCACTCGCCGGCTTCCTTGATCACCCGGGCGCCGTCGCCGCGCAGCTGGGAGACCAGCTCCTCGCAGATCTCGGGCCACAGGTCGCCGCTGCGGGGCGCGGCGTAGGCGCTGACGGTGATCTGACCGATCGGCGTCACCAGGTGCACGGCCCGCACCGGACCGGAAGGGTCGACCTCGACCTGGAGCTGGGCCCCATCGGGCACGGGCACCCGCACGGACCCGAGGTCGAGCCGGGACAGGCCGTCCTGCGGGGCGTCCGCCTCGTCGAACGGACCGGCGGTGACGACCGCCTCCTCGACGACCTCGTCGACGTCGTAGTTCGGTACCCCCAGGCGGCCGCTGTCCTTGCTGACATGGTGCCGCCCGCGCTTGCCGCGCTTGCCGAACATTCCGCTACTCCTTCGTCCCCTGCTGGGCCCCGGCGCCGGCCGCGGCCGCGAGCACCGCGTGCCCGCCGGTGGATCCGTAGCCGCCGGTGCCGCGCTCGGAGTCGGGCAGCTCGTCGACCTCCTCGAAGACCACGTGCTCGACGCGCTGCACGACCAGCTGCGCGATCCGGTCGCCCCGGCGCAGCGTGATCGGCTCACGGAGATCGTGGTTGATCAGGCATACCCGGATCTCGCCGCGGTAGCCCGCGTCGATGGTTCCCGGGGTGTTCACCACGGACAGCCCGACCCGCGCGGCCAGCCCGGACCGCGGGTGCACGAAGCCGGCGAAGCCGATCGGCAGCGCGATGGCGACGCCGGTGCCGAGCACCGCCCGTTCGCCGGGAGCCAGGACGACGTCCGAGGTCGTCACAAGATCGACACCCGCGTCGCCGGCCGTGGCATAGGACGGCACGGGGACCCCGGGATCGATTCGGGAGAGGAGGACCTGCACGCTGGGCACGGCGCGTGACACTACCCTGGACCCGTGACCGAGAGCGTGAGTGCGGTGGCAAAGACCGAGGCCAAGTCCAAGCCGGTGTTCTTCGAACGGCTGTACGTGCCGGCGTGGGGCTGGCCGCTGCCGCTGATCGCGGCCGTGCTGATGGCCGCCGAGGTGCACATGGGCTACCCGGGCGTCCGCGCATGGCTGCCCTACCTCATCACGATCCCGCTCGTCGTCGGCGTGATGCTGTGGCTGGGACGGGCCACGGTGAAGGTGGTCGACGGCGAGCTCTGGGTGGGCGACGCCCACGTGCCGCTCGCGCTGATCGACGAGGTCGAGGTCATCCCGGCCAAGGCCAAGCGCAAGGCGCTCGGCCCCGACCTTGACCCGGCCGCGTTCGTGTCGCACCGCGGCTGGGTGGGGCCGGTCCTCCGGGTCTACCTGAACGACCCGGCGGATCCGACCCCGTACTGGCTGTTCAGCGTCCGCAAGGCGGACAAGCTGGCCGCCATCGTGCACAACTGACCCCCAGAACGCCCGAAGGCCGCGCCGACGACGGCGGGACGGGCCCGCGCGCCGTCGGGACGCGTCCGCTCAGGCGCAGTCCCGGCAGATCAACTGCCCGTTGTGCTCCTCGGCCAGTCGACTCCGGTGGTGCACCAGGAAACAGCTGGAACAGGTGAACTCGTCAGCCTGCTTCGGCAGCACCTTGACGGTAAGTTCCTCGTTGGACAGGTCGGCGCCTGGCAGCTCGAAGTTCTCATCCGGTGCATCCACGTCGACGTCGACCACGCCGGACTGCGTCTCGTTGCGCCGCGCCTTCAACTCCTCGAGGGAGTCCTCGGCCAGGTCGTCATCCTGGCTCCGGCGCGGAGCGTCGTAGTCGGTCGCCATACTTCTTTCACCCCTGCAGTCACAATTCAGACTGTGTTCGTGCCGCTGGTCAACGCTCCAGGGCCCCAATTTGTGCCCGCCGCCGGAAGTGACGGTGGTCTCGCTCCCCGCCGGCTGCCACCCAGTGATCGTCAAACGATTCCAGCCGCACCCGCAGTGGCTCGGAGCGCGTGGATGATAGCCCACTACGCAAGGGCGCACGCACACACTCACCCATCCGTGGCCCTAGCTGGCGGGACGGGCAGCGCCCTTGAGGGAATTCGGCCGGGAAAACCCTTGCCGGGACGGCGCGGCCGTGGTGCGATTCCGCCCGTGCGGGGTTGACGGTACGCGCACGGCCGATCGCGGGGTGCGATCACGGCCCACAGCGGGACACGGACCGGACACGGACGGCGGTGCCGGCCGACGCCGGTCGGCGGTAACGCCTAGGCTGATCACAGGCGACGGTCCGGGCACGGGGTTTCACCAGTCACGAAGCGTCGTGTTGGCCGGGGTCGAGGAGGGGTGGGGACGTGACTGCGCCAGTCGGGGTCAGAGGCAACGGGAAGCCGCTGTACCGGAAGCGGCGGCCGTGGCCCGCGCTGGTCCTGTTCGCCGTCCTCGTCGTCGTCGCCGGCTTCGTCTGGGTCAAGGTCATCAACGCCACCGACGACGTGGACGCGGCTGTGCACTGCAACACACCGGGCCCGCTGCCGGCCGGGGCCGCCCCGCCGGCCACGCCCGCGCCCAAGCTCGGCACCGAGCTGGCCCACGACGCGCTGGACAAGACCGCGCCCGCCCCCGCCGCCCAGGTGCAGGTCCGCGTCTACAACGCCAGCGAGACCCGCAACCAGGCCTCGATCGTCAAGTCCGCGGTCGACCAGGCCGGCTTCGCCAGCGCCGGCACCCCGGCCAACGACCCGATCTACCTGGCCGGCGACATGAACTGCCGGGCCCAGATCCGGTTCGGCCCCAACGGCGCCGCCGGGGCCCGCACGCTGAGCATCGTCGAGCCGTGCGCCGACCTGATCCGCGACGACCGCCAGGACGCCACCGTTGACCTGGCCGTCGGCAAGAAGTTCGACGAGTTCCGGGTCAACCCCAGCGCCAAGCAGGTCCTCCAGCAGCTGGCGACGTGGGCCAAGAGCCAGCCGCCCGCCCAGGGCGGACAGCTGGCCCAGCCGACCGGTCAGCCCCCGGTCAGCTCCGACCTCATCGACGCCGCCCGCAACGTGCATTGCGCGGGCTGAGCAGCCCCTTCACCCCCCGCCCCACTGTCACATGAGCGTCATACTTGCCTCCCAGAGGCACATCCGGACCGCATGTGCCGATTGAGGGGGTAGGGGCTACACCTTTCCGAAGCCGCTTTCCACCAACGCTGCCCTGAGCTGCTCGGCTACGCCGGGGGCGGCGGCGAAGGTTGCTTCCGTGCCCAAGCCGTCGGTGTCCGGGCCGGGTGGGCGGAAGACGGCGCCGGCCTCCTCGGCGATCAGGCCGCCGGCGGCCCAGTCCCAGCGGTGCAGGCCGTGCTCCAGATAGGCGTCCTCCCAGCCCGCGGCGACGGCGCACAGGTCGAGCGACGCGGCCCCACAGCGGCGGATGTCCCGCACCTTGCCGAGCATGCGGCTGATCGCGTCGGCCTGACGCAGCCGCCGCGCGTGGTCGTAGGAGAAACCGGTCCCCAGCAGAGACAGGTCCAGCCGGGTGGTGGCGGCGGCCCGCAGCCGACGGCCGTCCAGGAAGGAACCGCCGCCCCGGCTGGCGGTCCAGATCCGACCGGAGACGGGCTCGACGACCGCGCCGGCCACCGACACCCCGTCCAGCTGCGCGGCGATGGACACGGCGTAGAAGGGCAGTCCGTAGAGATAGTTGACGGTGCCGTCGATCGGATCGACCACCCAGACCAGCCCGTCCAGCGACGAGGTCCCGCCCTCCTCCTCGCCGAGCACGGGCTCCCCCGGCCGCAACTGGGCCAAACGGTCCCGAACCAGTTGTTCGGAAGCGCGATCTGCGGCCGTCACCACGTCAGTTTCGCTGGACTTGGTGTCCACCTGGGTGACAGCGTGGCTTCGGGCGTTGGTGACCAGCTCGGCGGCTTCCGTCGCGACGGTGACTGCGATCCTGACGAGTTCCTCGGATTCAGCGGCTAGCACGCTGTCCACCGAACCACACACGTTAGGGTCTGCGCACACTCCCGAAGACCCGCGCGCAGGGTCGAGGACTGACAGCGGACTGAATCGAGTAGGAAGGGTCCGACGGATGGGCACAACCCGCGGGTTCGGGATCGACATCGGTGGATCCGGCATCAAGGGCGGACTTGTCGACCTGGAGACCGGCGAACTGGACGGCGAGCGCCTGCGCATCGTCACGCCGCAGCCGTCCACCCCGGACGCGGTCGCCGACGTGGTCGCCGACATCGTGGAGAAGTTCGGGTGGACCGGCCCGGTCGGGGTCACCCTGCCCTGCGTGGTCAAGCGCGGTGTCGCGCTGACCGCCGCCAACGTGGACAAGGGCTGGGTGGACACCGACGCGGCGGGCCTGTTCGCCCGCAGGCTCGGCCGCGAGCCGGGCGGGGTCGTCGTGCTCAACGACGCCGACGCCGCCGGGCTGGCCGAGGTCCGCTACGGCGCCGGCAAGGGCCAGGACGGCGTCGTGGTGCTGCTGACCTTCGGCACCGGCATCGGCAGCGCCGTGTTCCTGGACGGCAAGCTGCTGCCCAACACCGAGTTCGGCCACCTCGAGGTGGACGGGCACGACGCGGAGAAGCGGGCCGCGGCGTCGGTGAAGGAGGAGAAGGACCTGTCCTGGGAGGAGTGGACCCACCGGGTCAGCAAGTACCTCCGCACCCTGGAGGACCTGATCTGGCCGGACCTGGTGATCGCCGGCGGCGGCGTCAGCAAGAAGGCCGACAAGTGGCTGCCGCTGCTCCAGGTGCGCACCAAGGTCGTCGCCGCGGCGCTGAAGAACGAGGCCGGCATCGTCGGCGCGGCCGCGGCGGCCGCCCACGGAATCGGCCACTAGTGGTACCCCGAAAAAACTGACCGAATCGTGTTCCGGCGATCTACCTGCGGGAACACCGCAATTGGGCCCGACGGCGGCCGTGTGGCGGCAACGCGGCACGGCCGCCGTCGTTACAATGGAACAGCGCCCACGGTCAGCGACCGCCGGGCGATCCCCCGAAACCCCCTGGCGGCCGAGGTTCGCGCCCTTCGGTCTGCCGTGAAGGACCGTCGCGAAAGGGCGTACGTGGCAGCCGCAGAAACCGCAACCCGACGCTCCGCCACCCCCGCGAGCGCCGCCGCGAAGGCACAGCAGCCGGGCGATGCCGAGGAGGCCGTGAAGGCCACCCCGGCGCGTGGCGCGGCCAAGACGGGCGCCGCGAAGCCGGCGGCCAAGAAGCCGGCCGGCCCCCGCGCCGCCGCCAAGAAGGCCCCGGCCGGTGGCAAGGCCGCGCCGGCCAAGGCCAAGAAGGACGGCGAGGAGCCCGAGGACCTCGACGGCGACGTCGAGATCGACGCCGCCGAGCTCGAGGACGTCGTGGTCGAGGACGTGACCGTCGAGGAGCCCGACGAGGAGGAGAGCAAGAACAGCTCCGACTTCGTCTGGGACGAGGAGGAGTCCGAGGCGCTGCGGCAGGCCCGCAAGGACGCCGAGCTCACCGCGTCGGCCGACTCGGTCCGGGCCTACCTCAAGCAGATCGGCAAGGTCGCCCTGCTCAACGCCGAGGAGGAGGTGGAGCTGGCCAAGCGGATCGAGGCCGGGCTCTACGCCGCCGAACGCGTGCGCAAGGCCGAGGACGAGACCGAGAAGCTGCCCCCGCAGATGCGGCGGGACCTGCGCTGGATCGTGCGTGACGGCGAGCGGGCCAAGAACCACCTGCTGGAGGCCAACCTCCGCCTGGTGGTGTCGCTGGCCAAGCGCTACACCGGCCGCGGCATGGCGTTCCTTGACCTGATCCAGGAGGGCAACCTGGGTCTGATCCGCGCGGTCGAGAAGTTCGACTACACCAAGGGCTACAAGTTCTCCACGTACGCCACCTGGTGGATCCGACAGGCGATCACCCGCGCGATGGCCGACCAGGCCCGCACCATCCGTATCCCGGTGCACATGGTCGAGGTCATCAACAAGCTCGGCCGCATCCAGCGCGAGCTGCTCCAGGACCTCGGCCGCGAGCCGACGCCGGAGGAGCTGGCCAAGGAGATGGACATCACCCCGGAGAAGGTGCTGGAGATCCAGCAGTACGCCCGGGAGCCCATCTCGCTGGACCAGACCATCGGCGACGAGGGCGACAGCCAGCTCGGCGACTTCATCGAGGACTCCGAGGCCGTCGTCGCGGTCGACGCGGTGTCGTTCACGCTGCTGCAGGACCAGCTCCAGTCGGTGCTGGCCACGCTGTCCGAGCGGGAGGCGGGCGTGGTGCGGCTGCGCTTCGGCCTGACCGACGGCCAGCCGCGGACCCTGGACGAGATCGGCCAGGTCTACGGCGTGACCCGCGAGCGGATCCGCCAGATCGAGTCGAAGACGATGTCCAAGCTGCGTCACCCGTCCCGGTCCCAGGTCCTGCGCGACTACCTGGACTGAGCGCCGGTTTTCTCCCGAACGCCCCGTTCGACCGTTTCGGTCGGGCGGGGCGTTCGGCGTCTCTTCGGCCGGGAGATCGACTAGAGGTGGGGTGTTCACCCCGCGGCCGGCCGTTCGTGGCCCCCAGTTGGCCCGTGGGACGCCCGTGACGCGGTCGCCGGGCTGGCGGGACCCCCGAGCCGTCGGCACGCTCACGACGGCCGAAACCGAGCCCCGAACAACTGTTCGCCAGAAGCGAATATCACGCTCTGTAGTGTGACTCATCCCACAACTGGGGTGGTGATACGAACCCGGTCGTGGTTCGCTGACGTAGCTTGAGTCACTGAGTTCGTTGCACTGAGTCAGATCGGACCCGATCCGACGACAAAATGTAACCGACTCGGCACCTGTGGGTGGCCCCGGCAACGGACCATCGACAGAGTGGGATGTCACGGAGTGTGGCTTGCTGCATCTGGGTACATCTCACGTGACGGGCGTCGCCACTACGGTGGGGAACACCGACGAGGCGCCGAACGTCTGCAATGGTGATGGCAGCGAACACCGCGCGACGGGCGGCGACCCGGAAGCGTTGTGGTCGCAGCTGTGTAGTAGGCACCGGAGCACCGGTGCCGGGACGGAGGGAGATTTCCATGACGACCTTGCTCACCCGCCCCGAGCTGACCGCTGTCGACCGCTGCGACCGGTGCGGCGCAGCCGCTCAGGTACGCGCCGTTCTCCCGTCCGGAGGCGAGCTCCTCTTCTGCGGACACCACGCCCGTGAGCACAGCGCCAAGCTGCGTGAGCTCTCGGCCGAGATCCAGCAGGGCTGAGCCCGGAGGGTTCGGGACCGGACAAGTCCACCACTTTCATAGCGACACAAGAGGCGCGGGCCAGGTGTGGGCCCGCGCCTCTTCGCTACCCGACAACGGCAGTGATGCAGGGAAGGACGCCTTACCTGCGTCCAATGCAGGTAAGGCGTCCTTCCCTGCATTGACTGGTCAGCCGGCCAGGGCCTGCTGGAAGGCCAGCTCGGCGGCACCGATGATCTTGGCTTCCTTGCCCAGCGGGGAGGCCACGATGCGGATACCGCCGACGGCCCGGCTGACCAGGCTGCGTTCCCGCACGGTCGCGGCCGCCTCGTCGACGACCGCGTCGGGCAGGGCGGCCAGCAGGTCGCCCAGCACCACCAGCTGCGGCCCGAGCAGGTTGACCACGTTGATCAGCCCGAGCCCGAGCCAGTCGGTGAACTCCCGCAGCCGGTTCAGCGCGACCTGCGGCGGCTCACCGGCCAGTGACCGCAGCTCGCCGACGACGGCCTCACGCGGCGAGCCCTCGGGCAGGCCCAGGGCTCGGCACAGGGCGTCCTCGCCGATCTCGGTCTCCCAGCAGCCCTGGCAGCCGCAGTAGCAGGGCCGGCCGCCGGGCCGGACCACCATGTGCCCCAGCTCGCCGACGTAGCCGCCGCTGCCCCGCAGCGCCGCCCGTTCGGAGATCACCCCGCCGCCGACGCCCACGTCCACCGACACGAACACCATGTCGGCGGCCTCGGTCGCGACACCACGCGTGTGTTCGGCCAGCGCCCCGAGCTCGGCGTCGTTGCCGACCAGCACCGGCCGGTGCAGGGCCGCGGACAGCCGCTCCCCCACCGGCACGCCGGCCCAGTGCAGGTTGGGCGCTTCGTGCACGTAGCCGTCACGACGGACCACACCGGGCACCGACACCCCGACGCCGACCGGCTCGGAGCCGATCCGCTCGGCCAGCCGCCGCCCGGCGGTGCCGACCTTGGCCAGCAGGTCGTCCGGCGACCCGGAGCCGCGCGGCAGCGTCCAACCCCTGGTGCCGAGCACCTCGCCGCCGAAGCCGACGGCCGCCACCGTGGTCTGCTCGACGCCGACGTCGACGGCGAGCACCCACAGGGACCGCGGCTGCGGCAGCACCAGCAGGGACGGCCGGCCGGCGCCGGTGCGCTTGACCGAGACCTGCTCGACCACCACACCGGCATCGGCCAGCCCGTCCACCAGGGCCTTGATCGTGCTGCGGTTCAGCCCCAGCTCGGCGGCCAGCTCCGCCCTGGTGCACGGGCCGCCGACGTGCAGCCGGCGCAGCAGGGCGGCCCGGTTGTGCCTGCGGACCTCGTCGGGACGGGTGCCCGCGGTTGGCGGACCGCTCACCGCACACCCCCTCGTGTCCCTTCGGGACTGCTAGTGGCCGGTCGCCTTGGCCCGTCGACGGGACAGCGCGTCGACGCTGGCGGCCAGCAGCAGGACCGCACCGGTGACGATGCTGACCACGGCCGCGGGCGCGCCGATCAGACCAAGGCCGTTGCTGACGATCTGGATCACGAAGCCACCGATGATGGCGTTGGACAGCCGGCCCTTGCCGCCGAACAGCGACGTGCCGCCGATGACCGCGGCGCCGACCGCGAACAGCAGCACGTTGCCGCCACCGGCGTTCGGGTCGACCGAGCCGACCTTGGACGAGTAGACGATGGCGCCGATGGCCGAGACCGTCGAAGCGATCACGAACACGCTCATCCGGATCTTGGGCACGTTGATACCGGCGCGGCGGGCCGCCTCGGCGCTGCCGCCGACCGCGTAGATGTGCCGGCCGTACTTGGTGCGGTCCAGCACGAACGTGCCGACCACCAGCAGCACCAGCACGATCGGCACCACGTAGGGCACGCCGGAGATGGTGATGCGGTCCGGGTTGGGCGAGCGGTTGACCGTCAGCAGGTAGGTGGCGACCGCGCCGAGCACGACGACCACGGCCACCTTGATCAGCAGCAGCGAGGTCGGCTGGGCCACCAGGCCGCGGCGGACCCGGCCGGCGTGGCGGAACAGCACCACGGCCGCGTAGCCGCCGGCGAAGATCACGAACAGGATCCAGCTGCCCAGCGTGTTCAGGTTGTTGTTGGCCACGCCGAACAGCACCGGGTCCTGGCTGATGGACAGCGTGCCGCCGTCACCGATCAGCTTGAGGATCACGCCGCCCCAGGCCAGGAACAGGGCCAGGGTCACGACGAAGGACGGGATGCCGATCTTGGAGATCATCACGCCGGTGAGGCAGCCGATGACCGAGCCGACGCAGACGGCCAGCAGCATCTCGACCCACGGGTTGGCCGGCACGCCGAGCAGCAGGATCAGCGTCGCGACCGCGGACAGCACCGCGCCCAGCCAGATCCGCTGCCAGACGGCGACGCCGATGGCCAGCACGCCGCCGATGATGAAGGCGTAGAAGACGGTGTCGCCCATGCCGGCCTGGAGGTTGCCGCCCTTGACGTAGTGCAGCGCCATCACGGCGGCGGCGACACCGGAGCCGGTGCCGGCGGACAGGTCGATCTCGCCCAGCAGCAGCACGAACACCAGGCCCATCGCGATGATGGTGATGCCGGCGGCCTGCGCGAGCAGGTTGGAGATGTTGTTCAGGCTGAGGAAGGTGCTCGACGAGAGGCCGAACAGGATCACCAGCACGATCAGGCCGGCCAGCGCCGGCAGCGAGCCGAGCTCGCCGCCGCGGACGCGGTCGACGTAGTCGCGCAGGGCCTGGCCGGCGGAGCGGCGGGTGGTGTCGATGCCGAAGTCGGCGACGGCCTGCTCCTGCTCGGCCGGCTTCTGGTCCGACGGCGGGGCGGCGGCGGCAGGTGTGTCAGTCATTGGAGGAGATCCCTTGCGATTCAGACCGTGGCGACTTCGGGCTTGGCCAGGCCGATGTCACCCGACCGGCCGGCGGTGATCAGCTCGACGACCTGCGTGTTGGTCAGGCTCTTGGTCGGCAGCTGCGCGACCATGCGGCCCAGGTAGAGCGTCGCGACGTTGTCGGCGACCTCGAAGACGTCGTTCATGTTGTGGCTGATGAGCACGACGCCGAGGCCCTGGTCGGCCAGCCGGCGCACCAGGTCGAGGACCTGGCGGGTCTGGGCGACGCCCAGCGCGGCGGTCGGCTCGTCCAGCAGGACGACCTTGCTGTCCCACAGCACGGCCTTGGCGATGGCCACGGTCTGCCGCTGGCCGCCGGACAGCGACGCGACGAGCGTGCGCACCGACTTGACCGTGCGGACCGACAGCGAGGCCAGCGTCTCGCGGGCCGCCTGCTCCATGTCGGACTCGTCGAGCAGGCCGTACTTGCCGCGCTCACGGCCGAGGAACATGTTCTGGACGATGTCGAGGTTGTCGCACAGCGCGAGGTCCTGGTAGACGACCTCGATGCCGTAGGCGGCGGCCTCGCGGGGGCCGGAGATGTGCACCGGCTCGCCGTTGAACAGCACCTCGCCGGAGTCGATGCCGTGGATGCCGGCGATGCACTTGACCACCGTGGACTTGCCGGCGCCGTTGTCGCCGACGAGCGCGGTGACCTCGCCCGGCCGGATCGTCAGGTCCACGTCGTGCAGCACGTGGACGGGCCCGAAGCTCTTGTTGATCCCGCGCAGTTCGAGGATCGGCTGCTCGGTCATGGGGGTGTTCTCCAGACTGTCACTGCCCGCCCCGGTGGCGGCGGGGTGGTGGGCATGGGAAGCCGCCGCGGCCGGCCCGGGTCGGGGGTCCGGGTCGGTCGCGGCGGCGGCCTGAGCATCGGCCGTCAGCTACTAGCTGATGCCGTTCGCGGTGCAGAGCGCGGCGATGTCGCCGGTGCAGACGTCGGACTTCGGCACGGCGCCGGCCGAGATGACGTCCTTGACCTTGTCCTTGGTGATCGCCTGCGGGTCGAGCAGCAGCGACGGGACCTCACGCTTGGTCTTGGGGTCCGTGGTCTTCTGCGTGGCGATCTTGTCGGCGTCGGCCTTGCTGTTCTTCAGCAGGGCGGTGGCCAGCTTGGCGGCCGCCTCGGCCTCCAGCTTGATCGGCTTGAAGACGGTCATGTACTGGTCGCCGCGCAGGATGGCCTTGAGGCCGTCGGCGGTGGCGTCCTGACCGGTCACCGGGACCTTGCCGTTGAGGCCGTTCTTCTGCAGCACGGCGATGACCGCGCCGGCGAGGCCGTCGTTCGCGGCGAGCACGCCGTCAACCTTGCCGCCGTTGGCGGTCAGGAAGTTCTCGAACGTGGTGCCACCGGTCTGGTTGTCCCACTTGTCGATGAACTGGCTCTTGACCAGCTTCAGCGTGTTGTTGGCGTAGAGCGGCGCGAGGACCGACTCCTGGCCGTCGTGGAACAGCGTCGCGTTGTTGTCGGTCGGCGCACCCTCGATCTCGATGACCTGGGCGCCCGGCTTGTCCTTCAGCGCGGTGGCCAGCGCCTGGCCCTGGAGCTTGCCGACGCCCGGGTTGTCGAACGAGACGTAGTAGTCGGCGCTGCCGCCGGCGTTGAGGCGGTCGTAGTCGATGACCGGCACGCCCTGCTGGGCCGCCTTCTTCTCGACCGCGGCGCCCACGTCACCGGTGGTGGAGGCCAGGATCAGCACCTTGACGCCCTGGCTGAGCATCTGGTCCGCCAGCTGCGAGACCTTCTGGTCGTCACCCTGCGCGTTCTGGATGATCGGGTCGAAGCCCTCGGCCTTGAGCGCCGCTTCCAGCAGCGGGTGGTCGAAACCCTCCCACCGGGCGGACGTCGTGGTCTCGGGCAGGATCACGCCGACCTTCGCGCCGTTGCTGGCACCGCTGCTGCCCGACGTCGGGCTGCTGCCATTGCTGCTGTTGGCGCCACACCCGGTGACCGCCAGCGCGAGCCCGGTGCTCACGGCGAGCACGGCGAGAGTTCTGCTCCGCATCCGGCTGTTCCCTTCATCGTGGCGCGGGTCACTGGAGGAGCCCGCGAAAATGTTGTGGCGCAGAACATATGCCCCCGGAGCCCGCTCCGAAAGGCAGCTGAAGCGGTTAAGTTCGGTTCTGGCGACACGACTCGGCAACGACCCGGTAACCGGAAGGCCGCCGCTACACCGAAAGGCCGTCTGTCAACTACGCGTTGTGACTAATACGGGGTGAACTGCCCCACGCTCGCCGCACGGTTGGCCGCTGACGCTGCGGCGAAAGGTTCACGGGTTCGATCACGGACAGGCATGAGAGCGCTACCAAGCGCCCTGCATCCATTCGGTCGTGCGGTCTAGACCACCCGCCTGGGTGAGACCCGAATGCGAGGCACGATCACAGCCGAGGGTAGCGACCGGCTGCCGCACCCCAGCAGGAGGGCCCCGTTGCCACATGCGCTTCCTATGTGGCGTCTGGTGCCACATAGGAAGCGCATGTGGCACCAAGCAGCGGGGGTGTGGTTCCCGGCGGGCGCGATGCGTGCGAGCCGGCTACCAGGAGCGCAGGGTGGCGATGCGTTCCTCGAGCTGCTCGACCGAGGCCATCGCCGTGGGTGGGCCGCCGCAGTAGGCGCGGAGCTCGCTGTGGATCTTGCCGTGGGGCTTCTTGGTGCGGTGGTGGTGCATGGACACCAAGGTGTTGAGCTCACGGCGGAGCTCGGCCAGGCGCTCCTGGGTGGTGCGGGTGCGGGCGGGCTGGGCAACGGGGTCGGGCTCGGCGGCCTTGCGGGCGGAGACGTCGGCCAGCTGCTTGGCCTGGCGCTGGCGGAGCAGGTCACGGACCTGGTCGGGGGCGAGCAGACCGGGTAGGCCCAGGTAGTCCTGCTCCTCCTCGGTGCCGACCATGGCGGCGGTGCCGAACGAGGAGCCGTCGAAGATGAGCTGGTCCAGCTCGGCGGACGCGCCCAGCGAGGTGTAGCCCTTCTCCTCCTCGCCCTCGTCCTTGGTCCGGTTGGCGTCCTTGAGCAGCTCGTCGTCCCAGCCGTCGGACTCCCGGTGCGGCTTGCCGAGGACGTGGTCGCGCTCGGCCTCGAGCTCGGCGGCCAGCTGGAGCAGCACGGGCACGCTGGGCAGGAAGACGCTGGCGGTCTCGCCGGGCCGCCGCGAACGCACGAAGCGGCCGATGGCCTGGGCGAAGAACAACGGGGTCGACGAGCTGGTGGCGTAGACGCCGACGGCCAGCCGAGGAACGTCGACGCCCTCGCTGACCATGCGGACGGCGACGAGCCACCGCGACTGCCCGGCGGCGTACTCGGCGATACGGCCGGTGGCCTTGGGGTCGTCGGAGAGCACGACCGTGGGCTCGACGCCGGTGAGCTGGGTGATGATCGTGGCGTACGCCTTGGCCGACTCCTGGTCCGACGCCAACACCATGGCGCCGGCGTCGGGAATCGACTGGCGCACCTGGTTGAGCCGCTGGTCGGCGGCGCTGATCACGGCGGGCATCCACTCGCCGGTCGGGTCCAGTGCCGTGCGCCAGGCCCGGGCGGTCTGCTCGACGGTCAACGGTTCACCCAATCGAGCGGTGAACTCCTCGCCGGCACCGGTCCGCCAACTCGCCTCGCCGGAGTAGGCCAGGAACAACACCGGCCGGACCACGCCGTCCCGCAACGCGTCGGAATACCCGTACGAGTGATCCGCACGGCTGCGCATCGCCCCGGCGCTGTCGGGCTCGTAGTTGACGAACGGGATCGGGCTGTCGTCGCTGCGGAACGGGGTTCCGGTCAGCGCCAACCGGCGCACGGCCGGCGTGAAGGCCTCACGGATGGCGTCGCCCCACGACTTCGCGTCGCCGCCGTGGTGCACCTCGTCCAGGATCACCAAGGTCTTGCGGTTCTCGGTGCGCACCCGGTGCAGCGTCGGATGGGCCGCGACCTGGGCGTAGGTGACGGCGACACCGTTGTAGTCGTTGGACGTCTGCCCGGCGCCGTTGCGGAAGTTGGAGTCGATCGCGATGCCGGCCTCGGCCGCGGCCTTGGCCCACTGGTGCTTGAGGTGCTCGGTCGGCGTCACGATGGTGACCCGCTCGACGGTGCGGTCGGCCAGCAGCTCGGCGGCGACCCGCAGCCCGAACGTGGTCTTGCCGGCGCCGGGCGTCGCGACCGCGAGGAAGTCCTGCGGCTTGGACGTCAGGTACCTGGTCAGCGCGCGGCGCTGCCAGGCCCGGAGCGGTCGTGCGGCGGTCGTCGTCGGGTTGAGGGTGTCCGTCAACGCCGTTCACCCTCCCTAGCTGCGACAACCTGCCGATGACGTGCGAATGCCCTCACGGTGGGGTTCCCTGAGGGCTGCCAGCAGCTTACCGAACGCCTCGGCGACGCACCGCTCGATGGCGTGTGCCGATGGACACGAGATGACGTTTCGGGGGGTGATCCAGCCGCGGCTGCCCTTATGCCGCATGCTTTGGGGTGCCATGGGTCAGCAGCCTGAGCAGGACACCGGCGCGGTCGCACCCGTCAAGCGGGGGCCGTGGCGACTCGTGGTGCGCACGGCCGGCAAGGCCTGGCACGGCGACATCTTCTCGGAGGCCGCGGAGGCGGCGTTCTGGCAGACGCTGTCGCTGCCGCCGCTGCTGCTCGGTCTGCTGGGCTGCCTGAGCTTCGTCGGCGACTGGTTCGGGCCGCAGATCGTCACCGCCGTGCAGTCCAAGATCCTTTCGTTCTGCCACACCATATTCAGTCCGAACGTCGTTGATCAAATCATCGCCCCGACGGTGGTGAGCATCCTCACCGGCGCGCACACCGAGGTGGCCTCGATCGGCTTCCTGATCTCGCTGTGGGCCGGCTCGTCGGCGATGGCCTCGTTCGTGGACGCCATCACCGCCGCCTACGGGCAGCACGACGTGCGGCATCCGGTGTGGCAGCGGATCTTCGCGCTGTTCATGTACGTCGTCGGCCTGGTGCTGGCGGTGATCGGGCTGCCGCTGCTGGCGCTGGGACCGGACCTGCTGGCGACGGTCGTGCCCGGGCAGTGGCGGCCGCTGGTGCAGCAGCTGCTGAGCACGTTCTACTACCCGGTGATGGCCGTGCTGCTGGTGCTGGCGCTGACCACGCTGTACAAGGTCGCCCTGCCGCGCAAGCTGCCGTGGCACCGGGGGCTGCCCGGCGCCGGGCTGGCCATGGTGCTGTTCCTGCTGTCCAGCATCGGGTTGCGGCTCTACATCGCGTGGATCACCACCACCGGCTACACCTACGGCGCGCTGGCCACGCCCATCGCGTTCCTGCTGTTCACGTTCTTCCTGGGCATGGCGATCATCGTCGGCGCGCACTTCAACAGCGCCATCGAGGAGATCTGGCCGGCGCGGATGACCCGCCGGCAGCGGCGCAAGTGGCGGCGGCTGGAGCTGGAGCGGGCCGCGGTGCAGATCCGGGCCGGCGAGCAGGCGGCGAAGTGGCTGGCCGAGCAGCCCGAGACCCGCGAGCTGGCGACCCCGCCGCCGGCGCCGACCAACGGCGCCGAGGGTGTCACCGAGAAACTCGACACGAACGGCGTCGAGCTCACCGAGAAGTGGCAGGCGCCGTCGCCCGCCGACGTGAACGACACCGAGCAGCTCGAGCGCCCGTCGGCGGAACGACAGAGCAAATAGCCAGCCTCACCCGGCCGCCACCCGGAGATCGCTCGGCCCCGCCCCTGTTTCGCCCGGTTGCTGGATTTTCGAGGGCCGCGACCTACGCGCCCCACGACCGAGCCGGATGCGGCCCTTGAAAATTCGGCAAGGGCGAGGCAGGGGTCACGAGGGGCCGAGCCGCCCTGCCGGAGGCAGGGCCATTCAACACAGTGCCGAGCCGCGACGCCGGAGGCGGCGCCAACAAGCACAGCAAGTAGCTGCTACTCGCTCATCATCTCGTAGATCTTCTTGCACTCCGGACACACGGGCGATCCCGGCTTCGGCGACTTCGTGACGGGGAACACCTCGCCGCACAGCGCGACCACGTGGGTGCCCATGACCGCGCTCTCGGCGATCTTGGCCTTCTTCACGTAGTGGAACATCTTCGGCGCGTCGTCGCCGGTGGTCTCGTCGGCGTCCCGCCGGGTGTCGGTCTCGGGCAGCGTCTGGGTCATCGGGCTCACTCGTTCATGATGCCTGATACACGCTGACGGCAGGAACGGGAGAAGATGGCTACACAACCGCAGGTCAGCAACGAGGTGCGGGCCGCGCTGGACGAGGGCCGGGCGGTGGTCGCGCTGGAGAGCACGATCCTGGCCCACGGGCTGCCGCCGGGCCGCAACCGCGAGGTCGCCGACCGGGTGGAGCAGGTGATCAGGGACGCCGGCGCGGTGCCGGCGACGATCGCGGTGCTGGACGGGCGGCCGGTGGTCGGCCTGGACGCCAAGCAGCTGGACCGGGTGTGCGACCCGGCGTCGGCGCTGGTCAAGCTGTCGCGACGGGACCTGGGGCCGGCGATCGGGCTGGGCCGGGACGGGGCGACGACGGTGGCCGGCACGGCCTCGATCGCGGCCAGGGCCGGTATCGGGGTGTTCGCGACGGGCGGCCTCGGCGGCGTGCACCGGGGCGCGGCCGAGACCTGGGACGTGTCGGCCGATCTGGGCGTCTTGTCGGAAACGCCGGTTCTGGTGGTGTGCTCGGGCGTGAAGTCGGTGCTGGACATCGGGGCCACGCTGGAGCTGCTGGAGACCAGCTCGGTGCCGGTGCTCGGCTGGCGTACGGACCGGTTCCCGGCGTTCTACCTGCGGGAATCGGACTTCGAGGTGCCGTGGCGGGTGGACGACGCGAAGCAGGCGGCCGCGGCGGTCCGGGCGCACCGGGAGTACGCGCCGGGCCAGGCCGGAGTGCTGCTGGCCAACCCGGTGCCGGTGGAGCACGAGATGCCCCGCGAGCTGCACGACCGGCTGCTGGCCGAGGGCCTGGAGCTGCTGGTCACGCGGAACGTGCGCGGCAAGGACGTGACGCCGGTGCTGCTGGAGCACTTCCACACCGCCAGCGGCGGCGTGAGCCTGGACACGAACGAGCAGCTGGTGCTGTCCAACGCGCGGGTCGCCGCCGACGTGGCTGTCGAGCTGGCCCGATGACGGTGATCGTGGTCGGCGACGCCGCGATGGACGTCGTCGCCAAGCACCACACCGCGATCGAGCACGCCGGCGACTCACGGGCCGACATCACGCTGGCCGTCGGCGGCGCGGGCGCGAACACGGCCGCCTGGCTGGCCTCACTCGGCGTGGACACCGTGCTGGTCGGGCGGGTCGGCGACGACATGGCCGGCCGGCAGGTGCGCTCGGAGCTGGAGGCGGTCGGGGTGCGGTGCGCCTTCGCCACCGACCCGGCCGCGCCGACCTGCTGCGTCGTCGTGCTGGTCGACACGGAGGGCCAGCGCAGCATGCTGGCCGATCGCGGCGCGAACGCCCGGCTGGCCGGGCCCGATCTGACCGTCAACCTGCTGGAGACGGCCAGTCACCTGCACCTGTCCGGTTACGTGCTGCTGGATCCGGCGTCACGGGACGCGGGGCTGGAGATGCTGGCCGCGGCGCGGGGTGCGGGGCTGACCACGTCGGTCGATCCGCAGGCCGCGCTGCACATCGTCAAGCAGGGGGCGGAGACGTTCCTGGCCATGGTGGCCGGGGTGGACCTGCTGCTGCCCAATTCCGAAGAATTGTCCGCTTTGACCGGTTCACGGGATCCCGGGTCGGCGGTCGAGCTGTTGGGCCACGTCGGCGCGGTGGCCGTGACGACCGGACCGGACGGGGCCAGCTGGATCGACCGGATCGGCCGCTGGGACGTGCCGGCCGTGCCCGCGACCTGCGTGGACTCGACCGGCGCCGGGGATGCCTTCGACGCCGGCCTGCTGTCGGCCTGGCTGGACGGCAAGCCGCCGCTGGACGTGCTGCGGGCCGGCGTCACCGCCGGCTCCAAGGCCGTCTCCCACGTCGGCGGCCAGCCGCAACCGTGACCCCGAATGTCACATGAGCGTCATACTTGCCTCTATTCGGCACCTGCGGACCGCATGTGCCGAATAGGGGCGGGACTCTCTCAGCCCTCGATGGACTTGGGCGGGGTCGCCGGCTTCGGCGGCTCGTCGTGCTCGGAGACCTCGCGGGCCAGGGCGCGGCGGGCGGCCTTCTCGGCGTTGTAGCGGTTGATCTCCTCCTGCTTGCGCGGCGGGCGGTCGTTGGCGATCAGCACGGCCACCCACGGCAGCGGAATCGACAGCACCAGGAACAGCAGGCACAGCCACCAGATGTTGATGAACGCCACGGCCAGCAGCAGGCACGGCACACGCATCAGCATCATGATCGTGTACTTGCGTTTGCGTGCCCGTGACTCGTCCGCGTACGAGGGCGCGGCCCCGGTGATGAGAACCGGTGTGTCGTCCCGGTCAGAGCCCTTCACGACACCACCTCCTGCCGTTGATGCTAGTCGCCGTCAAGGGCGTGCAAACATTCCGGTCGTGTTTTCTGACAAGTTCTGTGACCAGCTGCGAGACGCCTTCCGCGAAGCCCGCTACGAGCCGGACGCGGTCGTCGACCTGCTGGGTGGCCCGGCTCACGCGGCGCTGGGCCGCGGCGAGCCGGAGCCGGCCCGGCGGGCCAGTGCCGACGGCGGCGCGCTCGGCACCCTGATCCGCGTGTTCCTGCTCGGCGACAGCGCGTCACGCGCCGAGACGCAGGCGGCGCTGGGGTCGCTGTCCGTGTCCGACGCGGTGGCCGAGGGCTTGCTCCGCGAGGATGGCGGGAACCTGCGCGCGGATCTCGACGTTCGACCGTACGGAGACGATCAGGGCTCCTGGTGGGTGGTGTCGGACCAGGACTCCGACCTGCGCGGCGCACCTGTCCGCCCGGACCACGTGCTGGGCGTCGGACACGCGTCCCTGAGCCTTGCTCGCGCAACGGCCCGCCGGCCGGTGGACACCTTGCTGGACCTGGGAACCGGCTGTGGCGTGCAGGCGCTGCACGCCACCCGCCATGCGCGCAGGGTCACCGCCACCGACCTGTCCGAACGGGCGCTTTCCCTTGCCTCGGCGACGTTCCGGCTCAACGAGCTGGACGTGGACCTGGCCCGCGGCGAGTGGTTCCAGCCGGTCGCCGGCCGCCGCTTCGACCAGGTGGTGTGCAATCCCCCGTTCGTCGTCGGGCCGGCCCGCGTCGACTACACCTACCGCGACTCCGGCCTGGCCGGCGACGACGCGAGTGCGTTGGTGGTACGGCAATTGCCGGCGTTCCTGAACGAGGGCGGGGTCGGCCAGCTGCTGGCGTCGTGGGTGCACCGCAAGGGCGAGGACTGGACCGACCGGGTCGCGTCCTGGCTGCCGCGCGGCGGGGTCGACGCCTGGTTCGTGCAGCGCGATGTGGCCGAACCCTCGCTGTACGTGGGCACCTGGCTGCGTGACGCCGGCATCGACCCGCGGTCCGACGAGGGCCGGGTCAAGGCGGCGGCGTGGCTGGACTGGTTCGAGGCCAACGATGTTCTCGGTGTCGGCTTCGGTTTCGTCACGCTGCGTCGCACCGGCGCGGCCCACCCGGAGATCGTGTGCGAAGACCTGCGGCACGCCTTCGACGACCCGCTGGGCCCGGAGGCCGCGGCCTGGCTGGATCGAGTGAGTTGGTTGCGGCAGCACGGATCCGCCGAGGGTCTGCTGGCCACCCGGTTCCTGGTGCCCGCAACCGTGATGCTGGAAGAGGTGTCGCAGCCGGGCGACGAGGGCTGGGACGCGGTGGTGCGGCGGCTGCACCGTACGGACGGACCTGGTTGGCAGCACGAGGTCGACGAGCTGGCGGCCGCGCTGCTCGCCGGTTGTCGCGGCGCGCTGCCGCTCGGTGACCTCTTGCACCTGTTGGCGTACGGACACGGCCAGTCGGTCGATGACCTTGTCGCAGCGGCATTGCCGATCGTGCGCGACCTGGTCCGGCATGGAATGGTCATCCCCGCATGAGGGCAGTTGTCATGCGGGTGACAAGGGCGAGCGTCACCGTCGGCGACGAGGTCGTCGGCGAGATCAAGGAGCCCGGTCTGTTGGTGTTGCTGGGGATCACCCACACCGACGGCGCCGAGCAGGTCGACACCATGGCGCGGAAGCTGCACGAGCTGCGGATACTCGACGAGGAGCAATCCTGTGCGAGCACAGGGGCTCCGCTGCTCGTGGTGAGCCAGTTCACGCTGTACGGCGACACCAGGAAGGGCCGCCGTCCAACGTGGACGAAGGCCGCGCCCGGCTCGGTCGCCGAGCCGCTGGTGGACGCGGTCGTCGACGCGCTGCGGGCGCGGGGCGCCACCGTGGCCACCGGTCGGTTCGGCGCCGACATGGCGGTGGAAAGCGTGAACGACGGTCCGTTCACGGTGCTTGTCGAAGTGTGATGATTCGCGGGTTTCCTGGCATTGGAAACGTATGGACCGGCGATTCGGTTCAGTCGTCCAACATGGACTTCACGTTTCACCGGGACGGTTGCCGGCCGAACGGGTAGAGGTGGCCCTCTCTCAGGGAAACCTCAGGTTCTCAGGGCAACCGCTCCGGCCGCGGAGACGTCATGAGGGGTGAGAAGACGGGAACGATTTCGCGATCGCTCGCGTTTTCACCAGTGTCCAGCCAGCAAGCGCAAGGCATTCCCGACCCGGGTGCCTCGCCCGAAAGGCTCGCCGCGCAACGCAGCGCCGGTGTGTGACGCGACAACACACCAGCCCGCGACCGGGGAGGGAGTCACCGTGACCATCCCGTTGACCATCGACAAGGAGATCGGCCACGAGGCCGATCTGGACGCGCAGGGGCCGGCCGCCGACCTCGTTCGCGTCTACCTCAACGGCATCGGCAAGACCAAGCTGCTCACCGCCGAGCAGGAGGTGGGGCTGGCCAAGAGGATCGAGGCCGGCGTGTTCGCCCGGCACATGCTCGAGACCGCACGTGTGCTGGACGCCACCAAGAAGAGCGAGCTCACCGCGCTGGTGCGGGACGGCGAGCGGGCCAAGAACCACCTGCTGGAGGCGAACCTGCGGCTGGTGGTGTCGTTGGCCAAGCGCTACACCGGGCGGGGCATGCCGCTGCTCGACCTGATCCAGGAGGGCAACCTCGGTCTGATCAGGGCCGTCGAGAAGTTCGACTACACCAAGGGCTTCAAGTTCTCCACGTACGCGACGTGGTGGATCCGGCAGGCCATCACGCGCGGCATGGCCGACCAGGGTCGCACCATCCGGCTGCCCGTCCACCTGGTGGAGCAGGTGAACAAGCTGGCCCGGATCAAGCGGGACCTGCACCAGCAGCTGGGTCGCGAGGCCACCACCGAGGAACTGGCGCGGGAGTCCGGCATCGCCGAGTCCAAGATCGCCGACCTGCTCGACCACTCGCGTGACCCGGTGAGCCTGGACATGCCGGTCGGCACCGACGAGGACGCCCCGCTGGGCGACTTCATCGAGGACGCCGAGGCCACCGACGCCGAGAGCGCCGTCATCTCCGGTCTGCTGTCCGACGACCTGCGCCGGGTGCTGGCCACGCTGGACGAGCGGGAGCAGTCGGTCATCCGGCTGCGCTACGGCCTCGAGGACGGGCAGCCCCGCACCCTCGACCAGATCGGCAAGCGCTTCGGGCTGTCGCGGGAGCGCGTCCGCCAGATCGAGCGCGAGGTCATGTCCAAGCTGCGCCAGGGCGACCGGGCCGAGCGGCTGCGCGCCTACGCCAGCTAGCCCGAACAGCCGTCTTGACTTGTGATCTGCATCACGGCAGAGTCACTCCACACGACGAGAAGCTTCGCGACGCGAACCATCGGGTGACCGACTGTTTCGCGATCGCTCCCCACAGGAGGTCGGGGCGGCCGGGGGCCGCCCCGGCCTCTTGATTTGGCGCCGCCTCCGGCGTCGCGGGCTCGGCCCCCTTGAGCCCCTGCCTCGCCCTTGCTGGATTTTTCGAGGCCCGCATCGGCTTGTGTGGTGGGGCGCGTCGGGTGGCGGACCTCGAAAAATCCAGCAACCGTGCGAAGCAGGGGCGGGCCGAGCCGACTTCGGGTTGGCGGACAGCCAGCTGTGCAGGTGTGATGTGCACCGTCACACCGGGGATGGCGCTGGGCCTGCGGATCGCGGCAGTACCGTAGGCCGGGTTACCCGAGTTGCGTGCAAGGGAGCCCGCGGACGTGTCCACCACCTCGTTCCAGTACGTCGATCCGCTGCCGCTGGGTAAGGACACCAGCACCGAGTACCGACTGGTCAGCCCGGACGGCGTCCGGGTGACCGAGGTGGCGGGGCGGAAGTTCCTCGAAGTCGAGCCGGAGGCGCTGCGGCTGCTGGCGCGGGAGGCGATCAAGGACATCCAGCACCTGCTGCGGACCAGCCACCTGCGGCAGCTGCGGGCCATCATCGACGACCCCGAGGCCAGCGGGAACGACCGGTTCGTAGCGACGGACCTGCTGCGCAACGCCTGCGTGTCGGCCGGCGGCGTGCTGCCGATGTGCCAGGACACCGGAACGGCGATCGTGGTGGGCAAGCGCACCGAAACCGTGCTTACCGGCGGTGACGACGAGGCGGCCCTGTCGGAGGGCATCTACGACGCCTACCAGCAGCTGAACCTGCGCTACTCGCAGATGTCGCCGACCACCTTCTGGGACGAGCGCAACACCGGCACCAACCTGCCGGCCCAGATCGAGCTCTACCACAAGACGGGCCAGGAGCCGGTCTACGAGTTCCTGTTCATGGCCAAGGGCGGCGGCAGCGCCAACAAGACGTTCCTGTACCAGGAGACGAAGGCGCTGCTGAACCCGACGCGGCTGGCCCGCTTCCTGGACGAGAAGCTGCGCTCGCTGGGCACCGCGGCCTGCCCGCCCTACCACCTGGCGATCGTGGTCGGTGGCACGTCGGCCGAGTACAACCTGAAGGTCGCGAAGCTGGCCTCGGCCCGCTACCTGGACAACCTGCCGACCGAGGGCTCGGCCGACGGCCGCGCGTTCCGGGACACCGATCTCGAGCAGCAGGTGCTGGCCATGACCCGCGAGTTCGGCATCGGCGCGCAGTTCGGCGGCAAGTACTTCTGCCACGACGTGCGCGTGATCCGGCTCCCCCGGCACGGCGCGTCCTGCCCGGTCGGTATCGCGGTGTCCTGCTCGGCCGACCGCCAGGCCAAGGCCAAGATCACCGCCGAAGGCGTCTTCCTCGAGCAGCTGGAGCACGACCCGGCGCAGTTCCTGCCCGAGGTGCACGACGAACAGCTGTCCGACGACGTCGTCCGCATCGACCTCAACCGGCCGATGGACGAGATCCGCCGGACGCTGGCCGCGCTGCCGGTGAAGACCCGGCTGTCGCTGTCCGGCCCGCTGGTGGTGGCCCGCGACATCGCCCACGCCAAGATCAAGGAGCGCCTGGACGCGGGCGAGCCGATGCCGCAGTACCTGCGCGACCACCCGGTCTACTACGCCGGCCCGGCCAAGACGCCGGAGGGCTACGCCTCGGGCTCGTTCGGCCCGACCACGGCCGGCCGGATGGACTCCTACGTCGAGCAGTTCCAGGCGGCCGGCGGCTCGCTGGTGATGCTGGCCAAGGGCAACCGCTCCAAGCAGGTCACCGACGCGTGCCAGTCGCACGGCGGCTTCTACCTCGGCTCGATCGGCGGCCCGGCGGCCCGGCTGGCCAAGGACTGCATCCGCAAGGTCGAGGTGCTCGAGTACCCCGAGCTGGGCATGGAAGCGGTGTGGAAGATCGAGGTCGAGGACTTCCCGGCCTTCATCGTGGTCGACGACAAGGGCAACGACTTCTTCTCCGAGACCTCCGCGCCGACGCTCCAGATCTCCTTCCGGCGGTAGCGGCGGTCCGATGTGGACGATGGCCGCCAGTTCGGCGGCCGTCGTCGGCACGGAGTAACAATGGCCGGCATGCGTGAACTCACCGGCAAGGTCGCGGTTGTCACCGGCGGTGTGCGGGGCCTTGGCCGGCAGATCGCCACGGCGCTGCGTGCGGCCGGGGCCGAGGTCGCCATCACCGGCCGTGACGTCGACGCGGTGGCGGTGGCCGCCGAGGAGATCGGCGACGGCGTGCTGCCGGTGGTCTGCGACATCCGGCACGAGCGGTCGGTGGACGGGCTCGTGCCGGCGGTGCTCGAGCGGTTCGGGCGGATCGACGTCCTGGTCAACAACAGCGGCATCGCCGGGCCGACGGTGCCGCTGTGGGAGTGCTCGCCGGGCGCGTGGCGCGAAGTCATCGACACCAACGTGCTGGGCACGTTCCTGTGCTGCCGCGCGGTGCTGCCGACGATGATCCGGCAGCGGTCCGGGTCGGTGATCGTCATCGGCTCGGCCACCGGCAAGCGGCCGCTGGCCGGCCGGACCAGTTACGCCGCCAGCAAGACGGCGCTGATCGGGCTGACCCGGTCACTGGCCACCGAGGCCGGCCCGCACGGGATCCGGGTGAACCTGGTGTCCCCCGGCGCGATCGACGGCGACCGGTTCCGCGGTGTCGTCGACGCCATGGCGGCCAGCCGTGGTGTGCCGCCGGAGATCCTGCACCGGGAGGCGACCGCCGGCTCCCCGCTCGGCCGCCTCGTGCAGCCCGAGCAGGTGACCGACGTCGTCACGTTCCTGGCCGGCGACGGCGCGGGCGGCATCACCGGCGACGACATCAACGTCTCCGCCGGTTTGGTCATGTACTGACGGCCGCGTTGACCGTCCGGAACCGCCGGACCGCGACGAGCACCACGGCCAGCAGTGCGCCGAGGGCGAGCAGTCCGACGTACGGGTCGGGGGCCTCGATCCGGCTCTCCAGCAAGGGATCCGCCGCACCGGGTGCGTCCAGGACCGGCACGAACCGTTCGGGCCCGTACGTGACCAGGGCCCAGGCGACGGTCGTGATCAACAGCGCCGACGACATGGCCGCGGCCAACCCCGCCACCGGATTGCGCGTCAGCCACACGCCCACGACACCGGCAACGGCGACGGAAAGCAGGGCCAGGGCAAGGGATACGGGCGGAATCAACGCGACCACGGCCAGCCACAGCACCGCGGCGGCCACACCAGTCGCGACCGCCGACAGATCCGGGCGTCCGTACAGGAACGCGACCAGGTAGGCCGCGAGCAGCACGCCGAACACCGGGCCACCCTCGCCCGCCTTGTCGGGCGAGGCGACCAGCATCAGCACGACCAGGGCGGCCATCGCGGCCACCAGCACGCATCCGAGCACCCGAGCCATCGCGGTCGCCTCTCGTCGACGGACAACGCGGGTTATCGCCGGCGGCGGGTCTAGCGTTGCACCCCGGTCTTCATGGTGAGCACGACCTTGCGGGTGCCGAGCGGGGCGTCGAGGTGCGCGGCCACGGGGACGTTGCGGATGTACTGCGGGCAGATCTTCTGCGTAGTGGCCACGGTGAGCAGCGTGATGTCGACCTCGTCGGCGGTCTGCTTGGTGACCTGGGCGTCGACCTTGGAGCAGCCGCCCTCCTCGGCCATCAGGACGAGGGTCTTGCCGTCGTCCTGCTGCCATACGGTGTCCGGCACGGCTTCGGGGGCGACGTAGGTGACCTGGTTCGGCGGCACGGTCGGGCCGCTGGCCTTGGGCGGCGTGCCGGCGTCGGAGGTCGGGGCGCCGGAGGTGGGAGCCCCGGAGCCGGACGGCGACGGAGTGCTCGTCGGGGCGGACCCGGTGATGCTGGGCGAAGAATCGCCGACCGGGACGTTGGCCCCGGTGCTCACGGCCTTGCCGCAGGCGGCCAGGACGAGCAGTCCGGTGCCGAGGACCGCGGCTCTGAGCCAGCGGTGTCCCGACAGCTGCGGCAGGGCCGCTCTGCGCCGGCTGTGGGGACGGCGCCCAGCCGGCTGGGGCGAGCCGGCCGGGCGCCCGGTGGTTGGCTTCGTCATGACCGCACTGTCCTCTCCTCGAGCACGACCTTGCGCTCGGCCAGCGGTTTGTCCAGCTGCACGGTCAGCTGCGTCAGCCGCAGCTCCTTGGTGCAGACCCGGTTGGTGTCGGTGAGGTCCCGGACGAGCACCACGTGCACCTCGCCCGGGTCCTGAGCGGTCAGCTGCGCGCGCGAGTGCTCGCACCCGCCCTCCTGACCCTGGACGGTCAGCACGGCGCCGTTGTCGTCCAGCTGGACCCGCGCGGGATAGCCCGCCGGCAGCCTGCTGGTGTCGACCTGGGCCGCCGGCACGTCACGAAGGCTGCCCTGGCCACTGGCGGCGATGCCGTTGGCCCCAGGCTCACTGCCGGGCTGGGTCGTCGTCCGGGTCGAGGTCTGGCCGCAGGCGCCGATCGCCAACACCAGCGCGCCCGCGCCGACCACTGTCGTCAGTCCCTTCATGCACCAGGGACGGAGTCACCACCGGGATGGGTTGCATCGCCCTTGCCGGATAGCGCTACCACGGTCGTGCGGCCGTGATCCGGGGCGTGAACGTCGGGGTGAACGTGCTGATCGGCGGCAGGGCACCTGGCAGATGCTGGTGCTGTGGCTGGTCGCCGTCGGTCGGCACTTCGGCATCGACTACCTGTCCGAGCGACAGGGCGCGCCGGCCGGGCTCGGGTCGTCGACCATCGTGCTCTACCTGGCGGTGACGCTGGGCATCCAGCGGTACCTCACGCAGCAGCGGGCCGCGCGGGTCCGGTCACAGGTCTAGCAGCTGGATCGGGTCGAAGCAGACCGGGAACGGCTCGGTGATCTCGAAGCGGCCGCCGGTGTGGGCCACCGCGACCTCCTGGTACTCGCCGTCCTCGAGCCGGTAGAACCACAGGGTGGCGGTCTCGGTGCGCAGGTCGACCTCGCCGCGCAGGTAGTACGGGATGCCCTCACGGGCGCACATGGCCGGCTTGTCGAGGCGGTCGCGCTGGCGCGAGGAGGGCGAGACGAACTCGCCGACCACCACGGCGTCGGCGGCCTGGGCCCAGGTGCTCGGCACCGGCGAGCGCATCACCGTGATGTCGGGCTGGATCCACCGCTGCGCGGTCATCTGGAGGTTGACCGTGGTGTACACGCGCAGGCCGACGGCCCGGGCCGGCCCCTTGAACAGGCCGCGTAACTCGTCCGCGGCGTACACGTTCGGGCCGGCCTCGTACGGGCTCAAGATCAGGTTCCCGTCAACGCACTCGTACTTGCTCGGCAACAGCCCGGGGTCCGGGAGGTAGCGCTCGGCCAGCTCCGTGGTCCACATGCCGGCGAGCTCGACGAGCGGGTCGAACGAGACCGAAGCGGACATGTGGTCACCTCCCATGGGTGACCAATAGTACTGCGCCCGGTGGCCGCCGAGCAGTATCGGCGGCCACCGGGGAGCAAATGTCACATGCGCGTCGGACTTGCCTCCATTCGGCACATCCGGACCGCATGTGCCGAGAGGGGCGGCGGGGTCAGGGGAGGCGGGAGAGGGCGTCGCGGATGGCGTCCAAACGGCCCTGGGAGGCCAGACCCGGGTGGTAGACGTGCAATTCGGACGCGCCGGCGTCGAGGTACTGCTGCCATTCGGCGGCCAGGGCGGCGCCGTCGACGGGACGCGGCGGCAGGGCGAGGACGTAGGCGGCGAGCGCCTTGTCGGTGATGCCCTGCAACGCCTTCAGCACGGGCAGGGCGGCGTCGGGCCCGGGCCACGCGGTGAAGGTCAGCGTGTCCACGTCGGCGTCGACCCCACCGGCCACGGTGGCGAACGGGCCGGTGGCCCACTCGTCGGCCGCGGCGTGGGCGATGATCTTGGCGGACGGGTTGAGCTCCTTGATCCGGCCGACCAGAAGCTGCCGCAGGCCACGGGAAAGCCCCGTGCGGACACCGGAAACGGTGTCGGCCAGCTGCTCCCCCAACGCTGCGCGAACGCTCTCGGCCCGGCCGTCGACACCGGCCTTCACGGTCCGCCGGAAGGCCACCACGTCGATGCCGGCGTCGCCGTACAGGCCGATGCAGGCGGTGCAGAAGCACAGCGACAGCAGCTGTGTCTGGGCCGGCGACCAGTCGGTGCCGTCGGTCTTCTCGTGGTGCCCGCCGTGCACGAAGCCCAGCGGCCCGCAGGCCTCCAGCACGACACCGTCCAGCGATCCACTGTGGACGATCTCGGAAACCAGGGTCTCGCAGTACTCGACGACATCGGCCTGCGCCGGGCACAGCGCGTACGGGTATCGATCACCGAAAGCGTTCTGCACCACGAGGTCCGGGTTGGAGTCCCCGAGACGGCTGGAGTGCGTGAGCACGGTCCAGGCGTGCACGGGAAGACCGACCGCCCGCAGCCGCTCCGCCGCGACACCGAACGAGTCACCGTCCACCCAGGACGGTTCCGCCGGCACGAGTCGCTTGCCCTGCCACGCTTGCGTCCGCACCGGCACGTACGAAGCGGCGTGCCGGGCGTCGATCATCCGGTGCCGCGGGTGCAGCGGCGTAGCGGCCCGGGTGGTGTGGTACGACGCCGCCAGGGCGACCGCGCCGACGCCGAGGCCGGCGAACCGCTCCGCCGCGGCGTCGTCGCCGACCAGGTCCCACGAGTAGGCGTGGGCGAGCGTGGTCACCACCGGGGGTTCTTCCTCTCGTACGACGGGACGACCCGCTGCATGTAGCCGGTGTCGTCCCGGCCGCGGATGTCGGTGTCCAGGAAACGCTGATGCGCCACGGCAAGCGCGTCCCGATCGAGCTCGACCCCCAGGCCGGGCCCGCTCGGCACGGGCACCGCACCGTCCACGAAGGACAGTGCGCCCGGCTTCACGACGTCGTCCGCGGCGTTCCACGGATAGTGTGTGTCGCAGGCGTAGCGCAGGTTCGGGGTGGCGGCGGCCAGATGCGTCATCGCCGCCAGGCTGATGCCCAGGTGCGAGTTGGAGTGCATGGACAGCCCGATGCCGAAGGTGTCGCACAGCAGCGCGAGGCTGCGGGACCGGGTCAGACCGCCCCAGTAGTGGTGGTCGGACAGCAGCACCTGGATGGCGTTCTGCCGGATCGCCGGCGGCAGGTGGTCGAAGGACACCACGCACATGTTGGTGGCCAACGGAATTTCCACCCGGGAGGCGACCTCGGCCATGCCCTCGATGTCGGCCGTCGGGTCCTCGAGGTACTCCAGCACGCCGTCCAGCTGCTCGGCCACCTTCACCGAGGTGTCCGGCGTCCACACGGCGTTCGGGTCCAGGCGCAGCGGGTGGTTCGGGAACGCCTCGCGCAGCGCGCGGATGGCCTCCATTTCCTCCTCCGGAGGAAAGACGCCGCCCTTGAGCTTGATCGAGCCGAAGCCGTACTCGTCGATCAGCGTGCGCGCCTGGGCCACGATGCCGGCCGGGTCCAGCGCTTCGCCCCACTGGTCCGGTTCGGCACCGGGGTGCCCGGCCCACTTGTAGAACAGGTAGGCGCTGTACGGCACGGCGTCGCGGACCTTGCCGCCCAACAGGTCCACCACCGGGCGGCCCTGGTGCTTGCCCTGGATGTCGAGGCAGGCCACCTCGAACGGGGAGAAGACCCGGTCGACGGTGCCGATGCTGGACATCTGGCCGGTCAGGCCGTGCTGGTCGGAGCCGATCGTGCCGCCCAGCCCGGCGGCCACCGCCGCGTGCAGGCCGTTGAGGTCGTAGACGTCAAGGCCGATCAGCCCCGGCAGGACCTTGCGGGTGCGCTCCAGATGCCCGGCGTCGCCGTAGGTCTCGCCGAGACCGCTGACGCCCTCGTCGGTGTGGATCTCGATGATCGTGCGCAGGGCCAGGGGCTCGTGCACGCCGACCGAGTTCAGCAGCGGCGGGTCGCGGAAGGCGATCGGCGTCAGGTTGATCTCGGTGATCTTCATTCCGCGATCAGCTTCCGGCCGGCCTCGATGATGCGGTCCAGTTCGGCCAGGTGCTCCTCGGTCGGGTCGAGCAGCGGCGGCCGCACGCCGCCAACGTCCAGGCCGCCGCGCACGACGGCCGCCTTGACCAGGGACACGGCGTAGCCGGGCACCTTGTCGCGCAGCTCGACCAGCGGCTTGTAGAAGCCGTGCAGCAGGGCGTTGACCTTGTCGGTGTCGCCGGCCGTGACAGCGTTGTAAAAGGCCAGCGAGATCTCCGGCGCGAAGCAGAACACGGCGGAGCTGTAGAGCTCGACGCCGATGCCGCGGTAGGCCGGCTGGGTCATCTCGGCCGTGGGCAGGCCGTTGAAGAACTGGAACGGCTTGTCGACGTTCTCCCGGACCGACAGCACGATGCGCTGCATCAGGTCCAGGTCGCCGATGCCGTCCTTGAAGCCGATCACGTTGGGCAGCTTGGCCACCTCGACCGCGGCCTCGGGCGTGAAGACGGCGTTGTTGCGCTGGTAGACGATCACCGGCAGGTCGGTGGAGGCGGCGACCTCAGTGACGTAGCGGGCCACACCGGGCGCCGGGCAGCCGACGAGGTACGGGGGCAGCAGCAGAATGCCGTCCGCGCCGGCGTTCTTCGCGGCGGCGGCGAACTTGCGGGCCATCGGGAGGGAGCCGCCAGCCCCGGCGAAGACGGGCACGCGCCCGGCGGTCGCCTCGACGGCGACGCGCACCGTGCGCTCGAACTCCTCGGGCTCGAGGGCGTGGAACTCACCGGTGCCGCAGGCCACGAACACCCCGCCGGGTCCGGCGGCGACGCCGTGCTTGACGTGCTCGGCCAGCACGTCCTCCGCGACCTCCCCGTCCGGGGTGAACGGGGTCACCGGGAAGAACAGCACTCCATCCAGTTGCATTCCAGACCTCTCGACTTCGCCCTGTGACGGCATCCGTGACGATCGTTGCTCGTGAAAACGTTTACACGCCACGACGCGGTCTGCCCAAGACCCGAAGGGTGGGTACCCGCGAGGCGGTGCGTCGGGCACCGCCTCGCGGGCTTGTGGGACTCAACGACACCGCCGCCGTTAGCCGTCGAGCCCACGCCTGTCGCGACCGCCATCAGGTGATCCACCGCGACGATGGAGCCCTGGCTGCGTCCGCGATCCCTGGCGCGGACCCGGAGGCCGACTGCCTGGAGATCGGGGCTGCCATTGACCCTCTCCTCGCGGTTCACGTATCTGAATGCCGGTCGTACTTGTGAACGTTGGCACGGACTGTAAGAATCAGAACCACCGTGTGTCAAGGTCCTGGAGGCCGATCAGATGTCAGAGGCAGTCGACAACGCGGCCCCCACCAGGCCGGCAGCGGTGAAATCCGCGGATCGAACCGTGGAGCTGCTCGAGGTCATGTCCCGCTCCGAGCGCCAGCTCACGCTGACCGAGCTGCACAAGGAGCTCAGCTACCCCAAGTCCAGCCTGTACATGCTGCTCCAGACCCTGGTCAGCCGGGGCTGGGTCGAGGTCGACCCGCAGCGCGGCAGCTACGGCATCGGCGTGCGGGCGCTGCTCGTCGGCACGTCGTACCTCGACCACGACCCGGTCGTGCGTACGGCCATCCGGGTGATGGAACAGGTGCGCCAGCAGATCAACGAGACCGTGCACCTGGCCCGGCTGGACGGCGCGGACGTGGTCTACCTGGCCAGCCGCGAGTCGGAGCACCACCTGCGCGTGGTGTCCCGTGTCGGCCGCCGGCTGCCCGCGCACGCCACCTCGCTGGGCAAGGCGCTGCTGGCCGAGCGCAGCCGTCCCGAGGTGGACGCGCTGCTGCCGGAGCGCCTGGAGGCGCTGACCCAGAACACCGTGACCGACCGCAACGAGCTGCACGCGCAGCTCGCCCGCTTCCACGCCGAGGGCTACGCGCACGAGCGCGAGGAGAACACCCCCGGACTCGGCTGCTACGCCGTCGCGCTGCCGTACCGCAACCCGGTGATCGACGCGATGAGCTGTTCGGTGCCGCTCGGCCGGCTGGACGCCGAGCACGAGCGCCAGGTCGTCGGGGCGCTGCTCGCCGCCGCCCGGACCATCACCGAGGTCTTGCGTCAGTTCGGTCGCTGAGTACCGTTCTGAAGCAATTGTAAACGTTTGCAAGATGGAGGCCACATCCCGTGACCGAACGCATCCTGATCACTGGCGCCGCCGGCGGCGTCGGCACCCTGATGCGGCCAAGACTCGCCGCCGCCGGCCGGGTCCTGCGGCTGCTGGACATCGGCGAGCTGCCGACCGGCGCCGACGGCGAGCACGTCGAGCTGCTCACCGGGTCGGTGACCGACCAGGCCGCGATGGACGCCGCGTGTGCCGGCGTGGACGCCGTGATCCACCTCGGCGGGCACAGCCTCGAGCAGCCGTGGAAGGACATCCTGTCCGTCAACATCGACGGCACCCACACGGTCCTGGAGGCCGCCCGGCGCAACGGCGTCAAGCGCGTGATCCTGGCCAGCTCCAACCACGCCGCGGGCTACCACCGCCGTGGCGCCGAGGACACCCCGGACTACGCCTTCCCGCGCCCTGACACGTACTACGGCGTCAGCAAGGTCGCCGTGGAGGCGCTGGGGGCGCTGTACTCCGACCGCTACGGCCTCGACGTGATCGCCGTCCGGATCGGCTCGTGCTTCGAGAAGCCGCGGGACGTCCGGATGCTGTCCACGTGGCTGTCCCCCGACGACTGCGCCCGCATGCTGGAGGCGTGTTTGGCCACCCCCTCGCCCGGGTACCGGGTGATCTGGGGCGTGTCCGACAACACCCGGCGCTGGGTATCGCTGGACGAGGCAAAAGCGTTGGGATATCAGTCGGAGGACGACTCGGAGCGGTTCGCCGACGAGGTCATCGCCGAGCACGGCATGCCCGCGCCGGACGGCCCCGAGCTGAACTACGTTGGCGGCGTCTGGGTGACATCCGCCTGGGACACCGCCGTCAAGGAGGCAACGCAATGACCGCTGTGCAAGGGTACAACCCTCGCACCGGGGAGGCTTTCGGTTCACCGGTCCCGTCCACTTCGGACGCAGAACTGGATCTTATCGTCGCCAAGGCTGTCGCTTCTGGTTGGTCGGCAACGACTTCGGCCGACCGGGCCGAGGCGCTGGAGCGGGTGGCCGACGCGCTGGACGCGGAGTCCGAGCTGCTGGTGTCCACTGCGGACAGTGAGACCGCGCTGGGCCTGCCCCGGCTGACCGGCGAGCTCAAGCGGACCACGAACCAGTTGCGGCTGTTCGCTTCCGTGCTCCGTGAGGGCAGCTACCTCGAGGCCACCCTCGACACCGCGGACGCCAACACCGTGCCGCCGCGGCCCGAGCTGCGCCGCATCCTGCGGCCGATCGGCGTAGTCGGCGTGTTCGCGGCCAGCAACTTCCCGTTCGCCTTCTCCGTGGCCGGCGGCGACACCGCGTCGGCGCTGGCCGCCGGCTCGCCGGTGATCGTGAAGTCGCACCCGTCGCACCCGACGACGTCGGTGGAGACCGCGCGGATCGTGGCTTCGGCGTTGCCGGAGGGCGTTTTCGGCATCGTGCACGGGTTGGAGGCCGGTCCTGCACTGGTCAAGCACCCGTCGGTCAAGGCGGTCGGCTTCACCGGGTCCACCGGCGGCGGGCGGGCCCTGTTCGACCTGGCCAGCGGCCGGCCCGACCCGATCCCGTTCTACGGCGAGCTGGGCAGCGTCAACCCGACCGTGATCCTGCCGGGCGCGGCCACCGCGGAGACAGCGGCCGGCTTCGCCGGGTCTTTGACCCTTGGCGTCGGCCAGTTCTGCACCAACCCCGGGCTGACCTTCGCGCCGGCGTCGATGGTGGAGGCGCTGACCGCTGCCGTTGGCGCTTCTTCCGGCGGGCCGATGCTCAACGAGCGTATGCAGCAGGGCTATCAGTCCGGTGTGGACTCGTTGGCCGCCAGCGATCTCGTCGAGCTGGCCGCTACGGGGTCCGACCCGGCGCAGGGCTACAGCGTGGCGCCGAAGCTGTTCACCACCGAGCTGAAGACGTTCGCCGCCAACCTCGGCACACTGACCGAGGAGCACTTCGGGCCGGCGGGCGTGGTCGTCACGTACACCGATCCCGAGGAGCTGCTGGAGGTTCTCCCGCAGCTGCCGGGTTCGCTGACCGCGACCGTGCACGCTTCCTCGTCCGAGCACGCGCTGGCCGGGCGCATCGGTTCCGCTTTGCAGGCCGTCGCCGGGCGGCTGATCTTCAACGCGTGGCCGACCGGCGTGGCCGTGGCGTGGGGCATGCAGCACGGCGGCCCGTGGCCGGCCACCACCAACGCCCTGTTCACCTCCGTCGGCTCCACGGCCATCCGGCGCTGGCTGGTGCCGGTGTCGTACCAGAGCTGGCCCGAGGACCTGTTGCCGCCGGAGCTCCAGGCCGGCAACCCCCTCGGCATCCCCCGCCGCTTCGACGGCGTGCTAGGCACCAAGTAGTTGATGCTTGGAAGGGGGCCTTCCAACACTCGGAGTGGAGGAAGGCCCCTTCCAAGCGTTCAGGCTTGCGCGGCGGGGGTGCGCTGGGGTAGGGCGAGGAGGCCGAGGAAGGCTACGACGGCGCAGCCGACGATGTACCAGCTGATCCACGTGCTGGAGGCGGTGCCGGCGAGGATGGCGGTGGCGATCAGGGGCGCGGGGCCGCCGGCGATCACCGAGGCCAGCTGATAGCCGAGGCCGGCGCCGGAGTAGCGGACGTTGGTGCCGAAGGACTCCGCGATCAGCGCCGCCTGCGGGCCGTACTGCATGGCGTGGAACACCAGGGAAGCGATGATGGCCAGCAGCACGAGGCCGGTGACTTTGGTGTCCAGCAAACCGAAGTACGGGAACGCGAACAAGCCGACGCAGCCGATTCCGATGCCGTACATGAGCTTGCGGCCGATGCGGTCGGACAGCCAGCCGAACAGCGGCACGCACACGACGCCGAACGCGGCGGCGATCAGGGTGTAGCCAAGCAGGTCGTCCTGGTTCAGCTTGAGCTGCTTGGTGCCGTAGGTCAGCACGAAGTTCGTGAACAGATAGAACGGCGCCTGCTCGGCCATCCGCAGGAACGCGGAGCTGAGCACCTCGCGCGGGTGGTCCACGATGGCCCGCCAGACCGGTTGGCGCACAACGGCCGCCTTGGCCACCACGCTCTCGAACTGCGGCGATTCCAGCACACGCAACCGGACGTACAGGCCGATCCCGATCAGCACCACGCTGAGCAGGAACGGGATCCGCCAGGCCCAGGCCAGGAAGCCGTCGCCGGCCCAGGTGGAGATCAGGCGCACCACACCCGTGGACAGCAGCAGCCCGATCGGCACACCCAACTGCGGCAGGCTGGCCATGAACCCGCGTTTGTTCTGGTCACCCCACTCCATGGCCAGCAGCACCGAGCCGCCCCACTCGCCGCCGACTCCGATGCCCTGCACGATGCGCAGGATCGTCAGCAGCACCGGTGCGGCGAGGCCGATCGACGCCGCCGTGGGCAGGCAGCCGATCAGCAGGGTGCCGATGCCCATCGTCAGCAGCGTGCCGATCAGCGTGCCGCGGCGGCCGATCCGGTCGCCGAAGTGGCCGAACAGCGCTGCGCCGATCGGCCGGGCGGCGAAGCCGACGAACTGCGTGCCGAACGCGGCCAGGGTCCCCGCGTACGGCGTGCCACCGGGAAAGAACAGGTGCGGAAAGATCAACGCCGCAGCCGTGTTGTAGAGGAAGAAGTCGTACCACTCGATCGAGGTGCCGATGGTGCTCGCGACCGCGGCGCGCCGCCGCTGGGTGCGGATGAGAGCCAGGTCACTCATGCGGACACCTTGATCGCACACCGTTGCCATGTCAAGAACGTGTGAGTTTCTGGCCCGCAAGGTTCGAGGCGGCCAACATATAAACCCCTTTCTGCATTAGTTAAAACAAGTCGTGGCTTTGCATCCGGACGGCGCTTGTGAAGCCCATGACCGGGCCATTACCTTCCGTCAAACCCTGCTCACCGGGAGGTACCAGTGCTCCGTCGGCGTGGTGGCATCTTGCTCGCCGTTTTCCTGGCCATGGCGGGCCTTCCGGCGGTCGCCGGGGCATCACCCGGACCCGCGCCGGCCGACGCCGTCACGCTGCTCACCGGCGACAAGGTCATCCCGGCCACCAACGGCGGCCCCGGCCGGCTGCTGCCGGCCCCCGGCCGGGAGAACGTGCACTTCACCAGCTACCAGTCCCCGGGCCACAGCTACGTGATCCCCGAGGACGCGATGTCGTTGCTGGCGGCCAAGACCGTCGACCTGCGGCTGTTCGACGTCGACGCGCTGCGGGCCTACCACGGCACGCTGCCGTTGATCGTCCAGTACTCGGGGACGCGGCGGGCGCTGGCCCGGACGACCGGGGCGATGGACCTGCCGAGCATCAACGCGACGGCGGTGAAGGCCGACCCGGCCACGTTCTGGCGCGACCTCACCGGTTCCTCGCTGCGGGCCAACGCCTTGCAGAGCAACGGCATCGCCAAGATCTGGTTGGACGGGCAGAAGCACGCCACGCTCGACCACAGCGTGCCGCAGATCGGCGCGCCGACCGCGTGGGCCGCCGGTTACACCGGTACCGGGGTGACCGTCGCCGTGCTCGACACCGGCGTCGACAACGCCCATCCCGACCTGGCCACGCAGGAGATCGGCGAGAAGAACTTCTCCGGCTCCGCCGATGACAAGGACCACTACGGCCACGGCACCCACGTGGCGTCGATCGTCGCCGGCACCGGCGCGAAGTCCGGCGGCAGGTATCGCGGTGTCGCGCCGGGCGCGCGCATCCTTGACGTGAAGGTGCTGGGGGACAACGGTTCCGGTGCCGACTCGGGCATCATCGAGGGCATGCAGTGGGCCGCCGAGAACGGCGCCAAGGTGATCAACATGAGTCTCGGCGGCGACAACGGCCCCGACATCGACCCGGTCGAAGAGGCCGTGAACACCTTGTCGGCCAAGTACGGCGTGCTGTTCGTGATCGCCGCCGGCAACTACGGCCCGGTCAAGGGCACCATCGACTCGCCCGGGAGCGCCGACGCGGCGCTCACCGTCGGCGCGGTCGACCGGGACAACCAGATCGCCGAGTTCTCCGGCCGCGGTCCCCGTGTCGAGGGCGGTTTGATCAAGCCGGACATCACCGCACCCGGCGTGGACATCACCGCCGCGCTGAGCACGACCGCCAAGATCGGCGACCCGGCCGCCGACGGCTACACCAAGCTGTCCGGCACGTCCATGGCCACCCCGCACGTTGCCGGCGCGGCCGCGCTGCTGGCCCAGCAGCACCCCGATCTCACTGGCGCACAACTGAAGGCGCTGCTCGTCGGGGCCAGCACGCCGACGCCCGGCGCGACGCCGTTCGAGCAGGGCGCCGGCCGGGTCGACTCGGCCAAGGTGCTCACCCAGACCGTCACCGCCTCGCCGATCAGCCTCGGCTTCGATCCGCAGCAATGGCCGCATGTCGGAAAGCCCGCTGCCACCAAGGAAATCACGTACACCAACACCGGCACCGCGCCACTGACGCTCTCGTTGAAGACCGACAGCAACGGCGTTTTCGGTGTGTCACCGGCCCAGCTGACCGTGCCGGCCGGCGGCACCGCGGCGGCCACCGTCAGCGCCGAGGTGAGCAAAGCCCCCAACGGCGGCAAGTTCGGCGGTGCTGTCGTGGCCACCAGCGGCACCATGAGCGTCCGCACGGCCATCGAGATCGATCTTGAGGTCGAGAGCTACGACGTCACCTTCACCGCGCACGACCGCACCGGTGCCGCACCCGACTACGCGCACTTCTTCGTGACCAATGTGGACACCGGCGAGCTCTTCTCCCCCGCGGACTTCGTTGCCGGCAAGGTGGTTCAGCGCCTGCCGGCCGGGCGATACCTTCTGTCCGGCTCCGTCTCGACTTCGTCATCCAACGGCTACGACGTGATCAGCGCACCCAACCTTCGCGTCAGCAAGGCCACCACCATCGACCTCGACGCCCGTACGGCCAGGCCTCTGGACGTCAAGCTGCCCGATGCCAAGGCCCAGCTGGCGCAGTTGAAGGTCGGGTTCCAGCGGATCGCCGGGGCCAACCGTTGGACCATCACCAACTTCGAGCGCAGCGGTTACGTCGGCGACGTCGGCTTCGCCCAGCTCGGACCGGATGCTCCCGCCGGCGAGGCCACCGGCGAGGTCGCCACCACCTGGAGCAGTGACGCCGGCGTGTACGGTCTTTCCTGGTACCGCAAGGGCGGCGCGCAAACCGGTCTGTCCACTGTGGTCAAAGCCAAGGACCTCGCCACTGTCAACGTCCAGGTCGGCAATGTCGGCGAGGCCTACCTGTGGTTGACCTCCATGCCGCACAACGCCCGTAACGACTGGGGTTACGACCAGCCTTTCCCGGTCAAACCCGGTCTGCACAAGGAGTTCTTCGGCGGCGACAATGTCGATTGGGCCCGGCGGGTCAGCCTTCCCGGCGACAACTACGAGGACTTCGAGGGTCCGGTCAGGTACTACGCTCCCGGCTACACCTACTCCGAGTCCGTCCACCGCGGCGTTTTCGGCCCCGCTTTCCCTGACACCCGCGACGATTTGTGGGTGCAGCAACGCGGTGACCTCATGGTCGTCGCCACTCCCCTTTTCGGCGACGGTTCCGGCAATGCCGGCTTCTCCGCCACCACCTCCGCGTCGACCAAGCTCTACCGTGACGGCGTTCTGTTCGGGCAGACCAACCAGGCCGGCTCCGGCCGCTTCACCCTGCCTGCCGGGAAGGCCTCCTACCGCGTGACCACCGAGGCCACTCGGACCGGCCATGCCCAGGCGACGAAGGTCAGCGCCACTTGGACTTTCTCCGGCGCACCCAAGGCCGGCGTCTCCCAGTACCCCGTCTCCGCCGTCCGCTTCACCCCCGCTCTGGACGACAACGGCACCGCTCCCCGGGGCACCTTCTGCCTTCCCGTTTCCGTCCAGGACCAGCCCGGCACCACGTCCCGGCAGCACTTGCGTTCTTTGCAGGTCTCCTACGACTCCGGCTTGACTTGGCAGACCGTTCCCGTCGTCGGCGGTTACGCCACTTTGCACCACCCCGCCGACGCCAAGACGGTCTCTTTGCACGCCACCGCCGCCGACAACGCTGGCAACTCCGTGGACCAGACCATCATTGACGCGTACCTGCTGCGCTGAGCCGTCCCACCGAATGGCCGATCCCTTACCGGGGCCGGCCATTCGGCCGTTTTCGGGCAGCGCGATCCCCGCCCACCTAAACTCCAGGCGACATCCGTCCGCCAGGTTCCAAGCTCGACAGTCGGCCGCAAGGGGTGAAGATGTACCGCGAGTTCGTTTCACACTATCCACCCGACTCGACCGGAATGACGGTCTCCAGCAGCGATCCACGACTGGCAGCCCTCGAAGGGTTCGCGGAGCTGGCGGCAATCGGGGCCGGAGCTTCCTTCGGAAACGGCATTGTCCGAGTGCACTCGGAAGGCGAGATGCGCCGCGCGCAGTCCCTCATCAAGGAGGCGTTTCCCGAGTACACCAACCGAATCCTCCCGGTCGCGAAGGATTGGCTCGGGCGACAGTACGCCGGACTTCTCGACGAAGAGGCCGGCATGGTCAGCCAACTACTGCTGATCGAACCCGGATCGGGCGACGCGTTCGAGATCGACTGCGGGATTGCCACCCTCTTCGACGTCGAGTTCGTCGCCGACCCGGTCACCTACCTGGCGACGGACCTCTTCGCGGAGTGGACGATCGATCACCCGGAGACTCCCAAGAGCGGGGACTGTGTCGGATTCAAGGTTCCGCTCTTCCTCGGCGGAGCTGGTGCCGTCGACAATCTCGAAGTGACGGACGAGGAGGTGTACTGGTCGATTTTCGGCCAGCTCAAGGCCAAGACCAGGGATCTCCCGCCCGGCACAGGCATCGGTGGAGTCCAGATCGACTGAGCACAGGCCCTGCTGCGTCAAAATTGCCTCGACAGTAGTCGGCGAACCTGGCAGAGCTCGGACGGTGGGTCGACCGCCGATAGGCCTGATGGCACGGCTGCGAGACGATTCGGGCCAGGAAGCACGGCACTGGCGGCACCGTTCGGACACGGGTCGTCAATAAGTCGATCGTGCCGACGGCGGTTGTCGCTCTAGCCTTGCCGGCATGGCGATGACGACCGTGCCCGGGAAGCACGTGGATATCAAGATGTGGACGCGGGTGGACGAGGTGGAGCCCGCGGCCATGGCGCAGCTGCGCAACATCTCGGCGCTACCGTGGGTGGTCAAGCACGTCGCCGTGATGCCGGACGTCCACCTGGGCAAGGGGGCGACGGTCGGCTCGGTGATCGCGATGAAGGACGCGGTCTCGCCGGCGGCGGTGGGGGTGGACATCGGCTGTGGCATGACGGCGGTGCGGACCTCGCTGACGGCGAACGACCTGCCGGGGGATCTGGCGGGCATCCGCTCGGAGATCGAGCAGGCGGTGCCGGTCGGCTTCAACGCGCACAAGGACGCGGCGTTCGGGGAGCGGGATGCGGGTGACTGGAAGCAGTTCTGGGCCCGCTTCGACGACCTGACGCCGGCGGTGAAGGCGCGCGCGGACCGTGCGGTCAACCAGCTCGGCACGCTGGGCGGCGGGAACCACTTCATCGAGGTCTGTCTGGACACGTCCAAGCAGGTCTGGGTGATGCTGCACTCCGGCTCCCGCAACATCGGTAACGAGCTGGCGCAGCACCACATCGGCGTGGCCCGCAAGCTGGCCCACAACGAGGCGCTGCCCGACCGCGAGCTGGCGGTGTTCCTGGCCGGCACGCCGGAGATGGAGTCCTACCGGCACGACCTGTACTGGGCGCAGGAGTACGCGCGGCGCAACCGCTCCGTGATGCTGCGCCTGATCAGTGACGTGCTGCGCAAGCGGTACAAGCACATCCGCTTCGACGAGGCGATCAGCTGCCACCACAACTACGTGGCGGAGGAGAAGCACTTCGGGGAGGACGTGCTCGTGACGCGCAAGGGCGCGATCCGGGCGGGCAACGGGGATCTGGGCATCATCCCGGGTTCCATGGGCACCGGCTCGTTCATCGTCCGCGGCCTCGGCAACCCGGACTCCTTCGAGTCCGCGTCCCACGGCGCGGGCCGCAAGATGTCGCGGACCAAGGCCCGCAAGATGTTCAAGCGCACCGACCTCATCGAGCAGACCAAGGGCGTCGAGTGCCGCAAGGACACCGGCGTGATCGACGAGATTCCGGCGGCTTACAAGAACATCAACGAAGTGATCGCGAACCAGTCCGACCTCGTGGAGGTCGTGGCCAAGCTGAAGCAGGTCATCTGCGTGAAGGGCTGAGCCCCGGCCCCGTGATGCCGGTGTCGGTGATCCGATAGATCGCCGGCATCGGCATCGCGTTGCTGAAGGGCCAATCGACCGGGATGCCGAAGCCGGCGAGGGCACGGGCGACGAAAGTGCCGTGGCTGCCGATGACGACGGTGCCGGCGAAGGTATGGAGAACGGACACGGCTCGCTCGGTGAGCTGGTGCAGGCTTTCGCCGCCGGGACGGGCGAAGGACGGGTCGGCCCAACTGGCGGCGTAGTGGCGGGCGTAGTCGGGGGTCGGTTCGAGGCCGGAGTCCCATTCGCGGAGCGAAGGGTCGGTGTCGACGGCGAGGCCTAGGCTGTGGGCCAACGGTTCGACGGTCTGGACGGCCCGGAGATAAGGGCTGGCAACGATACGGTCGGGTTCGAAGGCGGCCAACTCCGAGACGAGGTGGGCGGCCTGGGCATGGCCGATCGGGGTCAGCGGGCGGTGATACTCGTCCGGCCCGCCGGCAACGGGATACACGGACTCGGCATGGCGGACAAGGATGATCTCCACGTCACACGAGTACCACACCGGCGGGTACGGTGCTCAACCCCAGGTCGGTGGTGGAAAGAACCGTCAAGGACTGGGCGTCGATCTTGGTGACGGTGCTGGACGCGTTGTTGGTGACCCAGATCTGGTCCTTCGAAGCGGTGATGCCGGTGGGGATGTGTCCAACCGGGATGGTGGAGACGACGGCGCGGCGAGAGGTGTCGATGACGGATACGGTGTCGGAGTTGGCATTGGTGACGTAGGCGACCTCGCCGTCGGGGCGGAAGGCTATGTTCCACGGGGCCTTGCCGACGGAGATGGTGGCCTTGACGGCATGCGTGACACTGTCCACAAGGGACACACTGTCGTGCCAGGTGTTGGCGACGTAGACATGCCGGCCGCCAGGGCAGGCGGTGACGCCATGGGCTCTGGCCAGACCGGGTAAGCAACCCCGGACGCGACGGGAAGCGGTGTCGACGATCCACAGCCCGTCCTGACACGAGACGTACAGGGTCGCACTGTCGGGACTGACGGAAACGGACTGGGGCGCAAGGCCGACGGAGATGGACCCGAGGACGGAGTTGGTCCTGGCGTTGATCACCGACACGGACTTGGAGCCGCCGGGGCCGGTGTCGGGACCGGTGTTGGCGACGTAGAGGAAACGTCCGTCGGGCGAAGCGGCTATGCCGTGCGGGTAAAGGCCAACCCTGATGGTGCCGGTGATACGGCCGGCGAAAGTGCTGAACACGGTGACCTTGTCGGCGCCGCTCTCAGTCATGTACACGGTCCCGCCATCGGCCGAAGCGACGATGCCGTAAGGGTTGATGGGCCCCTGCACGGTGGACAGCAGCTTGCCGGTGTCGACGTCGATCACGGACAGGGTGCAGGCGACAATGCCGGTGGCATAAGCCTTCTTGGACGGTGGGGCGGCCTCGCCCGCGGCCTTGTTGCGGGCGAACAGCTGTGTGCCGGGGAAGCTGCTGCCGGCCACGCCGTCGGGGAAGTCGGAGGCGTGGGTGGTGAGGGTCTCGTCGAGCCGGCTCCTCCCGCCCTGGTGCGGCGGAGTCTGGCCAACGCCGGGAATCTGCACCGACGGCAGGTGTTTGACGTTGTATTCGGCCTGCCACAAGGGAGCCTTGGTCGGCGGCAGCGGAGCCAACGGCTGGGCGGAGCCGCCGAGCCCCAGGGCTGACGTCAGATCGCCGAAGGTCCGCCGCCGCCAAGCGCTGATGTTGGTCTCACGCACACCGGTGACGGCCTCGATCAACCGCAGCACCGAGGTGTGGTCGAACGGCTCGGTGGCAACGAAACCGCCGCGCGTCCACGGCGAAACGATGGTGCACGGCACGCGAATGCCGGCACCGATGGGCAGTCCGTTGACGAACTCGTCGGGCGTGCCGGCGGGCGGCAGGGGCGGAACCATGTGGTCGAACAGGCCGTCGTTCTCGTCGTAGTTCAACACCACCACGGTTTTGGCCCACACGTCGGGATTCGCGGCGATGGCCTCGAGCTTGCCGGCCACGAAGTCGGCGCCGGCGGCGGGAAGGTAGTCGGGGTGCTCGCACTGCGGGGAAGTCGGGATGATCCACGAGACGGTCGGCAACCGGTCGTGCCGCGCGTCGTACTCGAACTGGTCGGCCGGCCCGATGGCCAGACCATGTTGGTGCAGCGGGGAATCCGGCCCGGCGTCCTGATACGCCTTGAAGAACTCCAACGGGTTGCAGCCGTAGTCGTCCTCCTGCTGGTACACGTGCCAGCTGACACCGGCGGCGGTGAGCCGCTCCGGGTAGGTGGTCCACGTGTACGGGGACGGCACGATGTTGCTGACGATCGGCCCGCCGTGCCGCCCGCCGGGGTCGATGGTGCCGCTCCAGTGATAGAGCCGGTTGGGCCAGGTCGGCCCGAGCACCGAGCTGAAGTAGGCGTCGCACACGGTGAACTCGCGGGCCAGCGCCCACTGGAACGGAATGTCGTCCTCGGTGTAGTAGCCCATGGTGTACGGGCCATGCCCGTCGCCGTCGGCGGCCCGGTGCGCGGGCAGCCAGCTGTCCATCTTGCCGCCGTTGACCGCCGCGTGCTGCACGGCGAAGGCGTGACTGGTGGACGGGATGGACTGCGAACTGGTGCGCCGCGTGTCGAGGTGGAACGGCAGCAAGTAGCCGTCGGGGCTCTTGGTGTCGGGCTGGTAGAACACCGACCGGCCGGTGGACAGCGTGATGGCGTGCGGGTCGTCGAAACCGCGAACGCCGGGCATGGTGCCGAAATAGTGGTCGAACGACCGGTTTTCCTGCATCAGCACGACGATGTGCTTGATGTCGCCGAGGGTCGCCGGGCCACGGGCGGCGACGGCGTTGCGCAGGGCAGGCGGCAGCGCCGAGGCGACGGCCACGCCGGCCGCCGATCCGAGCAGGCGCCGGCGCGAGATCCCAGCCATCGGTCCTCCCTGGCACGGACGTACACGCTCAGCAGACACCACGCCGGCAGCCGTCGCAACGGTTCACTCCGCCGTTCGGCCGAACCCCCTGTCCCGTAAGAGGTCTAGACCTCCCTTGACAGCAAAGACATGGGACGTCACCCTGATTGCACGCCGCCGCTTAGTTAAGAAACTTTCCTAACTGGAGCGAAGATGCGCGATCGATCCGGTCGGCTGGTGGCGGTGGCCGCTGCTGCCGCGACGATTTCCCTGTCCGTGTTGGTCTCCTCGGCTACTCCCGCCGCAGCCGCCGGCGAGAGCCACCCCTTCCCCACGCACGTCACGTACAAGACCGGGGTGATGCCGTCGGCCAGCGCCGCCGATCGGGACGCTGCCGTCAAGAAGCAGTACGACTCCTGGAAGAAGGCCTACCTGCGCTCGGCCTGTGGCGGCTACCTGGTGTACGCCACCGGCGACGCGCCCAACAAAGGCACGGTCTCCGAGGCCCAGGGCTACGGCATGAACATCGTGCCGCTGATGGCCGGCTACGACACCAACGCCAAGGCCGAGTTCGACGGCCTGTGGAAGGTCGTGCAGGACCACCGGGACAGCCAGGGCATGATGATGTGGAAGCTCGACGGCTCGTCCTGCAAGTACGCCGACTCCGGCACGCCGGACGCGGCCACCGACGGTGACCTCGACGTCGGCTACGGCCTGATCCTGGCCGACAAGCAGTGGGGCGGCTACACCGCGGCGGCCAAGGACTGGCTGGCCAAGTTCTACGCCGCCGACGTGGCCCCCGACGGGCACCTCAAGTGCGAGGACGACGGCCCGAACACCGACACCCGGCCGTCCGACTTCATGCTCGACCACCTGCGCGCCTTCGCGGCCTACGACACCGCGCACGACTGGAACAAGGTCGTCACCCGCACCGAGGCGGTGATCCAGGAGTTCACGGCCAAGTACTCGGCCACCGCGAACCTGCTGTCCGACTTCGTGGTCAGCGCCAACACCACCAGCCCGAAGCCGGCCCCGGCCGACTACCAGGAGAGCCAGCCGGACAACATCGTCGGCTACAACTCGGTGCGCGTGCCGTGGCACATGGGCACCGACGCGCTGGTCTACGGCAGCTCGGTGGCCAAGTCGGTGGCGACCAAGGAGTCCGCCAGCTACAAGGCCAAGGCCGGCGGCAACCCGGCCAAGATCTACCCGCACACCAAGCTGGACGGCACCCCGACCAACACCGGCGACCAGTGCGAGTGCGCCAACGACCCGGTCGGCGTGGCCGCGATGGCCGCGGGCGACCAGGCCTGGACCGACTCGCTGTGGAACTTCCTGGCCACCAACCCGTACGGCGACACGTACTACGGCGAGACGATCAAGATGCTCGTCTACATCGTGATGGCGGGCGACTACTGGACACCCGCGTCCTGAAGTAGATCGCCGGTAGGTCCACCTCCCGGGGCTCCCCGACCCGGGAGGTGGACCGATTCAGCATTTTCGTCCACACTGTCCGCCCATGAGAGGCGGCACCGATGCCGACCGCGCGCTGCCGGTGATCGCCGCCGCCTGCGGTCTCGGCTTCAGCAGAGTGAAACCCCTGTCCGGCGAGCACGGCGCGGTCGAGGCGACCGTGGCCGGGCGCGGCCGGTACGTGGTGAAGTGGACGTGGCATCCGCACTCGTGGCCGCACGAGGTGGCCGAGGTGACGGCCCGTCTGCGGACGCTGCGCTACCCGGTGCCGCGGGTCATCGCCGCCGACCGGCTCGACGGAATCGCCTTCTACGTCCAGGAAAAGCTGCCCGGCGCGCCGTCCGACGAGCTCGACTGCGACCAGCTGGAACAGATCGTCGACCTGGTCGAGCTGCACGCCGGCTCGGCCTCCGGGCTGTCCTCGCCGCGGAGCACGCTGCCGTGGGCCGAGCAGATCCGCCGCGACCTGGCCGATCCGGGGCACTGGACGCCGCGAAAACGGGCGCTGGCCGCGCATTCGCCCCGTGCCGCCGACCTGCTGCACGGCATCGAGGACCGCGCCGGCCGCCTCGATTTGTCCCGGGTGCCGCAGGACGACGTCGTACACGGCGACTACGGGCTGGGCAACATGCTGTTCCACGCGGGCGGTCTGTCCGGCGTGATCGACTGGGACGGCTGGCGGCCCGGCGACCGGCGGGCCGACCTGGTCACGCTGTGGTTCGCGCTGCGCATCGGCACCGACCAGACCCGCACCTCCACCGAGCTGCGCCGCCACCTGCGCCGGGTGATGGAACCCGAGCTGCTGTGGGCCTACTCGGCGCACAACGTGCTGCGCACGTTGGGCTGGTTCGCCTTCCGGCACGGCGGTTTCCCGGCCCCGACCTGGCTGGCCGCCAGCGAGCTCCTGCTGCGAACGGCGTTGGCCTAGATCAACACGTTGCCCACACCTCGCCATGTAGAAGAGCTCGGTATACGGCTCGCGAACGTCGGCTCGCTCGGTCATCCACTGCTCGACCTGCGAGGGAACCTGGCCGACCACGGGCATGCCGTCCGCGAGGACCTGGGGCCCGCACAGGGCGTCGACCACGATCCCGGCCAGTCGCTCGTCCCAGTAGTAGAGCTTCAAACCGAACTTCCGGTAGACGCCTTTGGTCGCCACAAGGTCTGTGCTGCCCGCGGGACGGTGCCACGTGTGCTGCTGCGACTCGGCCGTGAAGTCGCTCAGCGCCTCCGACACCTGATCAGGGGCCATGCCAAAACGCAGCGGCCCCACGCCCACGAAGGGCTCCAGCGTCTACCGCAGCCGCTCCTCCTCCGGCAAGATGTGCCACCACTTGAACATGACCATGAAAGCTACCGCGACTCGTCTGCCGCCGGACCTGAGCGGCTCATGTGCCTTCCAGCGCCGCCCTGAGCCACTCAGGTGCGGCGCTGATACATCGGATGTAAACGTCTGCATCTTGCTGAAATCGGGTTCAAGGCGCAGGATTCACCCGATGACCCGTCCGCCGCCGGGGCCCTTCGACGAAGGAGTGCAGCATGACCAGGTGGCGGATCGGCGCTGCCCTGCTCACGGCGGCGGCCGCCCTGCTGGCGACCGGCGGCGCGGCGGTGGCGCTGCCCGAGCATCACCCGACGATCTCCAGCACCCCACCGATGGGATGGAGCAGCTGGAGCTCCTTACGCGGCAACATCTCCGAGGCGATCATCGAGGCGCAGGCCAAGGTCATGCACGACCAGCTGCGCAGCCACGGCTACCAGTACGTCAACATCGACGCGGGCTGGACGGCCGGCGTCGACGAGTTCGGCCGCAGCACGTGGAACACCACGAAGTTCCCCAACGGCATGGCCGCGGTGGCCAAGTACGTGCACGACCTCGGCCTGAAGTTCGGCATCTACATGGTGCCGGGCATTCCCAAGGCGGCGGTGGACGCGAACTCGCCGATCAAGGGAACTCCGTACCACGTCAAGGATGTCATCGACCCGACCGCGCCGGGCAACACGGCGGCCGACGGCTCGGGCAAGCTGGACTTCAGCAAGCCGGGGGCGACGGCCTACGTGCAGTCGCAGGCGGATCTGTTGGCGTCCTGGGGAGTCGACTACATCAAGATGGACTTCGTCGGCCCCGGCGGCGGCCGGGTGGCGACCGACAACCGGGCCGACATCCAGCAGTGGCGCCACGCGCTGGACGCCACGCGCCGACCGATCCACCTGGAGCTGTCGAACTCGCTGAGCTTCGACAACGCGGCGGTGTGGCAGCAGTACAGCAACGGCTGGCGCATCGAGGGCGATATCGAGTGCTACTCACATTGTGTCGGCCTGACCAACTGGGCGGTGCGGGCCTCGCTGCGCTGGGACGACGCGCCCAAGTGGGTGCCGTTCGCCGGCCCGGGCCACTGGAACGACCTGGACTCGCTGGAGATCGGCAACGGCGCGAGCGACGGACTGAGCGCCGACGAGAAGCAGTCGGTGATGACGCTGTGGGCCATCGAGTCCTCGCCGCTGTTGCTGGGCACCGACCTGACCAAGCTGGTGCCCGAGGACATCAAGATGATCACCAATGACGAGGTGCTCCGGGTCGACCGGTCCGGCCATGCGGCGCATCCGCTGTCGCAGGCGACCAAGCAGCAGGTGTGGGTGAGCGACAACCACAACGGCAGCTACACCGTGGCCCTGTTCAACCTCGGCGACGCCCCGGCGACGGTGACCGCCAACTGGACCGATCTAGCACCCCATCGGCACAACGCTTTCGTCCGCGACCTCTGGTCGCACCAGAGTCTCGGCGTGGCCCGGGATGCCTTCTCGGCCACACTGGCGCCGCACGCATCGCGCCTGTTGACGGTATGGCTCTGAGATACATCGGCAATACCACGGGGCCCGCATTCGGCGGGCCCCGTTCCGTTTCACGACCAACGGCGGCGGCCGAACGGAGTAGCCAGGCAACGGTCTCCCTATTGGTCTAGGCCAAAGCCTTGACTTCGGTAATGGTCTAGTCCACATTTCTGAACACCGGGCCCGGCGAAAGACGAACGTGCAAGTGCCTTCGACGAGGAGGGACCTATGCAGCGAGCCAGACTCGCCGCTACTGCGATGGCGGCGGTTGCCGTGGCGGGCGTCGCCGCGGCAGTAGCCGCCAACGCCAGCACGGCGCAGGTCCAGCCGGCCGCTTCCGCCGCCGCGCTAGCGCCCAACGCCCTGTCCAACAACTGGTACGCATCAGCCCCGTACCTCATGCCGGTCAGCAACAACCCGCCCGACCCGACCGTGGTGATGGCCGCGACCGGGCAGAAGGCGTTCCAGCTGGCCTTCATCCTGGCCCCCGACGGCGGCGGCTGCAGCCCGACCTGGGACGGCAAGAACGCCGTCTCCAGCGACACGGCCGTGGCCGGCGTGATCAGCAAGATCCGCGCGGCCGGCGGCGACGTGTCGGTGTCGGTCGGCGGCTACGGCGGCACCAAGCTCGGCCAGACCTGCGGCACCGTGGCGGCCACCGCCGCGGCCTACCAGCAGGTGATCGACAAGTACTCGCTGCACGCCATCGACTTCGACCTCGAAGAGCCGGAGTACGAGAACGACGCGGCCGTCAACAACGAGCTGGGCGCGGCCAAGACGTTGCAGGCCAACAACTCCGGTCTGTTCGTCTCGGTCACCATGCCGGGCACCTCGGCCGGCACCGGCTGGTTCGGCACCCAGCTGCTGGACAAGTCCAAGGCGTTGGGCTTCTCCCCCAACAACTTCTCCATCATGCCGTTCGACGGCGGCTTCGCCGGCGGCTCGGCCCAGGTGAGCGCGCTCGAGGCGCTGCACGGCCTGCTGACCAGCCACATGGGCTGGGACAGCGCGACCGCGTACGCCCACGAGGGCTTCTCCGGCATGAACGGCCACTCGGACAACGGCGAGGTCTTCGCCCAGTCCGACTTCCAGACCGTGTACGACTACGCGACCAGCCACGGCCTCGGCCGCTTCACGTTCTGGTCGGTCAACCGGGACCGCCAGTGCGGCTCCAGCACGGACAACGGGATCTGCAGCAACATCACGCAGAACGACTGGGACTTCACGAAGTTCACCACCCGGTTCGCCGGCGCGACGCCGCCGCAGTCCCCGCCGCCCACCACCACGACGACCACGACGACTCCCGGCGGCGGCTCCTGCACCGCGGCGGCCTGGAACGCGTCGACCCCGTACAACGGCGGGGCGGTCGTCTCGTACGGCGGGCACCAGTGGACGGCCAAGTGGTGGACGCAGGGCGACACCCCCGGCGGCTCGCAGAACGTGTGGACCGACAACGGCGCGTGCAGCGGCGGCACGACACCCCCGGGTGGCGGCACCTGCCCGACGGCCTGGAACGCCTCGACCCCGTACAGCGGCGGTGCGGTGGTGTCCTACGGCGGCCACAAGTGGACCGCGAAGTGGTGGACCCAGGGCGACACCCCCGGGGCCAACAGCCAGAACGTCTGGACCGACAACGGTTCCTGCTGAGCAACGCTTTCGCCGGCGGGTCGGTGCCCCCGATCCCGACCCGCCGGCGAACACCAACCTTCTTTTCCTCCCGCCCACCCACCCTTTCCGCCTTCGGCTCAGCTTCCGTCACTCTCCCTGCTCTCGGAAGGCCCCCGCAGATGAAGTTATCCGTGAGAACGGCCCTGATCGCGGCGGCGGCCGCGACCGTGGCCGTCGGCAGCCTGACTGCCGTCGGCTCCGTCGCGGCGCAGCAGCAACCCCAGTCGGTGGCGGTGACCCCGGCGGCGGCGACCGCCGCGGCGACCAGCGGCGGTCTGCGCATCGCGTACTTCGACCAGTGGTCGATCTACCAGAACGCGTACTACCTGAAGAACGTCGACTCGATCGCCAACAACCTCGACTACCTGATCTACGACTTCGAGAACATCGACCCGTCCGCGCTGACCTGCTTCGAGGCGACCAAGGCCAGCACACCGGACCCGGGCGGCGAGAACGACCCGAACGCCGGCGACGGCGCCGGTGACGCGTTCGCCGACTACCAGAAGTCGTTCGGCTCGGACATCAGCGTCGACGGCACCGCCGACGCGTTCGGCATGCCGATCGTGGGCAACTTCCACCAGCTCCAGGAGCTGAAGAAGCGCCACCCCAACCTGAAGGTCGTGCTGTCGATCGGCGGCTGGTCGTACTCGAAGTACTTCTCCGACGCGGCGGCCACCGACGCGTCGCGCAAGAAGCTGGTCAGCTCCTGCATCGACATGTTCATCAAGGGCAACCTGCCCTCGCAGGGCGGCTACGGCGGCGCCGGCACCGCGGCCGGCATCTTCGACGGCTTCGACATCGACTGGGAGTACCCGGCCTCGACCGGCGGGCACCTCGGCAACCACACCAGCGCCAACGACACGGCCAACTTCACCGCGCTGCTGGCCGAGTTCCGCACCGAGCTGGACGCGCTGGGCAAGCACTACTCTCTGTCCGCGGCCCTGCCCGGCGGCCAGGACAAGATCGCGAAGATCCAGACCGACAAGATCGGTCAGTACATGGACTTCGCCGACGCGATGACCTACGACATGCACGGCGCGTGGGACGCCACCGGTCCGACGAACTTCCAGGACCCGCTGTACTCCTCGCCGAGCGACCCGTCCGGCACCATCCCGCCGGGCACCGAGAAGTACACCATCGACTCGGTGATCAAGGCCTACACCAAGGGTTCCAGCGCCTACGGCATTCCCGGCGGCTTCCCGGCCAACAAGCTGACCGTGGGCATCCCGTTCTACTACCGCGGCTGGACCGGTGTGCCGGCCGGCAGCAACCACGGTCTGTACCAGAGCGCGACCGGCCCGTCCCCGGGCCACGCGCTCAGCGGCAACGTGCCGGGTGTGGCGATGTACAAGGAGCTGTCCGGCGTCGTCGACAACCCGGCCGACACCTTCTTCGACTCCACCACGCAGTCGGCCTGGTTCTACGACGGCACCAACTTCTACGGCGGCTCCTCGCCGCAGTCGATCAAGGCGCGGACCGACTACATCCACTGCAACGGCCTGGCCGGCGCGATGATGTTCTCGCTCTACGACCTCGACCCGGCCTCGACGCTGTTCAACGCCGTGGTCAACGGCCTCGGCGCCGGCACGCCGAGCTGTGGGGCCCCGCCGACGACCACCACGACCACCACCACTACGACGACCACGACGACCACCACCACGACCACCCCGCCGGGTAGCTGCACGGCGCCGGCGTGGAACGCCTCGACGCCGTACAACGGTGGCGCCGTGGTGTCGTACAACGGTCACCAGTGGACGGCGAAGTGGTGGACGCAGGGCGACACCCCGGGCGCCAACAGCCAGGGCGTGTGGACCGACAACGGCGCCTGTGGCGGCGGGACCACCCCGCCGGGCGGCGGCACCTGCCCGACGCCTTGGAGCGCAACGGTTCCGTACAACGGCGGCGCGGTCGTCTCCTACAACGGCCACAAGTGGACCGCGAAGTGGTGGACCCAGGGCGACACCCCCGGGGCCAACAGCCAGAACGTGTGGACCGACAACGGTGCTTGCTGAGGTAGGGGAGTAAAGGAAAGGGCCCGGCTTTCAGCCGGGCCCTTTCTGTTTGTCAGTAGGAGAACTGCTGTACCTGGTGGGCGTCGCCGGAGAACGTCCAGCCGGTCCGGGTGGCCGGATCGAGCTGCACGCCGCGGCCGGAGCCGGGGCCGACCAGGCCGGTCGAGTAGTTCATGCCTCGCACGGTGCCGACTGCCTTGCCGGTGGCCAGATCCACGACCGCCAGCTGGCTGGTGGCGTTGTTGTCGAAGATCAGCCCGCCGACCGCGCCGAATTGCGGCACCGCCGGTGGCGTCTGGAACGCGACCAGGGCCAGGTGGTGCCCGCTGTCCACGGCCAGGGTCAGCGGCGGCTGCTGCCGCACCGCGATGGCGTTGCTGGGCACCAGGGTGTCGCCGGCAACCGGGATCAGGTTGGCGGTGCCGTTGATGTTCACGCTGAACGACCGGTACGACAGCTGGTACGCGGTGTTCGTGCCCTCATCGACGGCCAGCGCGCCGGCGCAGCCGTCCGATTGACCGGCCGGCGTGACGGTCGCGGCGTCGAGGTCGACGCGGGCGACGAGCGCATTGCCGCCGGCGAAGCAGATCAGCCCGCCGCCGGCCTTGGACAGGAACACCTGGCCCGTCTTCTGATTGACGTCGATCAGGAAGTACGTGCCCGCGGCGACGCCCTTGTCCGCGGCGATCGGCTGGCCGACCGTCACGGTGGCGAGGTCGACCGACACCACGGCGTCGGCACGGTCCCCGTTGTGCCACAACAGGATTGCCGCTCGATGCCGGGTGATATCGACCCGACCGCCGATCGGCAGGTAGTCGCCGAGCGACGCGGTGCCGGCCAGCTTCGCCGTCTGGACGTCGTAGACCTCGAGGGCGTTGCCGTGCAGCACGGCCGCGCGGTGCGAGGACGGGTCGACGCCGACGAGCCGGAAACCGTTGCCGGTGGCCAGGTTCGCGCCGTAGGTGCCGGTGATCGGGTCGTAGCGGCGGACGGCCTGGTGGCCGTTGCCGTCATCGGTGACGACGACGGAATCCGTTCCATGGGCGGCGAAATCGACGACCGCGGTGTTGTCCGGCGTGAAACCGTCGTCCAGTTCAAGGAACGAGCTCGGGCTGGCCTGCCCGACCGTCTTGCCGTCGCGACCGAGCGCGATCACCCGCACGTTGTACGAATCCGAAAGGCCGAGGCCCAGCCTGGTCGCGTCGAGCTTGACGGAACCGTTGCGGCCGGCCAGTTTCCGCACCAGCGCGGAACCGCCGTCGATGCCGTCGTTGTCCGGCTGCGTGCCGTTGGCGTTGGTGACCGTGTTGTAGGAATTGAACAGGGTCGGGGCGGGCGAGGAGAATTCCAGCTCGGCGTCGACCGCGCCGGGAAGGCCTCGCACGTCGTAGTTGACGGTGAAGTTCGGCGTGACTCGGTTGAGCGTCAGGCCGTGCAGATTGTCGTTGAAGGTCGGCGCCTGGGCTCGGTGGTCGGCGGTGCCGCCGTCGACCCGGATGGCCACGAATTCGCCGTACACCGGGCGAAGGCTGGTCGAGTCCTGGACGACACCGAGGCCGTAGAGGCCGCCACCGCCGTTGAAGGCGCTGGCCGGGATCGTGACGTCACCGGCGGTCGCGGTCAGCGGAACCTTGTACGGGGCCGAGAAGATCGGCGCGGTCAGCGGGTTCCAGTGGCCGATCGAGGACACCACGAGCTGCGGCGACTTGGTGCTGCGGACGCCGGTCAGGTCATAGTGCACGGTGACCGGCGCGCCGAGCTTCGCCGTGGCCGGCGCGATCGGGGCGGTCGCCTCGGCGTAGGTTCCGTCGGTCGGGCCGATCGCCAGGGTCTTCTTGGCCGACGCCAACACCTTGTGGCCGTCACGCACCTGGAACGTCAGGTCGACAGTGCGGTCGGTCGTGGACACGATCGGCAGCCCGGCGGCCTGGAGCAGCTGCGTCGGCGTGATCCGCACGGCCGGCTGGTCGGCGTGGAAATCCTTGCCGTTGACCGTGACCACGTAGTCCAGCTTGTGGTTGGGCGCGCCGGTGACGTCCGCGCCGATGGTCACCGGGCCGACCAGGCCCTCGCCGCTCGTACCGGTCTGGAGGTCGATGCGGTTCGGGTCGGACGCCTCGGTGAAGTTGCCGCCGAGATTGCCGAACGTGACCCGGTGGGCGACGGAGATCCGTTGGATCTCCGTCTTGGAAGCCTTGGGCAGCAACGAGTCCACTGCCGCGGTGATGTCGACCTGGTTGCCCACGGTGAGCTTGCGGTCGATCTGCGGCGGCGTCGCCACCGCCCGGCCGGTCTTCTGCAACACCTTGCGCACATCGGTCGGGTCCAGGTGCTTGCCGGCGATATGCGCCGCCTGCAACACGACCGCCGCGGCCGCCGCGACTTCCGGCGCGGAGGCCGAGGTGCCGCCGTTGAACACCGCGGTCACGGCCTGCGGCGTGCCGCCGGCCGTGTGGATGAACGACGGAATCCCGTTGCCCGGCGCGGAAACGTCGACCCGGTCGCCGAAGCCCGACGAGTAGCTCATCGCGCCGTTGGTGCGGGTCGTGGCGTACGTCCCGTTGGCCGAGCCCGGCTGCGACAGCGTGTCGTCCAGGGTCGTGCCGCCGACCGCGATCGCGCCGCTGTCGACCACCTTGCTCGGGGCGGTGGAGAAGCTGTCCTCGCTGATGTCGGTGGTCTCGGACACCTTGCGCGCCAGGTCGGTCGGCGTGCTGCCGCCGTCCGGGCCGACCGCCGCCGGGGTGTAGAGCCGCGTGCCGTCGTTCGAGGAGATCGTGACGACGATGTGGTAGTCCCGCACGATGGTGCCGACCACGGACTGGAGCAGGGCGTCGTCCTCCAGGTACCGGCCGGGGAAGCCGTACTGGTCGACGCCGAAGCCGAGGCTGGCGGTGATCACGTTGGGGCGCGGGTTCTGCCGGGCCGCGGCCAGCAGCGCCTCGGCGACGCCGTCGGTGCTGGCCTGCTGCGGCACCACCAGCCGGTACTGCGCGCCGGGCGCGATGCCGAGCAGGTCGGTGGACTTGCTGCCGAGCGCCTCGGGGCGCTGCCTGTCGTGCGGCAGCGGGGCCATCACGGCGAAGTCGAGCAGCACCTCGGCCAGCTGCGCGTCCTGGCCGGTGGTGGTGCCGGTGGCGTCGAGGCCGCCGGAAGTGTTGACGTAGGTCGGGATCAGCGGCATGGACGGGATGTCCAGGTAGCGCTGGCCGTCCTTGACCACCGTGGTCTGGTCGGTCAGGTCGCCGCTGCTGACGTTGGTGATGATTTCGCCGGCGCCGGGCAGCTGGCCGTAGCGGGAGGTCAGGGTGTCGTACGCGCCAAGGGCATTGACACCGTTGGCGTTGAGAAAGCTTTGCAGGGACGAGGTGACGCCGTAGTTGTCGGGCCCGGTGACCGGCAGGTTCGCGGCGTAGCCGGGCAGCGGCAGCTGGCCCGAGCTCATGCTCGTGACGGCCCGGTTCGGCTCGGCGAAGCGCACGCCCGGCTGCTTGCGCAGTTCCTGCGCCGCCTTGTCGACGTCGCCGTCGACGTGCACCAGGGAGGTGTTCGGGAGGCCGTCGATCGCCTTGGCGTTGGCCCCGAACTTGGCGGTGCCGTCCGTGACGACGATGACCGAATCCGGCTTCGGTGACGCCGGTGCTGTTGGTCTGCCGACGAGGTCGCCTAAAGCGGAAGTTCCTTGCTCGGTAAGGGGTAATGGTGCCGCCGAGGCGACGGATGGACCGGCTGCGGTCAGGGCGACGGCCGAAGCCGCCGCCGTGACCAGGACCAGACCGCGCAGCATGGTGCTCCTTCAGGGTCAGCCTGTGTGCCCGAAAACGACCGTGGCGGCGGTCATTCGGGCAACATCGCAGGCTGTCCCGAAGGGAGCAACGTGACGGCAGTCACCTAATGATGGGAGGTGTCCGCGCTTGCGCCTGTTGGACTAACGATCTCCTCGGGCAGCCGGCTGACTGTGTTCAAAGCGCCCACACCGACCGCGGCCAGGGCTGCGACCACGGCGAACGCGTAGAAGCCCCACGGGTAGACGACGCCTGCGGTGAGCAACAGGCCGCCGAGCAGCGGACCGCAGATCGCGCCGATACGTCCGATGCCTGCCGTCCAGCCCAGTCCGGTGGCCCGGGCCTCCGGCGGATAGGCCCGGGTGGTGTAGGCGTAGACCAGCACCTGCGCGCTGAACACGAACGAACCGGACAGGAAAACCGCCACGTACAAGGCAAATCCGGGCATCTTGACACTGAGCACGGCCAGCAGCACGGCCGCCACGACGAACCAGCCCAGCGTGGCCCGCTTCATGCCGACCCGGTCGGCCACCAGGCCGGCCACCAGCAGGCCGACCACGCCGCCGAGGTTCAGCGTCAGCAACAGGCCCAGCGCCGCGCCGAGCGGATAGCCGGCCTGCCGCATGATCTCCGGCAGCCAGGTGTTCAGGCCGTACACCAGGATCAGGCCCATGAACGAGGTGACCCAGAACGCGATGGTCACGCCGATCATGCGGCCGCGGAACAGGGTGGCCAGCGCCTGCTTGATCGAACCGGCGCGGTGTTCGGCCGGTGTCGTCGAGTCGGGCAGGTACTTGATCATCAGCGGCACCACGGCCAGCGCCGGCAGCGCGCCGACCACGAACATGGCCTGCCAGCCCAGCGGCTCGATCAGCGCGATGCCCAGCAGGGCGGTGGCCATCGCGCCGACGTGGTAGCCGGTCATCACGGTCGTGGTGGCCGTGCTGGGCCGGCCGGTGCGGGCGTAGTGCTCGCTGACCAGCGTGATCGCCGTGGGCAGACAGCCGCCGAGGCCGAGGCCGGCGACAAAACGCAGCAGCCCGAACAGGAACACCGACGGGGCGAACGCGCACAGCAGCGTGCACACGGAGAACACCGTCACCGACGCGATCAGCGCCCGGCGGCGGCCGAGCACCTCGGTCACCGTGCCGAGCACCAGCGCGCCGATCGTCATGCCGACCAGGCCGATGGTGGACACCACGGTGGCCGCGGCCGGCGTCAGCCCCCACACGTGGCCACGCAGCAGCACCGGCAGCACGGTGCCCAGCACGACCAGGTCGAAACCGTCCAACAGGACGGCCGACCAGCACAGCGGCAGCACCCACCCTCTTGGGGGAGCTTCGGCGGAAGTCACAGGGCCTCCCTTTTGTTCGCAATGCGCACGGACATGCGTGATGCGAACAGAGTAACGCCGGCGGGGCAACCCGGACAGAAACTCACAGACTTCTCTGCGAATCGGGCAACATCAGGGCGGCGACGTGCCCAGTTCGGTCACGCCCGCAGCAGTTGGTAGGCCGGCAGCTTGGCCGTGACACCCTCGCCGGCGGGGCGACCGGTCAGCCGCCGCCACAGCCACGGGCCGACGTGGTCGGCCACCCACCGCAGCTGCTCGACAAGCCCGGCCGCCACCGTCTTCTCGTGGGTCGAGCCGTCGATGCCCGACGGCAGGCCGTGCAGGAAGGCCAGGAACTCGTCGGCGATGAGCTGATGCCCGTACGGACTGGGGTGCAGCTTGTCCGAGCTCCAGATGGCCGGGTCGACCGGCGCCGTACGGGCCAGGTCAAGGCAGCGCACGTCGTGCTCGGCGGCGGCCTGGCGGATCGTGTCGTTGAGCCGGTGCGCGCGGCGGACGAAGCTGGCCCGCATCTTGGCCGGCAGCGGCACGCCGATCCCCGGCTCGGGCAGCGTCGCGGTCAGCACGGTCGCGCCGGTCGCGGCCAGCTCGCCGTAGAGCGTGCCCAGGTCGCGGCGGAGCGCGCCGAGGTCGAGCCGGGGCCGCAGCAGGTCGTTCATGCCCACGATGACGCTGGCCAGGTCGGGCGCGAGCGCGACGGCCGGCCGCAGCTGCGTGGCCAGCACTTGGCTCGTGGTCAGGCCACGAACGGCCAGGTTGGCGTACTCCACCTCGCCGCGCCTCGCCGCCAGGCCCTGCGCGAACCGGTCGGCCCAGCCGCGCGGGCGACCGTCGTCGGCCAGGTCGCCGATGCCTTCGGTCAGGCTGTCGCCCAGCGCGACATAACGTCTCACAGCATTCGACGGTACCGGGCTCACGGTGACGCGAACCGCTTCTCGTCCCAGCGGCCGTGCGCCTCCAGCATCTTGCGCCCGATCCGCGCCGCGGCGGCGATGTCGTCGGAGTCCAGGATGGACTCGAAATGCTGGTTCACCGCCTGCCAGTAGACGACCATCGTCGTGCCCTGGAGCATCCGCAGGCCTTCCTCGGTCGGCGTCGCGCAGACCGTGCGGCGGTTGTCCGGCGGCTGCACGCGCTCGACCCAGCCGCGCTTGACCAGCCGGTCGACCAGCCGCGTCGTGCCGCTGGGGCTGATCGACAGCAGCTCCGACAGCTCGGCCATGGTCAGGCGACGGTCCTTCGCGCTCTTCAGCCGGTACAGCGCCGCGTGCTCACTGAGCGTGCAGCCGCAGTGCTCCTCCATGATCGCGCTGAGCGCCTCCTCGATGGTCTTCACACCCTGCTGGATGTACAGCCACGCGAGCAGTGGATCGTGATCCGCCATGGCCAAGAGTTGACGGCAGAACACTTCCACTGTCAACTAAAGGCTCACCTGGGGAGTCTTCGTGGAGTTGCAACTGCTGGGGCCGGTGCGCGTGCGCGTCGGCACGGCGGCGGTGGAGCCGGGACCGCGGCAGCGGCGGCTGGTGCTGGCCCTGCTGGCGCTGGAGGTCAACCGGCCGGTGTCGCGGGAGCGCATCATCTCCTGGCTGTGGCCCGACGACCCGCCCCGCAGCGCCGCGCACGCCGTCCAGGTGCACGTGTCCCATCTGCGAGCCGTGCTCGGCGACGAGATGACCATCACCGGCAACTATGTGTTGCAGGCTGATCCGCGGCGGATCGACGTGCACCGGTTCCTGGACGGGGTGGCGCGGGCGGCCGCCGCCCCGAACGACCGGGCCCGGGTCGGCCTGCTGGACCAGGCCTTGGCGTTGTGGGTCGGGCCGGCGCTGGCCGATGCGGCCACGCCGGAGATCCGGTCACGGCTGTGCGGCGGGCTGGAGGAGACCCGGCTCGTCGCCATGGAGGACCGGTTCGACGCCCTGCTGCGGCTCGGCGGGGACGCCGTCGTCGGCGAGCTCACGGCGCTCGTGGACGCCCATCCGACCCGGGAACGCCTGGTCGGGCAGCTGATGCTGGCCCAGCACCGCGGCGGGCAGACCGCTCAGGCGTTGGACGTCTTCCGGCGCACCCGGGCGCTGCTGGCCTCGGAGCTGGGCATCGACCCCGGGGCCGAGTTGCAGCGGCTCGAGCTGGCCATTCTCCGTGACGACCCGGCATTGTCCCCGGTTGCCTCGACCGTGTCCGAGTCGGTCGGCCGGACCCGGTTGATCGGGCGGGACGGGGACATCTCCGATGTCGTCGAGCGGCTGCGTCAGGGCACCAGGCTGCTGACGCTGACCGGGCCCGGCGGCGTCGGCAAGACGCGGCTGGCCGTGGCAGCCACGCGTCGGCTGGCTGAAGACGTGCCGATGGTGTCGCTGGCGCCGGTGCGCGATCCCCGTCTGGTGTTGGCGGCGATCGCCGACGCACTGTCCATTCAGGACACCGGCGATCTGCGCCATACGCTGCCGGCGTACCTACGGGAGCGGCGTTTGGTGCTGCTGCTGGACAATCTCGAGCATCTGCTCGACTCCGCGCCGGACATCGGGTGGCTGCTGGATGCCGCGCCCGGGCTGACCGTCGTCGCCACCAGCCGTGCGCCGTTGCGGTTGAGCGGCGAGCAGGTGCGACCGGTGGAGCCGTTGGACGGGCCGTCGTCGGTGGCGTTGTTCCTTGAACGGGCCCAGCAGGCAGGGTCGCCCGGTGTGTTGGATCCCGTTGTGGTGGCGGAGATCTGCGCACGCATCGACCGTCTGCCGCTGGCCATCGAGCTCGCCGCTGCTCGCACTCGGCTGCTGTCGGCGTCGGCGCTGTTGGACCAGCTGCGTGGTTCGCACGACCTGCTGACCGACGGTGCCCGGGACCTGCCGGCCCGGCACCAGACGCTGCGCGCCACCATCGCGTGGAGCTACGACCTGCTGCCGTCCGAAGAGCAGGCCCTGCTGCGGGCGGTGGCGGTGTTCGCCGGCGCCTGGACGGTCGACGCCGCGGCCGCCGTCGCCGACCTCGACACGACGACAACCTTGCGGCTGCTCGGTTCCCTGCTGGACGGCAGTCTCGTCGTCCGGCAGGACGATCGGTTCCTGCTGCTGGAGACCGTGCGGACTTTCGCTTTGGCCCAAGGGGATTCCACTCTTGCCCGGGACCGGCACGCCACGTATGTCGTGCGCACCTTCGCGGCGGCTCGGCGCGATATGGAGGGGCCGGACCAGGCGCTGTGGTTCGACCGTCTGCACCGCGAGCAGGACGACCTGCGGGCCGCGCTGCGGTGGCTGCTCGACCGGGGGCGGTTCGAGGAGTGCGCGTCGGTGCTGTTCTTCATGCCGTACTGGGTGGTCGGCGGGCACCAGGCCGAATACCGGCGTTGGGCCGCCGAGGTGCTGGCCGGCCCGCTGAGCGTCGACGCCCGCGCCGGCGTGCTGGGCATCCACGGGTTCGCCGTGTACGGCGTCGACCAGGCCGAAGGCCTGCGGGCCACCGAGGAGGCGGTGCGGCTGGCCCGTCAGGCCGCCGATCCCGCGATCCTCGGGCCGGTGCTGCTGATGCGCGGACATGTCGTGATGTGGCGTGAGGACAACGCCCTCGCCGACGAGGTGTTCGCCGAGGCCGAGACCGCGCTAATGGAAAGCGGCCAACCGAGCCATTACGCCGTGGCTCGGGCCGCGCACGCCACCGTGGTGCTGGCGCTCGGGCGGCCCGACGAGGCCCGTCGGATGCTGGCCCGGCTGGAGGCCGACCGCCGGCAGGCCGGCATCGGCTGGGACCTCGGCGTCACCCTGGTCTACCGGGGGCTCGTGCTGATCCGGCTCGGCGACTGGGACCGGGCCGAGCGGCTCATCCGCGACTCCGTCGCGCTGACCCACCATTTCGGCACCGGCACCACGATGATGTACGCGCTGAACTACCTCACCGTGATCGCCGCACACACCGACCGTCCCCGTCGCGCCGCCCGTTTGGCCGGTGCCGCCGCACGCCTCGTCGAGCAGGCCGGGCCCCACACGCTGCGGGACATCGTCCGCCACCTGACGCAGGAGGCCACCGACAAGGTGCGGGCCCTCGTCGGTCCGGCGGACTTCGACGTGCTGTTCGGCGAGGGCCATGCCCTGACCTGGGCGGAAGTGGTGGCGCTGGTGGCGACCGAATAAAAGACTTGCTTGCGGAACATTTTCACGGTCAAACTTTGTGCATGGAACCTTTGACTGTTGCGGTGACCGGCGCGACCGGAACCCAAGGCGGCGCGACCGCCCGAGCGCTGGTGGCGGCCGGCCATCACGTTCGCGCCCTGACTCGACGGCCCGATGCCGTCGAGCTCGACGGCATCGAGGTCGTCGCCGCCGACTTCGACGACCCGGCGTCGCTGGACCGGGCGTTCGACGGGGTCGACGCGGTCTTCCTCGTCACGACACCGTTCGGCACCGACCTGGACACCGAGGTCCGCCAGGGCGTGACCGCTGTCGACGCAGCCGTGCGGGCCGGCGTCGCGCACATCGTGTTCACCTCGGCGACCAACGCCGACCGGGCCACCGGCATCCCGCACTTCGACAGCAAGTGGGTGGTGGAGCAGCACCTCGCGCAGGCGACCGACAACTGGACGGTGATCGCCCCGGCGGCGTTCATGGACAACGTCGCCGGCGGCTGGGCGGCACGGTCGCTGCGACAGGGCCGGTACTCGCTGCCGCTGTCGCCGGGCACGCCGCTCAAGCTCATCGCCGCGGCCGACATCGGTGCCTTCGCGGCCCTGGTCATCGGCCGGCGCGAGGAGTTTCTCGGCCGCCGCATCGACATCGCCTCGGACGAGCGCACGGGCAAGGAGATGGCCCGCACGCTCGGCACCCGACTCGGCCGTGCCATCGAGTACGACGCGGCGAGCGTCCAGGACGTGGCGCACTACTCGACCGACCTGGCGGCGATGTTCGAGTACTTCGAGCGCGTCGGCATGGACGTCGACATCAGCCGACTCCGCTCGGACTACCCCGAGGTCGGCTGGCATACCTTCACCGAATGGGCCTCGTGCCTCAGCTGACCAGCACCGGCAGGCTTTCCACGGCCCGGCTCAATCTCGTGAACTGCCAAGGGATCCGCGCGGCCGGCACGGCCAGGCGCAGGTCGGGGAAGTCGCCGATCAACAGCTCCAGCACGGTCTCGGCCAACACGCGGCCGAGCAGCGCGCCGATTCGGTACTGCACGCCGAGCCCGACCGTGCCGACGAAGCGGCGGTCGGACGGACAGTCGATGCCGGCCAGCATGACGACCTCACCGGCCGGGATCACCGTGCCGCCCAACCGAACCGGTTCGGTGGTGCAGCGGAATGTGCCGACATGCAACGGATCGCTGCCGGTGACCAGATCGGCGACGACATCGCCCAGCAGCGCGGGCTCGTTGCGTACCAAGGCAATTCGGCGCGGGTCGGCCAGCAGCGCCGTCATCGCGTTGGCCACGAAGCCGCCGGCGATCTCGACGGCGCCGATGACCAGCATGGCCACGAGGTTCAGCATCTCGTCGGGCGACGCCTTGGTGGCAGCCAAGGCCGACATGAGCTCGTTGTCGGCCTGGGCCGAGCCGGCCCGTTCGTGGACGGCGAGCAGAATCTCCGTCCACGAACGGGTTTTGTCGTCGGCCGGCAGCCCGAGCAGCTCGCACGTGAGCAGCAGCGGCAGCGGCCGGGCCACCTCGGCGACCAGGTCCACCGACCGCTGGTCGTGCAGCGGCGCGAGCAACTCTGTTGCCAGCAACCCGATCAGCGGCCTTAGTGGTTCCACGTGATCAGGCGTGAACACCTCGTCGGCGAGCCGCCGCAGCCGGTCGGCCGATTCGGGGCACAGCAAGGGTTCCGCGACCGCCAGGGGCAGCGCCCGCAGCGCCTGGCCGTCGATGTCGCAGCCGTCGATCACGTGCTCGACGGCCCGCGTGTCCTTGCTCAGCCGCTGGTCGGCCAGCCCGGCCCGGACGTCCTGATATCCGGTCACCAGCCACACTTTCGCCCCGGCCGGCGTCGCCGTCGGGACGATCCTCGGTAACTCCGGTCGCTCACACATGTCCCACGCACCCCCGTGCCGATCGAGTCGAGTGTGGGTGACACGAGCGGTAACGCGGGTCGGTTCAACCCCGAACGAAATCGGCCAGCCGCGCGGCCACCTCCGGCGGCGACGGCATGGCCGCGACCTCGGCGGCGACCTCGGCCGCGGCGGTGCGGAACTTGTCCTCGGCGAGCAGGTGGTTGATCACCCCGGCGTCGAGCTCGTGCTCCTCCACCTGGAGGCCGACGCCGCGGTCGTGCACGGCGGCCGCGTTGATGTGCCGGTCCGCGCCGCTGGGCGCGACCAGCTGCGGGACGCCCATGGCCAGCGGCGTCATCGCGGCGCCGGCGCCGCCGTGATGGATGAGCAGGGAACTGGTGGCCAGCAACGAGTTCAGCGGCACCCAGCCGGCCGCCCGGACGTTCGGCGGCAGCGGGCCGAGGCCGTCGAGGTCGACCTTGTCGCCCAGCGCCAGCACGAATTCGGCGTCGACGCCCGGCGCCGCCTCGATGATCCGCTCGACCGGGCCGAGGCCGTTCATCGAGGGCGCGACCGTGCCGAGGGTGACCGCGACGCGTGGCTTGTGCGCCTCCGCCAGCCAGGACGGTTCGACGCCGCCGCCGTTGTACGGCACGTACCGCATCGGCCACCCCTCCGGCTCGGCCATGCTCGGCGGCGCGACATCGACGTAGGCGCGGCGTTCCGGCAGGTCGACGCCGTACTGCTCGAACCCGTCGGCCATGTGCTCGCGGAACGTCTCGGCCAGTTGGCCGCCGCGCAGGAAGCCGAAGCCGTGGCCGACCCAGGGCACGCCCAGCTTGGCCGCCGCGACCAGGCCCGAGCCGCCCATCGCGCCTTGGAGCACCACGTCCGGGCGGAATCGCTCGGCCGCCGCCATCGTGCCCGGCAGCAGGGGGCGGGTCAGCCACGGGAGGATCGCCCCCACCTCGCGGACGTCCGTGACGCGGCGATTGGCCAGTTCGGCGAAGCGTTCCGGGTCCTGCCGGCGGAGCTGTTCGAACTGGTCGCGGACGTTGCTGCCGGGCAGCGCGTCCACCACCGGCAGGCCCGCGTCGGCGACCGCCAGGCCGTCACTCGACGTGACGACCAGCACGTCGTGTCCGGCCGCGCGCAAAGCCCAGGTCAACGGCACCATCGGGAAGACATGCCCCACGCCGGGGGCCGAGACTACGAGAACACGCACGAGGACTCCCCCATAGAGAACGAAACGTTTTCTATCTCCACGGTAGCCTCGGGCGTTAGAGAACGCAACGGACTCTATTCGAACGGACGGGTGGCGTGGATCACCGCAAGGGGCCGCGGCGGCGCGGCGACGAGCTCAACAGGGCGATCTTCACTGCCGCCTTGGACGAGTTGGTTGAGGTCGGCTACCAGCGCCTGACCATGGAGCGGGTCGCGGAGCGCTCCCGCACCAGCAAGGCTTCCCTCTACCGCCGTTGGCCCGGCCGCGCCGAGTTGATGATGGACGCCATCCTCAACGTCTTCCCCACCGTCGAGGAGCTCCCCGACACCGGCGACCTCCGCGCTGACCTCCTCGCCGCCCTCCGCGCCATGGCCGATGCGCTCAACAGCCCCCTCGGCGTCGCCGTCCGCTCCGTCATCGCCGAGCTCGACGCCGTCCCCGGCGCCCTCACCTTGCACCGCGAGCGCTTCGTCGAGCGCCGCAACCAGCTCATGCTCGACCTCATCCAGCGCGCCGTCCTCCGTGGCCAGGCCCGCCCCGCCGCCCTCACCCCCCGCGTCGCCTCCGTCGGCCCCGCCCTCATGCGCGACCACTTCCACACCCACAACGGCCCCATCACCGACGACGTCATCCTCGCCATCGTCGACGAGGTCCTCGTGCCCTTGATCAGCGTCTAGCCGACCTGCCCGCCGCAACACGACCGGATCAGGGCCGGGGTCAGTTCCGTCGGCGCGTCCGTGAGGAACCGGCGCACGGTCGGTTCCAGGGAACGCAGCGGTTCCGGGATCTCGCCGTCGGCCTTGATCACCTCGATCAGCTCGGGATCGCGTTCCAGGTGGCCGGCCAGCAGGGGCCACCGGATCAGGATGATCGTCCACAGCGCCAGCGGGTCCGTGCCCACGGTGGTGCTCTCCATCGTGCGCAGGATGCGCAGCACGCTGTACGTGTTGACGAAGCGTTTCATGCCTCGGGGTTGGCCAGCAGCAGCGGGGCGAACTTCTGCAGCGTGTGCTCCGTCGCCTCGCTCACCTCCGGCGCCGACATCTTCGTGACCGCGTCGGAGATCACCGCCTGCCTCGCCGCCGGGCTGGCGTTGTCCAGCGCCTCGAGCACGTCTCCCTCGGTGCGGCCGCTCACCACTCGGGCGCGTACCTCTTGGACCTCCTCCGTCAGCTCTCTTCGCGCCGCCGGGGCGATGCCCAGCAGCGTGTCGAAGTAGCCCGATTGGACCTGCGTTCCCATTGCCGGCATCGGCACGCTCAGCTGGAACAGCTTGTCCAGGAACAGATGCCCCAGCGGTCGGCCCGGTTCATCCACCGCCCCTTGGAAGTTCTCGTACGTCTTCTCGTACGCCCTGCGCAGCCACGCCCCGTCCGCCGCCACCACGAAGTTCGCCGCCCGCGGGATCCTCCCCGTGCCCGCCGGGGCGTCCCGGACCAGGTTCTGCACCGCTTCCAGGATCGCCACCACGAACTTCTCGTCGCACCGGTCCAGGTCGTCGATGAACAACACCACCGGTTTGCGGGAATGCTCCACCAGCCAGGCGAAGTGCTCGGTCACCTCGTGCATCGGGTTCGTGTGCGACTGCTCGAACAGCCGCGCACCCCGGGCCGAGTTCCACAGCAGCAGGCGGCTCACGACCTTCCCCGCCGACCACAACACGGCCAGCGCGGCCAGTCCCCCCGCCACCGCTTTGCCGTAGTCCCCAAAGTCCTTCGGTGTCAACGGAATCGGCCCCAGCAGCATCACCACCCCGACGCCGAGCAGCACCAGCACCAACATCGCCAGCAGATAAGACGCCCCGGATCTCCTTATCCGGGCCACCGTCTCCCTGATCCTCAGCCACCATTGCCGCCGGCCGATCAGCTGATCGCGCATGCAGGTGATCAACGCCCACCAGGGCGGTTCCACGCGCGCATACCGCCAGGCATTGAACATCACGACGTTCGTGCCGTGCAGACGGTCTTGCAGGAGATTCAGCAGGCTCGTCTTGCCCGCTCCCCAGGGCCCATCGAGGTGGATCAGGAAGGACACATCTGGTTGCTCCTGCTGCGCCTTCCGTAACCGATCCGCCAGGACGCCCGCCAGCGGCGTGCGGTTGAGCCGGTCGACCCGCGCCGGCATGTCATCGGCCCAGTCCACGTTCTGCCGGGGCTGCCTGGTGATCTTCCGCAGCCGCCCCTCGGCCGCCAGCCGTTCCTGCTCCTCCTCCCAGAGCAGCAGTTCGTGAGCATAGGAATGGACCAACGCGTGCAGCCGATAGTCACCGGCGAGCATGTTCTGTCTGACGAGCTCGTCGAGTGCGTCAGTCGCGGTGTTCGGGGGCAGGTCGACGAGCGCGGCGGCCTCTTCGACCGTGACCTGACCACCGGGATGCAGGCCGAGAAACCTGAACAGCCGCGCCGCGTTGGCCGAGAGGTGCTGGTACGTCCAGGAGAACGCGGTCTCCACCGAGATCTCGCCGAACTCTCCGGCCCCGACCGCCGCCAACTCGGTCGCCAGCTCGGCCAGCGGCCGCTTGCTGTCCGCCGCACGTGCGCCCACGATCCGAAGGGCGAGCGGCAGACCCGCGCACTCGTTGATGATGGTTGCCACCGCGTCGGGCTCTGCGTCCGTCCGGTCAAGGCCGAGCACCTGATCCAGCAGCTCTCGCGCCAGATCAGGACTCATCGGGTCGACTCTGAACGCCGAGACACGGGAGGTGGCCAGGGTCAGTTCGCTCAGCGACTGGCGGCTGGTGACCACCAGTCGACAGTCGCCGGATCCGATCACCAGCGGCAGCACCTGCTCGGCGGCGGCCACGTTGTCAAGGATGATCAGCAGCCGTCTGGAGCTGACCAGGGTGCGGAACTGACTCGCACGAGCGTCCAGATCGGCTGGCAGCTCATCGGCGGTGACCCCGAGGGAGCGCAGGACCAGTCCCAGTACCTCGGCCGACGAGAGCGGCGTGCCGGCGGCCGAATACCCCCGCATGTCGACAAAGATCTGGCCGTCCGGGAACTTGCCGGCCATCCGTTCGGCCCACATCACCACCAGGGCCGTCTTGCCCACACCGCCCATGCCCTGGACCACGCACATGGTCGGCCCGCCGGCCTCGGTCAGCCGGTCGAGAGTCCTGAGCTCGTCCTGCCGCCCGACGAAGTGGGCCGGCATGGGCGGGGTCTCTCGCGGCACCAGAGCAGGCCCGCCTCGGAACGACAAGGCCTCGATCCGGCCGGCCTGGATGACCTGGCCGCTGACTTCGCCGCTGATGAAGTTGTGCGGCTCCGCCATTTCGGTCTCCTTCTCCGCGCGATCCGTACAGGATGGCACCGGGAGGTCGCCGAGGATGACGGTTCGGACAGTGCTCGGAGTTTTCGCCCATCCGGATGACGAGTGCACGAGTGCGGGCGGGGTGTTGGCCCTGTATTCGGACGCGGGCGTCCGCGTGGTGCTGGTGTCGTGCACGAACGGGGAGTTCGGGGATGACGTGGGCGGGGTGAAACCTGGGGAGGCGGGGCACGACCGACGGCGGGTGGCGGAGGCGCGGAGCCGGGAGCTGGATGCCGCGTGCGGGAGGCTCGGCGCGCAGACCGTGGAACGGTTGGCATATCACGACTCGGGCCTGCCGGGCTGGGCGAAGTGGGCCGACACAACGGTGTTCAGCGCCGTAGGGGTCGAGGAAGTAGCGGCGAGGGTGCGAGTCCTGCTGGCCCAGTACCGGCCGGAGGTGGTTCTGACGCACAACCCGGACGCGGGCCACGAGCACGTGGATCACCGGCACGCGGCCGCCGCGACGGCGCTGGCGGTATTGCCGGAGACCACGCTGTACTTCGGGGCGCACGGGGCGAAGCGGGCCGAGCAGCTGAGGGAAGCGCTGGGACGTAACGGGATCGAGCGGCCGAAGCCGGACGGGGAGCGGAAGCGGGTACTGGAGCTGATCGAGCAGCGGATCACCACCCGCATCGAGCTGGGACCGTACGTGCACCGCAAACGCCAGGCGCTGTTCGAACACCGCAGCCAGCTCACCAGCTCCGCCGCCGCCCAGCTGACACCTCAGCAATACGAACAGGTCTTCGCCACCGAGACCTTCATCCGCGTGCAAGGGGACATCGAGCTGTAGTCAGGAGGCTCGCAGTCGGGCCTTCACCTGATCCCGGAACTGCTCGAAGCGGGCCCGGTCGGTGTCGACGACGTTGAGGATGTCCATCACTTCCTCGGTATCGGCCGGATTCCCGTGCAGCAGCTCGCGGTAGAACAGCCACAACCCGGCCCTGGCAACCTCCTGGGCCCGCACCTCCAGGTCCGGTCGGCCCGCCTCGATCTCGCTGTGGTGGGTGTCGCCGTTGACGATCTCGCTGATCAGCAGGAGCACATCACGCCGAGCCGCCGCCGACAGGTCGTCGGTCAGCGCGGCGCAGAGCACCGACACCAGCGGCACCGCCGCCTCGAACAGGTTGGACTGCACGACCACCCCGTTAACCAGGCAGCCGGTGTGCCGGTCAGCCTCCTCGGCAGTGGTCGCGGCGACCAAGCCCGCCACCGCCGCGGGCACCTCGGCGGCCGTGCCTTGGCCCGCGACGAGCGACCCCCAGTCGTGGCGGCTCAACTCGATCGACACAGCGGACAACACGATGCCCTCTCCCATTCTCGAACCCACTGGCCGGACACCCGTGCCACAAGGAGTAACGAATGGGGTCCCGACGCGGGCCCTCGCCGGGTCTCGGGCAGCCGCGACCACATCAGGTCACCGAGCACGCCGAAACTCCACCCCATCGCTGTCACGTCGGCATCGTAAGCACATCGGCCGGGAACGTACCTCGCTATATTCGGACGTGATGGAACTACGGCTGCTGGGGGCGGTGAGCGCACACGTCGGGGGCGACGTGGTGGCGCTGGGGCCGCGGCAACAGCGGCTGGTGCTGGGGCTGCTGGCGTGGGAAGTGAACCGGCCGGTGGCGGTGGAGCGGCTGGTCGACCTGGTGTGGCCGGAAGGCCCGCCGAGGAGTGCGCCGCACGCGGTGAAGGTGGCGGTGTCGAACCTGCGGGCGATCCTGGCCGACGACGGGGACATGACGATTGCCACGGAGAGCGCGGGATACGTGCTGCGGGCGGATCCGATGAGGATCGACGCGAACCGGTTTCTGGACGGGGTGGCGCGGGCGAGGCTGGCGCCGAATGACGTGGCCAAGCTGGGACTGCTGGATCGGGCGCTGGAGCTGTGGCGGGGGCCGGCGCTGGCGGAGGCGGCACAGGAGACAAGAGAGCGGCTGTGCGGAGGCCTGGAAGAGACGCGGCTGGTCGCGATCGAAGACCGGGTGGATGCGCGGCTGCGGCTGGGACAGCACAACGAAGTGCTGGGGGAGCTGACGACGCTGGTCGAAGATCACCCGACCCGGGAACGGCTGGTGGGGCAGCTGATGCTGGCGCTGCACCGGGCGGGCCAGTCGACGAAAGCGCTGGAGCTGGCGAGGAAGACACGGGCGAGGCTGGCGGACGAGCTGGGGATCGACCCGGGAGCGGAGCTGCAACGGCTGGAAGTGGCGGTGCTGCGCAACGATCCGACGCTGGATCCGCTGCCGCCGCGAGAGCCGGAAGAGGCGCTGCCGGCGCACCGGACAAGGCTGATCGGCCGTGATCGGGATGTGGCGGACGTGGTGGAGCGGGTTGGGAAAACCCGCCTGGTGACGCTGACGGGCCCGGGCGGCGTTGGCAAAACGCGGCTGGCGCTGGCGGCGGCACGGGAGTTGGAGACGAGCTTCGCCGACGGCGTCACGGTGGTGCCGCTGGCCCCGGTCCGCGACCCGAGCCTGGTGCTGCCGACGATCGCGACCAGCCTGGCCATCAAGGACCTGACCGGGGTGTCGCTGCGCACCACCGTGCAGACGTACCTGCGGGACCGAAATCCGTTGCTGCTGCTGGACAATCTGGAACACCTGCTGGACGCCGGCCCGGATATCAGCTGGCTGCTGGACGCCGCGCCGAGGTTGACGGTGCTGGCGACCAGTCGTGCGCCGCTGCGGTTGGGCGGGGAGCAACTAAGGCCGGTGCAGTCGCTGGACCGGCACGCGGCCGTCGAGTTGTTCACCGAACGCGCGCAGCAGGCCGGGGCTGCCGACGACCTCGACGCCGAGACGGTCGACGCGATCTGTGAGCGGGTGGACCGCCTGCCGCTGGCCATTGAGCTCGCGGCGGCCCGAACCCGGCTGCTGTCGCCGAAAGCGTTGCTGGAACAGCTTTCCTACTCCCACGACCTGCTCGCCGACGGTGCACGGGACCTGCCGGCGCGGCATCAGGCGCTGTCGGCGACGATCGCCTGGAGCTACGACCTGTTGACGGCCGACGAGCAGGCCATGCTGCGGGCGACCTCGGTGTTCGCCGGCGGTTGGACCGCGCCCGCCGCAGCCGAGGTCGCCGACCTGGACCTGACCACGACGCTGAGGCTGCTCGGCGCGCTGCTCGACGCCAGCCTGATCGTCCGCGACGGCGACCACCGCTTCACCATACTGGAGACGGTCCGCGGCTTCGCCCTGGCCACCGGCAATCTGGACCAGCTGCGCGAACGCCATGCCGCGTATGTCGAGGGCTTCATGCGGCAGGCCCGGTACGGAGTCGACGGGTCGGACCAGCGGGCATGGTTCGTCCGGTTGACCGCCGAGCAGGACAACCTGCGGGTGGCCATGCGCCGGCTGCTCGACCGGGGTCAGTTCACCCGCTGCGCCGCCATCCTCGACTTCCACCCGCTCTGGCTGGTCGGCGGCAGCTTCCGGGAGTACCAGCAGTGGGCAAGGGAGATACTGGCCGACAGCGACCAGGCCGGTGTGCTCGCCCACTACGCGTACACGGTGACCGGCCGGGACCTGGCCGAGGTGGCCCGGCTGACCGACGATGCCGTTGCCAGGGCCCGGCTCGGCGGCGATCCCGAGGTGCTGGCCTCGGCGCTGTGCCGGCGGGCCCACATCGGGATCTGGTCCGAGGACTACGCCCTGTCCCACGCCACCTTCACCGAGGCCGAAACCGTGCTGCGGCACCTGGACTGGCCGAGCACCCATGGCGGCGTACGGGCGCTGCGGGCCAATATGGACTTTCAGCTGGGCCGGCGTGAGCAGGCCGAACGCGAGCTGATCGCGTTGGAGGCCGAACGCCGCCGGGCCGGCGCGCCATGGGACCTGGGAGTGATCCTGTTCTGGCGGGCCGTCATCCTGACCTGGCGAGCCGAGTGGGCGGCGGCCGAACCGATGATCCGCGAGGCGGTCATGATCCTCGAGCCGGTCGGCGCACCCCTGATCATGGTGCACGGACTGATCTATCTCACGGCCATCGCCGCGCGCCGGCGCGATCCGGCCCGGGCCGCCCGCCTTGGTGGGGCCGTTGCCCCGCTCGCCGACCAGTTCAGCCCGGGGATGATCAGCCGTTCGGTGACCCGGATGTTCACGAGCGGATTGGCCACGGCCCGAGACGCCCTCGGCGCGCAGTCCTACGACACCCTGTTCGCCGAGGGCCGGGCCATGAACTGGCGTCAGACCGTGGAACTGGCCCTCAGCTGAGCAGGGCCGGCAGGTCCCGCACCGACTCCAACACGTGAGTTGCTCGCACCGCCTCGAATTCCGACCGGGTCGAAGCCCCGGTGAGCACGCCGGCGGCGATGGACGCGCCGGCCCGCAGGCCGCTGACCACGTCGGACGGGGTGTCGCCGACCACGGCGACGTGCCGGACGTCGTCGATCCCCAAGCGCAGCACGGCCGTGAGCACCATGTCGGGGAACGGCCGTCCGCGACCGGCATCGGCCGGCGTGAGGGCGATGTCGGCCAGGTCGGACCAGCCCAGGGCGGCGATGATGGCGTCCTGGGTGGGACGGGCGAAACCGGTGGTCAGTGCGACCTTCACGCCGGCGGCCCGCAGATCCTTGATCGCCTGTTCGGCCCCGGGGATCGGCTCGCAGTGCCCGGCCTCGACCAGTCGGCCATAGGCGGCCTCGAAGGCGGAATTGGCCTGCTGCGCCTCGGTTTCCGGCAACAATGCCCGGAACACGACGATCTTGGACTGGCCCATGGTCGCCCGCACGTGGTCCAGCATCGCCGGGAACCGATCGTCCGATGTGGACACTCCGACGGCCCCGACGGCCTCGGCGAAGGCGCGCTCCACCAGGCCGTCGTCGGCGACCGTCGTGCCGGCCATGTCCATTACTGCCAATGTTATCCCGAGGTTGATCATTACAGTCCAGCCTCCACGAAAGTGCACTCGGCGATGGCCGGCGAGCAGGTCATGCCCCGGCCACCGGGTCCGGTGATCAGCCAGGCGTTGTCGGCGATCGCGGCCCGGTGCACGACCATCGCCGGATCGGTGTGCTGCGCGTACACGCCGGCCCAACGCCGGCGGATCGGCGGAAGTGCCCGCCCCAACAGGGATTCCGCCACGGTGACGAGGTGCCCGTACGGTGCCGAGTCGACGTCGAAGGTGAACGGCTCGTCGTACTCGTGGGTGTCGCCGATCGTCAACGAGCCGTCAAGTCGTTGCACCATCAGGAGTTGCATCTTGTGCTCGACGGCAACGGCCGACTGGGGCTGCTCAGCATTCAGCGCATCCAGTGCGGCACCACGATAAGCCGGGTAGTACCGGAAGCTGTCACCGTCAGCGATGGACGTGGTCAGCCGAGAATCCAACGGATCGGTCTGCATCATCTGCAACCGAACCCGCCGCACCGGCACCTCGCCGACGATCTCCCGCACCAGCCCGCCGAGCACCGCCCCCGTGCACAGCAGCACCAGATCCGCCTCGTGCACATCGCCGTGATCATCGCGTACGCCATGAGGTAGCAACGCCCGAACCTCACGCCCCGGCAGCCAGCTATACCGCCCAGACGCCACTAAGTGTTGCCGCAGCGCGGGTTGCGCCACGCGGGGTTCAACCGCAGCGTCCCGCTCACACAGCAAGCCGCCCAGCATCTCCCCACGCAGGGCCGGGTTCACGGCCCGAACCTCGGCCGGCGTCAACAACTTCAGACCACGCTCGGCGGCATCATCACGGGCCACCACCTCCGAAGCGACCGCCAGCTCCAGCGGCGTCCGCAGCGCGGTCAAGGAACCGTTGGCCCGGAAGCCGATGCCGTCGACCTGACGGCCGATCTCCTCCCACAGCTCACGGGCCCGCTGCGCGGTCGCCAACTCCTCGCCGGGCGCGCGGCCGCCCACCCACACCAGGCCGAAGTTGCGCACGGACGCGCCCCTGGCCTGCTGTTCTCGTTCGATCTGAAGGACTTCGTGGCCGCGTTGCACGGCCTGCCATGCGTGCATCGTCCCGAGCACGCCTCCGCCGACGACCAGTACTCGCACGGGCCCGACCGTAGCATGGACTAGAGCAGTTACCAATTCGTTATCCCAGGGCGGATCGAAGCCGATACCACCCAGACGGCAGAATCGACGCCGTGATGTCCATTGAGCAGAGGATCGCCGACGAGCTCGGCGTGCGGGACGGGCAGGTGACCGCGGCCGTCGGCCTGCTCGACGGCGGTTCGACGGTGCCGTTCGTCGCCCGCTACCGCAAGGAAGCAACCGGCGGCCTTGACGACGCCCAGCTGCGCACCCTGGAGGAACGCCTGCGCTACCTCCGGGAGATGGAGGAGCGGCGCACCGCGATCCTGGAGTCGATCGCCGAGCAGGGCAAGCTGGACGACGCGCTGCGCGAGCAGATCATGGCCGCCGACTCCAAGGCCCGGCTGGAGGACATCTACCTGCCGTACAAGCCGAAGCGGCGGACCAAGGCGCAGATCGCCCGCGAGGCCGGGCTGGAGCCGCTGGCCGACGGCCTGCTGACCGACCCGACCCAGGACCCGCAGGCGACCGCCGCGAGTTACGTGGACGCCGAGAAGGGCGTGGCCGACGCCGCGGCGGCGCTGGAAGGCGCGCGGGCCATCCTGGTCGAGCGCTTCGGCGAGGACGCCGACCTGATCGGCGCGCTGCGTGAGCAGATGTGGACCCGTGGCGCGATGGTGTCCAAGGTCCGCGACGGCCAGCAGGAGGCCGGCGCCAAGTTCAGCGACTACTTCGAGTTCTCCGAGCCGTTCACCAAGCTCCCGTCGCACCGCATCCTGGCCATGTTCCGCGGCGAGAAGGAGGAGGTCCTCGACCTCAGCCTGGAGCCGGAGGAGCCGGTCGAGGGCCAGCCGTCGGACTACGAGCTGCGCATCGCCGCCCGGTTCGGCATCGACAACCAGGGCCGCGCGGCCGACAAGTGGCTGACCGACACCGTGCGCTGGGCCTGGCGCACCCGCATCCTCGTGCACCTCGGCGTCGACCTGCGCGGCCGGCTGCGCCAGGACGCCGAGGACGAGGCCGTGCGCGTGTTCGCGGCCAACCTGCGCGACCTGCTGCTGGCCGCGCCGGCCGGCACCCGCGCCACCATGGGCCTCGACCCGGGCTTCCGCACCGGCGTGAAGGTCGCGGTCGTCGACGCCACCGGCAAGGTCGTGGCCACCACCGCGATCTACCCGCACCAGCCGGCCAACCGCTGGGACGAGTCCCTGGCCACGCTGGCCAAGCTGTGCGAGCAGCACAAGGTGGAGCTGGTCTCCATCGGCAACGGCACGGCCTCCCGGGAAACCGACAAGCTGGCCGCCGACCTGATCAAGCTGCGGCCCGAGCTGAAGCTGACCAAGATCGTCGTCTCCGAGGCCGGCGCCTCGGTCTACTCGGCGTCCGCCTTCGCCTCGGCCGAGCTGCCGGACATGGACGTGTCGCTGCGCGGCGCGGTGTCCATCGCCCGGCGGCTGCAGGACCCGCTGGCCGAGCTGGTCAAGATCGACCCGAAGTCCATCGGCGTCGGCCAGTACCAGCACGACCTGGCCGAGGCCAAGCTGTCCCGGTCGCTCGACGCCGTGGTCGAGGACTGCGTGAACGCCGTCGGCGTCGACCTGAACACCGCGTCCGCGCCGCTGCTGACCCGGGTGTCGGGCATCGGGGCCGGGCTGGCCGAGAACATCGTGCAGCACCGCGAGGCCAACGGCCCGTTCCGCTCCCGCGACGCGCTCAAGGGCGTGGCCCGGTTGGGCCCCAAGGCGTTCGAGCAGTGCGCGGGCTTCCTGCGCATCCCGGGCGGCGACGACCCGCTGGACTCCTCCAGCGTGCACCCCGAGGCCTACCCGGTGGTGCGGCGCATCCTGACCGCCAACAACCTGGCGCTGACCGAGCTGATCGGCAACAGCGGCAAGCTGAAGGCGATCAAGCCGGCCGAGTTCGTCGACGACAAGTTCGGCCTGCCGACCGTCACCGACATCCTCAAGGAGCTGGAGAAGCCCGGCCGCGACCCGCGCCCGGCGTTCAAGACGGCGACCTTCGCCGACGGCGTCGAGAAGCTTGGCGACCTGAAGCCGGGCATGGTGCTGGAGGGCGTGGTCACCAACGTGGCCGCGTTCGGCGCGTTCATCGACATCGGTGTGCACCAGGACGGCCTCGTGCACGTGTCGGCGATGTCGAAGACCTTCGTCAAGGACCCGCGGGACGTCGTCAAGTCCGGTGACGTGGTGCGGGTGAAGGTGCTGGACGTGGACATCCCGCGCAAGCGCATCTCGTTGACGCTGCGTCTGGAGGACGAGCCCGAACGCGGCGGTTCGGCCGCACAGAACAAGGGCGGCGGCGGTCAGCGCCGGCCGGACCAGAACCGTGGCGGCAAGCGGGGTGGCGGTCAGCCGCGCCGCGAAGAGCGCCCGGCCAGCGGTTCCATGGCCGACGCGCTGCGCAAGGCCGGGTTCGGCAAGTAGTGCCCACAGCGGGGTAGTCGCCTTCGGCGGCTACCCCGCCAGGACCTTGGCCAGCGTGTCGAGCTGGCTGGTCACGCCCTGCTCACGCCATTCCGGCTGCTCCATGTCGTCCAGGAACGCGCCCTGCTCGGCCAACACCAGCCGCGTGCCGCCGCCGTCGGCGATGAACTCGACGGTGGTCTGCGAAACCGTGGACAGCTTGTCCCCGTCGTGCAGCGTCGCGCTGTAGACGATCCGCTCGCCGTCGACGATGTCCCGGTACGTGGCCTCGAATCGCAACTCGCCGCCGCGGGCGATTTCCGTGCCACCGACCCGGAAATCCAGCTCGTGCTGGTGGCCGGGAGCCATCAGCCAGCTCGCTTTCGTTGCCGGGTCGGCAAAAGCCGCGAAGACCTTGGCCGGCGGCTGCGGGTAGGTCCGGTCGATGGTGAACGTCGAATGCTTGACGGTCATGGCTTCTCCTCCAATACGTCGGCGAGCCGGTCCAGCTTTCGTTCCCAGGCGGTGCGGCGTTCGTGCAGCCAGTCCTCGGCCGCCCGCAGCCCCGCCGGGTCGATCTGGCAGGTGCGGACGCGGCCGACCTTCTCCGTACGGACCAGGCCGCACGCCTCCAGCACCTGAAGGTGCTGCACCACCGCCGCCAGCGTGATCGGCAGCGGCTCGGCCAGCTCACTGACCGAGGCCGGGCCGCGGGTCAGCCGGTCGACCAGCGTCCGTCTGGTCGGGTCGGCCAGCGCCTGGAACACCCGGTCCAGCTCATGGTTAAGCACACACTTGAGTATCGGCGCGTTCAACACTCAAGTCAAGGCTTAAGTGTCTGGGCAAGATCAAGGGACCGAACCTCACGTTGAACGTCAGTAAGGGGCCCTTCCTGACATGCCCGTCAGGTCGCGGTGGACGGCGCGGTCGCTGCCGCGGTCTGCATCGCTGTGATTCGTCGGACCAGCAGAATCGCCATGACGGTCGTCGCGGCCTCCAGCACCGTCATCACGATCCACAGCGACAGCGTCGAGTGCAGCGTGTACCGCTGCACGTGGTACTCGACGATCTCGCCGCCACGGGTCACCCACGAGTAGGTGTTGAAGTAGCCGTGGCCGGCAATCTCGGTGATCAGGAACAGCAGCCACCACAGCGTGACGAACCGCCGCGACGACCGCCGCCAGCCCGAGCTCGCGTCGGCCACGTTGGCCACGACCAGCGCCGGCAGCACGAAGTTGGCCAGCGGCACGAACCAGCTGCCGATCGTCCAGCCGCGCTGCCAGCGCATCTTCCGCGGCGCGACGATCACTTCGGCATTGCCCCACGCCTGCCAGAGCCAGGCGATGAACAACCCCGCCGCGCCGGCCAGCACCAGCGCGTCCACCGCCATGAACACCATGGTGACGACGGGATTCTGAACCCTGAAGTCGGACTGCGTCGCACCGACATGCACCACGGCGCTCAGGCCGATGGCCACCTGAACAAGACTGGCCAGACCACCGTTGGGGCGAACCACCGCCGGCTGCTCATACGTCATTCTCGTCCCCTCCCCGCCGGCAACCGTACGCCGGAAAACCCGGTGGGGAGGGGCAAATCAGCTGTCGGTCCGGCGGGTCACACCGGGGAGACGCGCTGCCACTTGCTGATGCGCAGGATGATGACGATGGCCAGCACGGCGGCGGCGATCTCCAGGACGGTGGCGACGACGGCCACCGGGATCCGGTCGGCCACGCCGCGGTCGAGCGCGGGCACGAGCTTGCTGGCCAGCCAGGTGATCCACCAGGCCATCACCAGGCGCTCGCCGCCATGGCCGTCGGGCGCGCTGGCCCGCCACACATCGCTCACGTACCGCGCGACCCAGGAGAACCGGGCCCAGTAACCGCGCTGCCGCGGCGCGAACCGCTGACCGGCGACGAGATGGACGTTGGCCCGGGCCCGCCGCACCCACACGATGAACACGACCGCGGCGGCGATCAGCGCGACGACGTAGAGCAGGATGTACAGCAGGGCCAGCTGGACGCGCCCGCTGACCACCGCGATGGTGCGCAGGCCGGCGAGCAACGCCACCAACCCGATCAACACCGACGCGGCCATGCCCAAACCGCCGACCGGCTGCCAGCCGGTGTGGCCACGCCGGTAATCGGCCGACATCGGCGCGCCGAGCGGCGGTCTGTGATTCGACTCCACGACTTCCCCCTTCGGGCATGAAACCCCGACCCGGAGGGCACAGTACAGCCGAAAAGTCACGGATCAACCCCCGTTATGTGCGGGGCAGCGCCTGCCAGTCGCTGATTTGCCGCACGACCAGCAGGGCGAAGACGCCGGAAGCCAGATTCAAGGCGCACGACAAGAGGAGCGGGGCCACGTCGACAATGCCGACCAGCGTGATGAATCGGGTGAAAAGCCACGAAACCGCGAAAGTCATCCACCACCACACGACCAGCCCGTCGCGAAGGCAGCCGCGATCGGGGGCGCTGGCCCGCCACACGTCGACCACCACCTGGTACGGGAACCAGAGGTTGACCACCGGGCAGAACCAGGAGCCGATGACCCACTCGCGGGTCAGCCGCTGGCCGTGCGGGCCGACGAGCAGTTCGGCATTGGCCCGGGCCCGCCACAGCCACCCGATGAACGCCACGCCGGCCAGCACGAACAGGCCGGCGTTGATCCACAGGACGACGTCGTCCACCGTGGCGGCGCCGGCGATGTCGGCGGCGGTCTCCACGATGTCGGTGACGAGCACCAGCGCGATCAACACCGAGGCGATGAGCGCCGGCCGGCCGACGGCACGCCAGTTCTTGGGCAGGCGCCGACGTGCCGGCGGCGCAACCGTTCTGCTCACAACACTCCCCTGTCGACCCCGGGGAAACGACGTCACAGATTCAGCTGCGTTATGAAGCTGAAACGGTCACCGCGATACAGAGATCGCACACGCTCGATCGGAACACCGGCTTCGTCCCTGGTCAGCCGGTGCAGCAACAGCATGGGGACGGCCGGATTGGTGCCGATGAGCAGCGCTTCCCGCGGGGTGGCCAACACCGTCTCCACCCGTTCCTCGGCCTGCGCCAACACAATACCCGCCGCCTGTGTCAAATAGGCGTACAACGAGGTGGCCGGATCGAACTCCGACAACAGATCGGGAAAGCGACGGGCCGACAGATAGGTCGATTCCAGCCCGATCCGCTCCGAATCGGCCAGCAGCACCCGCTCGATGTGCAGCGCCGGGTCGCCCGGCGCGATGGCCAGGTCCTCGGCCAGCCGGTCGTCGGCGGCCATGTGCTCGGCCGTGACGAGATAGCGGCTCGGCTCGACGCCCTGGCTGCGCATGCCCTCCGTGTACGAGACCAGGGCCAGCGGCTGCACCAGCTTGGGCGGCGCGACGAACGTGCCGGCGCCCTGCCGACGCACCAGCCGCCCCTCCAGCACGAGCTCGCTCACGGCCTGCCGGAACGTCACCCGCGACACCTCGAACCGTTCCGCCAGCTCACGTTCCGACGGCAGCGCCACGCCCTCGCCGAGCTCCTCGATCAGCCCGAGCAGCCGCGTCTTGACCGCGTAGTACCGCGGCACGCGCCCGTGCTCCGGGATGCCGGCGCGAACGGGTTCCCCTGCGCGATGCGACGGCGTTGGCATGGCTCACCACCTTAGAGTGGGTCTCGTGGAGATCAACGAGGGGTTGCGCCGGATCACCGAGCTGGCCAGTCGCGAGCACTGGCTGGCCGTCCTGGTCACCTTGCGCGCCAACGGAAAGCCCAGCACGTCCGTGCTCAACGCGACAGTCTTCCCGCATCCGGTCACCGGCGAGCCGACGGTGGCGTTCGTGTCCCGTGGCAACACGGCCAAGCTGGCCAACCTGCGCGGCGGCGGCGAGGCGACGCTGGTGTTCCGGGCCGGCTGGGAGTGGATCTCGGTGTCCGGCCCGACCGAGATCGCCGGTCCGGACGACGAGCTGCCCGGCGTCACCGACCTGCCGCGGCTGCTGCGCGACATCTACCACGCGGCCGGCGGCCAGCACGACGATCTCGACGAGTACGACCGCGCGATGGCCGAGGACCGCCGCGCGGCGGTGTTCGTGAAACCGGTGCGGTTCGCCACCAATCCCTGACCGCTACTCCGAAACCGCGCCAGCTACTCGGATACAATCTGTCTCAGCCGGCGGGGGCCGGTGTCGGGTTGCGACGGCGGCTCGCCGACGGTGATCCGCGCGGAACTCACATACGCCCCCGCCGCCGAGGCCAGCACCGGTTCGAGCACCAGTTGCCGCACCTCGGGCAGGTCCTCGGCCAGCGCCGACAGCCGCAGCGCCAGGTCTTCCAGCGCGGCCAGGTCGGCGGGATGCCCGCCGCGATAGCCGGCCAGCAACGGGGCGGCCTTGGGCGCGCGGACCAGCGCCGCCGCGTCCACGTCGGTCATCGGCACGGCCCGGTAGGCCCGGTCGCCGAGCAGGTCGCTGACCACGCCACCGAGCCCGAAGCTGACCAGCGTGCCGAAGGACGGGTCGTCCTGGAGCCCCAGCTGGCAGGAGACACCCTTGGGCGCCATGCGTTGCACGTACATCTCGGTCGACCCGGAGACTTCGACCAGGTCCTGGTACGCCGCGCGGACGGCCTCCAGGCTGCCCAGATCCAGCCGTACGCCAAGGAAATCCGTACGGTGTCGAAGTTGCTCGCTGGTCGACTTGAGCACCACCGGGAAGCCCAGCTCCTCGCAGGCGGCCACGGCCGAGTCCACAGTGGACACCGTGCGGAACGGAACGACCTCGATGCCGTAGCAGGCCAGCAGAGCCACCACGTCCTCGTCGCTGGACGTCTTCAGCACCAGCTCACGGGCCCGCTCGGTGTCGATGCCCTCCGGCCGCAGGAACTCGCCGCGCGGCCGGGACCGCCACTGCGCGTACCGCGTGGTGCGGGCCAGCGCCGACACGGCTCGTTCCGGGCTCGGATAGGACGGCACGGAGCCGCGCGACGGCGACCCGTCCGGACCGGGCACCGCCAGCTCGTCCGGCACGCCCTCGACCGCCAAAAACGTTGTCACCACGGGCTTTCCCGTGGCGGCCTCGCGCAGCGCCTTGGCGTACGCGGCGGCCGGCATGGCGATCGGCGGCACGAACACGACCACCAGCGCGTCCACGTCCTCGCACCGCGCGGTGGACCGGACGGCCTCGGCGAACTCCTCCGGCCCGGCGTGCGCACCCACGTCGACCGGCTCCCGCGCCAGCTCCAAACCCTGCGCCAGCAACGCATCCGCGGCCAGTAGCCCGATGGCGTTGGAGTTGCCGACGACCGCCACCCGCGGCCCGGCCGGCAGCGGCTGGTGCGCCAGCAGCAGAGCCGTGTCGAACAGCTGCCCCAGCGACTCGACGCGGATCACGCCGGTCTGCTCGAACAGCTGCTGCACGCTGGCCTCGTCCACCGCGACCGTGCCGGCGATACCGGTGTTGATCGCGTGCCGACCGGTCTTCACGGCCACGATCGGCTTGCGCCGCCCCAGCCTCCGGGCCAGCCGGGCGAACTTGCGCGGATTGCCGAACGACTCCAGGTACAGCAGCACGACATCGGTGTCGGGGTCGTCGGCCCAGTACTGCAACAGGTCGTTGCCGGAGACGTCGGCCCGGTTGCCGGCCGACACGAACGTCGACAACCCGAGGCCACGCTCCGCCGCCGTGGCCAGAATGGCGATGCCCAGCGCGCCGGACTGGCAGAAGAAGCCCGTACGGCCACGCCCCGGCAGCTTCGGCGCCAGCGTGGCGTTCAACCGCACCTCGGGATCGGTGTTCACGACGCCGAGCGCGTTCGGCCCCACGACGCGCATCCCGTGCGCCCGCGCCTGCGACACGAGCCGCCGCTCGGCCTCACGGTCCATCACCGTCGACACCACCAGGAGCGCCTTCACGCCCTTGGCCAGGCAGGCGTCCAGCACGTCCTCGATGCCGGCGGCCGGGATCGCCACCACCGCCAGGTCGACGTCGTCGGGAATGTCGAGCACCGACGCGTACGACCGCACGCCGCGCACCGAGCGGTGCTCGGGGTTGACCGGGTACACCGGCCCGGCGAAGTCGGCCACCAGCAGGTTGGTCAGCACCGCGTGGCCGACCTTGGCGTGGTCCGTGGACGCGCCGATCAGCGCCACCGAGCGCGGCGTGAGCAGGTTGCGCACGCTGCGCGCCTCCGCCGCCTGCTCACGGGAGCGCGCGACCGCCACCGACTGCGCCGTCGGGTCCAGCGCGAACTCCAGGTGCAGCGTGCCCTCCTCGAACGACCGCGCGATCTGGTAGCCGGCGTCGCGGAACACGCGCACCATCTGGCCGTTCTCGGCCAGCACCTCGGCCACGAAGCGGGTCAGCCCGCTCTCCCGCGCCGCCGCGGCCAGGTGCTCCAGCAGGATCGACCCCAGCCCACGGCCCTGGTGCGGGTCCTCGACCACGAACGCCACCTCGGCCGAGTCCGTGTCGTGCAGCCGGTCGTAGCGGCCGACGGCGACGATGTCGTGCCCGAGCATGGCCACGAAGGCCACCCGGTCGCAGTGGTCGACCGTGCTGAACCTCTCCAGGTCGCGCTGCGGCATCCGCGGGTACGGCCCGAAGTAGCGGAAGTAGCGGGTGCGCTCGGACAGCCGGCCGTGGAAGGCCAGCAGCCGGTCCGCGTCGTCCGGGGTGATCGGTCTCAGGTGGACGGTGCCGCCGTCGGACAGCACGACGTCGGCCTCCCACTGCCGCGGGTAGTCGTACGGGTCCACGGCTTCAGTCTCTCGGGTCGTCGGGGTCGAGCCCGAACAGCGGGAACGCCGCGCGGCGCGTGCCGAGCACGGCCATGTCCACCGGGTCGCCGCCGCCGCCGGACCAGCGTTGGAACGCCGTGCCGCCGCCGTCGGTCATGTCCGGCACACCCAGCCGCTGCGCCCAGTCCCCCGGCAGCGCCGTCTTCACGGGGATGTCGCGGTCCAGCGCCGTGGCCAGCAGGTGCGTCCAGGACCGTGGCACCACGCGCCGCAGCTGGTAGCCGCCACCGCCCACGGCCAGCCAACGGCCGCCGTGCTCGATGGCCAGCTCGCGCAACGCCTGGTAGATCGCACGGTGGCCGTCCACCGTCAACCCGAGGTGGGCCAGCGGGTCGTCCCGGTGCGTGTCCACGCCGCACTGCGTCACCAGCACCTGCGGCCGGAACGCGCGCAGCAGCGACGGCACGACGGCGTGGAACGCACGGAGCCAGTGCTCGTCCGTGGTGCCCGGGGGCAGCGGCAGGTTCACCGACATGCCGTACGCGTCGCCGGCGCCCAGCTCGCGGGCGTAACCGGTGCCGGGGAACAGCGTGGCCGGGTGCTGGTGCAGGGAAATCGTCAGCACGCGCGGGTCGTCGTAGAACGCCGCCTGCACGCCGTCGCCGTGGTGCACGTCGGTGTCCACGTACGCCACGCGCTCGATGCCGCGGTCCAGCAGCCGGTCGATCGCCCCCACGCAGTCGTTGTACACGCAAAAACCGGCAGCCGAGTCCCGCATCGCATGGTGCAGGCCGCCGCCGATGTTGACCACGCGGTCCGTCTCCCCCGACAGCAGCAGCTCGGCCGCGGCCAGCGAGGAGCCCAGCACCAGGCTCGCCGCCTCGTGCATGCCGGCGAACACCGGGTTGTCCGGTGTGCCGAGGCCGTGGCCGACGTCCACCGGCGACTCCGGCGCGGCCTTCACCGCCGCGATGTACTCGGCCGAGTGAACCCGTAAGACCTCGTCCTCGGTGGCTCGGGCCGGTCTGACCGGCTCGATCCCGTCCAGCACGCCCAGCGCCCCCGCCAGGCCCATGGTCAGGTCCAGCCGCACGGGGTTGAGCGGGTGATCGGCCCCCATGTCGTAGCCCAGCAGCGTGTCGTCCCACACGACTCCGGCAAGCTTGCCCATGACCACAAGGTAGGCGTAACGCGCCGGGGTTGCCCGGGTACGCCTGCCTGGTGGACTCTTGAGGGGTGAGTGAGGAACTGATCCGCCTGGATCTCGATGAGTCCGGCGTCGGTGTCGACCTGCCCCGCCCGAACGATCAGAAGGACCAGGTGCAAGGGGTCCCCTACCGTCCCGTCGAGTTCCGGGACGACGACCTGCCCACCGCCCTCGAGCGCGCCGCGGCCTGGCTGCGGCAGGCTCAGCAGTGGCTGGGCGAGCCGATCGACGTGATCGCCATCCATCTGGACTACGACGACACGCCCAGCGCGCCGTACTACGACGTCAAGCTGCTCTGCAACGAGGAGGACCTGGCCGGCGCGCCACTGGCCCTGCGTGAACGGGAGCAGACCCCCTAGCGCCACACCGCCGCCGGTGGGCCGACGGGCCCACCGGCGGTCAGTTCAGCGGTCGCCGTGTACCGCCTGGTACACGGTGTCCCGCAGCGCGTTCGCGCGGGCGTCGGTCAGAGTCCGCTCCAGGTCCCGCAGCACGATCCGGAGCAGCACGTTCTTCTCGCCCGCGCGCAGTCCCAGCCGGTCGCGGGCGACCGGCGGCAGGAGTTCGCCCGGGGTCTCCGACAGGACCGTGACCTCTTCCACGACGTGCGCGTCCGGGCCCAGCGCCTCCCGTACCGCCTCGCCCAGCTGCTCCGCGTCGACGTTGTCCCCGACGGCCACGGACAGATCCCGCCGGATCGGCGGCTGTAGTGACACCGTCCGGTACTTCGTCAGATCCAGTAATTGCCGGGCGATCCGCGGCTCGGCCGAGCGCAACAGGCGGATGTCGTCGATTCCCTTGCGCAGCATGAGAAGCCGGTCAAGACCGAGGCCCATGGCCAGGCCGTGGCACAGATCAGGACGGGCCAGTCCACATTCGCCGACCTCCATCCCGTCGACCCGGATCTCCTTGCCCCGCACCGTGTACGGGTGGTCGGACGGCGTCAGCTCGGCGTGGGCGCCCGGGATCGCCGCGTGCACGACCGCCTGAGCCATGTCGTGGAGATCCTTGTCCGCCAAGCCTTTCCGGACCAGCCAGAGATCCAGTTGGTGCGGCTGGCCGACATGCTGCCGGTCGATGGCGTCGCGGCGGTAGCACATGCCCGGCACGCTCAGCAGCGTCTCGGTCGTCGTTTCTCGCAGCAGCGGCGGAATCATCGCGGTCGTGTGCGCCCGCAGCATCAGATCCGGCCTGAGATAACGGGAATAGCGCTCGTCGCGGGCGACCGCGTCGGCGGGATAGCCGAGGCGGTCGTAGTTGTCGGCCGTCGGCACCACGGGACTGCCGCGATGCCGGCGCACCGGCAGGCCGGCCCAGCGCGACACGGCCTGCTCGATCTCGTCGAGCAGCAACTGCATCGCATGCGGGCCTTGGTTGGGGTCGGTGAGATCGCGTACGGACAGCGCCGCGCGCACCTGGTCGGCGGTCATCAGCTTCATCGGGCTTCCTGACGTGAGCTGGAGCGGTGGCCGCTAGCCCCCTCGGCTCCCGTCAGAACGCGTGACTCAACGCCCTCGGGACACCGAGGGGCGTCGAAATCGCCGCTGACTCACACCTTCATGGTGCGGGTCGGGTCAACCGGTTTCGACCGGGCGCTGCGGGTCCACGCACCAGTGCGACCAGGAGCCGGCGTACAGCGGAGCGGTGCCGAGGCCCGCGACCTCCAGCGCCAGCACCACGGAGGACGCCGTCACGCCCGACCCGCAGTAGGCGCCGACCTGACCCTCCTGCACCTTGAGCTCGGTGAACCGGGCGTTGAGGTCCGCGGGCGAGCGCCAGCGGCCGTCCGGGCCGATGTGTCCGGCGAACGGTGCGTTCACCGCGCCCGGGATGTGCCCAGCCCTCGGGTCGATCGGCTCGACGTCGCCGCGGTACCGCTCCGGGGCGCGGGCGTCCAGCAGCACGCCCGTACGGGCCAGCTCCGCCGCCTCGTCGGCGTCCAGGACCGGCATGTGGCCCGGGTCGACCTCGATGTCCCCCGGCTCCGGGGTGGGCGTCTCGGTGCTGGTCGGGCGGCCCTCCGCCGTCCACGCCGCGAAGCCGCCGTCCAGCACGGCCACCTGCTCGTGGCCGGCCCAGCGCAGCAGCCACCAGGCCCGGGCCGCGGTCGAGCCGTCACCGGCGTCGTACGCCACGACCGGGTGATTTCGCCGCACGCCCGCCGTGCGCAGCGCCGCCTGGAGCTGCTCCGGGGTCGGCAGCGGGTGCCGGCCGCCTTCGCCCGGCTCGGCGGCCAGGTCGCGGTCAAGGTCCAGGAACACGGCGCCCGGCAGGTGCCCGGCCCGGTAGTCGTCGATCGCGGGCGGCCCGGCCAGCCGCCAGCGCACGTCCAGCAGCACCGGGGCCTGGTCGAGGCCGGACAGCTCGGTGGGGGTGATCAAGGCACGCACTTCGCCATCCTGCCCCGTCGCGGTGGGCCACGACCAGGTAACCCGCCGCATAGGGCACCGACCTTGTCGGTCCCACCCACTAATATTGACGGCATACGTGCGGGAACGGCTGTGGCGACCTCGCGACCCCGGAAAACCGGGGGCGCGCCCACGCCGTCCGACAAGCGAAGGAGGCGGTCATGCCCACCTTGCCCGGCCGCCCTGACGCGCGCCCGGACCACCACATGTTCCGCAGCCTCCGACAGTCCCGGCCGTCCCGACGGCCCGATACCATCGGATCGGCTCCTGCCCGGCCTGCAGGCCGCAGCCTCCGCCGATTGGAGTCTTGGTGAACGACCTCATCGACACCACCGAGATGTACCTGCGCACCATCTACGAGCTCGAGGAAGAGGGTGTCGTCCCGTTGCGCGCCCGCATCGCCGAGCGGCTGGCCCAGAGCGGCCCCACGGTCAGCCAGACCGTGGCCCGCATGGAGCGTGACGGCCTGCTCGTCGTGGCCGGCGACCGCCACCTCGAGCTCACCGACGCCGGCCGCGAGCTGGCCATCGCCGTCATGCGCAAGCACCGGCTGGCCGAGCGGCTGCTGGTCGACGTGATCGGGCTGGAGTGGGAGCAGGTGCACGCCGAGGCGTGCCGCTGGGAACACGTCATGAGCGAGGCCGTCGAGCGCAAGCTCGTCGCGCTGCTCGGGCACCCCACCACCTCGCCCTACGGCAACCCCATCCCCGGGCTGGACAAGCTCGGCGAGGGCGGCAAGCCCGCCCCGAGCCCCGAGCCCGGTCTGGTCCGGGTGGACGAGGTCGCCCGGCGCGGCGGCGGGCAGGTCGAGGTCCGGCGCATCGCCGAGCACGTGCAGATCGACGAGGAGCTGATGGCGGAGTTGAAGACGGTCGGCCTGATCCCGGGCAACACCGTGCAGGTGCAGGGCGGTCCCGCCGCCGCGGCCGTGGTCGAGGTGCACGGCCTCGGCGCCGTGGCCAAGATCGACGCCGCCGTCGCCCACGCCGTTCTGGTCACCGCCCGGTGATGGGGGCGCAGAAGGCCGCGAAGGCGTTCACCGAGCTGCACGGCCACGCCCCCGCGGGGTGTGGTCCGCGCCCGGGCGCGTCAACCTGATCGGCGAGCACACCGACTACAACAACGGCTTCGTGGCCCCGTTCGCGCTGCCCCACCGGGCCGCCGTCGCCGCGTCTCCGCGCACCGACGGCGTGCTGACCGTCGCCACCCTCGGCGACGACGGTCAGCTCCAGGCCGCCGACCCCGTCGACATCGCCTCCGTCGCCCCCGGCGACGTCTCCGGCTGGGCCGCCTACCCCGCCGGCGTCGCGTGGGCGCTGCGTGAGCACGGCATCTCGTTGTCCGGCGCCGACCTCGTCGTCTCCGGCAACGTGCCCACCGGCGCCGGTCTCTCGTCCTCGCACGCGTTGGAGTGCGCCACCGCGTTGGCCCTGCTCGGCCTGGCCGGCCGTGAGGTCGACCAGTCCGGCTCCCCCACGCGGCCCGAGATCGCGCGGATCGTCCAGCGCACCGAGAACGAGTTCGTCGGCGCCATGACGGGGTTGTTGGACCAGACCGCGTCCCTGTGCTGCGTGGCCGGGCACGTGCTGTTCCTCGACGTCCGGTCGGGCGAGTCCGAGCAGGTCCCGTTCGACGCCGAGGCCGCCGGTCTCGAGGTGTTGGTGATCGACACCCGGGCCAAGCACGCCCTCGTCGACTCCGGCTACGGCGACCGCCGCCGCGGCTGCGAGGAGGCCGCCTCGCTGTTGGGTCTGCCGTCTCTCCGTGAGATCGAGGACCTCTCTGCCGCCTTGGCCGCTCTCCCCGCCGAGCTCCAGCCCTTGGTCCGGCACGTGGTGACCGAGAACGCCCGGGTCCTGTCGGTCGTCGGCAAGCTCAAGTCCGGCCAGCTTGCCGAGATCGGCCCCGAGCTCACCGCCTCCCACGTCAGCCTGCGCGATGACTACCAGGTCTCCTGCCTTGAGCTCGACGTCGCCGTCGACGCCGCCCTCTCCGCCGGCGCCCTCGGCGCCCGCATGATCGGCGGCGGCTTCGGCGGCTCCGCCATCGCGCTCGTACAGGCCTCGTCGCGCGCCGCCGTCGAGCAGGCCGTTGTCGACGCCTACGCCACCCACTCCCTCACCCCGCCCCGCCTCTTCGTCGGCGTGCCCTCCCCCGGCGCCGGCCGCGACGAGTAAGACATGGCCACGTGGGGACCCCCGTTCGGCGGTCCCCACCGCCACGCCGCGAGTTCCCGACCCACAACCGAAACCGGATCCGGCCACCATCGGGCCGCGCCCATGCCGAATCGGGACCCATCCCACAACTGAACTGGTCCCCGGCCACCACCTGGACCAGCTCCACGACACCGGGATCCGCGCCCGCATCGCCCGGCCCGGCTCCGTCGTCGACAACCCGACCCTGGTCCTCTCGCCACCTCCGGGCCGGCACCCGGCAGACTGAACCTGGATGCCCGGTCCGCTCCCGGCAACGGGCCCGGGTCCCCGCCCCACCACCGGACCCGCACCCGGCAGACTGGACCCCGGATCCCACAACTGAATCCCTTCTTTCTCGTCCCACACACCTGAATCGAGAGGCGGAACCCTCGTGAAGCTGGTCGTCACCGGCGGAGCTGGCTATGTCGGAAGCGTGAGCGCCGCCCGGATGCTCGAGGCCGGCCACGAGGTTGTCGTGGTGGACGACCTGTCCACCGGGCACGCCGACGCCGTCCCGGCGGGGGCACGTTTCGTCGAGGGCGACATCGCCGAGGTGGCCGGGCCGCTGCTGGCCGAGGGCTTCGACGGCGTGCTGCACTGCGCGGCCAAGTCGCTGGTCGGCGAGTCGATGCAGGACCCGGCCAAGTACTGGAACGGCAACGTGGTCACCTCGCTGCGGCTGCTGGAGGCCATGCGGGACAACGGCACCCAGCGGCTGGTGTTCTCCTCGACCGCCGCCACCTACGGCGAACCCGAGCAGGTGCCGATCGTGGAGACCGCGCCGACCCGCCCCACCAACACCTACGGCGCCAGCAAGCTGGCCATCGACTTCGCCATCACCTCGTTCGCCGCCGCCCACGGCCTGGCCGGCGTGAGCCTGCGCTACTTCAACGTGGCCGGCGCCTACGTGGCCCCGGACGTGCAGCAACTCGGCGAGCGGCACGCCGTGGAGACGCACCTGATCCCGATCGTGCTCCAGGTCGCGCTCGGCCAGCGCGAGAAGGTGCAGATGTACGGCGACGACTGGCCGACCGAGGACGGCACCTGCGTCCGCGACTACATCCACGTGCTGGACCTGGCCGAGGCGCACCTGCTGGCCATGGAGCACGCCAAGGCGGGCCGGCACAGCATCTACAACCTGGGCAGCGGCTTCGGCTTCTCGGTCAAGCAGGTCATCGACACCTGCCGCCAGGTCACCGGGCACGAGATCCCGGCCGAGGTGGCGCCGCGCCGTGCCGGCGACCCGGCCGTGCTGGTCGCGTCCAGCGAGCGGGCCCGGCAGGAGCTGGGCTGGCAGCCCAAGCACGAGGACCTGGCGTCGATCGTCGGCGACGCGTGGGCGTTCGCCAGCGCCGGTCGGGGGGAATGATCATGACTGATTTCGCTGATCTGGATGCCGTGGCCAAGCTGCCGCGGATCGGTTCGCTGGCGCTGTCCCCGGACGGCGGCCGGCTCGTCGCCACCGTCTCCGAGCTCGCGCCGGACGGCAAGACCTGGCAGGCCGCGCTGTGGGAGGTCGACCCGGCCGGCTCTCGCCCGGCGCGTCGCCTCACCCGGGCGGCCAAGGGCGAGTCCTCGCCCGTGTTCACGCCCGACGGCTCCGTGCTGTTCGTGACCTCCCGTGCCGACGCCGAGTCCAAGCCCGGCGACGAGAAGGAGGCCTCCGCGCTGTGGCTGCTGCCGCCGGCCGGTGAGGCCCGGCAGGTGTACGCCCCGCGTGGCGGCGTCTCCGCCGTGTCCGTCGCCCGCGACGCCGGCACTCTCGTCATCACCACCGCCGCCCTGCACGGCACCGCCGTCGGCGACGAGGACAAGGAGCGCCGCAAGGCCCGCGAGGACGCCGGCGTGACCGCGATCCTGCACGAGGCCTACCCGATCCGGTACTGGGATCATGACCTGGGGCCCGACAAGCCGCGCGTCGTGTCCGCTCCCGCCATCACCGGCGACGAGCGCGTCACCGACGTCGTCGAGCTCACCCGGGACGTCCCGTCCCCCGTGTCCGGCGCCGCCGTCAGCCTCGACGGCCAGTGGGTCGTCTACACCGCCGACGAGGTGCTTTCCGCCGCCTACGGCGCCCGCGACACGCTCCGGGTCGTACGCACCGACGGCACCGGCGACCGCGAGCTGGCCGCCGACCGCAGCCTCGGCGACGGTCCCGCCTACGGCTACTTCGCCGCCACCTGGCTGCCCGACTCCTCCGGCGTCATCGCCATTCGGGCCACCGAGTCCACCGAGCAGGAGTGCCCGCACATCGAGCTGGTGCTCATCACGCTGGCCGACGGCTCCGTACGGCGGCTCACGCCCGACTTCCCCGACTGGGCCGAGGGTCCCGTCGTGTCGGCCGACGGGCAGGCCGTGTACTTCACCGCCGACCGGGGCGGTCGGCGGCCCGTGTGGCGGGTCGAGGTGGCGTCCGGTGAGATCACCCGGCTCACCGGCGAGGGTCACTACACCGACGTCTGCGTCGCCTCCGACGGCTCCGCCGTCTATGCGCTTCGGGACTCGTACGCCCATCCCGCCCAGCCCGTTCGGCTCGACCCCGTCGCCGCCGAGCAGGATCCCGTCGCGCTGCCCGCTCCCGGCGTCGTCGACTCGCTGCCCGGCACCCTCACCGAGATCGACACCACCGTCGCCGACGGCCGTACCGTCCGGGCTTGGCTCGCCTTGCCCCACGGAGCCGCCGCCGATTCCCCCGCCCCGCTGCTGCTCTGGATCCATGGCGGGCCCATGATGAGCAGCAACGGTTGGTCGTGGCGGTGGAACCCGTGGCTGATGGTCGCCCGGGGCTATGCCGTGCTCATGCCCGACCCCGCCTTGTCCACCGGCTACGGCCGGGACATGATCCAGGCCGGTTGGGGCTCTTGGGGCGGCGCGCCTTTCACCGACTTGATGGCCATCACCGACACCGCCGTCGAGCGCCCCGACATCGACGAGGGCCGCACCGCCGCCATGGGCGGTTCTTTCGGCGGGTACATGGCCAACTGGGTCGCCACCCAGACCGACCGCTTCGACGCCATCGTCACCCATGCGTCCCTGTGGAACCTCGACGCCTTCACCGGCACCACCGACGCGTCGTTCTACTGGATGCGGGAGATGACCGATCCTTTGCGTTCCACCGAGCGCATCATCGCCAACTCCCCCACCTGCGGGCCGCCGACATCAGCACCCCCATGCTCGTCATCCACGGCGACAAGGACTACCGCGTCCCCATCGGCGAGGGCATCCGCCTGTACTTCGACCTCGTCCGCCACGGCGTGCCCGCCAAGTTCCTCTACTACCCCACCGAGAACCACTGGATCCTCACGCCCGGCAACTCCAAGGTCTGGTACGAGACCGTGCTGGCCTTCCTCGCCGAGCACGTTCTCGGCGAGAAGTGGGAACGCCCCGCCCTGATCTGATCGCCGAACCAATCCCAGCACCCCCAAGGCCCGCCGGCCACCCGGCGGGCCTTGTGCTGTCACCCAAGCCCGGCCACCTCCTCCAGCAGACCTCCAGCTGGCTGCCCGCAGGCCTTGCGCTGCCACACCAAGTCCAGCCGACCAATCCCGGTCGGCCTCGAGCTCTCCCCAGCCGGCTGCCCCGCGGACCTTGAGCTGTCGCCAAGCCCGGCTGGCTGATTCCGGCGGATCTTCCCTGGTCCAGGCCAGGTCCCGCTACGCCTTCGCGAGGCCCCACCCGCGCACGCTGCCCTCGCAACGTGGCCCCGCCGCCGAGGCCGCCACGCTCATTCCCTTGGCGTACCGGCTATTCCGCGGCAGCGTCCCGCATCTCCGCTCCCCAGCGGGCCCGGATCAGCGCCGCGCTGCGGCGGCACCAGTCCAGGTTCTCCTGCTCGAACCGCCAGCCCCGCAGGCAGGTCAGGTAGGGGCCGATGCGGTCACCGGTCGCGAGGAAGGCGGCCTCGTCCAGGTCGCCGCGCAGGGCCCGCAGCGTGCCGTCGAACAGCTCGGCCTTGGCCGCAGCCTGCACGGCACGCTCCTCCAGCCTCGCGACCACCGCCGCCGCGTCGGTCCGATCCACCGCGTGCACCTTGACCAACAGGTCGTCCCGAATCACCGCCGGCTTCGCCTCCGCCTCGGCGAACCGCACCAGCTCGGCGACCCCCGCTTCGGTCACGGAGTACACCCGCTTGTTCGGCCGATCGAGCTGGATCACCAGCTGCCCGTCGACCAACCCGGCCCGCTCCAGCTTGGTCAGCTCGGTGTACAGCTGCTGCGGCGAGGCATACCAGAAGTTGGCCACCCCGGTGTCGAACACCTTGGCCAGCTGATACCCGCTGAACTCGCCCCCCAGCAGCACAGCCAGCACCGCATGCCGCAACGCCATCGGCCGCCTCCCTCTCCTCCGACCCCGGTCCCCGAACCGCCGTCGCCATCCCTACCTCGAGCCATCCCGAGTCGTTCCGATCCTTGACCGGCGCGGCCACCCTACGCAAGACTGAGACTAGTCAATTTTATGACTATGGACGGCGCACAGGGAGGCCCACCGTGTCCACCACCCCAGCGGTCGAGACCCACACCGCGGACCCCGCGGCCGCGGACACGCCGGCGGCCCGGACGGCTGCCCGCCTGCGTGCGGCGGTCGAACAGGGCGACCACGCCGCGATCGTCGGCCTGTTCCGCGACGACATCGTCTTCCACAGCCCGGTGAAGTTCCGCCCGTTCGAGGGCATCGCCACCGTCGGCGCGCTCTTCGCGGTGCTGATGCGCACGTTCGAGGACTTCCGCTACGTCGGCGACCTGACCGGCGACCTCGAGGGCGACGCCGACTCACGCGTGCTGGTCTTCCGCGCCAGGGTCGGCGACAAGCAGATCCACGGCGTCGACATGCTCCAGTTCGACGACGAGGGCAGGATCGGCACGTTCACCGTGATGGTGCGGCCGCAGTCCGCCGCCATGGCGCTGAGCGAGGCCGTGTTCGCCGGCCTCGTGGCCGACGGCGTGGTGCCCGCCCCGCAGGCAGGAGGTCAGCAGTGAAGCTCGGCTACCACACCGGCTACTGGTCGTCCGGTCCGCCGGCGGGCGTCGCCGAGGCCGTGATCGAGGCCGACCGCCTCGGTTTCGACTCGGTCTGGACCGCCGAGGCCTACGGCTCCGACGCGCTCACCCCGCTGGCCTGGTGGGGCGCGGCGACCAAGAACATCAAGCTGGCCACCAACATCATGCAGATGTCGGCCCGCACCCCGGCCGCCGCCGGCATGGCCGCGATCACCCTGGACCACCTGTCCGGCGGCCGCTTCATGCTCGGCCTCGGCGCCTCCGGCCCCCAGGTCGTGGAGGGCTGGTACGGCCAGCCCTATCCGCGTCCGCTGGCCCGGACCCGCGAGTACATCGACATCGTGCGCAAGGTCGTGGCCCGCGAGACCGTCGAGCACCAGGGCGAGTTCTTCCAGCTGCCCTACCCGGGCGGCGCCGGCCTGGGCAAGCCGCTCAAGTCGACGGTGCACCCGCTGCGCCCGGAGGTCCCGATCTTCCTGGCCGCCGAGGGCCCGAAGAACGTGGCCCTGGCCGCCGAGATCGCCGACGGCTGGCTGCCGCTGTTCTACTCGCCCAAGGTCGACGGCTTCTTCCGAGCCGCGCTGGCCGAGGGCTTCGGCCGCCCCGGCGCCCGGCACACCCTCGACGACTTCGAGGTCGCCGCGAGCGTGCCGGTGCTGGTGCACGACGACGTGGAGCAGGCCGCGGACTTCATCCGCCCCATGCTCGCCCTCTACATCGGCGGCATGGGCGCGAAGGGCGCCAACTTCCACCGTGACGCCATCGCCCGCCTGGGCTACGAGGCCGAGTGCGACCGGATCCAGGACCTGTACCTGGCCGGCGACAAGAAGTCGGCGATCGCCGCCGTGCCCACCAGGATGGTCGAGGACCTGGCACTGATCGGCCCCGCCGCGAAGATCCGCGACGAGCTGCCGGCCTGGGAGGAGACCGTGATCACCACCCTGCTGGTGCAGGGCGACGTGAATGCCGTGCGCAAGGTCGCCGAGCTGTTCTCCTGACGCACCACCACCTTTCTCGCGAGGTGTGCCCGGGGCCCGTCCGTCGCCGGACGGGCCCCGGTCCGTCCCGGCCCGCCGCCGTGGCAGGAGAAGGGACCACGGTGACGGGCCGAGCCGTCCGACCGAGGCCCGCAGTCACCCGCGTGCAGGCCTCGGCCCACCGGTCCACCGCACGCCGCGACGAGCGCACACCGCGACGACGATGTCCCCGGTCAGTTCCCCACCAGCGAGATCACCCCACCGGCCGGGAAGCCTCAGCGGTCCACAGTGGACCGGCAAGATGGGGATCCCGCTCCGACTGATCAGCGGGATCCCCACCGGTCCCGGACCTCACCGGCAAAGGGGCGCCGGCGACCCGAGGTCCGGAACCTCATCCGCCGGCTGACCAGGCCGGCGGAAGACACAACGCCGAACAGCAACCACTCTGGGCAGCGCTCGGGGACGTCCTCCACGAGCGCCCCCGGTGAGTGGGTGTGGTGGGGACCCCGCAACGGCTCGAGACCCCCACCGGCCCTGGCCCATCCCATCGGCAAGGAGAAACCGACAGCGTGTGTACCCAGGACCCCTCTGCCGGGTGACCAGCCGGCAGAAGTCATCGCGCGATCCGCTCACCTGAGGCGAAGGAGCGGGAGTGGTGGGGATCCCGCCTTGCACGGGATCCCCACCGGTCCCGGACACCGCCGGCGAGGGGGTTGCCGGCGACAGTGGTCCGGGACTTCGACTGCCGACTGACCAGGCCGACAGACGACACTGAGGCGCACACCGCGCTCCGGCGGCAGGCAGCCCCACATGCGTTGGGGTGGTGGCGGGGATCCCGGTCACCTCATCAGGAGATCCCCGCCGCCCCGAACCGGGCACGTCGGCGAAGGGGTGCCGACGAACTCGGGTCCGGGACCGCATCCGCCGGTGGAGCGAACCGGCGAATGACGTCATGGCCAGCGACACCGGTGATCCGAGGACCACTCACCCAGATCCGGTCCGCACTGCTTCCGGGGCGAGAAGCAGCCGCTGCCGTTGGCGGCGACAGGAAGGATCTGATCCGGCGTCGAGGGTGAGGGGCCGGGACCCGTCGGGCGGGGGACGGGTCCCGGCCGGCCCCGAGCCGTTCGCGGCGAACTGGCTGCGGCAGTCGCGGGCGGGCGCGGCTCGGGGCGGTTGCCTGCCGGGGCGCGCGGCCGGCAGGCAGCTGGAAAGAACTCAGGGGGACATGTCGGAAGCCTCCGGGGAGTCACGATCGCCGTCGATGTCGATCTGTGCGTCGACGGCGGCGTCGGTCAGGACCAGCCGGAGCTGCTCCATGGGCACGCCGTAGCTGATGGCGCCGTACAGCAGACCGGCGAGGCTGTGCCCGGGTTGGACGGACCAGGCCTCTTCCAGGGCGATGTTGGCCATCGCCCCGTCGCCGCGCATGTAGGCGGACACACCGAGCAGGACGGCGGCCTCGGCCCGTTCGGGCGGCGGCAGGGAGCGGGTGAGCTCGAGCCACAGGCGCTCGGCCGCGGGGACTTCCTTGCTGTCCAACGCATAGCGGAGGCACACGTCGCGGACGCGATAGTCGGACAGCGCCAGACCGAACCGGACGAACTCCTCGTCCGTCGTGGGCAGGGTGGCGGCGGCGATCGCGTCGCGCAGGACGGCCAGGTGCTCGGCGCTGGTGGTGCGATCGGACCGGATGGCCGTGTCGAGCAGGTCGGCGAGTTTGATCGTGCGGTTGAGGTCGGGCGGTTCGAGCTGTCGGACCAGATCCTCGCGACGGTCGAAGGTCACCAGGCCGGACTGGACCACCGCGGCGGCGAACTCGCTGGCGGAGCTGTCGGGCACCTCGCCTTCGCAGTCATCGTGCAGGTAGCAACGCCACCGCACGCCAGCCTCGGCGGACGGCATCCCGATCGCGTGCCAGACCGACACGCTGATCCGCGTCAGCGCGGCGAAGGCTCGCCGTATCAGGTCTTCATGCCGCGGATCGGCTTGTTCGCACACTACGAAGAGCACGGCAATCCGCGCGTCGGTCTGGCGCAGAGATCTCACGAGGCTGGCGACGAGTCCGCTGTACAGCGAGGGCGGGGCCAGGTCGATCCGGGCGGTGGGCCCGATCAGGCCGTCGCCCCGCATCGTCACCGCGATGAGCGAGCCTTCGGGATGAAAGCCCAGCAGCGACGGGATCGCGGCGGCGAGCTCGCCGATGTCGGCGAGCCTGACGACGTGATCCTCGTCAGGGTGATGTTCCTGATCGGGGTGATCCGGGTCGGGGTGAGCGGCGGTGTGCATGGCGCCACTGTGCTCGGTCGCGGGGCTCGGCGGAGACGACGAAGATCAAGGTGTGGACAACTCGGTTTTGTCCACAGGGTTGGTCTGGCGCGGGTTTTCGGGCCGGGCGGTGTGCTATACGGCGAGGTGCCCGGTGGACGGACGGGACCGGTGCAGCTCGAGGCCGGTGTCCACCAGGTCGACGCGGGCCAGCGAGGCCACCTCGGGCAGCGGGATCCAGGCCGCCTTGTCGGTCGAACCGTCGATTTCGTCGCGCAGCTCGCCGCCGACGATCCGGGCCTCGTAGACGATGCGCAGCGCATGGAAATCCGTCTCGCCACCGAACCTTCGGGCGTACCGGCGGCGCATGGTGTGCACGCCGAGCAGGCTCTGCACCTCGGCCTGATAGCCGGTCTCCTCGGCGACCTCGCGAAGCACCGCGTCGAACGGGTCCTCGCCGTGGTCGATGCCGCCACCGGGCAGTGTCCACAGCTTGCCCTCCGGCCCCACCCACCTGGCCAGCAGCACCGCGCCGTCACGCACGCAGACCGCGTAGGCCGCGACCCTCAACCGCTCGTACGCCATTCCCACCTCCGTGTGTCCACCCACGGGTTGATACCGCATTCAACCCGGCTCCCACCTGGGGACCGACGAAATCCGCGTCGCCGGAGACGAGTCTTGGACCCGTGCCGGAGCGGCACCCGGAGATCGAGGAGAGAAGAGCCCATGTCCACGTTGGTGTTGGTCCTGGTCGGCGCGCTGGTGGTGCTGCGGGTGCTGGGCAAGCAGCTGACGGGGTCGTTCGTCACCGCCAGGTCGCTGGTGCTGATGCCGGCCATCCTGATCGTCATCGGGTTCGGCGGCGCGGCCGCCGCGGTGAGCGTCGCACGGCCCGGCGAGATCGTGTTCTTCCTGGTCGACGCGCTGATCGTGGTGGGGCTGGGGCTGGCCCGCGGCGCCTCCACCCGGCTCAGCATGCGGGACGGCAGCCTGTTCCAGAAGGGCACCGCGCTGACGATCGTGCTGTGGCTGACGACGATCGCGGTGCGGGTCGGCGCCGGCTTCCTCGGGCACGCGCTGGGTATCGAGGGCGGCCTGACCGCGGCCTCCGCGCTGATGCTGTTCGGCATCACCATCGCCGCCCAGAACGCGGTGATCTACCTCCGGGCGCAGCAGCAGCGGCTGCCGCTCGCGGTGGCCGCGCCCCGCCGCTAGAACCTGCGATGATGACGACCATGTTCGACGATCAGGGCTTCGTACCTTCGGACCGGAGGTACGGAGCCCTGTCGTTCGTCCGGTTGATGCCGTCGGTGTTCGCACTGACGCTGTTCCTGCCCCAAGGGTGGGTGCTGGCCGGCACGCCGCTCCAGACGTCGGAACTGCCGTGGCTGATCCCGCTGGTGCTGATCGTCGTCGCCGGCAACATCATGGTGCTGCCGTTCTCATGGGCGGCGCTGCGGTCGCCGCTGGTATTGCAGGTCGGCTTGCTCGCCGTCACGCTGGCGTCGAGCGGGATCCTGCTGCTGCACCCGAACGGCGTGGTGTACGCGCTGCCGTTCTGGACGGCGCGGCTGGCGGTCCGCTACCGCGGTCCCAGGCCGTTCAGCTACATCGTGATCGGCCTGTCCATGCTCGGCGGGGCGCTTCCGCAGCTGGTCAGGGACTTCCAGTGGCTGGCCGGGCTGGGCATCGCGCTCGGCGTGCTGGCCCTGGTGCTGCTCACGGCCAACCGCCAGGGCCGCGAGGAGCGTCTGGAGCAGGCCGAGCTGCTGGTCGCGCGGCGGCAGCAGGTGATCGAGGAGCACGCCCGCGCGGCAGCGCTGGCCGAGCGTGCGCGGATCGCGCGCGAGGTGCACGACGTGCTGGCGCACTCGCTGGCGGGACTGTCACTGACGTTGCAGGGCACGCGCCTGATGCTGCAACGGGACAACGCGTCGCAGGAGGTCATCGACCAGGTGACCAAGGCGCAGCGGCTGGCTGCGGACGGTCTCGCGGAGGCACGGCGCGCAGTCGCGGCGCTGCGCGAGGACAAGGTGCCGGATGCACGGGCGATCGCCGACCTGGTCACGGCGTTCCGACTGGAGTCCGGCGCGGCCGCGGAGCTGGTCGTCAACGGCGAGCCACGCGATCTGCCGGCGGAGGCCGCCGCGGCGCTGTACCGCACGGCGCAGGAGGCGCTCACCAACGCCCGTAAGCACGCGCCGGGGGCGCCCGTGGAAGCGGTGCTGGACTTTGAGGACGGACGCACGGTGCTCACGGTCACTGACCACCCGGGAAAGCCGCCGGCACACGCGACGAACGGCGGCTACGGTCTGTTGGGGATGCGGGAACGGGCCGAGCTGATCGGCGGAGAACTGGAGACTGGGCCCATGGAGGACGGGTGGCGCGTGCGACTGGTGGTGCCGGCGTGAGCGATCTGCGGGTGGTGCTGGCGGACGACCAGACGGTGGTGCGCGAGGGTCTCGTGACACTGCTGAAGCTGCTGCCTGGAGTGGAGGTCGTGGGGGCGGCGGCCGACGGGGAGCAGGCGGTGGCGTTGGTGGCGGAGCAGCGGCCCGACGTGTTGCTGGTGGACCTGAGGATGCCTCGGTGTGACGGGGTTGAGGCGACGCGGCGGGTGCGGGAGCAGTACCCGGAGACCGAGGTCGTGGTGCTGACGACGTATACCGACGACGACAGCGTGCTGTCGGCTTTGCGGGCCGGGGCAAGGGGATTCCTGACCAAGGACGCGGATGCGGAGGCGATCGCGCGGGCCCTGCACGCGGCTGCGGCGGGGCAGTCCACGGTGGACGGCGAGGTGCAGCGGCGGCTGGTGGAGGCGGCGATGGGCGGCGGCCAGCCGAACAAGCCGTCCGCGGAGCCGGCGGACGGGCTGACGCCGCGGGAGATCGATGTGCTGCGGCTGATCGCGGCGGGCATGTCGAACACGGAGATCGCCCGCAAGCTGGTGGTGACCGAGGCGACGGTGAAGACGCACGTGAACCACCTGTTCGCCAAGGCCAACCTCCGTGACCGGGCGCAGGCGGTGGCGTACGCCTACAAGACGGGCCTGGTGACTGACTGAATGGACATCGAGGCGTTCATCGCAGCCCTGCCCAAGGCCGAACTGCATGTGCACCTGGTCGGCGCGGCGTCACTGGACACGGTGTTGGAGCTGGCGCGCCGCCATCCCACGACCCGGGTGCCGAAGGATCGCGTCGAGCTCGCGAGGTACTACGAGTTCACGGACTTCCCGCACTTCATCTCCGTCTACAGCGCGGTGAACAAGCTGGTCACGACACCCGACGACGTGCAGACGCTGCTGCTGGGCCTGGCGCGTGACCTCGCCGCGAACAACGTCCGGTACGCCGAGGTGACGGTGTCGGCGATCGCGCATTTCCCTTACGGCGTCGATCCGGACGCGCTGTCCGAGGCGCTGGTCGCCGGCCGCAAACGGGCGCTCGCGGAGCACGGCGTCGAGCTGGCGTGGATCTTCGACGTGCCGATGCCGTCCGATCTCCGCGAGGGCTACAGCACCCTGGAATACGTGCTCGACCAGCGGCCGGAGGGCACCGTCGGCCTTGGGCTCGCCGGTCTGGAGGCACCATACCCACGCGCAGGGTTCAAAGCTGCCTTCCACGACGCGAAGGCGGCCGGGCTGCGCAGCATCCCGCACGCCGGTGAGACAACCGGCCCGGAGGAGATCTGGGCGGCGCTGCACGACCTCGGCGCGGAGCGGATCGGGCACGGCGTCAGCGCGGCCACCGACGAGAAGTTGCTCAAGCACCTCGCCGAGACCGGAATCCCGCTGGAGGTGTCGCTGACCTCCAACATCTGCACGAAGGCGGTGCCGTCGCTGGCTGAGCACCCGCTGCCCCGACTCTTGGACGCCGGCGTGACGGTCACGCTGAACACCGACGACCCGGGCATGTTCGGCACGAACCTCAACCGCGAGTACCTGCTGGCCCATCAGCTGTTCGGCCTGGGGCGACCCGAGCTGGCGGAGCTGGCGCGCAACGCGGCGCGGGCGGCGTTCTGCTCGGAGCAGACGAGGTCACGCCTGCTCGACGGCATCGACGCGGTCGAGCGCGCGGCGGCCGACCAGTAGCAGGCCACCGATCAGCACGACCCCGACCACGACGGCCAGCCAGGACCAGCGCTGGTACGCCTCGCTGGCGCCGTAACCGACCGCCACCCACACCAGGCCCCATATCGCCGCCGACGGCAGGTTCCACGGCAGGAACCGTCGGTACGACAGCCCGGCCGCGGCGGCGAACCGGGGCGTGAGCGTCCGCGCCCCGACCACCCACTGTCCGACCAGCACCGCGGAGCCGCCGTAGCGGCCCAGCACTGCCCGCGCCCGCTGCCCCTTGGCGCTTGTCAGCCACCGGCTGCTGAGCGCGCCGGGACGGTAGCGGCCGGCGGCGAAGGACAGATTGCTGCCGACCAACGCCGCGACCGTGCCGACGGCGAGCGCCACCGGCAGCGCCACCAGGCCGCTGTCGGCGAAGACGCCGAGCGTCAGCAGGGCACTGGAGCCGGGCAGCACGACCCCGACGACCAGCGCCGCCTCCGCGACCACGAGCAGGCCGATAGCCAGCACGACCAGCGGCCCGGGCAGGCCGACCAGCAGGTCAGCCAGCATCGTCGCCCATGGTCGGCCGCCGGCAGACGTAGCTGATCGCGGGCGGCACGTTGGCCCACACCACCCGGGACACGATCACCTCGTCGAAGCTGCGGTCCAGCAGCGCACGGAACTGCCGCGCCTGCCGCATGCCCAACGCGTGCACGTACGCGAACGTGGTGAACGCGCCCGCGGGCGTCAGCACCGAGCCGACCTGGCGCAGGATGGCCCGCTGCAGATCCTGCGGGAACAGCGCCCACGGCAGGCCGCTGATCACGGCGTCGACCTGCTCGACACCGCGGTCGGCCAGCAGTTTGCCCAGCTCGGCCGCGTCCCCGTGCACCACGTCCAGCCGCGGGTACGTGGTCCGCAGGTGCTCCACCAGCGTGCCGTCGAGCTCAACGGCCATATGCCGGCCGCCGGCCGGGATCCGACGCTGCACGGCCTTCGACGCCGATCCAGTGCCCGGCCCCAGCTCGACCACGGTCGGTGTGCCGGTGCTGGGCACGACCGTGGCCAGCAGGCCGGCGAGGGCGGGTCCGCTGGGGGCGATCGCGCCGACCGCGGACGGCTGGCGGCGAACGGCCCCGAGGAAGACCCGGAGGTCATGGAACGGCTGCGTCATGGCGACCATGGTGCCCGGTCCCGTGCTGTGCTCGCGTCAAACCCCGGTCGCGCGTCGGCCCCGCTGAGATCATCCTCAGGGTTGACCCCGGGAAAACCGGTCGCCATCCGCCGTCCCGTGATCCAGATTGGCCCTATGAGCGCACGGGGAACGGCACTGGTGACGGGGGTCGGCCGGTCGGCCGGCATCGGTGCGACGGTGGCCGCTGACCTGGCCGAAGCCGGCTGGGACGTCGCGATCAGCCACTGGCGGCCCTACGACGAGAAGATGCCGTGGGGCGGTGACCCGGACGCGCAGCGGGAGCTGACCGACCGGATGACGGCCGCCGGCGCGCGGTCGGTGGCGATCGAGGCCGACCTGGGCGATGCGGCCGTGCCGGCACGGCTGTTCGACGAGGTCGAACGCGAGCTGGGCGCCGTCACCGCGCTGGTGATGTGCCACTGCGAGAGCGTCGACTCGGGACTGCTCGACAGTTCAGTCGATAGCTTCGACCTCCATTTCGCGGTCAATGCCAGGGCGACCTGGCTGCTGATCAAGGAATTCGGGCAGCGGTTCCGCGGTGACCACGGCAGCGGCCGGATCGTGGCGTTCACCAGCGACCACACCGTCCACAACATGCCCTACGGCGCCAGCAAGGGCGCACTGGACCGGATCACGCTCGCCGCCACCCACGAGTTCGCACACCTGGGCATTACCGCCAACGTGATCAACCCAGGGCCGAACGACACCGGGTGGATGACCCCGCAACAGCTGTCCGACGTCACACGGGCCACGCCGCTCGGCCGGGTCGGCACGCCACAGGACTCCGCGAACCTGGTGACGTTCCTCTGCTCGCCCAAGGGCGGCTGGATCAATGGCCAGCTGCTCTACAGCAACGGCGGCGTCAAGTAGCGCCGGAACCAGTCACTGAACGCCTCGTCCACGCGGCGGGCGTCGTCGTTGCCCGGCGCCAGCTCGGTGGCCAGGGCGTGGTCCAGGCCCGGGATGTCGATCAATTCGGCGTCCAGCGCCTTGGCCAGTCGGCCCAGCGGCTCACGGAACTCCGGCTCGTCCTCGTCGCCGCGGACGAGCAGCAACGCCAGTTCGGGGTGCCGCCGACGGAGTTCGTCGGCACGCGCGACGAAGTCCAGCCGAGCCGCGGCGGCCCGCGACTCGTAGCACCATCGAAAGGGCGTGCCGAACCAGTTCGCCGTGCTGTCGGCGACCGGCTCCAGTTGCGCGATCGGATTCACCAGCGCGACCGCGCCCACATCGACGTCCTGCTCGGTGAGCACTTGCAACGCCACCGCGCCACCGGCGGAGCCGCCGAAAAAACCGAGGGGTCCATCAGTTTCGAGCTGGGATCGCAGTTGTGACAACGCCGTCGGAAACATGCCGGACGCGGTGCTGACCATGGGGTCGATGAGCATGAGCACGTAGTCCTCGGCGGCCCGACGATCGGTGTCGTCGCACTCGGGCAGTCGCATGTAGACACGCCAGGCCGGCACGTCGGCCATCGGCAGCGCGGCCGCCATCGCCGTTTCGGTGCGCGGCGGATCCAACATGTGCCAGCCGACCAGCAGTGGCGTGCGGTCGGTCGGGTGTTCGGGCGGGCGGGCCAGAAACGGTACTCCGGCGGCGGTGCCGCGGATCATTTCGTCCATGAGCACACCATGGCAGACGAGCCTGACAATCCCGCCCGGGTAGCTTCGCGGTCACCGCCCGGAGCCGTTCCTAAGAGCTTCGTGAAATGACTCTGTCGGTTCCCAGTCGATGGGGATGGACGGCGCTCGCACCCCGTTTGACCAGGCATGAGACGTCTTCCGGCGACCTTGGCGCTGCTCACGGCGACAGTAGCAGTGGGTATCGCGCTGCTCGCGTCAACCCCGGTCACCGCCACCCTCGCCGCGGAGCGCCAAACCGTCCCGCCGCCCACGACGACAACGGTCCCGACAACGACCACGACCACCATGACGACGACCACGACGCCCGCCCCGACGGTGGCGCCGGAGGTCGTCGGCGAACTCGTGGACAAGGCCGCCAACAGCGTCGTCCCGGGTACGACCGTTGGCGTGCTGGCGGTCGACACCGACAGCGGCGAGACAGTGGCCAGCTACAACGCGACCGAGCCGATGTACACCGCGTCGGTGGTGAAGCTGCTGATCGCCATCGACCTGCTGCACAGCGAGAACTGGCAGCCGGACGACGCGACGGCGGCCCGGCTGGAGCAGATGATCTCCTACAGCGACGACGACATCGCCAACGCCCTGTGGGACGAGGACGGCGGCAACTCGATCGTCACGCGGGCGGCCGCGCTGATCGGCCTCACCGAGACGCAGCCGCCGGACGATCCGGCGCAGTGGGGCGAGGCGATGATGTCCGCGCAGGACGTCGTCAAGACGTACCAGTACATCCAGGACGAGATCCCGGCGCAGGCGCAGGACGTGCTGATGACCGGCATGCGCAACGCCGCCGCGACCGCCGCCGACGGATTCCAGCAGTACTTCGGCATCCCGGACGGCCTGCCGGGCACCTCGTGGGCCATCAAACAGGGCTGGATGCTGCTGATGTCGACGACCGTGCTGAACACCACCGGCATGGTCGGTCTGGGCCCAACCATGCCCTACGCGGTGGCCATCATGACCGAACTGCCGGCCGGAACCTCGTGGGCGGATGGAATGAATGCGGTTTCCGTGGCGTCTGGCGCAATCAAAGCGGCTTTCGTTCGCTGACGAGGTCCGCGGTCGTGACGCCGGACAGGGCACCCCGCAACGTCGGCACCGCCTGGACCAGCTGCCGGGTGTACGGATGCCGCGGCTCGCGGTAGATCTGTTCCACATCACCGATTTCCACCAGTTCGCCGGACCGCAGCACGGCCACCGTGTCGCAGACGTGGCGGACCACGGACAGGTCGTGGGAGACGAAGACCAGCGTCAGCGCGAACTGGTCGACCAGCTCGGCCAACAGATTGAGGATCTGCGCCCGCACCGACACGTCCAGCGCGCTCACGGGCTCGTCGGCGACCACGACGCGGGGCTTCGGCGCCAGGGCCCGGGCCAGCGAGATCCGTTGCCGCTGGCCGCCGGAGAACTGGTGCGGGAACCGCCGGCCGGCGTCGACCGGAAGGCCGACGGCCGCCAGCAGCTCGGCGACACGCTCGTCCTGGCCAGGGATTCGTTGCGCGACAAGAGGTTCGGCGATGATGTCCCGCACCCGCATCCGCGGGTCGAGTGAGCCCATCGGGTCCTGGAACACAACCTGAAGATCGCGTCGAAGGAAGGACAGCTGCCGCTCGGAACGTCCGTCCACCCGCCGGCCGTCGAACGTGACAGTGCCCGAGGTCGGCTGGTCGAGGCCGGCGAGCAGCCGGACCAGCGTGGACTTGCCCGAGCCCGACTCGCCTACGATGCCGAAGCGCCGGCCCGACTCGATCTCGAACGACACGTCGCGCAGCGCGTGCACCTCCGCCCGCGGCCCGAATGCCGACGTCCGCGCGCGACGGTAGACGCGACTCAGGTTCTCCACCTTGATCATTCGTCGCCTCCGACCGGGTGCCAGCACGCGTGCCCGCGTGTCGACTCGCCGAACCAGGGCGGCTGCACGCGGCACTGGTCGTCGGCGCGCGGGCAGCGGTTGCGGAACACGCAGCCGCTCGGGAACTGCCCGGCGGCCGGCACCGCGCCGGCGATGGCGTGCAGGCGGCCTTGCTCGTCGACAGCCTCCAGATCGGACGCGTCGAGCAACCCCTTGGTGTAGCGGTGTTTCGGCTCAGTCAGCACGTCGGCGACCGGTCCTGACTCGACGATCCGGCCGCCGTACATCACCAGCACCCGTTCGCAAACCGTTGCCACGACTGCGAGATCGTGCGTGATGAACAGCAGCGCGGCGTCCCTTTCCTTTACTCCCTTGGCAATCAGGTCGAGCAACTGCGCCTGGACCGTGACGTCGAGAGCAGTGGTAGGCTCGTCGCAGATGAGCACATCCGGGTCATTGGCGAGAGCGATGGCCAACAGCACGCGTTGCCGTTGCCCGCCGGAAAGTTGGTGCGGATAGGCATTCCCCAGTTCAGCGACATCCCGCAGGCGCACCTGCTCGAGCAGCCGCAAGGCATCCCGGTGCGCGGCGGCGCGATCCCTCGCCGTGCGGTGGATCAACCGGGCTTCCGCGACCTGGTCGACGATCCGCATGGACGGGTTCAACGCCGTCATCGGCTCCTGGAACACCATGGCCAGCCGCGAGCCACGCAACGTCGAGAGGAGGTTTTCCGTTGCCCCCACAAGGTCTTCCGGCACGCCGTCGAGCCGGACCGACCCCGTGGCCGTGACGTCGTCGGGCAGCAGGCCGAACACCGCCGACGCGGTCAGCGACTTGCCCGAACCCGACTCGCCGATCAGGCCGACCCGTTCACCGCCCCCGACCGTGAAGGAGACATCGCTGACCAGCGGCAGCTCGCCGGCCGCCACGCACAGTCCGTCAACCTCGAGCACGACGGCCCTCCAACCTGGGGTCGAAGCGATCACGCAGGCCGTCGCCCAACAACGTGAAACCCAGCACCGCGACGGCGATCGCCACGCCCGGCACGATCAGCAGCCTCGGCTGCACGGCCAGGAGTTCCTGGGACTCCTGCAGCATGCGCCCCCATGACGGCGTCGGCGGCTGCGTGCCGAGACCGAGGTAGGACAGCGCCGCCTCGGCCAGCACCGCGATGCCGAACGACACCGAGCACTGCACGATCACCAGCCCGGCGATGTTCGGCAGCACATGCCGCACCGCGATCGCCGGCCCGGACCGGCCGGCCGACCGCGCCGCCAGCACGTACTCCGTGTTCAGCACCTGCAGGGCGGAGCCGCGGGCCAGGCGGGCGAAGGACGGCACGGTGGCGATGCCGATGGCGATCATGGCGGTCAGCGTGCTGGCCCCGAACGCGGCGCCGAACATGATCGCCAGCAGCAGCGCCGGGAACGCCAGCACGATGTCGTTGGCCCGCAACACGATCTCGCCCAGCCAACGCGGACCGGCCGCCGCGAAGACACCGAGTGGCGTGCCGACGACCGCGGCGACGCCGACGGCGACCACGCCGACGTACAGCGTGGTTCGCGCGCCGACCATGAGCTGGCTGACGAGGTCCCGGCCGAACCGGTCGGTGCCCAGCCAGTGGGCGCCGCTCGGGCCTTGCAACCGCAGCGCCGCGTCGACCTGAGTCGGGTCGAACGGCGTCCACAGAAAGGAGAGCAGCGCCGCCAGCACGATCAGCCCGACCAGCACGGCCCCGATCACGAGGTTCCTCACCGCGCCCTCCGCAGCCTCGGGTCAACGACCGTGTAGAGCACGTCGACGAGGAGGTTGACCACCAGCACCGCCGCCACCAACACCATCACCACGTCCTGCACGACGATCAGGTCGCGACTGCCGACGGCGTCCAGCAGCATGCTGCCGAGGCCGGGGATGACGAAGACCCGTTCCACCACCACGGCCCCGATCAGCAGTGTCGCCAGTTGCAGGCCGAGCACCGTCACGACGGGCACCGCCGCGTTGCGCAGACCGTGCCGTACCAGGGCCTGCGTGGGCTTGAGGCCCTTCGCCCTCGCGGTGCGGAGGTAGTCCTCGCGGAGCACGTCCAGCACGGCCGAGCGGACGTACCGGGTCAGCACCGCCGCCTGGACCAGGCCGAGCGACAGTGCCGGCAGCACAAGGCCTTTCAGAAACGCCACCGGGTCGGCGTCCGGCGGTGTCCACCCACCCGACGGGAGGATGTGTAGCGACACAGCGAAGATCTCGACCAGGACGATGCCGGCCAGGAACGCGGGAACCGCCGCGCCGAGCTGGCTGAGGCCGGACACGACCGTGCCGGACGCCGTGCGGTGCTTGGCCGCGGCGAGCGTGCCGAGTGGGATGGCGACCAGCACCGCCACCACCGTCGCCGCACCGACCAGCCACAGGGTCACCTCGAAGCGGTCGAGGAGCTGGGGGCCAATCGCGTCGCCGGTGACGTAGGAACGGCCGAAGTCGCCGGTGAACAGGCCGCCGATCCAGTCGAGGTACTGCACCGGCAGCGGCCGGTCGATGCCAAAGGCGTGCCGGGTCTGGGCAAGGAGCTCGGGCGTGGCGTTGACGCCCAGCGCCACCTGCGCGGGATCACCGGGCAGGACGGCCATGAACGCGAACACGACAAGGGAGGCGATCGCCAGTGTGAGCAGGAAGATGCCGGCCCGGCGGAGCAGCGCCATCACGACCGTCCCAGTGCTGAGAGGTCGAAGGCCTCGCCCACCTGGTTGGGCGGCAGGCCGGTGATGCCCTTCTTGGCCACGATCAAGTTGGGCAGCAGGAATAGCCAGTCCGCGGCGGCGTCGGCGTTGATGGTGCGAGCCACCTGCTTCATGTCGGCAATCTGCTGCTGTGGTGTGCCGGCGTCGGCCTCGGCCAGCAGCTGGGTGACGGCCGGGTTGCGGTAGCCCCAGTAGTACTTGGGGTTGCCGAAGGTCGCGATGTCACGGGCCTCGACGTGGGCGACGATCGACATGTCGAAGTCGTGGCCGGTGAACACCTGTTTCAGCCAGACCGCGGGAAAGTCCAGCTCCTCGATGGTCACCGTGACGCCGATCGCGGCGAGCTGGGAGCGGATCACCTGCGCGGAGTCCACGGCGTAAGGGAGGTTGGGTATACGCAGCCGTAGCGTGAGGTGCTGGTGGCCGGCGTCGGCCAGCAGCTGCCGAGCCTTGGCCGGGTCGTACGGATAGACGGTGGACAGATCCTCGTACCAGGGGTCCGAGGGCGGGACCATGCTGCCGATCAGCAGGCCCTTGCCCGCCCACGCGGTGTCCAGCAGGGCCTTGCGGTCGATGCCGTAGGTGAGGGCCTGACGGACGCGCTTGTCGTTCAGTGGCGCCACGGCGTTGTTGAAGGACAGCACCACCTCGGCGGTGGTCGTGCCCTGGATCGTGGTGAACCGTTCGTCGCTGGCGAACTGGGCCAGGGAGTCGGGCGCCTGCACTGAGCTGATCACGTCGATGCCGTTGCTCAGCAGGGCGTTGTTCAGAGCGGTCGGGTCCTGGAAGTACTTCAGGACGACCCGGCGGTAGGCCGGTTTCGGGCCCCAGTAGCCCGGATTCGCCTTCAGCACGAGGGAATCGCCGCGGTTGAAGCGGTCCAGCTGGTACGGGCCGGTGCCGATCGGGGTGGTAGCCAGCTGCCGCACGCCGCCCGGCGCGAACATCGCGCCGACGCGGCCGGTCATGGAGAACAGCCAGCCGTTGCTGGGCTGCTTCAGGACCACGTGGGCATGCGCCGGGTCGACGACCTCGACGTGGTCGACCACGTCCATCTGCGACTTCAGCGAGATGGTCCAGTCGGTGTGGACGCGGTCGATGCTGAACTTGACCGCATCGGCGGTGAAGGGCTCGCCGTCGGTGAAGGTCACGCCGGTGCGGAGCTGGAAGTCGTAGGTGCGGCGGTCGGGGCTCACGGTCCAGGACGTCGCCAGTTGCGGCACGATCGCGCCGTTGGCGTCGAGACGGACGAGGCCCTGGTAGACGTTGTCCAGCAGGGCCTGTGGGATCGCGGCGCCGTCGGTGTGGGTGAAGTCCAGGTTCGCGGGTGCGGCGCTGGCGCCGATGGTGATCGAGTCGGCGCTGGGTGACGAGTACGCGGTCGAGCCCGCCGAGCAGCCGGCGAGGGCGGCGACCAGCGTCAAGGCGAGCAGCGCGCGGAGCACGGTGATCACCCTAGCCAGGGTGACGGGCGGTGTCCCGCCATGTGGGCGGCCGGCTCGTCACATCGGGCAGCGGGCCCCGGCGACGGTGTTCGTGCTTTCGCGGACCTGGAGCGCGTGGGGGGCGATGACCTCGCGGGGCGGGGCGTCGAGGCCGTTCACACGTTCCAGGAGCATGGTCACGGCCGCCTCGGCGATCTGGGTCTTGTCCGGGGCGACGGTGGTCAGCGTGGGAGTGCTGAAGCGGCCGTCCTCGATGTCGTCGACGCCGACGATGGCGACGTCCGCCGGCACTCGCAGGCCGGCGGCCAGCAGGGTGCGGAGGGCGCCGAGGGCCAGCAGGTCGTTGAAGCAGAACACGGCGTCCGGCGGGTCGGCCAGGGACAGCAGCAGGCGCATGGCGGCGGCGCCGTCGGGTCGATGGTACGACTCGGCCGGCACCACCAGGTCGGGGTCGTAGGCGATGCCGGCCGCGGCCAGCGCCTCCCGGTAGCCCTGGAGCCGCACGTTGGCGGTGCCGGCGGCGGACACGCGCTGGTCGCCGATGGCGGCGACGCGGCGTCGCCCGAGGCCGAGCAGGTGCTCGGTGGCCTCGCGGGCGGCGGTCACGTTGTCGATCGCGACCAGGTCGGCGATGCCGGGGCCGACCTGCTCGCCCAGCAGCACCAGTGGCAGGTCGGCGCGCATGGCCGTGAGGAACTCGGCGTCCAGGGCGAGCGGGCTGATGATCAGGCCGTCGATGGTCCGGGACCGGGCCCCGGAGGAGGTGAGGCGTTCACGGTCGCCACGGCCGTCGGTCTGGTCGATGAGCACCGACCAGGACTCGCGCTCGGCGGCGGCAATGACCTCCTCGGCCAGTTCGGCGAAGTACGGGATGCCGAGCTCGGGCAGGGCCAGGCCGATGATGCCGGAGCGGCCGTAGCGCAGGTGCCGGGCAGTGAGGTTGGGCCGGTAGCCGAGCTGGTCGATGGCCTCGCGGACGCGGCTGCGGGTGGCCGCGCTGACATGCCGGTACTCGTTGACCACGTTGGAGACGGTCTTGACCGAGACCCCGGCCAGCTTGGCCACGTCCTTCAGGCTGGCGCCCACCCACGCTCCTCCTGCCGCGGTCGTCTTCCCTGCTGCCGACTGTACGGCTACCCTCGCGTAGGGCCGGTTTACAACGTTGGAAACCGAGGAGGCCCGCCCTGAACCAGGGGAAACTGTTCAGCGGTGGCCACGGCTGCCGCATGACGGGAGTTCCTACGGAGTCCGGTACGCCCAGGTGCCGGCCGCCGCTCTGCGGAGCGGGCCGCCGTTGGTGGCCCGCTCCGGCCGGCGGCGGCTGGTGACCGCGATCGAAGGATGACAACACGGTGC